>JAZQGR010000067.1:0-12630 GCA_045540115.1 Eubacteriales bacterium
CATGCCACGCGAAGCTCACTCATTGCGACAAGGACTGCATCACGAATCATTTCGGATTCTTCCCCGATACTCTCTGCCGCCTTGATCTTAACAAGTGTGCCCTCAAGCAAGTCGGTCGCCTCGGCTATCTTATCGCATAGAATGGAAAGCTTCTTAACGGCTTCCTTTTCGTACTTGCATGCAATATCTGTACCGAGCTTGAGCTTCTTTCCAACGCTTTCGGCAAGATCGGTCGTATATGCACTGACGGCGGGAAGAATCTGCTTCTTTGCCATATCGACCATCGTACACGCTTCGATCATAACCGTCTTGCAGTAATTTTCCAGCATGATCTCACACCTGGATTTCAACTCCACCTCGGAAAAAACCTTGTGAGACGTCAGCATTCTTACGTTTTTCTCATCAAGAATATGTGGCATACAGTCAGCTGTGGTGCGATAGTTGCAAAGACCTCTCTTCTCGGTTGCTTCCTTTATCCAGGAATCGTCGTAACCGTTACCGTTGAAAATGATGCGTTTGTGATCCTTGATGGTCTTCTTGATCATATCGTGCAATGCAGTCTCAAAATCAGCTACACCCTCAAGACGGTCAGCATAGATTTTCAATGATTCCGCAACAGCTGTGTTCAGCATAATGTTTGCACAGGCGATGCTGTTGGAGGAGCCAAGCATACGGAACTCAAACTTGTTGCCCGTGAATGCAAAGGGTGAGGTGCGGTTTCGGTCGGTGGTATCTCTGTTAAATTTGGGAAGAACGTCGCTTCCAAGCTTCATTGTTGTTTTCTTAGCACCCTGATAGGGGGTATCGTTCTCGATTGCCTCAAGGACAGCGTTCAGCTCGTCACCGAGGAAGATGGATACCACAGCGGGAGGTGCTTCGTTTGCACCGAGACGGTGATCGTTGCCTGCGGTAGCAACCGAAATTCTGAGAAGGTCCTGATAATCGTCAACCGCCTTGATTACGGCGCAAAGGAACAGCAAAAACTGCGCGTTTTCGTAGGGTGTTTCGCCGGGAGAGAGCAAATTCTGTCCTGCATCGGTTGCAATAGACCAGTTGTTGTGCTTACCCGAGCCGTTAACACCCGCAAAGGGCTTTTCGTGGAGCAGGCAAACAAGACCGTGCTTTGCGGCAACCTTCTGCATAATCTCCATCGTAAGCTGGTTGTGGTCGGTGGCAATATTCGTTGTGGCATAAATGGGTGCCAACTCATGCTGTGCGGGTGCGACCTCGTTATGCTCAGTCTTTGCAAGAATACCAAGCTTCCACAGCTCCTCATTGAGATCCTCCATATAAGAAGCTACACGGGGCTTGATAACACCAAAATAATGGTCATCCATCTCCTGTCCCTTGGGAGGCTTCGCACCAAAGAGAGTACGTCCCGTATATATAAGGTCCTTTCTTTTGTTATACATTTCTCTGTCAACGAGGAAGTATTCCTGCTCAGGACCGACCGAGCTTGTAACACGCTTTACGGTATCGTTTCCAAAAAGCTTCAGAATACGGAGAGCCTGCACGTTGAGTGCCTCCATAGAACGAAGCAATGGAGTCTTCTTATCAAGAGCCTCGCCACCATAGGAGCAGAATGCTGTAGGAATGCACAGCGTCTTTCCCTTGATAAATGCGTAAGAGGTAGGATCCCAAGCAGTATAGCCTCTTGCCTCAAAGGTAGCGCGAAGTCCTCCCGAGGGGAACGAAGATGCATCGGGCTCACCCTTGATCAGCTCCTTGCCCGAAAATTCCATAATGACTCCGCCATCGGGAGCAGGTGAAATAAAGCTGTCATGCTTCTCTGCCGTAACACCCGTAAGAGGCTGAAACCAATGTGTATAATGGGTTGCGCCGTGAGCTACCGCCCAATCCTTCATAGCGGCTGCCACAGCATTTGCGACCGTCAGATCAAGCTCCTTTCCTTCATCAATCGTCTTTTTCAAGGAAGCGTAAACCTTTGCATCAAGGCTCGCTTTCATCACTCTGTCATCAAAGACCAGACTTCCGAATTGTTCTTTTACCGTTGCCATAATATATTTCTCCTTTGCAAATTGTTCTAAAAAATGTGATAGGCGTCTGTCCTGCTTTTTACACAAGAAAGACGCCATTGCCTTTACTTATTCACTTTTCACTCTTCCTTATTACTTTAAACTATGCCCTGTGCATTCATTGCATCTACGACCTTTTCAAATCCCGCAATGTTCGCACCGACTACGTAATTGCCCTCAAAGCCATACTTCTTTGCGGCATCGTCAATGTTGTGATACAAACGAACCATAATGCCCTTGAGCACCCCGTCTACCTTTACAAAGCTCCAAGACAAGCGTTCGCTATTCTGAGACATTTCAAGCGCCGATGTTGCAACACCGCCCGCATTTGCCGCCTTACCCGGAACGAAATACACGTTGTTCTCTTGGAAATACTTGGTCGCCTCGGCAGTGGTAGGCATATTTGCCCCCTCGCAAACTGCGATCACACCGTTTGCAACCAGCATCTTTGCATCCTCAAGGTCAAGCTCGTTCTGCGTAGCACAAGGAAGAGCGATATCACTCTTAACGGTCCATACACCCTTGCCCTCGTGGTATTCGGAATTTGGTCTGTATTTCTTATATTCCGTAAGTCTTTGTCTCTTGACTTCCTTGATCTCCTTGAGCGCCGCAACGTCGATTCCGTCGGGATCGTAAACCCAACCGGTAGAGTCTGAGCAGGTCACAGGCTTTGCTCCCATCTGCGCTGCCTTCTCGATTGCATAAATGGCAACATTACCGGCACCCGAAACTGTAACGGTCTTTCCCTTTATATCTACACCGTGGCAGTTCAGCATTTCCTCGGTCAGATATAAGAGACCATAGCCCGTAGCCTCGGTTCTTGCAAGTGAACCGCCATAGGAAAGTCCCTTCCCCGTGAGTACACCCTCAAACAAGCCTCTGAGCTTCTTATATTGACCAAACATATATCCAATCTCGCGTGCCCCCGTTCCGATATCTCCCGCAGGAACGTCTGTGTCTGCTCCGATGTATTTGCAAAGCTCACTCATAAAGCTCTGACAGAACGCCATCACCTCTCGGTCACTCTTGCCCTTGGGATCAAAATCGGAACCGCCCTTTCCTCCTCCAATGGGAAGACCCGTAAGCGAATTCTTGAAAATCTGTTCAAAGCCGAGGAACTTAATAATTCCAATATTAACAGAAGGATGAAGTCTTAAGCCTCCCTTATACGGACCGATCGCGCTATTAAACTGAACGCGATAGCCGGTGTTGACGTGTACCTGTCCTTTATCGTCGATCCACGGTACACGGAATTTGATCTGGCGCTCGGGATTGCACAGACGCTCCAAGAGAGCATCGCGTCTGAACTGCTCCTCATTCTGATCGACCACTACTCGGATCGATTCCAGAACTTCCTTGACTGCCTGATGAAATTCGGGCTCGTTTGGGTTTTGACTTACAACTTGCTCTATTACCTCATCTACGTATGACATAACAGAAATCCTCCTTAATGCATGAAACATAAAAAGGCAAAGGCGGCTCTGATAGGTGTTACCCTGTCAAAGACGCCTTTGCCTTTACGCGACACATTATACACCCTCGCTAGTGGTTTGTCAATGGGTTTTTGAAAAGTTTTTTGAAAAATCCTGCAAAATCTGAAATTTTTCCCGAAAACATCTTGACAATCTGCAAGTTTCGCGCTATAATACTTGCATATGAGCAAAGGCGTTCATAGGATACAGCACACGCTGTCTATCCGTGAACGCCTTTGCTTTTTTGTTTCAGGAAAGGCAATGGTTGCTATTATGTTGAAAGAAGGTCAAGTACGTATTCCATCGGGATGCGCCATCGCAGCGGTAATCGCCAAGGACGGTGAGAGAATGTCGGGCAGACCGATCATTGAAGCGATGATGCCTATGCACGACCGTTCCAACGGTCTGGGCGGTGGCTTTGCCGCTTACGGCATTTATCCGGAATACAAGGATCTGTACGCTCTTCATTTTTTCTTTGATGAGCGTACAACGAGAAAGAATTGCGAAGTATTCTTAAAGGAAAGATTTGAAATTGTAAAATCCGAGATCATTCCCACGAAAAAAATACCATCCATTACCGACGAGCCGATCATATGGCGTTACTTCGTTGCTCCCTTGCGTTCCGTGCTTGATTCCATGCAGCTTGACGAAAAGGAATTTGTCGTTCGTACCGTCATGAAGATCAATACCGAAATGCCCGGCGCATACGTATTTTCCAGCGGAAAGAATATGGGAACCTTCAAGGCAGTCGGCTTTCCCGAGGATGTTGGCGAATTCTACAGATTAGATGAATATGAAGGATACTCGTGGACTGCTCACGGCAGATATCCGACCAACACGCCCGGCTGGTGGGGCGGAGCGCATCCCTTTACTCTCCTTGATTACTCTATCGTTCATAACGGAGAGATCTCTTCTTACGATGCAAACAGAAGATATATTGAAATGTTTGGATACAAGTGTAATCTCCAGACCGATACCGAGGTCATTACCTACATCTTTGATTATCTCGTGCGTGTGCAGGGACTTACGCTTGAAGAGGCAACAAGCGTTGTTGCCTCTCCCTTCTGGAGCACGATCGCCAATAAAACCGATATAGAGGATAAGGAGAAGCATACCTATCTTCGCACCCTTTTCCCAAGCCTGCTCGTAACGGGTCCGTTTTCCATCGTTTTGGGTTACAACGGGGGACTTATGGCGCTCAACGACCGTCTCAAGCTTCGTTCCATGGTTGTCGGTGAAAAGAATAATAAGGTATATATTGCAAGCGAAGAAGCGGCGATTCGCGTAATGGAACCGAACGTGGAAAATATCTGGGCACCCGCAGGCGGTGAGCCCGTTATCGTCAATGTAAAGGAGGGCTGTTTCTGATGGCTGTAAACTTTATCTATCCGGAATTTGAAGTTGTCAGAAATGACAGCCGCTGCGTGACCTGCCGTGTTTGCGAACGACAGTGCGCCAACGAAGTACATACCTACGATGAGGAACGCAAGATCATGCTCAGCGACGAGTCAAAGTGCGTGGACTGCCACCGTTGCGTTTCTCTGTGTCCGACACGTGCACTCAAGATCGTAAAAAGCGACTGTCAGCTTCGTGAAAACGCTAACTGGCAACAGGATACCGTCAATGAAATATACAAGCAAGCGGGAAGCGGTGCGGTCCTGCTATCCTCAATGGGAAATCCCAAGCCTCTTCCCGTATATTGGGATAAAATCCTGATCAATGCGTCTCAAGTCACAAACCCGCCAATTGACCCTCTTCGTGAGCCAATGGAAACCAAGGTGTTCCTCGGAAAGAAACCCGAAAAGGTCGAGCGAAATGCTGACGGTAAGCTGATCTGCAAGCTTCCGCCTCAGCTTGAGCTTTCGATGCCGATGATGTTCTCCGCGATGAGCTACGGCTCAATTAGCTATAACGCACACGAAAGCCTTGCGCGTGCCGCCAAGGAGCTCGGTATTCTTTATAATACGGGCGAGGGCGGACTTCACGAGGATTTTTACGTCTATGGTGAGAACACCATCGTACAGGTTGCATCGGGACGATTTGGCGTTCACGAGGAGTATCTGAAGGCAGGCGCGGCGGTTGAGATCAAAATGGGACAAGGCGCCAAGCCCGGAATCGGCGGCCATTTGCCCGGTGCCAAGATCGTCGGTGATGTCTCACGTACTCGTATGATACCCGAAGGCTCGGATGCCATCTCCCCTGCTCCGCATCACGACATTTATTCTATCGAGGATCTGCGTCAGCTCGTTTTTTCCTTGAAGGAAGCAACCGATTACAAAAAGCCGATCATCGTCAAGGTTGCGGCAGTCCACAACATTGCCGCTATTGCCAGCGGAATTGCACGAAGCGGTGCGGATATCATTGCTATTGACGGATTCCGCGGCGGTACGGGGGCGGCTCCTACGAGAATCCGCGATAACGTAGGTATTCCGATTGAGCTTGCTCTTGCTTCGGTTGATCAGCGTTTGCGCGATGAAGGCATCAGAAATAACGTATCCCTTGTGGTAGGTGGTAGTATCCGTTCTGCCGCAGACGTGGTAAAGGCAATTGCACTTGGTGCAGATGCCTGCTATATTGCTACTGCGGCTCTGCTTGCCCTCGGCTGTCATCTCTGCCGTACTTGCCAGACCGGCAAGTGTAACTGGGGTATTGCAACACAACGTCCCGAGCTTGTCAAGCGCCTCAATCCCGATATGGGCAGTGAGCGTCTTATCAATCTGATGAATGCATGGCGACACGAAATTAAGGAACTGATGGGCGGTATGGGCATCAACTCCGTTGAGGCTCTTCGCGGAAATCGGCTTATGCTGCGTGGTGTCGGACTTACGGACAGAGAACTTGATATTTTGGGTATTTCTCATGCCGGAGAGTGAGGGAAATATTATGAGTAAAACATTAAAACTTGTCATTTCCGCGTTAATGGCTTCAATGGCATGTGTTGCAACAATTGTTATTAAAATTCCTATACCCGCTACTGGCGGATACATTAACCTTGGTGACTCTATTGTACTTTTAGCGGGTGTCGCGCTTGGTCCGGTATACGGCGGACTTGCAGCAGGCCTTGGTTCAGCACTTGCAGATCTGCTTGGCGGATACGTTGTTTTTGCTCCCGCAACATTTTTAATAAAAGCACTTATGGCTGTAGTAATGGGACTAATTATACGAACATATCCCCAAAAACAAATATTGAGATTTGTTTTTGCCGGAATCGTATCTGAAATAATTATGATTTTGGGCTACTTTGCATTTGAAGCAACGATTATGGGTTATGGTTTAGCTGCAACGGGAGCCATCCCCGGAAATGCCATTCAAGGAACCGCAGGAATCGTAATTGCAACAATGTTAATGCCAATTCTCGGCAAGCTTAATCTTTCTCTGTTAAGAAAGGACAAGCCTGCTCCGACACGGAGGGATGATGAACAGTGAAACGAGTATATGTAAATGAAGAGTGGTGTCTTGGCTGCCACTTATGTGAATATAACTGTGCTTTTGCCAATTCCGGTATGACCGATATGGCAACGGCACTCAAAGGCAAACCGATCTTTCCGAGGATCCACATAGAAGGCAACGAAAAAATATCGTATGCGGTTTCCTGCCGTCATTGCGAGGATCCTATGTGTGTCAAAAGCTGTATCGCAGGTGCAATCACACGCGAGGACGGTTTAATTCACATTGACCAAAGTAAATGCGTGGGCTGCTATACCTGCATATTGGTATGCCCTTACGGTGCACTTGCATCAAACGAAAACGGCGTTATGCAGAAATGCGAGCTTTGCTTGCAAAATTCCTGCGGTGCTCCCGCTTGTGTAAAAGGCTGCCCGAACAATGCTATCGTCTATGAGGAAAGGGGTGATGGGCGTGAATAAAACAAATCAATATTCAAAATTATACTGTCACGCCCTCGAATTTTCTTCAAAATGGGTCTCGACCCATTTTGCCGCAAATGCGGGCAGGAAATCCCCAAGCTTATTTAGGAGGTGTTACAATGTCTGAATACGTAATCATCGGTAACGGGGTTGCCGCTGTTGGTTGTGTTGAAGGTGTTCGAAGCATTGACAAAACCTCACCCATTACGGTTGTTTCCGAAGAACCGTACCCCGTTTACGGTCGCCCTCTTATTTCCTACTATCTTGAAAAAAAGACGACCCTTGATAAAATGAATTACAGAAAGCCCGACTTTTACAGCTCAAACGGCTGCCGTGTCCTCTACGGAAAAAAAGCTGTGAAAATTGACAAGGACGAAAAGATCATTCTCCTTGATGATAGAACAGTGCTTCCCTATACCTCTGTCTGCGTGGCTACCGGTTCTGCTCCTTTTATTCCACCGATCAAAGGACTCGAAACAGTACAAAATAAATTTTCCTTTATGACCTTGAACGATACCCTCTCGCTTGAAAAGGTACTCACTAAGGATAGCAAAGTGTTGATCGTTGGCGCGGGTCTGATCGGACTAAAATGTGCCGAGGGAATCTCGGGGCGTGCCGGCTCTGTCACGGTCTGTGACCTTGCTACAAGAGTGCTTTCCAGCATTCTTGACGAGGAATGTGCCGCGCTAATGCAGGCACGTCTTGAAGAAAACGGTATCAAATTTATGCTTGGCGATACAGCCACAGAGTTTAACGGAAATAAAGCAACGATGAAAAGCGGTGCTACTGTCGAATTTGATATTCTTATCATGGCGGTCGGAGTACGCGCCAATACAACTCTTATAGGAGAGCTTGGCGGCGAGGTCAATCGCGGAATTATCGTTGACGAGCGAATGAAAACCTCCTTCTCCGATATTTACGCAGCCGGAGACTGTACCGAGGGAATGGATATTTCTCTCGGAGATCACCGTGTACTTGCCATTCTTCCCAATGCTTATATGCAGGGACATACCGCAGGTGTGAATATGGCAGGCGGTAACGAGGTGTTTGATAAAGCAATTCCCATGAACTCCATCGGGTTCTTCGGATTGCATGCGATCACGGCGGGAAGTTATTTTGGGGAGAGTGACGGCGGTGAGATGTACGAAGAAAAAGGCAACGGAACACTCAAGCGTCTGTTTACCAAAGACGGCGTTCAGACGGGCTTCATTCTGATCGGACAAGTGGAACGTGCGGGTATTTATACGTCGCTTATTCGTGAAAGGGTGCCGATTGATACGATAAATTTCGATATTTTGAAAAAAAATCCAACTTTATTCGCATATTCACAAAATCAGCGCAGAAAAATGCTCGGAGGTGTGGTATAATGATACGTATTGATGCAAAAAGGCTTGACTTTGCCACCCTCAACGAAAATCTCCGCAGTGCCGAAGGTGAATTTGAAATTTTGAACTGCCTCGGTCAAAGATTTATCGCAGCAGGAATGTCGGATAAAACCATCACAATCACGGGTACGCCCGGAA
Organism: Eubacteriales bacterium; assembly: GCA_045540115.1. GTDB lineage: Bacteria > Bacillota > Clostridia > Oscillospirales > CAG-272 > Colimorpha_A. The sequence goes on from JAZQGR010000067.1 coordinate 8,898, forward strand.
ATGCGCTTGGTGCTTACCTCAACGGTGCGGCAATTCGCGTGAAAGGCAATGCACAGGATGCAGTCGGAGATACAATGAATGACGGTTACATCGTCGTTGAAGGCAATATCGGAGATGCCGCAGGGTATGCCATGCGCGGCGGTAGAATCTACGTAAAAGGCAACGCCGGTTATCGCGCAGGAATCCATATGAAGGCATACGAGGACAAGGTTCCCATTATGATCATCGGCGGCAAAGCGGGTAGCTTTCTCGGCGAGTATCAGGCAGGCGGCAGGATTATCGTTCTCGGTCTTACGGAGAATGATAAGCCGATCGTCAGCAATTTTCCCTGCACGGGAATGCACGGTGGAAAGATGTATCTGCGCTCGGATTGCTCAAATATTCGTTTTCCGAGCCAGGTCAGAGCCACACGCGCGACGAAAGCCGACCTTGACGAGATCAAACCTTATCTCACGGAATACTGTGCCCTTTTGGGACTTGAAGTAAACGATATAATGAATACAGAATTTACCGTTATTACGCCTGATACAAAAAATCCATATAAGCAGATGTACGTTGCAAATTAAGATAATGAAAGAGGTAGTGAAATGAAATACACGAAAGAGGAAGTTATGCAATACGTAAAGGAGGAGGACGTGAAGTTTATCCGTCTTGCGTTTTGCGATATTTACGGCAAACAAAAGAATATTTCCATTATGCCGAGTGAGCTTCCTCGCGCCTTTAAGGACGGCATCGCTTTTGACGCATCTGCCATCCGAGGCTTCGGTGATGAAACTCACTCCGACCTAATGCTACACCCTGATCCGTCCACGCTCTCGGTGCTTCCATGGCGTCCCGAGCATGGGCGTGTGGTTCGTATGTTCTGTACGATCACCTATCCCGACGGAAGAATTTTTGAATGCGACACAAGAAGCATTCTGATCCGTGCTATTGACGATGCTAATAAATGCGGAATTGCCTTTGATTTCGGTCCCGAGCTTGAATTTTATCTATTTAAGCTGGACGAGCTTGGCAACAAAACCGATACGCCTTATGACGAGGCAGGTTATATGGATATTGCTCCCGAGGATAGGGGCGAAAACATTCGCCGAGAGATCTGCCTGATGCTGGAACAGATGGGCATCCGCCCCGAAAGCTCACATCACGAGGAGGGGCCGGGACAAAACGAGATCGATTTCCGCTATTCCGATGCCTTGACTGCCGCAGATAACTCGCAGACCTTTGAAACCGTTGTAAAAACCGTTTCGGGCAGAAACGGTCTGTGGGCTGATTTCACGCCAAAGCCCTTGAAGGACAAAGCGGGAAACGGCTTTCACATCAATATTTCAGCGAACAGCGAAAAAGGCGAGGTATCGCTTTCACATATCATCGCGGGAGTGCTGGAATTCATTCCCGAAATGACCGCCTTTTTGAATCCCTCCGAGGCATCCTATGAAAGATTCGGTCAAAGCAAAGCACCTGCCTATATTTCCTGGTCGGCTGAAAACCGCTCTCAGCTTGTTCGCGTTCCTGCCGCCGTTTACGAGCAGAAGCGCGTTGAGCTTCGTTCTCCCGACCCAACGGCAAACCCTTATCTTGCCTTTGCGCTTCTCATATATGCGGGACTGTACGGTATTCAGAATAATCTGACCCCGCCTCCCGCCTCCGACATCAACCTCTTTAAGGCAGACGAAGAAACATTGAGTCAGTTTAAGAAGTTGCCGGCTTCTCTTGATGAAGCGATTACCGTTATGAAAGAAAGCACATTTATTCGCAAACATCTGCCGGAGCAGATCATAGAGCTTTACAGCAGAAAACTCATCTGATAACAATCAAATCTACAGTGGAAGGAGGGAGTAATGTGAGCTTACAGGAACAGATTTACAGCGTTTTGGTCGTTTCTGCGTCCGACGCTTTTAATTCAGCTCTTATCCCATTACTACCCGACTCCAAATTTGACCCCGTCCGTTTTGAAACGAGCGTCAATGCCGCTAAACGCGCTTTGGTAGACCGTACCTATGATTTTATCGTCATTAACTCTCCCCTTCCCGATGATGCAGGCGTTCGCTTTGCGATAGATCTTTCCGGGCTGAAAACTTCCGTAGCGCTGTTAATGGTTCGCTCTGACGTTTACGCCACGACCTATAATCGGGTTGCGGAGTACGGAGTTTATATTTTGCCAAAGCCAACCTCCAAGCCCATTGTGTCTCAGGCAATCGACTGGATGATCGCAACAAGAGAGCGGCTAAAGAAGTTTGAAAAGAAAACCGTGTCAACCGAGGAAAAGATGCAGGAGATCCGCATCGTCAACCGCGCAAAATGGGTTCTGATCGACAGCTTGAAAATGACAGAAGCGGACGCACACAGATACATTGAAAAACAGGCAATGGACCGCTGTATTTCCAAACGTGAAATTGCCGAAGAAATTATTAAAACCTATTCATAATCAAGGACAAAAGCTATGTTTCATTCGCCAAATCTCTCTATCAACTCAGAAAATCATCTTGTCATCGGGCAGCACGATACCGTGGAGCTTGCAAAGAAATTCGGCACCCCGCTCTACGTACTGGACGAGGATCTGATGCGTGACAATTGCCGTGCATATAAAAATGCCATTGACACCTATTACGACGGACACGGTCTCGTTCTCTTTGCAAGCAAGGCACTTTGTACAATGTATACCGAAAGACTCGTTGCAGAAGAAGGGCTTGGAGCCGACGTTGTTTCGGGCGGTGAGCTTTACACACTCTACAAGGCGGGCTTCCCGATGGAAAAGGTATTCTTCCACGGCAATAATAAAACGCCCGACGAGATCGAGCTTGCACTGAATTGCGGTGTCGGTCACATCGTGGTAGATAACAAATATGAGCTTGAGCTTCTGAATCGCATTGCAAATGAAAAAAACGTTAATCAACGTATTCTCTTCCGTATCAAGCCCGGTATTGATGCTCATACTCATGATTTTGTAAAGACGGGACAGATCGATTCCAAATTCGGCGTTGCTCTTGAGAACGGTGAGGCTTACGAGATACATAAGCTCGCACTCTCGATGAGCAACATTCAGATTGACGGTGTTCACTGTCATATCGGCTCGCAGATCTTTGACGTCGAACCCTTCTGCGAGGCTGCCAAAGTGATGATTGGTTTTATTGCTGACCTTTATGACAAACTTGGTATCAAAGTAAATATTCTCAACCTCGGCGGAGGCTTTGGTATCAAATATACCGCGACCGACGATCCGATTGCGCCATCCGAATACATTCACAAGGTGACAAATGTGGTTAAGGAACTTGCACAAGAAAAAGGAATTGATCTTCCCTTCCTTGTATTTGAGCCGGGACGCTCTATCGTTGCCTCAGCAGGTATTACGCTTTACACGGTTGGCTGCGTAAAGGAGATTGAGAATGTCCGCACCTACGTTTCCATTGACGGAGGTATGTGTGACAACCCGCGTTATATTCTATACGGCTCCAAATACACCGCAGTTTTGGCGAACAATGCGTCCGCCGAACCTGTCGCGCCCATTACCATTGCGGGAAAGTGTTGCGAATCGGGAGATCTTATACAAGAGCACGTTATGATGCCTCAGATCCACGTTGGCGATACACTTGCAGTTCTTGCTACAGGAGCATACAATTACTCCATGTCCAGCAATTATAATCGCATTCCACGTCCTCCTATTGTGGCGGTAAGCGGCAATGAAGCCAAGATCATTGTAAAAAGGGAGACCTACGACGACCTCATTAAGAATGAC
>JAZQGR010000068.1:0-8442 GCA_045540115.1 Eubacteriales bacterium
CCTCTGAAGCTCCTTACGGTGTTCGTTTTCAGCGTGCACACGTGCTGCAAGCTCTGTTGCCGTACCGGGATCGTCCTCAATCAAAAGAATCAACGGAAGGGATGCACCTCCGGAGGTAAGTCTGCCCGGGGCATTGAGACAGGGTGCCAAGCGAAAGGCGATATCTTCAGCAGTAATGTGTTCGGTCCCCTTCATCAATGCACTGACGCCGGGACGACAGTATCCCGGGCTTTGCATCAGGCGGATAGCGCGCTTGACAATGGTTCGGTTCTCTCCTATTAAAGGTGCAACGTCGCCAACGGTACCGAAAGCAGCAATGTCGACAAGGGACATGGCATAATCGTGTTCTCCCATCTGCTCAAGCATATAATGAGCAACTTTCCATGCAAGTCCCGAGCCGGTTAGCTCAGTGTCGGGAAAGGTTTCGCCGGGAATGTGCAAATCAATGACCGCGTCGGCTTCAGGTAATTCTTCCCCAGGCTCATGGTGATCGAGAATAACGATATCCAAACCGAGCTCTTTTACATACTTTGTCTCTTCGATTGCCCGAATTCCGTTATCAACGGTGATGAACAGCTTTGCCCCAAGCTCTGCTTGCTCATCAATAGCCTTTTTACTGATACCGTAACCTTCCCCGATACGATCGGGAAGACGAACTGTTACGTTGGCTCCCAACCGTCTTAATGCGAGAAACATCACAGCAGACGCAGTAATGCCATCGGCATCATAGTCGCCATAGACGCAAATACGGTTTCCTTCATAAACGTGCTTCCAAATTACGTCGGTTGCTTTTCCGATATTGCGAATCTTTCCCGGATCCTCAAACTCGTCACAATGGAGGTGTTTTTTCACCTGCTCAAGATCGGTAAGCCCGGCCTTTGCAAGAGCCGATGCAACAAGTGGACTGTATCCGTTTTCTCTGAATAAATGATAGGATGCCGGTTCATCGGCTTTCTTCCATTCCATAAATTAAGTCTCTCCTTCATAAATATAGTCGGTCAAGCTGCCTGCCTTAAGCGTTGCAGTAATGCGGACAGACGCTTGATGCCTTTCGTGTTGCGGATGGCATATTTGATCGCATCCTCATCTCCGATCAGAATCATTCTCTGCTTTGCACGTGTTACTCCGGTATAGAGAAGATTACGCAGAAGCATCATGGAGTGATAATTGGTAACGACCATGATAACGACCGGGTACTCACCGCCCTGTACCTTATGGACGGTAGTGGCAAATGCGTGCTTCAACTGATCAAATTCATTCTCATAGTAATCTACGAGCAGACCCTGGAAATCCACCTGCAAGCGTTTCTTTTCGGTGGACACCAGTTTGATCACACCCACGTCGCCGTTATAGACGCCCTTCTCATAGTTGTTGGACACCTGCATTACCTTATCTCCCATGCGGAAGAAGACCTTGCCGTGCTGAATTTGCTCGGTATCACAAATTTCGGGATTTGCAATCTTTTGAAGCACAATGTTCAGTTCATCCACAGATGCCTGCGTTTTCATTCTCAGGGGAGAAATAACCTGTACACGGTACGGGTCCTTTCCTCCTGCAAGAAACTCTTCACAGAAGACACGCTCGGTAACCGCCTTGAGTCTTCGACATTCCTTATCCGACGTCTTATCCGGAACGGAAAGAAACACAAAATCCGCACGGTTGGTCTCCAGATTTTCTTCACCGGCATTGATACGCGTGGCATTGGTCAGAATCGTCTTTCGCGATCCGTGTCGGTAAGAGCGCTTCAGACGGGCAACAGGGATCACACCCGATTCAATGATATCGGACAGTACGTTGCCGGGACCGATCGAAGGGATCTGATCCACGTCTCCCAAGAGAATAAGTCCGGTATTTACCGACATAACACGCAGAATGTACGCCATAATGTCAATATCCAACATAGAGACCTCATCAAGCACCACAATATCGCTGACAAATGCCTTCGCTTCCTCATTGATCTTGAGGTCGTAGCGGATGTCAAACATTTTGTGGATCGTTCTCGCTTCTCTTCCGGTGGATGCCGTCATTCGCTTGGATGCCATGCCGGTAGGGGCTGCAAGTGAAATGGACGGTGCTTCACGGTGAAGTTTTTTCGACAACTTTCCGATTGCCTTGATGTAGGTATTCAATAGCGTGGTCTTTCCGCTGCCGGGGCCACCGGTGATCACAACGGTCGAATGCTGAATGGCAGACACTACCGCTTCTCGCTGCAGTTCATCCAGCTGAATACCGATTTCCTCTTCAGCCTCAGCAATGCTCTCATTAACAAGTGCATCCGAGGCATCTGCGTATCGGGATTTGCTTTTTGATCTGCGCAGAAGAATGTCCGCAACGTCCTTTTCATTCTGATACCGATCCGGGTGATAATACTTGCCGTTTTCCTGCACAAGCATTCCATTCTCCGTCAGCGTCTTAAGCTTCTTTTCAAGCTGTTCGGCGCTAAAGGAGCAGGCAATAACGGCATTATCCTTAAAGAACGCATTGGTTTCGGTAATCAGAAGTTCAAGCGTCAGATAGACGTGTCCTTTAGCACCCGCCTTAAAAAACAGCACCTGCCATAAGGCAGCCTTTAATCTGCATTCGGCATCTGCCGGGATTCCAAGCTCTTTTCCGATCCTGTCGCACAGCTTAAAGGGGTACAGATTGTCATTACATAGACGATACGGGTCTTCGCAGATGAGCTTCATTGCGTTTGAGCCGTAGTGCGAGGATATTTTGTTGGCATCCTCGTTCTTCAGCCCGAACTTATGCAAGAACACAGCGAGGCTTCGTTTTTCCTTCTGTTCAAGAAAAGCACGGTGTATCCGCATTGCTTTTTCTTCAGTAATGCCTTTGATGACGGTAAGTTTCTTGGGACTTTTCTCGATGACTTCTTGAGTGTTGGGATATACGTTTTGAATACGTCTGGCAAGCTCGGGTCCAACCTCGGAGATTCCCGCAAGGAATCGGCGCATCAAGACCGGCGTTTCAAATTCGCATACGGTAACGTCCGACACCTTGAATTGCCACGGCCAGTACTGTCCGCTCGGACGATTCTCCCAATCTCCCACAACGTCGATAACGTAGTTTTCTTCAACTCCTCTCAACAGTCCGACAACCGAAACACTGTCCGGATAATCGGGGTTTCGTTTTTCTACCGGAATTGTCTTCAGATCATCCACCTTTAGCGCAAGGATCTTAAAGCCACTATCCTTGGCAGTGAAAACACGGGTAACGGTTCCTTTCAGATTCATTTTTAATCTCTCCTTCGTAACTGATATTTTAAGTGTTTATAATATGACCGAAATTTTATAATCTTCAAGAAAACTTACTTTTTCATAAGAAAAGAGCCACACGACGGGGCGTGTAGCTCAATTCCTTATAACAGTGCAGCGATAATGGCTTCGCCTTCTTCGGCAAGCTCACCTGCTTCCTCAGCAATCTCTCCGATATCTTCCGCCATGCTGTCGGGAGACACATCGGCATCGGTCAGGCTGTCTGCCTCATCTGCATCCAACTCGGCATCCTCAAGATAGTCAAAATCTCCGAGATCTTCGTAGTCGCCAAGATCCTCGTTGTCAAATATCTCACTTTCGCCGGCGAGATCCTGCGCGTGCTCATCCAGCATGGTTTCAAATTCCTGAGAATCGGGCAGATCACCGACGTCTTCGGGAATCATGTCTTCGCCGCCCTCTAAAGGCTCTCCACTATCCCCTAACGCGTCGATCTCATCGCTTCCGTCCTCCAGCATATCATTAGTGAAATCCTGTTCCTCAAGGTCCTGGCTTTCCATCTCAGGATCTGCGCCGTCGGAATCCACGCCAAGCTCATCAACATCGAAGTCCTCGGCAGACGGGTCTGTCTCCATAATGTCTTCAGCGAAGGTATCGGTATCTTCATACGCCTCTACGTCCTCTGCGTCAGCAGAAGCATCGGGAATATCATCTGCGTCAAGCTCGGGTTCCCCTGCATCCTCCGTGGAATCCTCCGACGGCTCGTCATCGTATTCTTCTTCCTCAGGCTCCGCCGCATCGGACCTTCGATCCTCAATGCTGTCTCGGCTTTCACCTTCGGAATCGGGGTCGTATTCCTCATCGTCAGGCTCATCCAACGGCTCCTCACCGCTGTCCGTGGAAATATCCTCATCAGCGTCATCGGGAGGATCCTCCTCGTTTTCCGGTTCTGGGGTCTCCTCGCCGGTGTCCTCATTATCTCCGGGCTCTTCCGTGTCGCTTTCCGGTTCCTCGTCCGACGGTGTTTCTTCCCGATGTTCTTCTACATCTTCCGATTCTTCAGTATCGGTCTCCTCGTCCTCATAGTCAGTCTCATCCTCATCTGTGTCTTCGGCATCGGATTCGTTCTGATCATCCGGCAGCTCTTCGGGAACGTCCGCCCCGTCTTCCTGTAATGCTTCACCTTCCGTTTCATAATCCTGTTCCTCCGTATCGATTTCAGATTCTTCTTGATTATCAGTTTCTCCCTCACGCTCCGCGTCGGTATCGTTCTCGGGCTGTTCTTCTTGTTTTTCGGCGTCCTTCTCTGCTTCCTCGTCAGAATCACGGCTTTCCTCGCCATCCTTTTCTGCAAGTGCCTCATTTTCAAGATCCGATTCCTGCTGAAGCTCGGCATCAATCTCCGCATCGGTATCCACCTCAGCTTCAGGCATCTCAACGTCCAAGGCGTCGTCACCGTCCACCTCCGCTACCACCTCCGGATCATAATCAGGGGTGGGGTCGGTGTCTCCACGAAAAGCATCTACCAGATCGCTGAATGTGCGCGCCTCATTGATATCCTTGGGAGCAACACCAAAGGAACGAAGCAGCACATCTTCCAGAATGCTCTTTCGGCTGCTTCCCATCTCAAGCATCTTGCCGGAGATCTCACCTTTTACTTTACTGCTAAGGATCTTGTACTCCTCTTTCGTGTATTTGCCTTGAGCATAGTCCGAGCGCAGTGTATGTAGTTCGCTGATGCTCCCCTTGAAATCCGAGATCATTTCGGTCGGTGATAAGCGTGAGAATTCCTTCATCGCTTTGGCATCAATGTCGTATTTCTGATAAACAGATTGCTTGATAATGTTTTCCACGGCACCTCGACCGACGCTGTTGGAAACACGGTCGTTTAAGCTTCCTCCATCGTCATGTCCCGTATTAGTATCGGAACTGTCATCCTGCTCCGTCTCCTGTTCTCTCACCTCCTCTTCTTCAAAATCCGTGTCTTGCTGCTCTGCGGCGTCTTCTCTTACGACGTCGTCCAGGATGTCTCTGTATTCAGACATAATAATTCCTCCTTTCAGGTGTCTATAACATAGTCGAAATTTTTCTATCTTCAAGAAAACTTACTTTTTCTCGTCATTTTTCTGAAAAGAGGTAAAAAAGATGCCACCCGTCAAGGTGGCATCAGGTTTGGATATTAAATTTTGTCTTGGATAAAGCCGATCCACGCAGAGTCGCTTACACCCCTCGCCAAAAGTTTTCGACCAATCTCGTCGTATTGCTTCCAGCTGATATTCTTGATATGAATAATTTCTTCCTCGGTCAGATCCACAATATCTCCTATTGTAACGTAGCCGGCTCTTCGTAGACAATTAAAGGAACGCACCGACAGATCCAGTTCCTCAAAGCGTACCCCCATAACCTGTTGATATTGTTCAGAGTTCTTCTTTATTTCTTTTTCCAAGCGAAGGCGCTGCTCGCGTTCTTCAAATCCCTTTTTGCCGTATGTTATGTAGCAAATCGCGTCGTTTCTGCGAAGTCGCATCACGGCATTTCGTTTGAGAGCGTATATAGCACTTGTGGTTACGCCAAAGTAATCGGCGATCTCGCGGGCTCTTTTTCCTTCAGCATAATACATCCGAAGAATCGCCTCTCTTCTTTCTCCTAATGCTGCAATTACATAGGCAAGACCGTCCGCCATATCATCCGTGAGTTCTGCCGGCTCATACTCCTTATTTGCAAACACATCCTCAAGCAAATTGTACGGGTACGCTTTATTCTCTTTCCCTTTCACGCGCTTACAACCTCCGATTTTCCTTGTCTGTCCTCATACCATAATTTGAAGTCAGCTCCAAACCATTTTTCCATAAAGTCTCTGTAACGAAGGGACAGTACCAAATTAGCAGTATATCCCGGCTCGGTAAAATAAAGCATATCATTACCAAACATAAAACCTGCGTAATGAGCAAGCTTCGTAAGGTCCAGTTCCAGGAAAACAAGATAGGAGGATACGGCTTCAAAAACGCCTCGTTGATCTTCTGTGAGGGATAGCCGGAACTCTTCGATCTCACTCTCAGCGCGATCCCGCTGTGGCATATTCTGCAAGACCTCGACACGGAGATAGTCTTCAAAATCTACGTCCATGAAGGTCCTGGCAATGGGATCACGAAAATTCTTCAGGTTAGCCTGATAACCGAGGCTTCCGCAAAAGATCAGATCTGCTTCACAGCGACGGTCGATGGCATCAAGGAGCTTGTCTACCTCTTCGTCTCCGACCTCCCTACGCAGCATATGGATCGCGTGCTCAAATTCTTCCTTACAGGGCGCAAAATCCTTGCTGAAGGTATCGATGTATGCTGTCATAACCCTAACCATGTCTTTTGCGCTTAAAATATTCATTACTCTTGTATTCATTTGTCATTCTCCTTGTACTGTTTCATATTTTTGCTCATATGGAAGGTAAAACTTCCAAACCTCATTACAGATCTGATAGTATTTCAGGCCTTTGGCGATTTCTTGCCGACGTTTGGTCCACAATTTCGGGATCCTCTTTACTTCTTTTTCGTCAAGAAGTAAGAGTTCGGCAATCTTTTCAAATCCTGCATCTCTTAAGCATTGAACTGCTCCTACAGTTAAACAAAGTGCCTCAATCGGAAGATCTAAGATTCTGACGCTGACTCCCGGCTTCGCTGTACCTTCATTAGCTTCCCTGATGCCTTGATGATAACCGTCCAGATAGCCTCGATCATATCCTTGCTCATCGTGATGCTCGCGTACCAATTGAAGATATCCGTCAAAACCGTTTATGACGAGCTTATGCTGTCGAGGTGTTCGAAGTCCTCGCATCGCTTTATGTTCAATCTGTCTGACACGCTCTGTCGTAATCCCAAGGATCTTACCAATCTCTGAAAAGGACATCTTATCCCGATATCGCATCTCCAGAACAAGTCTCTGTCTATGTTCAATAAAGCACATGGCAACAAATAAGCCCTTGATCTGGTCATCATTCAATACAGTTTCGTGGTCTCCGTAGGCTTCCTTATACAGATTCCCGGGATAATCCTCCAAAATCAATTGGCGCTTCTCCCAAGCTGCCTTCCCAACACCCTCATACGGGTTTCTCTTTGCCTCATTCGAGCTCATAGATCATCCTCCCCTTCGTTTCCGTTCTCTTCACTTCCACATTAGGAACGCGAAGGAGAATCCCATCCTCGGTGGCAAGCATTTCGACCCAATCGTTCTTCTCAAGTCTAAAGAGCCTTCTCATCTCTTTTGGAAGTGTTACTCTACCCAGGGAATCCACTTTCCTGATAATGCCGATATTTGTCATATTCTCACTCCTTTTGTATTCGTCTATTTGTAGAACTTTCGGCTACGAGAATATAATAACACAGGTGAAACTGCGAAATTTGTCGTTTTGTGGTGCGAAATATGAAAAGTTTTCGACATAATTCGAGAAAGGCAAAAACAAAAGAGCCGGTATTGCTACCGACTCCTGGACATTCGAGGTTCAGATATTCACTTTAGGGTCTTGAGATACGCGTCGATCATAACGGAAACGTTTTCGCGTTGCTGAGGCGTAAGATTCTCCAATTTCTTGGTCAGCTCATCGTATACATACGTCTTGCCGGAGTTTAACTCGCCGCGAAGTATAAAGTCAGAAGAAACGTCCAAAGCGTTCACCAAACGAATAAATAAAGCCATACTCGGAAACTTAGCACCACGCTCAATATCGCTGATATAAGTAGTACCGCAATCACACATTTCGCCCAATGCTTCCTGCGTGAGATGCTTATTGAGTCTGGCCTGCTTGAACCGCGCACCCATGGTCACCTTATCCATCGTTGCACCCTCCCTTCACAAATAGCATTAACTTATATATTTAGTATAAGTCTTAAGGGAGTTTTGCAGAATAATCCACCTTTCTAACATTCGTCTATCCGTGAATATTTGTGTGGCTTTTTTTCAAAAAAAGATCGGCAGAACTGTTAACTTGCTCTGCCGATCCTTGTCTCACTCCATATTCTGCTTATGAACCTTGTTTATGTATATTGGTGTTTCGCCGATCTTCAGACCATTCTTTTCAAAGAACGTACTAACCCACCTTCTTGCATAATCATATCCTCTGTCCTTATATATCGCGGCAATAATTGCTTCAATATACAGGTCATGTGCAGGAAGCGGAGGATGAACACCTCCTCTGAGGTCATAATAATCACCGGTATCATCATAGGCAAATCTGTATATT
>JAZQGR010000069.1:0-1916 GCA_045540115.1 Eubacteriales bacterium
CGTATTTATTGCGTCCGGTTCTACGATCGCAGCTGTTAAGAAGGCAGCTCTTACCGCTAACTATGCGCTCGATCCGTTCCAGGGACTCGAAGTCATTCAGAAGGACGGCGTTACAGGCGCTATCGTTGGCGATCTGTCCGGTGTACAGGCTAACCTCCCTGAGGGCGACGCGGTAAGGTTCATCTTCGACGAGTATTCACTCGCTGAGGCGGATCTCGTTAAGATCGTCGGCAAGCTGCTTGCAGCTATCGCTGTAGTCGGTCCTAAGATGTTCGCATACATCACAGGAGAAGAGGAATCGGAATCTTAAGCGACGGACGGAAAGCGTCTCCGGATCTGTCGAGCATGACAAAAGCGGAGCTCTCCGCTTATGCTGATGAGCTCGGCGTTTCGGTCCGCTCGTCATGGAATAAGACGCAAATCAAAGAAGCAATCGAGGCGGCTCTCTAAGGGTCGCCTCATTTCGTGAGGTAATACTATGGCAATGATTGACAAGGTAAGGAACGCGTTAAGAATCTCGGTCACCGATAACCTGGCTCTTAACGAAGAGCTTCAGGATCTTATCGACGCCGCGAAACTCGATCTCGGAATCGCTGGGGTCGTAGTTCCTCAGACGGTGGATCCAATCGTTACGAAGGCGATAATCACCTATTGCAAATTGTCGTTCGGTCTCCCGGAAGATTACGACCGGCTCAAAAGATCATACGACGAGCAGAAGGCTCAGCTCTCGAACGCGACGGGTTATACAGATTGGGAGGTGTCCGAGTAATGTACGACGGTATTGCAATTCTGAAATCATACTCGAACGAGGGGTTCGATAAATACGGCAACAAGACAACGAAAGAGGTCAAGCGGACCGTATTCGTTCAGCCTCGGGGCGTTTATGCTTCGGAGTTCTATAACGCCGCGCAGCTCGGACTCAAACCGTCCCTAACGCTGTATATGACGAACCGGAACGATTACCAGGGCGAGAAGGTCCTCGAGTTCGACGGCAAGGAATACAGCGTTATCCGTGTCGATTGGAACGCTCAGCGGGACGGGATCTCGCTGATATGTGAGGAGCGTGTTCGCAATGGCTGACAGTATAGCGGTTCAACTCAATAGAATCCTCGAAGAATATTCGGATGAAGTAAAAGACGTCGTTCGCAAAGATACCGGAGCGTCAGCCAGGGAAACGGCTCGGACGCTTAAAGGTTCATCTCCAAAGAAAACCGGAGACTATGCGAGCGGATGGTCATCGAAGCAAATCGACGATACGACAGCGGTTACATATAATCGCAAAATGCCAGGGCTGACGCATTTGCTCGAAAAGGGACACGTTGTCCGGAATAAAAAAGGTTATTTCGGTCGCGCGGCTGCTCATCCGCATATTGCACCGGCGGCGGACAAAGGGGAGACGGATTTCATTCAAAGAGTAGAGAGGGATCTATCATGACATTATTCGAAATCTTAACAGACGAGGAATCAGGGCTCGGGATCCCTTGCACGTATTCGCATTTTAGGGATGAGGACGTTCCTGAGTCGCCTCCGTACCTGGTTTATATCGGGAACGGACAAGACGCTTTCGAGGCTGATAATTCTTATTATTGGGCTCGCAATCGTTACCAAATAGAGTATTACTTTACGGAAAAAGACGAAGAACAAGAGGCAGCCATTGAGAAGCTGCTTCTCGATAATGGCTATCTCTACGATAAAAGCGAGGACGTCTATATCGAAGAACAAGGCGTTTTCGTGATTTATTACAACGTTTAGAAAGGAGTCAATTCAATGGCTAACAAAGTAGAATTCGGTATCAGCCAGCTCCACGTCGGAACATATACCGTCGACGATGACGGAGTCGTCACTCTTGGCGAGCCGTATCATCAGAAGGGCGCCGTTTCGTTCTCTCCTGAGGAGCAGAGCGAGCTGACAAACTT
>JAZQGR010000070.1:0-31935 GCA_045540115.1 Eubacteriales bacterium
TCCTTTCTTTGATTTGTATATCCAATTTTGAATTGTCTTTGGGGATATTCCATATTCTTCGCTTAATGCTGTTGGCGGAACGTATTCTTCAAAATACCTCTTTAAAATTTCTTCTTTGATTTCTTTTGAGTAGTTCTTAAAGTTTTGTCCTTTTCTAGCCATAACTAAAACCTCCTATGGTACTATTATACCATAAGAGGTTTTGTCTTTTTTCTTTTTTGTGAACTAAATGGGGTTCACTTCACCTTGGGCATCCTTTTTGCATACGAAAATCGCACGCGATGTTTGTTAGTTTTATTTGTGATGCAACGTCATTTTAATGCGGGCGACCAATATCGGGGTTCCCCGAAGCGAATGCAATGAGCTTTTGGGGTTCCCAAGGGTCGCCCGTCCGGTTGTAAGGTTGCATCATTTTTGTTTATATAACATTCAACCCCTCAAGCAGTATCTTTACTCCCATCAGGATAAGCACCGATCCGCCGATAATGGTCGCGGCCTTACGGAATTTTGAGCCGACAAAAGCCCCGAGTGCCGTTCCGATCGCGGAAAGGACGAAGGTCGTTACGCCGATAATACCGACAGACGAGAATATTTCAACCTCAACGAGCGCAAAGGAAACTCCGACGGCGAGCGCATCGATGCTCGTCGCGAGCGCGAGCGGTATCATTTCGCGGAAAGAAAGCGAGACCGTACAGGTGTCATCGTCGCCCTTGATCGCTTCTCTTATCATATTCGCACCGATAAGAAGCAGAAGCGCGAACGCTATGTAGAAGGAATAATCGGCGATCTTTGATGCAACGGTCGAAGCGAGAAAGTAACCGATAAGCGGCATAAGCGCCTGAAAAACGCCGAAATAAAGACCGACCGTGATTGCTTGTGAAAGCTTTACCTTACAAAGCGTCAGCCCCTTGCAGACGGCAACCGCGAAGGCGTCCATAGATAAAGAAACGCCTATGAGAAATATTTCCCAAAGCTGCATATTTGTATCCTCTTTTTTTAAAATTACCCAAAAATTATACCAAAATAAAAAAGCCGTGTCAATAGGTGCATTTTGTTGACAAGCGTCGGTTTTTATATTATAATAATATAATAAACTATTATTATGGGAAAATTTGCTCTATGATATACAGAACGGAATTTGATGCATCGTCGCCCGACGTAAAATACGTCAAAAAAATTACCGATGCATATTGCGACAAGAACGGAAAGCGCCCCGGCGTCTTTATCCGAACATTCGGTTGTCAGCAAAATGAGGCGGACAGCGAAAGATATATGGGAATGGCTTGTCTTATGGGCTACGAAAAGGTTGATTGCGAGGAAAAAGCGTCGCTTATCCTCTATAACACCTGTGCAGTCCGCGAGCACGCCGAGCTTAAAGCGCTCTCGATAACGGGACAGCTCAAGCATCTGAAAGCGCAAAATCCCGACCTTCGTATCGGCATCTGCGGCTGCATGGTCGCGCAGGAGCACCGTCTTAATGATATAAAAAATAAATATCCCTACGTAGACTTCCTTTTCGGCACGGGTAGCCACGAAAAATTTCCCTTCTATCTTGCCGAATCAATGCGCAAGCGCAAAAGAGTGTTCTACCCAGACGAAAATTATTCGATACCCGAAAAAATGCCCGTCGAGCGCGAAAGCAGCTTCAAGGGCTGGGTGAGCATAATGAACGGATGTAATAACTTCTGCACCTACTGCGTAGTGCCTTACGTTCGCGGACGCGAGCGAAGCCGTTGCCGAGAGAATATTCTTGCAGAAGTAGAAGAGCTTGTAAAAAACGGCTGTAAGGAGATAACCCTGCTCGGTCAGAACGTAAATTCTTACGGAAAGGGTCTTTATGACGATTACGGATTTTCAGATCTGCTTTCCGATATATGTAAGATCAAGGGTGACTATTGGATACGCTTTATGACGAGCCATCCGAAGGACGCAAGCCGTAAGCTTATCGACGTTATCGCAGAAAACTGCGGAGACGACTGTAAGCCGAAGATCGTAAAGCAGTTCCATTTGCCGCTTCAGTCGGGCTCTGACGCAATTCTAAATAAGATGAACCGTCATTACGGACGCGAGACATACCTCTCGCTCATCGGGTATATGAAGGAAAAAATACCCGACATCGCCCTCTCGACCGACATTATAGTCGGCTTCCCGACCGAAACGGAGGAGGACTTTTCAGATACCCTTTCAATGCTCGAGGCGGTAAGATACGACGCGTTCTTCTCGTTTATCTATTCGATCAGACGCGGCACGCCTGCCGAAACGATGGAGCAGATCCCCGATCCCGTAAAGAAGGAGCGCTTCGCGCGGCTCCTTGAAACGCAAAACCGAATTTCGCTCGAAAAGAATAACGAATACGTCGGTAAGACAGAGCGAGTGCTCGTCGAGGGACGAAGCAAGACCGACGAAAAAATGCTCACGGGACGAAACGAGAAAAACCGCCTTGTCCATTTTGAGGGCGACGATTACCTCATCGGAACGTTTGCCAGCGTTAAGATAATCACCGCCGATACCTATTGCTTGACAGGCGAGCTGGCATAAAAATAGCCTTCCCCTCAGGGGAAGGTGCCCCGAAGGGGCGGATGAGGTGTAGCCGTCGAAGACGGCGTTTCCTTGCCAATATTGCCTTGTTTTAATAACGGACACTTCGCGTCCTACACCTCATCCGACTTCGCTTTGCTCGAGGCTGTGCCTCTTGCACCATTCCCCTGAGGGGAAGGCTAATTACCTTTATATTCTAACCCACAAGGAGAAAAAACTATGACTCCAATGATGGAACAATACCTCGAAATAAAAAAGCGCTATCAGGACTCTATCCTCTTCTACCGTCTCGGAGACTTTTACGAAATGTTCTTCGACGACGCAAAGACGGCGTCGAAAGAGCTTGAGCTGACGCTGACGGGCAGAGCCTGCGGAAACGGTGAACGCGCACCGATGTGCGGAGTTCCGTTTCACGCCGCCGATACCTATATCGGACGCCTCGTCGCGAAGGGCTATAAGGTTGTCGTCTGCGAGCAGATGGAGGATCCCGCGACGTCGACGTCAAAGGTAGTTAAACGCGATATCGTCCGCGTTGTTACCCCCGGTACGGTCATCGACAACACTCAGCTCGACGATTCGAAGAATAACTACCTCTGCGCTATCTGCGTAAACGAAAGCGCCGCTATCTGTTTCTTCGACGTCTCGACGGGCGAGATGACGGCAACGAGCTTCGATACCTATCAGTCGGACGTGGTGGTAAACGAGCTTGCTAAGTTCTTACCGAGAGAGGTAATGGTAAACAAGCCTCTCTCCGAGCTTCCCGACGTTGAATTTTTCGTAAATAACCGCCTCGGCGCTTACGTCGGAAGCAGTAAAGAGGAGCTTTTCGGCTACAACGGATGCCTTGCAGCCGTCACGAAGCAGTTCGGCGCTCAGGCTTATGAGGCAAAGGAAAGAAGCCGTGAGACCGTTTGTGCCATAGGCGCGCTTCTCAGATACGTGACCGATACTCAAAAGACCGATATGGCAAACGTATCGGGACTTAAATTCTACCAGAACGGCGAATATCTTGAGCTCGACGTTGCAACGAGACGAAATCTTGAGCTTTGCGAAACGATGCGAAGCAAGGATAAAAAGGGCTCGCTCCTTTCCGTGCTTGACCGCACGGGAACTTCGGCAGGCGCGAGAATGCTTCGAAGATGGGTAGAGCAGCCGCTTGTGAATGCGAACAAGATTGGACGCCGCCAGAGAGCAGTTTCCGAGCTTGTGTCAAACTTCATGGCACGCGAGGAGCTTGGAGAGTGCCTGTCACACATTCTTGACCTTGACCGCCTTATGACGAAGCTCGTCTATGGTACGGCAAACGCGAAGGATCTCCGCGCCATTGCGGCAACCGCATCGCTCATTCCCGACATTAAGGAGCTGACCTCGTCCTTTGTAAGCGAGGAGCTTTCCGATATACATCTTCACCTCGATACTCTTTCCGATATAAGAGACCTGATCGAGCGCTCTATAAAGGAAGATCCCCCCTTCTCGCTCCGCGACGGCGGATTTATCCGCCGCGGCTTCAATCCCGAGGCGGACGAGCTTTACGAGATCGTCCATAACGGCAAGAGCTATATTGAGAAGATCGCCGAAGCCGAAAGGGAAGCAACGGGCATTAAAAATCTTAAAGTCGCGTTCAACCGAGTTTTCGGCTACTATATAGAGGTCACGAAATCGAATCTTAACGAGGTTCCCGACCGATACATAAGAAAGCAGACGCTCGTTAATGCAGAGCGCTTCATAACCGAGGAGCTTAAGGAAAAAGAAGGACTTATCCTCGGCGCGTCGGACAAGCTGAACGCCCTTGAATACGAGCTGTTTACGCAGATACGCGAGCGCATCGCCGCTGAAATAAAGCGCGTACAGCAGACCGCGTCGCTCCTTGCGAAGCTCGACTGCTACGTGTCGCTTGCCGATGTCGCTGTCCGCAACGGTTATAACTGCCCCGAGATAGAGTACGGCAACGCGATAGTAATTAAAGAGGGACGTCACCCCGTCGTCGAGCAGTTCTCGAAGGACGGATATTTCGTGCCGAACGATACGCTTCTCGATACGAACCATAACCGCCTCGCGCTTATCACAGGACCTAATATGGCGGGTAAATCGACCTATATGAGACAGGTCGCACTCATCGTTCTTATGGCGCAGATCGGCTCCTTCGTTCCCGCAAAGGAAGCGCGCATCGGTATCGTAGATAAGATATTCACGCGCGTAGGCGCGTCGGACGATCTCGCATCGGGCACGTCAACATTTATGCTCGAAATGAACGAGGTCGCTTATATTCTCAAAAACGCAACCAACCGCAGTCTCATCATCTACGACGAGATAGGACGCGGTACCTCAACCTTCGACGGAATGAGCATCGCGCGTGCGGTGGCGGAATACACGGCAGGCAAAAAGCTCGGCGCAAAGACGATGTTCGCAACGCACTATCACGAGCTTACCGTCCTTGAAAAGGAAATGACGGGCGTCGTAAACTATAATATCGCCGCAAAGAAAAAGGGCGACGATATTACCTTCCTGCGCAAAATCGTGCGAGGTGCGACCGACGACAGCTACGGTATAGAGGTCGCAAAGCTTGCGGGAGTACCGAATGAGGTAATCAGACGCGCAAAGGAAGTGCTTAATCAGCTTACGACAGAAAACGCGCGCCCAGTCGAGTATAAGGGACGCGATAATACGATAACCTTCGATGATTATAAGGCGGACGAGGTAAGAGAAAAGCTTCTTAATCTCGATCTTAACCTGCTTACCCCGATCGAAGCGCTGACCGTCCTCTCCGAGCTTAAAAAGATAGCAAAATAAAGGATATAATGTATGCAGAAGATAAATCTTCTTGACACACAGGTGGCGAATCTTATCGCGGCAGGCGAGGTCGTTGAACGTCCTGCCTCGGCGATAAAGGAGCTGCTTGAAAACAGTATAGATGCAGGCGCGACGCAAATAACCGCCGAGATAAAAAACGGCGGTGTGTCGCTCATGCGTATAACCGACAACGGATGCGGAATGTCAAAGGAGGACGCCCTTGTCTGTACCCGCCGACACGCGACGAGTAAGATAAAGGACGCATCCGACCTTGACGGTATCGTCACGCTCGGCTTCCGAGGCGAGGCGCTTGCCGCGATCTCGTCGGTATCGAAAATGAGAATAATGACGAGAACGAAGGATTCCGAGCTCGGCGTTATGGTAACGAGCGAGGGCGGAAATATCGTTTCCTGCGAGGAAAGCGGATGCCCCGTCGGCACGACCGTCATCGTCGAGGAGCTGTTTTCGAACGTTCCTGCGCGCCGTAAGTTTTTGAAGCGCGACGCGTCGGAAACGGCGGCTGTCAGCGCGGTAATGGAAAAGCTCGCGCTTTCGCGCCCCGATATCGCATTCAAGTTCATCGTCGACGGAAATCTGCGCTTCCAGACGGCAGGCGATAATTCACTCGTGAACGTCATATACGCGGTCCTCGGACGCGACTTCGCAAAAAAGACCGTCAAGGTACACGATATGACCGACGGTGTCGAGGTCGAGGGTGTCATCGGTACGCCCGATAACGTGCGCGGAAACCGAGGCGCCGAAAACTTCTTCATAAACGGCAGATATATAAGATGCGGTACCGCCTCGGCGGCACTTGAACAGGCGTTTTCGTCCTATATTCCGTCGGATAAATTCCCGTCCTGCGTGCTTGCGATAACGGTGAACCCCGCGTTTGTCGACGTAAACGTCCATCCGCAGAAGTTGGAGGTCAAATTCTCGAACGATAAGCCGATATTCAACGCAGTCTACTGCGCGGTAAGAAACACGCTGATGAACGGTATCGACCGTCCGTCGATGGGAAGCACAAAGCTCACGGGCGACAGCTATAAGCTCTATCAGGACGTGCTGTCGATGAAAACGGCTACCGAGGCGGAGGCTGAAGCGATCGCGTCGGAAAAGGAACGCCTGACGAGAAAGTATGAGCAGATAACGGTGCCGGTAGAGGAAAAGACCGCGCTTCCCGATATTGAAGTCGCTGTACCGAAGCCGATACTTATGCCGTGGGAGACCGAGGTCAAGAAGGCGCCTGCGCCTTCACCCGCTCCCGCTCCTCAACCCGAGCCGCGCCCGACATTTACCGAGCGCCCTGCGGCAGTTGAACCGATAAAAGTGTCTGAAAACGAGCCGAAAACGGTTCAAAATGAACCGAAAAATGCAACTAACGAGCCGATTCCGACACCCTTTTTCAAGATCGCGGGCGTTATGTTCAATACATACGTTTTCGTCGAGCTCGAAAATAAAATGATGATAATCGACAAGCACGCGGCACACGAGCGCGTTCTGTTCGAAAAAATGAGAGCGAATATGTCGTCGCTAGAACCCGTGTCGCAGCTGCTTCTGTTCCCCGTGAACGTGCCGCTGACGAGCGAGGAAATGGCGGCGTGCGATGAGTACCGCGACGAGCTTGTCAAGCTCGGCTTCGACTTTGTCGAGGGCGAAAAGGGCGTGGATCTGATACAGTACCCGTCGGGGCTTAACGACGCGCAGGCGGTGACGATGTTCTCCGAGCTTGCCTCTCGCTTAAGCGACGGTCACGGTGACCTTAAGATCGGCAGAGACGCCTTCTACGAAAAGGCGCTCTACCAGGCGTCCTGTAAGGCGGCAGTCAAGGGCGGACGTGAGGACAGCCCCGAAAATATCCGCTGGATCGCCGAGCAGGTCATAGTAAACCCGAATATCCGCTTCTGTCCGCACGGACGCCCCGTCGCTTTTGAGATGACCAAGAGCGAATTTGAGAGGCAGTTTGAACGTAAATAATTCTGTTATGGAACTGTCCACCACTGTGAAATATATCGCCACACTGTAGGGCGGGGGCTTGCTCCCGCCGTGCCAAAAGAATGATACATTTTCGGGCGACAGATAGCCGCCCGAACACCGGCGGGAGCAACCCTCCGCCCTACAAGAGCGTTGCGCGTTATTTTATAAATGCGCGACAGATATTTGCGTAAAACAAGAAAGGATCAAAATATGAAGAAAATTTGTTTGATGATCGCAATCGTTGGTTTAGTCGGTGCTTTAATAACGGTTATCGCCGCGTTTTCCGATCCGAAAGCCGCAGACATCGTTTCGGTGCTTCCGCTGTCAATGCTTTTCAATTCCCTTTTTGTGATTGGCGCCTTGGGATTTATAAACAAAAAATAATTAAATAAATATCCGCGCTGTTTTCGCGGAGAAAATAAAAATGTCGGGCTGTTTTCCCGACGGAAATGAGAATATAATGGCAAAATTTACGTTACTTAAGCAAGAGGGCAGAGCGCGCCGAGGCACCTTTGAGACGGTTCACGGCACGGTTCAGACCCCCGTATTTATGAACGTCGGCACCTGCGCGGCAATTCGCGGCGGAGTATCGACCGATGACCTCCGCGAGATCGGCTGTCAGGTCGAGCTTTCGAACACCTACCACCTGCACATTCGTCCCGGAGACCGCCTTATACACGACATGGGCGGAATCCACAAGTTCTTTAATTGGGATCGCCCCGTTCTTACAGACTCGGGCGGATTTCAGGTGTTTTCCCTTGCGAAGCTCCGCCGTATAAAGGAGGAGGGCGTTACCTTCAATTCCCATATCGACGGTAAGAAGATATTTATGGGACCCGAGGAGTCGATGCAGATACAGTCGAACCTCGCGTCGACGATCGCTATGGCGTTCGACGAGTGTGTAGCTAACCCCGCAGAGTACCGCTACGCGAAGGACTCCTGCGACCGCACCTTCCGTTGGCTTCAGCGCTGTCAGGCGGAGATGAAGCGCTTAAATTCGCTTCCCGAAACGATAAATAAGAACCAGCTTCTTTTCGGTATAAATCAGGGCTGTACCTATATGGATCTGCGCGTAAACCACATGAAGCGTATAGCTGAGCTTGACTGCGACGGCTACGCTATCGGCGGTCTTGCCGTAGGTGAGACGGCGGAGGAGATGTACGCGACGATCGACGAGGTCGAGCCGCACATGCCGATAAATAAGCCGCGTTATCTTATGGGCGTCGGCACACCGCAGAACATTCTTGAAGCGGTACGCAGAGGAGTCGATTTCTTCGACTGCGTAATGCCGAGCCGTAACGCGCGACACGGAAACCTCTTTACTTGGGAGGGCAAGCTGACGATACTCAATCAGCGCTTCAAGATGGACGCGCGTCCGATCTCGGAAAGCTGTAACTGCCCCGCTTGCCGCAGCTACAGCAGAGCGTATATACGCCACCTATTAAAGGTCGACGAAATGCTCGGAATGCGCCTCTGTGTGCTTCACAACCTCTATTTCTATAACGACCTTATGCAGAAGATAAGAGACGCGCTCGACGAGGGAAGATTTGAAAGCTTTTATCACGAGAATATTGAGCGCCTTGGTACACCCGTACAATGATAGAGATACTCTATTCCGATGACACGCTCGCGGTCATTATAAAGCCGATCGGTTATATTTCGGAGGACGGCGAAAGGTCTGTACCGCATCTCATAAGAGAAGCGCTCGGCAAGCCCGACGCATACGTTGGAACGGTCCATCGGCTTGACAAAAACGTCGGCGGACTTATGGTCTACTCGCTCCGCCCTGATATGACGGGCAAGCTGACGGAGTCACTTTCACACCCCGACGCAGGAAAGGAATACCTCGCGCTCCTCTCGGGAATACCCGAAAAGGACGAGGATATTCTGACGGATCTATTGTATCACGACAGAGGGAAAAACAAGACATACGTCGTAAAGCGCAAACGCGCGGGCGTCAAGGAAGCGAAGCTTTCTTATAAGGTGGTGAAGACCGAGGAGGGAAAAGCCCTCGTTTCGGTCAAGCTATATACGGGCAGAACGCACCAGATAAGAGCGCAGTTCGCCTCGCGTTCTCTGCCGCTTGTCGGGGATGCCAGATACGGCGGTGGCAAGGGAGAACCGATGCTTTACTCGTATCGGTTGGCGTTTGCGCACCCGAAAAACGGCAGGAAAATGGAATTTGAAAGCTATCCCGAATGGGGTAAATAAAAAGCACCCGGCGGAATTTATTTCCGCTTGGGTGCTTTTTTAATGAATAATGAATGATTATCAGCCGTAGATGATCTTTTCAGCCATTTCGGTTGCGATAACGCCCTCGGGCTTACCGGTTGCCTTGGACTCGGTGAGGATCTGCTCGATCGAGTTGTAGATGTTGTCGACCTTTGCGAGGACTGCGTCCTTGTTGTAAGGTCCGTCAACCTCTGCTGCAGCGTTGATAACGCCGCCGCCGTTGATTACGAAGTCGGGAGCGTAGTAGATTCCTCTTGCCTTGAGCGCAAGACCCGATGCCTCGTCGAGGATCTGGTTGTTCGCGCCGCCTGCAACTGCCTTACAGTTGAGGGTAGGAATGGTATTGGGGTTGATGATAGCGCCCATTGCGTTCGGGGAGAAGATGTCGCACTTGACGGACATGATCTCGTCGGTCGAAACTACGGTCGCGCCGAACTCCTCAGCTGCCTTAGCTGCGATCGCCTTATTGGAACGGTTAGCAACGATAAGCTTTGCGCCGCTGTTGTGGAGGTGACGGCAGAGGTCGTAGCCGACCTTACCGAGACCCTGAACTGCGATGGTGAGTCCGTCGAGAGAGTCGGTACCGAAGGTTACCTTTGCGGTCGCCTTGATGCCCTGCCATACGCCGCGTGCGGTGAAGGGGGAGGGGTCGCCGCTGTTCTGGGGAAGTCCGCAGATGTGGTTCGTCTTGCGGAGCATTACGAGTGCGTCGTCGCAGTCGGTGTTTACGTCCTCCGCGGTTATGTAATCGCCGCCGAGGTTGTTTACTGCTTCGCCGAACGCCTCGAACATTGCCTCGGTCTTCATTGAAGGATCAGCGATGATTACGC
The DNA here is from genome assembly GCA_045540115.1 of Eubacteriales bacterium. Lineage (GTDB taxonomy): Bacteria > Bacillota > Clostridia > Oscillospirales > CAG-272 > Colimorpha_A. The sequence goes on from JAZQGR010000070.1 coordinate 10,368, forward strand.
CCTTACCGCCGCCGTGGGGAAGACCTGCGATAGCGTTCTTATGCGACATACCGCGCGAAAGGCGGAGAACGTCGAAGAGCGCGTCGTCATAGGACGCGTAGGGGAAGAGACGGCATCCGCCGATCGCGGGGCCGAGGTTCGTGTTGTGTACCGCGATGATTGCCTTGAGGCCTGCCTTTTCGTTATTGACGAAAAGTACCTTCTCATGGCGCCATGTTGTCATTTCAGTCATTGCATTCATAGGTTTTTCTCCTTTGATAAAAGCTGTATAAACAGCGAGATTACTTGTTATAGACCTTTCCCATATTGAGAGCCTTCATATTAAGCTCCTTAAGGGCAGCCTTCTTTGCGGGAACGAGCTTTTCGACGACCTCACTTGTTCCTTCAAAGGAAAGCTCGGGGTGGTTTTCAAGCAGATGTCCGACGATGACCATATTTGCAAGGGTCGCAATCCCTTCGTTCTTTGCCATCTGAGTTGCGGGAATGTAGAATACCTCTACGTCGTCACGCTCGACCTTCACGTCGATAAGCGAGGAGTCAACGTATATCTGTCCGCCGGGGACGACTGTGTCAACGTACTTCTGAAGGGACGGGGTATTCATTGCGATAAGAACATCGGGAGCAGTGATTATCGGCGAGCCGACGGGGGTCTCGGAAATGATAACGTTACAGTTAGCGGTTCCGCCTCTCATTTCGGGGCCGTAGGAGGGGAGCCAGGAAACCTGATAGTCCTCCATAAGTCCCTTGTATGCAAGGAACTTACCCGAAAAGAGGATTCCCTGTCCGCCGAAGCCTGCGATGAGGATCTGAGTCGTTTTCATATTACTCCTCCTCCTTTGCGCTTCTGTCCTTGTATACGCCGATCGGGTAGTAAGGAAGCATATCGCTTTCAACCCACTTGAGCGCCGCTTCGGGCGTCATTCCCCAGTTTGTCGGGCAGGCGGAAACGACTTCGACGAGCGAGAAGCCCTTGCCTGCGATCTGATTTTCAAATGCTTTTTTTATCGCCTTCTTGGCGTTCTTTACGTTCTTTACGTTATTTACGGCAACACGTGCGATATACTCGGGACCCTCGAGGGTAGCAAGCATTTCGCTTACCTTGATAGGCCAGCCGCAGTGCTTTACGTCACGTCCGTAGGGCGAGGTCTGAGTAACCTGTCCCGGAAGGCTTGTCGGCGCCATCTGTCCGCCCGTCATACCGTAAATTGCGTTGTTTACGAAGATGACGGTAATGTTTTCGTTTCTTGCGGCAGAATGCACGGTCTCTGCCATACCGATAGAAGCGAGGTCGCCGTCACCCTGATAGGTGAATACCACGTTTTCGGGGCGGCAACGCTTGATTCCCGTTGCGACAGCGGGAGCTCTTCCGTGGGGCGCTTCGATCATATCGCAAGCGAAGTAGTCGTATGCCATAACCGCACATCCGACGGGTGCAACGCCTATTGCCTTGCCCTCGATTCCGAGCTCATCCATTACCTCTGCGACAAGGCGGTGGATAATTCCGTGAGGACAGCCGGGGCAGTAGTGGAAGGGAGCGTCGGTAAGAGACTTCGGTTTTTCAAATACAATAGCCATCTTAATTCTCTCCTTTCTCTGCCTTGCGTATAGATTCGAGCACTTGATCGGGGCTCGGTATCATACCGCCCGTACGGTTGCAAAGAGTAACGGGCTTCTTGCACTGTGAATAGAGGCGTATATCCTCTATCATCTGTCCCATATTAAGCTCGACCGAGATGAATGCCTTTACCTTATCGGCGGCGGCAGAGATCGGAGCTGCGGGGAAGGGCCAAAGGGTGATAGGACGGATAAGACCGACCTTGATACCCTCGCTACGTGCGGTAACGACTGCGTTTTTGGCAACTCTCGAGGCAATACCGAATGCGACAACGCAGATGTCTGCATCTTCCATCATATATTCCTCCCACATAGGCTCGTTTTCCTCGATCAGCTTATACTTTTCGTAGCGGTCGAAGTTCTTCTTTTCGAGCTCCTCGGGCTTAAGGTAGAGAGAGTTGATTATGTTATGGGGACGCTTACATTCGGTACCTGTGAGCGCCCACGGCTTTTCGTATGTTTTGGGCTCTTCGTCCTCGAATACGATCGGCTCCATCATCTGACCGATCGTACCGTCTGCTAAGATCATTGAGGTCATGCAATACTTGTCGGCAAGGTCAAAGCCCTTGATGGTCAAGCTCGCCATTTCCTGAACGGAAGCGGGCGCGAGGACGATCATGCGGTAGTCACCGTGACCGCCGCCCTTTGTTGCCTGAAAATAGTCGGACTGCGAGGGCTGGATTCCGCCGAGACCCGGACCGCCTCTTTGTACGTTTACAACGAGCGCGGGAACGTCGGAGCCGGCAATGTAGCTGAGCCCCTCGGTCTTGAGCGAGATTCCGGGGCTGGAGGACGAGGTCATTACTCTCATACCTGCAGCGGACGCGCCGTAGACCATATTTATCGAAGCTATCTCACTCTCTGCCTGAAGGAATACTCCACCGATCTTGGGCATTTTCTTTGCCATATAAGCGGCGATCTCGGTCTGGGGAGTGATAGGATAACCGAAGTAGTGACGGCAACCTGCGCGAATAGCGGCTTCAGCTATCGCCTCGTTGCCCTTCATCAAAATTCTTTCTGCCATTGTTTTCTCCTTGAATTTGTTTTGGACTTACTTTTCGACAGTAATTATGCAGTCGGGACACATCGTCGCACAGAATGCACAACCTATACATTTATCCTGATCCTTGATATATGCGGGGGAATAACCCTTTGCGTTAAGCTTGTCGGACGCGATGTCGAGGCATCCCTTGGGGCAAGCACCGACGCAAAGACCGCAGCCCTTACACATATCGGTATTGAAAGTTACCTTTGCCATTGTTTTCTCCTTATTTGCTCGTTATACCTCGGGAAGATCGGGTATATCGAAATATTTTTTCTGAAGCGTCATTGCCATAACGGGAACTCCCGTCAGCTTGTCTGCGACGTCTGTCACCGCTGTGTGCATCCAGAGAGGAAGCCCCGTTTTTTTACAAAGCTCCTCAATATAGGGAAACGAATCGGTGACGGTCTCGGGAGTTGTAAGCTTACCGAGATTTGAGTTATTGACGATGCAGGTGAAGTTTAGTCCGCACGCACTCTCAATTTCTCTCATTATCTCGATAGCGCCGTCTACCGTGCTTGTCAGCGGACGGTAGCAGTTAGATACGAATGCCATTGAGTAATTATTCTCCGCCTTTATCGCGTCGACGAATCTGCCGAGAGCGTAAGCGCCGCGGTCGTCGCCTCCAATGTCCATTATGCCGTAAACGGATCTGTCCTGCACGAGGCGATAGCTTTCGGCGGGAAGGGCGGGCAGGTCAACGTTAGTGTTTGCATACTGCGGGGAAATGAGGTCGATTCCGTTTGCCTTAAGCTCCTCCTCGCTGTCCTTTGTGCGAAAGTAGGGATTTACGATGTCGAGGTCGGCAATACATACCTTTTTGCCTTCGGAGGCAAGCTTTATCGCGTAATTCACGGCAATATTCGTTTTGCCGCTTCCGTAGTGACCTGCAAAAAGAGTTAATCGCTTATTATCCATAATCAAAGCTGTTTTCTTATGATCTTTCCGCTTGTAGTCTTAGGCAGACTCTCGCGAAATTCAACTATTCTCGGGTACTTATAGGGCGCGGTACGGGATTTTACGTAATCCTGTATCTGCTTTTTCAGCTCGTCGGTTCCTTCCATACCCTTGACAAGAACGATGCTCGCCTTTACGACCTGACCTCTTATTTCGTCGGGTGCGGCGGAAACTCCGCATTCGAGTATGTAGGGAAGCTCCATTATGACGTTTTCAATCTCAAACGGTCCGATACGGTAGCCCGAGCTCTTAATAACGTCATCGGCACGTCCGACGTACCAGAGGAAGCCGTCCTCATCCTTCCATGCAAGGTCGCCCGTATGGTAGAAGCCGTCACGCCATGTCTCGGCGGTGACTTCTTCGTTTCCTTCGTACGCGTAAGCAAGTCCGCAGGGAAGTCCGTCCTTGATGCTGATACAGATCTCGCCGTTTTCACCGCTTTCAACCTCGTTACCGTCACTGTCAAGCAGATGAACGTCGTAAAGCGGTACGGGTTTACCCATAGAGCCGATCTTGTGGCTTCCGCCCGCGAGGTTACCGATGATTAGCGTGCTTTCGGACTGACCGAAGCCCTCCATTATCTTGAGTCCCGTATGTTCCTCAAACTTGCGGAATACCTCGGGGTTAAGTGCTTCGCCCGCTGTCGATGCGTGCTCGATGGACGAGAGGTCGAATCGGCTGATGTCCTGCTTGATAAGCATTCTGTACATGGTGGGCGGTGCACAGAAGGTCGTGATACCGTACTTTGCAAAGAGGGGAAGAATCTTTTCGGCGTCGAAGCGGTCGAAATCGTAAACGAAGTTTGCCGCCTCGCAGAGCCATTGACCGTACATCTTACCCCACATCGCCTTTGCCCATCCCGTATCGGAGATGGTAAGATGCAGACCGTCCGGGTTGACCTGATGCCAATATTTTGCGGTTATGAAATGACCGAGAGGATATTTATAATTGTGTGCGGCGATCTTCGGATAGCCGGACGTTCCTGACGTGAAGAACATAAGCATCGGGTCGGAGCCGCAGGGGGAATCCTCGGTGCGGAGGAAGTGACTGCTGAAGAGCACGTACTCCTCGTTAAAATCGTGCCAGCCATCGCGGCTACCGTTGACAAGTATCTTATGCTCGAGGCAGGGACAGCTCTTGGATGCAATTTCGACGGAATCCGCAACCTCGCCATCGGCAGTACAAAGTATTGCCTTTACGTTAGCGGCGTTGAAGCGGTAGGAAAGGTCCTTTTCGAGAAGCTGATTAGGCGCGGGAATTGCAATAGCTCCGAGCTTATGCAGACCGAGCACTGCGAACCAGAACTGATAGTGACGCTTGAGAATGAGCATTACGCGGTCGCCGCGCTTGATGCCGAGCGACTTGAAGTAGTTTGCGGCACGCGCCGATTCCTTCTTCATATCGGAGAAGGTGAGGCGTTTTTCTTCGCCGTTTTCGCTTACGTGAAGCATTGCGAGCTTTTCGGGCTTGCGCTTACCGAGCTCGTCGACGACGTCGAAGGCAAAGTTGAACTTTTCCTCGTTGCGGAAAGCGATCTTTGTAAGAATGCCGTTTTCCTCTGTCGGAATGATGAAGTCGTTATAGACTCGGACCTCGCTGTCCTCGGCGCGGCGCTTCGTTGCGACGGACGCTTCCGCCTCCTGCTCGCCGATTCTTGCCGCCTGATTGCGAAGGACGATTGCGTAGAAGGCGCAGTCCTCGCCACCGACTGCCATCATACCGTGAGGCGTCCCCGAATCGTAATAGATGGTGTCACCCGGATTAAGTATCTCGGTATGCTCGCCGATCTGAATTTTCATCTGTCCCTTGATGACGATATCACACTCCTGACCTTCGTGAGTCACGAGCTCGATCTTTGCATCGGGACGATAATTCATTTTCATATAAAGGGGGAGAGCGATACGGTTACGGAAGCCCGAGGCAAGGTTGTAACCAACCATATTGTGTGCTTCCTCAATTCTCTGACCTTCGCCCTTGCGCGTAAGCGCGTAGGAGCGGAGCTTCGGGGATTTACCCTCGAGAATATCTCCCATATCGACGCCGAAGCTGAGCGTGCAGTGGTAGAGGAACGCTATGCTGAGGTTACGGTTTCCCGCTTCACACTGCTCGTATTCCTCGACGCTCATTCCCGTACGGGAAGCCATATCCTCGACGGTGAGTCCCGTGATGATACGAAGCTCCTTTATACGGTCGGCTATCTCTTTTATTTTATGTTCCATTGAACTGAAATTTTGTTCCACTGTGAACCTCGAGATTAGAAAAAATAATTGATAAATTATATTATAATATAGTTATAAGCATCTTGTCAACATTTTTTTGAAGTCACAGCGTTGACAATTTCTGTATCAGAGCTTGTTTCTCATGATTTTTCCGCTGATCGTCTTTGGGAGCTCGGTGCGGAACTCGACGATTCTCGGATACTTATAAGGAGCGGTACGGCTCTTGACGTAGTCCTGAATCTCCTTTTTGAGAGCATCGGTTGGTTCTGTACCCTTGACAAGGACGATGCAAGCCTTGACTACCTGACCTCTTACCTCGTCGGGCGCAGCGCAAACGCCGCACTCAAGCACGTAAGGAAGCTCCATGATCGTCGATTCGATCTCGAACGGTCCGATACGGTAGCCAGAAGATTTGATGACGTCATCGGCGCGTCCGACGTACCAATAGTAGCCGTCCTCATCGCGCCAAGCAAGGTCGCCCGTATGGTACATTCCGTCGTGCCATACGCTGTCGGTTGCCTCTTTGTTGAGATAATAACCGAGAAATACTCCGCAGGAGACCTTCTTGTCGGTACGAATGACGATCTCGCCGTTGACACCGTCGGGAACGGGATTTCCGTCGGTATCGACAAGGTCGATTCCGTATCCCGGAACGGGCTTACCCATAGCGCCCGGCTTAAGCTGAGTGCCGTAGAGATTTGCGATACCGAGAGTCATTTCGGTCTGTCCGAAGCCCTCTGCGATGTGAAGCCCTGTTGCCTTTTCGAACTGATAATATACCTCGGGGTTGAGTGCCTCGCCTGCCGTCGTTGCGTGACGGATGGAGGAGAGGTCATATTTGCTCAGATCCTGCTTGATAAGCATTCTGTACATGGTAGGCGGAGCGCAGAAGGTCGTGATTCCGTATTTTGCGAACATCGGAAGGATCTTTTCGGAATCGAAGCGGTCGAAGTCGTACGTAAAGACCGCGCCCTCGCAGAGCCACTGACCGTAAAGCTTGCCCCAGAGTGCCTTTCCCCAGCCCGTTTCAGAGATGGTGAAGTGCAGCCCGTCCTGCTCGCAAAGGTGCCAATATTTGGCGGTTACGAAGTGACCGAGAGCGTACTTATAGGAGTGCATTGCCATCTTCGGATAGCCTGTCGTTCCCGACGTGAAGAGCATAAGCATCGGATCGGAGCCGCAGGGAGCATCGTCCTCGCGAACGTATCGGCGACTAAAGAGGGAATATTCGGAATCAAAGTCGTGCCAGCCCTCTCTCTGACCTCCGACAAGAAGCTTGGTAAGGGTGTTTCCGTATGCCTTTTCGGCAAGCTCAACCTGACGGGCGGTGTCGCCGTCTGCGGTACAGAGGATGGCACTTACGCCCGCAGCGTTGAAGCGGTAAACGAAGTCCTTTTCGACGAGCTGATTCGTCGCGGGGATCGCGATCGCGCCGAGCTTATGAAGGCCGAGAATTGCATACCAGAATTGATAGTGACGCTTGAGTACGAGCATTACGCGGTCGCCGCGCTTGATGCCGAGGGACTTGAAGTAGTTTGCACTCTGGGAGGAGGCGTCCTTGAAGTCCTTGAAGGTGAAGCGGCGCTCGACCATATCGTTTGAAATGTGAACCATAGCAAGCTTGTCGGGCTGACGGCGCGCGATCTCGTCGACGGTATCGAAGGCGAAGTTGTACTTCTCTTCATTTTCATAATTAACGTCGGTAAGAACGCCGTGCTCGTCCTCGGTAGTTTTGACAAACTTCTCGCAAAGGAGAGGTACTCTTGTCGCAGTATGCTCGCCGTTACCGATATACATCGGCTGGTCGGTCGCGTCGGACGCCATTATCATAGCAAGGAACACGCAGTCCTCGCCGTCAACGGCGATCATTCCATGAGGGGTAGACGACTTGAAGAATACGCTGTCGCCCTCGTGAAGAACCTCCTCTCGGTCGCCGATACGGATGCGCATCGAGCCTTTGACTACCATATCAAATTCCTGTCCCGCGTGAGTAACGGTATGTATCGGTTGCTTCTGAAGCTCCTCGGAGTACTGATAGGTTACCCAATAGGGAGTTGCGAGCTTTTTACGGAAGAGGGGCGCCATGTCCTGGATCGTGATCCCGTCCTCGCTTGCGGTCGTAAGTCCCTCGCCGCGGCGAGTGACTGTATATCCTGAAAGCTTCGCACTGTGTCCCTCGAGAATATCGGTGATCTCGAGTCCGAACGCCTTCGCGCACTTGTGAATAAACGTAAAAGGAAGGTCGACGGTACCCGTCTCGTAGGAGAGGTATGTATCCTCGCTTACTTCCGTCATTTCAGCCATTTCACGATGAGTGTATCCCATGATCCTGCGCATTTCTGAGATACGCTGTGCGATGCTTTGCAACTGGTTCATACTTGATTGTGTGGTCATGATTGCTTTCCCTTTCAAAAACAGATATTCAAAACAAAAAACGTCCCAAGAAAAAACTTTTTCTTGAGACGAGTAAATGAATACCCGCGGTACCACTCAAATTACGGAATAACCGTCACTTTAGGCTCTAACAAGCCCTTGCCCTTAACGCGGGATACGGAATGCCCTGACTTACGCTCGGACATTCGACTCGGAAGTGATGTGCACATTGGCGCTCTGCTATCGGCTCGCACCGTCCGCCGACTCTCTGAAAACTCAAGCACCGTGCCGTCTTCGTCACAGTCTTTATCTTGGGGATTTTTATTTGATACTGACATTTTACCACGATAAAGCGCGTTTGTCAAATGTTTTTTGCTCAAAAAATGCAAAAAAATTTCACCGCGTCGCTTTTTTGTTTTGTGCAAAAGCATCAAAATTTATGACCATGATTTGTTTTCTCTTGACAATCGGTGCTTTTGGTGATTAAATAGATAAATAAATAATGTAGACACCGGAATTGCCGCGATGATGGCATTTCGGAAATTTTGTCTAAAAGGAGTTGAAAGGCATTTATGAAAAAGATCAGGATCAGCGACGCTACGATGAAGCAGACCTTCGAGGATTTCACCCTATCCTTTAAGGAAAAGATCGAGCTATCGAAGCTACTTAATAAGCTTGGCGTTGACGTGATCGAGCTCGATTTCATAAAGAACGCCCGTATAGATTCGCTTCAGATAAAATCCATATCCTCGGCGGTGAAGGACAGTATAATTGCCGTTCCCGTTGAGCTTAATAATGAAAGCATCGAAATGACTTGGAGCGCGCTCCAGAGCGCCGAAAAGCCGCGCCTTCAGGTGTGCGCACCCGCTTCTCAGGTGCAGATCGAGTATATTTCTCATAAAAAGCCCGACACAATGCTTGAGAGCGTGAAGAATACCGTTTCCGCTTGTAAGAAGCTTTGCTCCGATATTGAGTTTGTTGCAGAGGACGCGACGCGAAGCGACAAGGCGTTCCTTGCCCGGCTTGTGAGCACCGCGATCGAGGCGGGAACAACTACTGTAACTCTTTGCGATACTGCGGGAACGATGCTTCCCTCTGAATTTGCTGAGTTTATAAAGGAGCAGTACGAGGCGATCCCTGCCCTTAAAAACGTAACGCTCGGAATATCCTGCGCAAATACTATTTCGATGGCAGATGCTTGCGCTGTTGCGGCAGTTGCGGAGGGTGCTGCTCAGATAAGAGCGGCTGCTTATCCCATTGGCTGTGCGGATCTGTCGAACGTTGCACGCGTGCTTTCGGCAAAGGCAGATGCGCTGGGTGCGGGCTGTAATATTGCGGTTACTCAGATAAGCAGAATTATAGATCAGATAAATTGGCTCTGCGATCCGTCAAAGAGCAACGGAAGCGCTCTTGCAATAGGCGAGCACGACGATTCCGGAGTTTTCCTCACCTCTCACGATGACGAAAGTGCGGTTTTCTCGGCTGTAACCAAGCTCGGCTACGATCTTTCGGAGTCCGACAGCGGTAAGGTATACGCGGCATTCCGTCAGATTGCCGAAAGAAAGGAAAAGGTATCCTACAAAGAGCTTGACGCTATCGTTGCATCAAGCGCTATGCAGGTTCCTCCGACCTATAAGCTCGATACCTACGTTATTACCTCGGGAAATACCATTTCCGCCACAGCTCATATCAAGCTCGACAAGAACGGTCAGAGCGTTGAGGGCGTTTATATAGGTGATGGCTCGATCGATGCCGCTTTCCAGACGATAGAAAAGATTACCGGCTGTCACTACGAGCTCGACGATTTCCAGCTTCAGGCAGTAACGGAAGGACGCGAGGCTATGGGACAGACCGTAGTTAAGCTTCGCGCAAACGGAAAGGTTTATTCGGGACGCGGAATCTCGACCGATATCGTCGGCGCGGGTATTCAGGCGTATCTTTCCGCGCTCAATAAGATAATCTACGAGGAGGAAGCCGAATGAAACTTTCCTTCTCAAACAGAGGATGGCGTGACTTCTCCTTTGAAGGCATGCTTGATACCGCCTCCGACATGGGGTTTTCGGGAGTAGAGGTATATAATCTTCACACTCTTCCCTCTATGACGGAAAAGGGCGCGCCCTTTCATAAATACAATATAGCGTCGACAGCACGCTTGATCCGTGAAAGAAATCTCGCGATTCCGTGCTTCGATACATCCTGCGATATTTCGGGCGATGCGACAGTCATTCATACCGTTATCAGCCTTATGGAGATCGCACGAGACGCAAACGTTCCTTACGTTGTCGTTTGCGCTCTTCATGACGATGAAAACGCCGTTCACTCGGCTCTTACCGCGCTTCTTCAGAAGGCGGATCAGCTTTCGGTTTCGATACTTGTCAAGACGAGCGGAATTTATTCCGACACCTCGCGCCTCCGTGCGCTTCTCGAGGGCTTCGCATCGGATCGTCTTGCGGCGCTCTGGGACGTTCATCACACCTACCGCGATCATGGCGAAAGCTGTGACGATACCATAAAGAATCTCGGCGCTTACGTTTGCCACGTTCATCTGCGCGACTCCGACGATAAGGGTGAATATCAGCTCATCGGAGAGGGAAGCATGCCGATAGGCGACGTTATGCGAGCGCTTTCTTCGGTCAATTACGACGCCTACATTTCCCTTGAATGGAAGCCCGAATGGCTTGAAGGTCTTGATGATCCCGAGATCATTTTCCCGCATTTCGTAAACTATATGTCCCGCTTCCACTCGACAAGGGACATGAAGAAAACGCTTTATTTCAATCATGACGGAAGCGGTCAGTATATCTTTAAAAAGGACGAGCTCATCGACCTTACATTCTCTCAGGTGCTCGACAGAGTTGCCGAGGAATTTCCCGATCAGTACTGCTTCAAGTACACTACTCTTGATTACACGCGCACCTACGCGGAGTTCCGTGAGGACGTTGACCGTTTTGCCCGCGCTCTCGTTTCGCTCGGCGTAAAGGCGGGATCGAAGGTCGCGGTGTGGGCAACGAATCTGCCCGCGTGGTATATTACCTTCTGGGCAACGACAAAGCTCGGCGCCGTGCTTGTAACGGTAAATACTGCTTATAAAATACACGAGGCGGAATATTTGCTCCGTCAGTCAGATACGCATACTCTCGTTATGATAGACAGCTGTCTTGACTCGAATTATGCCGAGATAATCAACACCCTCTGCCCCGAGATCAAGGACGCGACTCCGGGCGAACCGCTTCACTGCAAAAAGCTTCCCTTCCTTCGTAACGTAATAACGGTCGGCTTCAAGCAGAAGGGATGCCTTACCTTTGACGAGGCGATGGCGCGCTATAAGCTCGTCCGCCGCGAGACCGTAGCGAGAATGGCGGCGGCAGTACGTCCGAGTGACGTCTGCAATATGCAGTATACGTCGGGTACTACGGGCTTCCCGAAGGGCGTTATGCTTACGCATTATAACGTAGTTAATAACGGTAAGTGCATAGGCGACAGAATGGGGCTTTCGACGGCTGACCGAATGATGATACACGTTCCGATGTTCCATTGCTTCGGAATGACGCTTTCGATGACCTCGTCGATGACACACGGTACGACCATGTGTCCGATGCCCTATTTCTCGGCGAAATCGTCGCTTGCCTGCATAAATCAGGAGAAGATAACCTGCTTTAACGGCGTTCCGACGATGTTTATCGCGATGTTTAACCACCCCGATTACCGTCGCACCGATTTCTCGCACATGAGAACGGGAATTATGGCGGGCGCGGGATGTCCTCCCGAGCTGATGAAGCGCGCGGCGCAGCCCGACGAGATGAATATGACGGGAATCGTCAGCGTTTACGGTCAGACTGAATGTGCGCCGGGCAACACGATGAGCTCGTGGACCGATTCGCTCGAGGTCAGAACCGAGACCGTCGGTTACGCGTTCCCGCACGTTCGCTGTAAGATAGTAGATCCCGAGACAGGAGAAGAACTCGGCGCGGGACAAAACGGCGAATTTTGCGCCAAGGGCTACAATACGATGAAGGGCTATTATAAGATGCCGAACGCGACGAAGGACACTATTGACGAGGACGGCTGGCTCCATTCGGGCGACCTTGCTTCTAAGGACGAGCAGGGTAATTACCGCATCACGGGACGTCTTAAGGATATGATTATTCGCGGCGGCGAGAACATCTACCCGAAGGAGATCGAGGAGTTTATCTATACTCATCCGATGACGAAGGACGTTCAGGTAATCGGAGTTCCCGACAAGAAGTACGGCGAGGAGATAATGGCTTGCATTATCCTCAAGGAAGAGAGAAGCGTTACCGTCGAGGAGATGACCGCGTATATCAAGGCAAGCATGGCGCGCCATAAGGTTCCGAAGTATATCGAGTTTGTCGATAGCTTCCCGATGAACGCGGCAGGAAAAATACTCAAGTATAAAATGCGCGAGGACGCCGCAAAGCGCTTAGGCCTGACCGGCGACGGCAGCGATACTGCAGGACCGGGTAAATAAGCAGCAAAAGCACCTTGATAAGCTTCAAGGTGCTTTTCGTTTGTGAGCGCGCTACGCCGCAACTTTTGCCTGACGGCATAATTTATTATTGATTATTCAGGGGGCTTATGATATAATTATATTGCAGTTATATCATACTGTAATACCTTGCTTCGGAGGAGCAGAATATGAAAAAAATAACATCATTTGTACTTGCGCTTATTATGCTTGCCGCGATGCTTTCCGCCTGCGCGGAGAAGCATTCGCACAAGAATGATCCTTGGACGGCTACCGTCGAAGGACATTATCAGATATGCGAGGACAGCAAAAAGAAGATCAACGAGGGAAAGCATACCCTTGACGACGAAAATATATGTACGAAGTGCGGAGCGACGCTTCGCGCCACTTCGCCGAGCCTGCTTGAATTTACCGCTTACAATAAGTACGGTCTCAGAGACTACTACGTTGAATACCGTATGGGTAAGGAAGTATTAAGACGCGTGTATGAGTACGTGTATGAGAATGGCAAGCCCGTATCGTACACGGTATACGATGGCACCGAAATTTACGAGGAAGGCATCGTTATAAAGAAGAACGGAGAATACGAGCGTTTAAGAACGAAGCGTAATCATGGCGATTATTATTCGGTCAGAACCTACGACGAGGACGGTCTCCTTACGTCAGTGACGGATTATAGCAAAACCGGCAAGGTTATGAACGAGTATAAATATACCTATGAGAAGGACTCGAAGGGAAACGCTATCAGCCGTACTAACTACGAGTCCGATAGGAAGGTCGTCTTGGAAAAATACGCACTTGACGAAAAAGGCGATCTTTACGTCTGCGAGGAAATCGCTTATAATGCCGACGGAACGGTGAGATACGTCGAAAAAATCAATGCCGACGGTTACTCGGGCGAATATACCGAATATGAAAACGGAGAGATCGAATACGTTCAAAAAACCGAGTGTGTATTCGATGAAAAGGGCAATATCCTTTCGCGCAAGGAAATTATTGACGGAGATCTTTGCTATGAGCGCACCTACAAATATGCCGATTACGAGTACGCATACCCAAAGACAATACTTGGCGAGCATAAGTATTATTCGCAGTACGGTGAAACGTATACAGATACGTACGATGACTACGGAGAAGTTGTTTTGTCGAAGACCGTTGACTCCGACGGCGAAACGGTAGGCGAGGTCAAAATCGAATATACCCGTGACGAGCTTGGCAGAGTGACCTTTGAGAAGGAAATTGAGGACGGCTTTGTCTCGCTCGAGACCGCATACGAATATGATGGCGATTCCGACGACTGGTCAAAGCGCACAGAAACCGATAACTACGAGGACGGCGGAAAAGAAATAACCGTATATAACGGTGACTACGACATGGTATCTCGTATCGAGTACGATGCGGACGGCGAGATCGTAAGGAACGAGACGTATGAGTACGAGTACGACGAATACGGTAACAAGATAAGCGAGAAGACATATTCGAACGGCGTTTTGATCGGGGAAGAGAAGTACACGTTCGACAAGGATAACAATCTGACCCTTGAAGAAACGTACGAAAACGGCGTTCTTGTCGAAACCTGGGAATATTTGCCTGACAGCAGAGGCGGTACGTATTCGGCAATTCGGACGGATTATTATCCTGACGGCGGAAAGCGAGTTATACATTATCTTGAAAACGGCAATATATCCCTTGATATCCAATACAATTCCGACGGAAGCTATTTCCACTATTTCGAGTACACTGACGTAAAAAATGCCGACGGCACCGTAACGACCTATACTCGTGACGAAAACGGTAAACTGCTTTACGAAACCCTCAAAGACAAAAACGGCAACAGGATCGAGTTTATCACGTACTATAGTGACGGCAGTAAGAGCGTCGAATCCTATGACGAGGACGGAGACCTTGAGCGCAGATGCGAATATGATAAGGACGGAAATCTGACCTCGGAGATTGTTTACGACGAAGACTACAATGTCATTAGCGAAACGAAATACCATGACGAAGGAAAGACCGTCATTACTCATAACGGTGACGGTACGGTTACCTGCGAGGTCTTTGACAAGAACGGAAATCTGGTCTCAACGGAAACGATTTGAATAATAATCCCCCGCTAAGCGGGGGATTATTATATTCTTATATTGAAAAACGCGCGGTACTGTGGTAAAATGTCCTTAGATGAATGCTTACATCGGAAAGGACGGCTTTTATGAAACTTGCAGACGTGTTCGGAAGCGGAATGGTGCTTCAAAGAAATAAGAAAATTACTGTTTTCGGAGAGGGCGACGGAAAGGGAAGTATTGACTTTTGTGGCAATACAGTAGAATTTGAATCGGAAAACGGTGCTTTCAGGGCGTATCTGCCCGAAATGGAGGCGGGCGGACCGTATACAATGACGGTCACGCTGAACGGAAAGACCGAGGTGCTTACCGATATTCTTGTCGGCGATGTCTATATCGCGGGCGGACAGTCGAATATGCAGGTTCAGGTCTGGGAAACTCTCGATATTCAGCCACGTGTCTGCGATGGCGTTCGGTATTTCCTTGAAGGACACGATGCGCACAAGTATTATCTCGGAGAGGAATACTATACGAAAAACGAATGGCAGTATGCGACTGTCGAGTCGTCAAAAAATTTTTCTGCCGTGGCATTTGAATTTGCCGTTCAGCTGTCACAAAGAAGCGGGGTTCCGATAGGAATTATAGAGTGCTGTCACGGATCGTCGAGAATCGACGCGTGGACGGATCCCGAAATAGTAAATTCCGAGGAGTATTTATCGATCTTTCCTGAGAAAAAGGAAGAGCCTTATCCCTTTAACAATAACAGCTGGCTTTATACGAACAAGCTTCTGCCGCTTGCACCTCTTTCGGTCAGCGGAGTGATATTCTATCAAGGCGAATCAAATTCTCGATTCAGCGAGGCGGACAACTACGGCAAGTATTTTGAATATATGACGAACAATTGGCGAGAGATCTTTGAAGATCCCGATATGCCGTTCTATACCGTTCAGATAATGTCATTCCATCAGCCCGAGAGCGGAGCCTGCTGGGCGGGTGTCCGTGCACAGCAGGAATGGGCGAGCAAAAATTTAAAGAACGTTTACCTCGTTACGATAATGAACACGGGTGAGGGCAAGCTCATTCACCCGAGACGCAAAAAGTGCATTGGCGAGATGCTTTCAAAGGCGGTAATGAACGTAAAATATGGCGAAGATATAGAGTACTGCGGTCCGATATACGAGAGCATTGAGGAGATAGATCACGGCATAAGAGTGACCTTTACTCACGCGGATGGGCTTCATTTCGAGGGCACCTGTCCCGATGGAATATTCGTATACCATCAGAACGGCAACCCTGATATTGTCGATACTGAAATCGACGGCAACGTTCTGACGATCAGATGGAGAAAAACCTGGAGCGTCAAATGCGTTACGATGGGATATGAGAATTATCCGCATCATAATCTATATAATTCAAGCGGATACCTTGCCTCTCCCTTCAAATACGTTATAAAATCGGAATAAAGCAAAAGGGGCTCGCGAATATTCGAAAAAGGCAAATAAACGTTAAAAGGACAGAGGGTTGACCTCTGTCCTTTTTGTTTGTCACAGGGATTTATATAGCTCTGTCAAGGCTGTTGTATTATCGTCGGAGTATTCGATCTCCTCGGATATGATCCGTGCCAAAACGGCAATTTCGTCCAAGCTTTTTGCCTTTTCGGAGCGAATGAGGGAGGAGAAAAGCCGCTCGCAAAAGAGGCAGAACGACAGCCGCGCACGGAAATCTTCGATATCGGAGGCTTCGGTACAATGACGGTAGATGAAATACGCCAATAATCTTTCACGGTATTCGTCGCATCCGATAGCGCTGCGGTCGGCGGAATAGTTTTTAAACAAGGATCTGTGAGAGTCGTCAAGGTATTCGAGAGAATCGATGGCGCTAAGGTATTTGGCGTCATCGCCGATATTTACCGAGTACTTTTGGTAGATCTTATCGAGACGGTCGTTATAGCCTTGAGTATAATCGTTCAGTATTCGGTAGATATCCTCGCGGCGGGCTATGCTGTCAAGCTCAGCGCCTTCGGATTCGGCGTCGATTTCACCGATGCACTCTGTTTCCGCATAATTGGGCGAGGAAAGGATGATCCTTGCCGCCTCGGTGCAGGACATGCCGATACCGACCTCCGCGACCTCCGTGTAGTTATAAAACCGCGGATGCTCGCGGCAGATGTCGCACAGATACCCTTCGCCAAGCTCGAGAATAATTTTGCACAGCCCGTTTTCATTCAGATGCGGGCATCTTTCTTTTTCATCAAGCTTGAAATGCGGCGTTTCGTCTGTGTCGATGCTGTCAAGGACGGTCGCACTGTACGCGGCGTCGGAATTACGGTATTTTTCGAGAGCGTCGCCGTCAACGTCGATCTCCCAACCGATGCAACAGCTGTGATCGCATTTGTCGGCGATACATTTGAATTTTTTGTAGTAGCTCGGAGCGTAAAGCTTCATTGTGTTTTCCTCTTTTGTTCAGCTCTTGCTTTCAGAGAGCTTCTTCAAAAATTCCGTTATTTCATTGCCGACGCGCGTCAGCTCGTCGATAAATTCCTTCGTTGTCATTCGCGAGATTCCCGAGTGAACTGCCGAAAACTGCAGCAGGCGGTCGTTCGTCACCATTCTTATGCTGTAATCGGGGCCGAGCTCGTGCATCATTTTTTCAATATACGTGTCGGCGGTCTGATCGGCTTTTGTAAACACGACCTTGTAGCCGTCGCGGACGAACTCCGTTCCTGCGCCGTCCTTTACAAGATGAGCGTCGAAAACGAGAACAAGCTCGGTCTTCGTATAGGAAACGTAGCTGCTCAGCAGATCCATAAGCTCGTCACGCGCCTTCTCGAGGCTGAACAGCGAAGCGTTTTTCAGACGCTCGTCGGAGTAGATGAGATTGTAGCCGTCGATTATTACGAGATTTCTCTGCGAGCGCAGGGATTTCGGCTTGTTTGGTTTTTCCTTCTTGCCCCATGACGTTAGCTTTTGCTCACTGTATTGGCGGCGCTTGATCGGCCCGTAGAGGCGCAGCATTATTGCCTCGAGCTCGTCGTCGCTTATGCTGTATTTACGCGTTAAGGTTGACGCCTTCGGAATTATTCCGCCGCTTGTCAGATTCTTAAGATCCACCTCGAGATGCTTGTAATCGTCAACCTCGCTCCAATGCACGGTGAAGCCTGCGCCGTGTGCGCAGAACACTGAATGAGGCGGATTAGTGAGGTCGCCCTCGGGATCGTACCCGACGCGTGAAACGACCTCGTCCTGATCGTGACACGGCTCGTAGCCGTCCGAAACACAGGTCATTCTGCCGTTTCCCCGCGTGTAGGCTATAACTTCTTTTGTATAGTCGAAAAGAGTCGATACGGGACCTCTTCCGCAAATTATCGTATACTCGGTGTTCGAAGTCTCCGGTGCAAAATCCGCAAAACGTGCCTGAAGGTCGGACATCGCTCTGCCGACGGAGGAGGTCGGTATTTCAAGAGTGAACTTGTAGTATGGCTCAAGCAGTATACAGCCCGACTTCATAAGTCCGTGCCTTACCGCTCGGTAGGTCGCCTCGCGGAAGTCGCCGCCCTCGGTGTGCTTGAGGTGAGCTTTGCCTGCGACGAGCGTTATTTTCGTGTCGGTCAGCAGGGCGCCCGTGAGAATGCCGCGATGATCCTTTTCGTAAAGATGGGTGAGGATCAGACGTTGCCAATTTTGGTCAAGAACGTTTTCGGGCAGGTGGGTGTCGAATATAAGCCCCGTGCCCTTCGGCTGCGGCTCGATAAGAAGCTGAACCTCGGCGTAGTGCCGAAGCGGCTCAAAGTGACCGACTCCGATGGTTTTCCCTGCCGCCTTCTCTTTGTAAAGGATCTTACCCGCACCGAGAGTACAGTCAATGCCGAATCGGTCGCTGATAAGGCGCTTTATAAGCTCGATCTGTACCTCGCCCATAAGCCGCGCCTCAATTTGCGAAAGCTCCTCGTTCCACATAAGGTGCAAGGACGGTTCTTCCTCCTCAAGCTCCTTGAGCTTCGGGAAATATACGCGAGGATCACAGCTTTCGGGAAGCTGAATTGCGTATGAAAGTACAGGCTCAAGAAGCGGCTTTTCAGTGTTTTGTTCGAGCCCGAGTCCTTGTCCGACAAAGGTGGAGGTGAGCCCGATAACGGCGCAGATCTCTCCTGCACTCACAAAGTCGGTCTGCTCAAACCTGTCGCCGGAATAGAGCCGGATCTGAGAAACCTTTTCCGATATATGTTCTCCGTCGTCGGTCAGATATTTTATCTCGTCGCGCGCAGACAGAGTTCCGCTCGTGACCTTCATGTAAGTCAGGCGCGTCGATCCGATATGCGCGATCTTGTAGACCTTCGCGCCGAACGCGGTGCCGTCGTAGATGGGGGAAAGGGTGTATTTATCAATCGTGTCAAGCAAATGCTCAATGCCCTGCATTTTCAGAGCCGAGCCGAAAACGACGGGAAAAAGCTTTCGGGCGCTGATTAGATAAGACACGTCGGAGTCGTCGATGCCCTCACCCGAAACGAAGCTTTCCATAAAGTCCTCATGAACGAACGCGAGCCTTTCTTCAAGCTCCGATCGGTTGTCGGCTTCGTAAAAACCGACGCACGACGAAGAGAGAACGACCGAAAGCTCCTTTTCGAGCTCCTCGTTCATCTTGACCGCAAGATCGCATTTGTTGACGAATATGAAGGTCGGCACGCCGTAATGCTCAAGCAGCTGCCAGAGCGTCCGCGTGTGGCTCTGCACGCCGTCCGACGCGCTGATAACAAGTATCGCGTAGTCAAGAAGCGCAAGCGTGCGCTCCGTTTCGGAGGAAAAATCAACGTGCCCGGGAGTGTCGAGGAGGATAAAATCGCACCTTTCGCTCGAGAATCGCGCTTGCTTTGAAAAGATCGTGATACCGCGCTCGCGCTCGATCTCGTTCGTGTCAAGAAACGTGTTTTTGTGATCCACACGCCCCAGCGTCCGAATCCGCCCTGATACGTAAAGAAGCGCCTCGGAAAGCGTCGTTTTCCCCGCATCAACGTGCGCCAAAATGCCGATCGTGATCTTCTTTTTCATGGCTTTTCCTCCTTTCGACAAGTTACTTTGGTATTATATCACGTTTTCGGGGCTTTTTCAATACATAGCGCGAGCTTCGAGCTTAAAAGCACAAACGAAGATCTCGCGTTCGCGAACGGGCGAGAGGAATTGTTTGCGGAAATGCTGCACATGAGAAAATAAGGTGACAGATTATTCTGCCACCTTATTTTTTAATCTATGGGCTCACCGACTCGAAAGGCGTTTTAGTCAATTCGTTAACAATTCAATACCTTTTACACAAGCAGCGAGACACAACCATAAAATGCCGGTCGCTTCTCGCTGCTTGGAAATGTCGGATTATCACTTTAGAACCGATAAACAACACGCGAATTGCCATCGACAGAATAATACCTTATAACATTATCATCGTATTTCAGCACGTACGCGCCTGTGTCGGAACCGACAAACATACTGCCCGAACCTTTAAATTTCGCAATTATGGCAATTTCGCTCGTATCATTATTCAGCTTAAACAATTCGCTACTATCTGATTTTTCAGAATACAATATAAAAAACGAATTACGCTTAACCGAGGAATCTCGTATGTGAACGGAAATGGAGAAGTCATATATATGGCGTTTTTCTCTGACATGATCGATGAGAGTAGCGAAAATATATATCTGGATGAAATTGAAATTGGAATTATTCCCAACGGAACGTATGAGCCGCAAGTAACCAACGCATCAAATCACGCGAAAGATAACAAAATTTTTGAAAATTATTTTAATAATTATATTCGTGATGAAAATAAGACGACCTGGTCATATATTGGTATGAGTATAGGGAAATACTCTGATCCGACAAATAATGGATACACGCAGTTTGACATTTATCGAATAGAACACGCAGATGGACGTTGGATTGAGTATTATGCGGTACCGTTCAGCGAAAAACAGTTAGAAACCGTGTACAAATTCCAGTATGATGATTCCATGGTTCCTGTGTGGATAAAGCCCGTATCATAACAATTTCCTTTCTTTAATTTTGAATAATAAATTTAATCTTTCTTTTTTGATTGAACGTACAGTTGGTTGACGTAAACACTGGCACCTGCAGATAGGATATACTGGCTCACATGCAATACAATGCTTTGTATTCAAAAAAGGGCGTTGCGTTGCACAAAGCAAAATATTTATTGTAAATATAAAATGATATTTACATGTAGCACAAACAAAGGTGTTACACAAATATGCGCGGCAAATTGTGTAGCACTCCACTCAAAAACTGCGTAGCAGGGCAAGAAAAAGAGCATTTTGAAAACGGATTCAAAATGCTCAAAAAACCTTATAAAACAAAGAAAAACGAGCAATCGGAAGATTGCTCGTTTTTGGTCTGAGTGACAAGACTTGAACTTGCGGCCTCTACCACCCCAAGGTAGCGCGCTACCAGCTGCGCCACACCCAGATTGTCTCGCGGGATTATCTCTCCCTGACGACTTGCTTATTATAGCACAAGGTTCGAAAAAAGTCAATAGTTTTTTGAGAAAAACTTCAAACAAAAGATGCGAATTTTCGCGGCCGATTATTGTTTACAATGCACAACAATCGGCCGCCCGATGGAAGAGTGTTTACGATGCGTCGGATGAGTTGCTTTTCTTGAAGTGACGAACGGCGAAAAACAGGAGGACGGCGCCGCAAAGGGGGAAGAGAGCCATGACCAGCATGCCCGCTTTAAGGCCAATCTGCTCGGGACTGAGAGCCAGAACGTCGCTGAGTCGGTCAGCCATGGGAGAGGCAGCCACGCGGTCGGTG
>JAZQGR010000071.1:0-15277 GCA_045540115.1 Eubacteriales bacterium
TCGAGGAATATCTACTACTCGTCGAAGATTGGTTGGTTTTTTATAATTCTTCCAGATTGAAAAACAGGAAGAGGTGATTTCCTCTCCCTGCTTTTCGTGTGTCTTTTTTCTTTTTTGTGAACTATATGGGGTTCACTTCAAACGGCTCTTTTTTATTTATGCGGGTTTTGATTATTCAGCCTTGGAAACATTAGAATAATCTACTCTGAAATAATAATAGTGCTCTGCACCATAGACGTCCTTTATATGGACGAGATATGACCATACGCTACAATTACGAGTCCAATCGGTGTTAGACAACCACCAATTCGTGGATACAGTCGCTTTATTTTTGTCGAAAGAGGTTTTGACACTCAAATATATAGATCCCCTAAGCTCAACGTTGATATCATTATCATCAACGACGGATAAACGCGTGACGGAGCATGACGAGATCTCAAAAGGGGTTTCAAAGGTTACGGTAGAGGCATCGGCTTCATTTTGAAAAATAATGCTCTTGTAATCTTTTTGGTATGTTTTGATTGCTTTTATCAGTTTTTCTTCCGAAAACTCGCCGCTTCCCGCCTTGAGTATGTTTTCCGAGTATTCACCGGAAACGATCTGATTGTGAATTCTTACGGCTTTGCCACTATCGTTATAGGTGACGAAGTAATATGAGCCGTCGATATAGTAAACGGCGATTCGGTTCCTTGGATTTTCTCCGCCTTGCTTTTCAATAACGTGACAGCCCTTTTGAGCTTTCAGCTTTTCGATGGTTGCGTTTGCCTCCTTCTCGCTTCTCATGATCGGCATAAAGGCCTCGTAGGTCAGCTCAAGATCTTCCTCATACGAAACGTATTTGTACGGGGTGTCATTTACGTAGATTACATCATCTTCAACCTTTAATTCAAGAGAAAACACAGATGACAGAACTCCTATCTGGGCATAGGGCTCGGCAGACATGTGGTTTGGCGGATCAATGGGCGGCGTCACGTTTGGCGGCGTTTTGCCCGTTTCCGAGCTGTTACAGCCGACGGCTGATAAAAGGAAGATTATGATACCGAGAGTCAAAAAAAGCTTATTAATTACTGATTTTCGCATACAAATGCCCTCCTTTATCACTGAAAATTGAATATTACTTTATGCGACGTTATTACCGCATAATTATTATACCACAGATCTGCGCAAAAGGCAATATTTTTTGTGTCTGCAAATACAGGCTCGATAGCGAGACTTCTACCACTTCAATTCCGCCGATAAACGCGGATGCTAAAAAAGAGCCATTCGGCTCTTTTTTGTTGAGTAAAAGTTGTTTGCCACGCCCTCTTGCCTTCCCCTCAGGGGAAGGTGTCAACCGAAGGTTGACGGATGAGGTGTAGGTTGCGAAGCAACCGTTTATATCAAAAGAATGTTACTACATTTATTTAACGCCGTCTGCGACGGCTACACCTCATCCGTCTGCTCCTT
Source organism: Eubacteriales bacterium (assembly GCA_045540115.1). Lineage (GTDB taxonomy): Bacteria > Bacillota > Clostridia > Oscillospirales > CAG-272 > Colimorpha_A. The sequence goes on from JAZQGR010000071.1 coordinate 1,447, forward strand.
TGTCGCAGTCACCTTCCCCTGAGGGGAAGGCGAAAATCGACAATCCGCTATTGACATAACCGCTTTACCGTGATAAAATGTCGTTGAAAAATATGTATGTGAGGTATGTATCTATGTACAAAGGAAGCTTTCTCGAAACTAAAAGCGAAGCAGTTTTGCGCGCGGAGAAATGGGCAAGGTGGATTCGTAAAGCAACCTGTATATTGGTGACACTCATTATCTTTATAATGTTTATTGACATCGTCAGCACAGTTGACGAAAACAATAAGTTAACAAATAAATATCTCGATGCGGGTGTTCCGCTTGAAACGATCAGAGAAACAATACCCGATGCATCTGAAACGGTTATTGATGGAATAGTCACCACAGCTATATCTGTTGGAATTATAATGGCTGTTGGTTATTATGGAGCTATGCGCTTGGAGCTTCGAGCTGAAGATGTGCACAACAAGATGATTATTGCGAATTGCGAACTCTATCACATACACAATGAAAAAGATGAGAACGAAGACGAGATATAAATCATACTCGTTATGTTCTATTTTAGCTATTATAAACCTCCACCCATTTGGGTGGAGTTTTTATTATTCTTCAGTTTCTTCCTCAAATATCATTTCCGCGACTATCGGCAACATATCGAGCGACGGAATTTCATAATCCGGCACTATTTCGGGGTCGCGTTCATAGCCGCGCAGGTTATACCAAACGGTCGTGATGCCTGCGTTTTTGCCGCCTTGAATGTCCGAGGTCAGACTGTCTCCGACGATGAAGCAGTCGGAACGGTCGAGGTCGCCGATAAGATCGAAGCATTTATCAAAAAACTTCGGGTTCGGCTTATCGTAGCCGACTCTTTGAGAGATAAATATCTGCTCAAAATATTTGCCGATCCCGCTTAATGCTATCCTTCCGTCCTGCACCTTTGCAGTACCGTTTGAAACGACGAAAAGGCGGTATTTTTGTGATAGCTCGTCGAGCAGCTCTTCCGCGCCGTCGAGGTAAAAATAGCTCTGCGAGAGGGCGTTTTCGTAACCGCTTTGCACCTTGATCGGATCGCAGGTAAGACCGAGATCGGAAAAGAAAATTTCAAAACGGCGGTATAGCACCTGCTCGCGAGTAAGCTCGCCCTTCTCTAATAGCTTCCACTGTGAAAGGTTGACCTTCGAGTAGTGCTTTATCATCTCGTCAGTCGGCTCAACGCCGTTATCTTTCAGCGTTTGGCGGAGCGCCACGTCCTCCGAGCGGTGGAAATCAAGGAGGGTATCGTCGAGGTCAAAAAGTATTGCTTTCTTCATATCAGAGTAGCGTAATGCCCGCTTCGTTGCAAACGCGGATAGTTTCGTTATCCCATACCGAGGACTGAACCTCGCCTATGTGCGCCTTATGCAGGAAGAACATACACATTCTCGACTGACCGATACCGCCGCCTATCGTATAGGGAAGCTCACCGTTAAGAAGTGCGCGGTGGAAGGGAAGGGATGCTCTTTCCTCACAGCCCTTTATCTTAAGCTGACGCATCAGCGCTTCCTCGTCAACTCTTATACCCATAGAGGAAAGCTCAAGGGCGATGTCGAGAAGCTCGTAATAAACGATAATATCGCCGTTAAGCGACCAATCGTCGTAGTCGGGAGCGCGTCCGTCGTGCGGCTTGCCGGATCTCAGCGCGCCGCCTATCTGCATAAGGAAGATAGCGCCGTGCTCCTTTGCCGCCTTGTATTCACGTTCCTTTGCGGTGAGATCGGGATACTTATCCTCAAGCTCCTGCGAGGTCACGAAGGTGATCTTTTCGGGAAGCAGACGCTTTGCGAACGCATAGTCGTCAGCAACGTGCTTTTCGGTGTGTCTGAGTGCCGCGTATATCTTTTTGACGGTCGATTTGAGGGTCTCGACGGTTCTTTCTTCCTTCGAGATTATTCTCTCCCAGTCCCACTGGTCGACGAATACCGAATGAATATTATCGGTATCCTCGTCGCGGCGGATAGCGTTCATATCGGTATAAAGCCCCTCGTGGCATCCGAAGCCGTATTCCTTGAGTGCATTACGCTTCCACTTTGCGAGCGAATGAACGATCTCGGCATCGCTTTCTACACCCTTTATGTCAAATTTTACCGCACGCTCAACGCCGTTCAGGTCGTCGTTAAGACCCGAGCTTGACGTTACGAAAAGAGGTGCTGAAACTCTTATGAGGTCGAGCTGTATCGCGAGGTCGCGCTCGAAAAAGTCCTTCACCTTTTTTATTGCCATCTGTGTCTGACGCGGATTGAGTATTGATTTGTAGCCTTCGGGAATGTAAACGCTCATAATATGCTCCAATTTAATAAAATCTTTTTATATTCTACTATATTAAAGCGAAATTGTCCATAGTTTTTTGAAAAATTGAAAATACTATTGAAAAAAAGGTCGAAATGGTGTAGAATGATGACAACGAATTTTTATGCGAGGGCATTGAAATGTCAAAGAAAGCTATCATAATCGTAAATCCCGTTGCGGGAAAAATGAAGATAAAAGAGGATCTTCCGAACATAATCGTAATGCTGAAGGCTCAGGATTACGAAACGAAGGTCTATTACACAAAGGCACGCGGCGACGCAGCAAAGGTTGCCGAGAAGTTCGGTAAGAGCCGTGATCTTATCGTTTGCTGCGGCGGTGACGGAACACTTAACGAGGTAATAAGCGGTCTGCTCAAGATCGAGCAAAAGCCGCTCCTTCTTTACTATCCCTGCGGAAGCACGAACGATTTTGCTTCTACTCTCGGGCTTAAGAGAAATCCGATCGACGCGACGAGCGATATTGAAAACCGCGAGGTAATGGAGCTTGATATAGGTATGTTCAATGACGAGCTGAATTTCTCGTACATTGCGTCCTTCGGAATTTTTGTCAAGGCGTCCTATTCCGCTCCTCAAAAGGTCAAGAACCTTCTCGGACACTTTGCATACGTTCTCGAGGGCGCAAAGGAGCTCCCGACACTCGGTAAATCGTACCACACGAAGATCGTTTACGACGACGGCGAGCTCGAAGGCGATTACGCGCTTGTCGGTGTAACAAATTCGACCTCAGCGGGCGGCGTTCTGAAGCTCTCGAAGGACGATGTCAGCCTTTCCGACGGACTCTTTGAGGTGCTCCTCATAAAGGGGATAAAGAGCGCGACAGACCTTGCCGAGATCGCAAAGCTTCTGCTTGCGAAGAAGACCGACGGAGACAGGGTTACTCTTCTTCATACGACGAAAGTACATATTGAATGTGAGGAAGCGCCCGCATGGTGTACCGACGGTGAATTTGCGGGTAATCACGCATCAGTTGACGCGGAATGTCTGCACGGGGCTGTCAGAATACTGATCTGATATTTTGCATATACTTCTTTCATAAAACCGAAACGGAGTATATATGTCAAAGGCAGAAAAGCTTATCCGACAGGCTTACGGAAAAGTAAAACGGATAAACAAGTGGCTTGAGAAGCACCGCATTCGGGTGTACGCTTCCCAAGCCGCTTTTTTCATAATTATATCGGCAGTGCCGATGCTGATATTCGTCCTTTCGTTTTTCGGATATTTTATGCCGAACGGGGAGGAAATGTATTCGCATATTGTCGAAATTTTCCCTAAGGAGCTTGCGCCTTACGCAATGCGAGTCCTTTCGGAGATTAACGAAAAATCAAACGTTCCGCTTCTTTCCGTGAGTGCGGTGGCGCTTCTCTGGTCCGCATCAAGAGGCGTGCGTGGCATTGGCGCGGGAATAAGGAACGTATACGGCGGCAAAAGAGACAAAAGCTACGTTCTTTACATCATTAAAAGTATCGGGATAACGCTCCTTTATATATGTTCGGTCATACTCGCGCTTATCGTCTGGGTGTTCGGCGATATGATCCTTCAGGCGGTGCCGAATTGGCGGCATATCGGTGCGCTGAAGGTGCTTAACAGCGCGGCGCTTTTTATGCTTCTAAGCGCGGTATTTATGCTTACTTACCGCGTTTTCGGCGGTCAAAGGAGAAGGGAAATAAGGGAGGCGCCGGGCGCGTTCCTGAGTGCGGCGGCGTGGTTTATATTCTCAGCGCTTTTTGAATATTATGTCGAGCATTTCGGACGGTATTCATACGTTTACGGGAGCTTGGCGTCGATAATCGTCGTTATGCTCTGGCTCTATTTCTGTATGGAGATATTGCTTGTCGGAGCGGGGATAAACATTCTTTTGAGCAGAAAAAGGCGCGCAGTAAAATAAACACGCAACATTGTCTTGCCTTCCCCTCAGGGGAAGGTGGCGGCGAAGACGCCGGATGAGGTGTAGGTTGCGAAGCAACCGTTCATCAAAAGAAAGTAACATCGTTTAGCTCCCTATAAATGGGGGCTTTTTTGATTCTCAATTTCCTTGACATTTTCACTCAAATATAGTATAATAATCATAATTATACAATACAATGGGGGAAAATTGCCCTTTGAACGCAAATACGGTAAAAATTCTTGCTCTCGGAGACATAACAGGCGTGTCTGCCTGCGAAAAGGTCTGCCGATGCCTGAGCAAAATTAAAAGTGAATACGGAATTGATTTTACGGTCGCAAACGGCGAAAACGCCGCTTCCCACAACGGTCTTGACCGTTCGACTGCCGAGATGCTCCTCAGCGGCGGAATTGACGTGCTTACATCGGGAAATCACGTTTTCCAGAAGCGCGAGATGCTGAATTATATAGATGAAAATCCCTATATAATCCGTCCGGCAAATTATCCGAGCGGTACACCCGGAAAGGGAAGCTTTATATTTGATAGCTTCGGGCTTCGGATCCTCGTTATGAATGTGCTCGGTACGACCTATCTCGAGCCGCTTTCGTGTCCGTTTGATGCGGTCGAAAAAATGCTTCGTGAAAACGATGGTCAGTACGATATTTCGATCCTCGACGTTCACGCCGAGGCGACTTCGGAAAAGCTTGCACTCGCAAATTATTTCGACGGCAAGATCGACATAATATACGGCACGCATACGCACGTTCAGACCTCGGACACGCGCTTTTTACCGAATGGAACGGCGTATCTTACCGACCTTGGAATGTGCGGACCGATAGATTCGATACTCGGTGTTGACGTATCAAAGGTCGTAGAGAAGTTCCGTACGCATCTCCCCGTGCGCTTCGAAACGCCTGAGGGTGAATGTGAGATAAACGGCGCGGTGTTCACCTACGAGCGTGGACTAAAAAAATGCACGGGCATTGAGCTTGTGCGCAGGAACATAGGATAATTTATACACAACGGCAAAAGGAAACAATAATGCAAAAATACATTGAAAAAGTGGAGGCGGTACGCCTTCCGGTAGTAGTTTTAAGAGGAATAATACCGTTTCCGTCGGTACCTATGAGCTTCGAGCTTACCGACGAAAAGGCGGCAAGCGCTTGCGAGGAGGCGGAGAACGGCGACGGACTTATCTTCCTCGTTTCGCAGAGCGATCTTAAGGAGGACGAGCCGACCCCGGAAACGCTTTTTAAGGTCGGATGTGCGGCGAAGATAAAGCAGACCGTGCGACTGCCCGAGGGCTCGCTCAAGGTGTTTGTAACGGCATATTGCCGCGCAAGCGTTGAAGAATATTATTTTGACGGCAGGCGCCTTTACGCGTCCCTTCTCTGCAAGACGATAACGACAGACAATGACGGCGGAATCAAGGGTGAGGCGCTTATTATGGAAATAAGAGACGCCTTTGAAAATCTTGCGTCGTTTTTACCGAAGCTTGCACCCGAGATGGTAGCGGCGCTCAAGTCGATAACAAATCCCGGTATGCTTGCAGACTTTATCGCCTGCAACGTGCTTCTAAATTTCAAGGATAAGCAGGCGGTGCTCGAGGAGTATAATCCGCTCAAGAGAGCAGAGCTCGTTTGCCTTCTTATGGAAAGAGAGAGCAAGGTGCTCGGTACCGAGATGAAGATACATAAGCGTGTTCGCGAGCGCCTCGACCGTAACCAGCGCGACTATTATCTCAAGGAGCAGATGAAGGTTATAAAGGAAGAGCTCGGAGAGGGCGACGAGGAGGACGACGAGGAGATCGTCGAGTATAATAACCTTATCGCCGAGGCGAATCTTCCGAAGGAGGTACGCGAGAAGCTGACAAAGGAAGTCAAGAAGCTTGCGAAAATGCCTTATACCTCGGCAGAAAGCTCGGTAATGAGAAATTATCTCGACCTTTGCCTTGAGCTCCCTTGGGGTAAAAAGAGCAAAGACCGTATCGACGTCGAAGCGGCACGAAAGATTCTTGACGACGATCATAACGGACTTACAAAGGTGAAAGAAAGAATACTCGAGTTCATCGCGGTAAAGCAGATGACGCCCGAGCTTAAGAATCAGATACTGTGCCTTGTCGGACCTCCCGGAACGGGTAAGACCTCGATCTGCGCGTCGATCGCGAAAGCGATGAAGCGCGAATACGTAAGAGTTTCCCTCGGAGGTGTGCGCGACGAAGCGGATATCCGCGGACACAGAAAGACCTACGTTGCGGCTATGCCGGGACGAATCGTTACCGCGATAAATCAGGCGCAGACGCTCAATCCCGTAATTCTTCTCGACGAGATAGATAAGCTGACAAGAGACAGCCACGGCGATCCGTCGTCGGCACTGCTTGAGGTGCTTGACAGCGAGCAGAACAAGGCGTTCCGCGACCATTTCGTTGAGCTTCCTATTGATCTTTCCGACTGTCTGTTCATAGCAACGGCGAACGATATTGAAAACATTCCGCGTCCGCTTCTTGACAGAATGGAGGTCATCGAGCTTAAGATCTATACGCGCCACGAAAAGCTCGCTATCGCAAAGGATCACCTTATACCGAAGCAGATGAAGCGTCACGGTCTTAATAAGCGTATGCTTAAGATAAATGACGGCGCGGTGTTCGAGCTTATTGACTTCTATACGAGAGAAGCAGGCGTGCGTAATCTTGAAAGAGAGCTTGCATCTCTTTGCCGTAAGGTCGCAAAGAAGATGGTCGAGACCGAGGTTAAATCGGTCAAGATAACCGAGAAGAACCTCAAGGACTATCTCGGACAGCGAAAGATAACCCCCGACTCGGTTTACGAAAACGACGAGGTCGGTGTTGTAAACGGTCTTGCATATACGGAGGTCGGCGGAGACCTGCTGCGCGTTGAAGCGGCGGCAATGCCGGGCAACGGCAAGATCGAGCTTACGGGCTCGCTTGGCGACGTTATGAAGGAATCGGCAAAGGCGGCGATAACCTATATCCGCTCACACTCCACGGAGCTTGGAGTCGATTCCGACTTCTATAAGACAAAGGATATACATATTCACGTTCCCGAGGGCGCGATCCCGAAGGACGGTCCCTCTGCAGGCGTTACTATCGTAACCGCGCTTGCATCGGAGCTTTCGGGCAGACCCGTCCGCCGCGATCTTGCAATGACGGGTGAGGTCACGCTTCGCGGACGTGTGCTTCCGATTGGCGGTCTTAAGGAAAAGACGATGGCGGCGTATAAGGCAGGCGTAAAAACGGTATGTATTCCGAAGGAAAATGAAAAGGATCTAAACGATATTGATCCCCTCGTTAAAGACTCGCTCGAATTTATCCCCTGTTCAAGTGTAGATCAGGTGCTGAATGCGGCAATAATCAGATAAACGGTGAAGTAAGTGAAGATAAATATTCAAAATTCCTCGCTCGGTCTGACTGCGGGACTCGTTTCGCAGTTTCCGAACGATAACAGACCGCAGATAGTTTTTTCGGGACGCTCGAACGTCGGAAAAAGCTCACTTATAAATACGCTTCTCGGTAGAAAGAATCTCGCAAGAGTCAGCTCTGCACCGGGTAAGACGATAACGGTAAACTTCTACAATATCGATAAGAAGCTATGGTTCGTCGACATCCCCGGCTACGGCTACGCGAAAAGAGACTTCAAGGACAAAAAAAGATGGTCGGCGCTGACAGATAATTTTCTAAGTAGCCCTTGCGAAAAGCGTCTGATCCTCCAGCTTATAGATATGAAGGTAGGACCGACCGAGGACGACTATATGATGCTTGATTGGCTCGACGAGAGCGAAACTCCCTACGTCATCGTCGCAACCAAATGCGATAAATTAAATAAGACGGATTTCAATGCCAATAAGGAAGAGCTGAGTAAGCTCGGCCCGGTCATTCCGTTTTCCTCACTTAAGGGGATCGGAAAAGAGGAGCTTTGGAAGACGCTTTACGAATTTTTGGAGAACTGATAAATGATTTTCGAATTATTGCAGGGGGGTCTGACAAAGGACGATTTTATACTCGTTCTTATTACCTTTCCCGTAGTCCTCATATCACTCGTCATTCACGAGCTTGCTCACGGATGGATGGCTAGAAAGCTCGGAGACCCGACTGCTGAATGGCACGGAAGGCTTTCACTAAACCCGCTTAAGCACCTTGATCCTTTGGGGACGGTTGCTATGCTTTTCTTCGGCATAGGTTGGGCTAAGCCGGTTCCCGTAAATCCGCGATACTTTAAGAATCCCAAAAAAGGAATGGCGCTCGTCGGATTGGCGGGGCCTGTATCGAATCTGATAATAGCCTTCATAGCAGCGCTTTTAAGCAGAGTGACGGCTGCGGTATATATTCATCTGCTTCCCGCATCGGCGATAACGGTGACCTCTTTCAAGATACTCATGGTCATTCTGAACATTTTCTATGTTTTTGAGGTGCTGAATATCTCGCTCGCGGTATTTAATCTGATCCCGGTTCCTCCCTTTGACGGTTCGCGCGTGTTCTACTTTTTGCTTCCCGACAAGTACTATTTCGGTGTTATGCGTTACGAAAGACAGATCATGTTTATCACGCTCGCCGTGCTTTTCTCGGGAGTGCTTGACGTTCCGCTTGATTTTGTGAGAGACGGAGTATCAAGCCTGTTTCACTTTATAATTGGATTGGTTCCCGGTTTATGAGTAACGAATTAAGCTTTCACCTTGAGATATACGACGGTCCTCTTGACCTCCTTCTCGGGCTTATAACGAAAAATAAGGTCGATATCTACGATATCCCGATCGCAATGATACTCGATCAGTATCTTGAATACCTTGATATGATGCGCGAGATGGATATGGAGATCGCGGGCGAATTTATCGTTATGGCTGCAGACCTTATGCTGATAAAGAGCCGAATGCTGCTTCCGAAACCGCAAATAGATGGTATTGAGGAAGAGGATCCCCGAGCCGTCCTTGCTCGCGCCCTTATCGAGTATAAGAGGGCAAAGGAGGCGTCGGTCTATCTTCACGATCAGTATGCCCTTTACGCAGGACGAATCGCGAAGGAGCCCGAGGTGCTTGATACAAGGAAGGATCTTCCCGAGCATATCGATATTGACCTCCTCAGCCGAGCAATGCAGCGCGCGCTGATAAAGAACAGCCGTCTGCCCGAGCTGGCAAGAGAATCGGAAAAGGCGATACGTCGCCTGCTTGCGGCAAAGGTCGTTCCCGTTTCCGCGAAGATAATTACCGTTATGAAGTATCTGCGCCGAAACGGAAGAAGCAACTTTGAGGATATACTTTTGACCGCCAAGTCGCGAAGCGAGCTTATCGCGATTTTCTCTGCAACCCTCGAGCTTCTTAAGGTGCAGAGAGTTATTATGGAAAATGAGGACGAAACGGTGTATATGACCCTGAATCTGAATCATATAAGAGAGGTAATGAACAATGGACAAGAGGGAATTGATACCGATAATTGAGGCGATACTCTTCGCCGCAGGCTTCCCCGTAAAATATGAAAAGATAGCAGAAACGCTTGAAATTACAGTGGACGAGCTTAAGGAGATACTTGAAAGCGACGCTTTTGCTTATGAAGACAGAGGAATAAGACTTGTATGCTTTTCCGACTCCTGCCAGCTTTGTACGAACGAGCTTTACGAAAGTATGGTAAAGACGGCTCTCGGTATGCGTCACGGCGGTGCGCTTTCCAATTCGTCTATGGAAACGCTCGCGATAATCGCATATAACCAGCCGGTAACGAAATCGTTTATCGAGCAGGTGAGGGGTGTTGACAGCTCTTATGCGGTAACAACGCTCTGCGAAAAGCAGCTTATTGAGGTTATCGGACGTCTTGACGTCCCCGGCAAGCCGAATCTTTACGCTACGACGGAGACATTTTTGCGTTGCTTCGGGCTTTCGTCGCTTGAGGAGCTCCCCAAGACCGAGGTCCTTGAAAGCACGTCGCAGGACGAAGAGAAAGAAAACACGGAAAATACGGAAAACACCGAAAACACGGTCAACGCTTGATTTGTAAGTAAACGAAAGGGGTGAAGCGATGGCGACAATTATAATACTGCTCGGCATTGCTTTGCTTGTTACGCTTGCGGTGCTGTTCGGACCGATGATACTGCTATGGATATTACTCGGTATCGTCGCGCTTATCGCGCTGATTTTTCTGACGCCCGTAACGGTCGATATAAAGCTTAAGGACGAGCTTATCGTTTACTTGAAAATTTGGTTCGTCAAAATAAAGCTGACGCCGAAAAAGGAAAAGCCGTTAAAGCTGTCTGATTTCAAGATAGCTCGCTTCCGAAAGAGGCGACTGAAGGAGCAGAAAAAATATCTTCTTTCCCGTCCCAAGAAAAAAAGCGGACATATAACCGACAGCGAGGCTGAAGAAAAAGAAAAGCCGCAGTACGCTTTAAAGGAAAACGTGAGATATGGGCTTGATATTCTCCGACTTGCGGTTTTAAGGGCAATAAAGAAATTCGGAAAGCATTTCCGAATTAGCCTGTATCACCTACGGATAACGGTTGGCGGACAAGAGCCCGACAAGACGGCTATCGCCTACGGATATATCTGTCAGGGAGTATCGTATCTGACGGCGATATTCGACCGTCATCTTAATATGAAATATCCCGGTAAAACGGAAAACAGGATATTTGTCGGCGCGGATTTTACCTCGCCGAAAACGAAAGTTGACCTGCACGTTTCGTTCAGAATAAAGGTCTGGCACGTAGCGTCAGTGGGTCTTACGGGACTCTTCGGATTCCTTAAGGTCCCGAAAAGAGTAGCAAAAGAAATCAAAGAAAATAATCCTGCAAAAGCAGGTACGGAGGTATAAAAATGGCAGAGAATAATTTGAGTGACGTAATCAAAAAATCCCTTGAGGGTATCCGCACGGTTGCCGATTCGGGAACAGTCCTCGGTGAGCCGATAAGCACTAATAACGGTACGGTAATCATTCCCGTATCTAAGGTTTCGGTAGGCTACGCTTCGGGCGGCGTTGACTATATGCCGAAGAGCGGAGATAAGGATAACCAGAAGCCCGTAAAGCCCTCGTCTCCCTGCTTCGGCGGTGGCGGCGGAACGGGAATTACCGTTACTCCCCTTTGCTTCCTCGTCGTTGACAAGGAAGGCAACGTAACGACTCTCAACATAACGAATCCTGCGGCAGTTCCTGCGCCCGTCGGCGTGATCGACTCCGTTTCGTCTCTCCTTGATAAGGCGCCCGAAACTATTGAGAAGATCAAGAACCTCTTTGCAAAGAAGGAGCCGGAGACGGCTCTTGACGACGAGGAGCTTGAAAACGAGATCGAAGAGCTTGAAAAAGAGCTTGACGAAAAGGCGGCCGAAGAGCAGGCAAAAGAGGACAAAAAAGCGGCTAAAAAGGCGGCAAAAAAAGCTAAATAAGGCTTAAAATGAGCGTTTTGGGCATATATTTTTCCAACGGAGGGATGAATATATGCTTAGAAAAACTGTTCTTTATTGTGTCATAACGGCAATTTTTATAGGCGTTTTTGTGCCGTTTTCGGTGTGTGCCGATGAGCTTGACATAGGCGTTTCCGCGTCAAGTGCGGTGCTTATTGAAGCCGAAAGCGGACGTGTGCTTTATCAAAAGGATGCGCACAAGCGTCGCCCGATGGCAAGCACGACTAAGATAATGACGGCGCTTATCGCCCTTGAATACGGCGAGCTTGATAAGGCGATAAAAATTCCCTGCGATGCGGTCGGCATTGAGGGCTCGTCCCTGTATCTGATCGAGGGCGAGAGCTTGACACTTCGTGAGCTGCTTTACGCTATGATGCTTCGAAGCGCAAACGATGCCGCAGCGGCGATTGCTATTGAGATCGGCGGATCCGTTGCGGATTTTGCCGAGATGATGAACGAAAAGGCAATTGAAATGGGGCTTACCGATACCCATTTCGACAATCCGCACGGGCTTGACAGCGACGAGCATTATACTACTGCTTATGAGCTTGCGCTTATTACTGCCGAGGCGCTGAAAAACGATGTTTTCCGCGAGATAGTGTCGACCTATAAGAAGCTTCTGCCCCTTAACGGCGTCCCTGACAGACGACTCGTCGTGAATCATAATCGCCTTTTACGGACTTATGACGGATGTATAGGTGTAAAGACGGGATTTACGAAGAAGGACGGACGGTGTCTGGTCAGCGCCGCAGAGCGTGACGGAATCACGCTCGTTGCTGTGACGCTGAACGCGCCGAACGACTGGAGCGACCATAAGAGGATGCTTGACAGCGGCTTTGCGTCGGTCAAGCGCGTGAAGATAAGCTCTGACGGAATTGAGGGCTATTTGCCCACGGTCGGTGCTAAAACCGATATGATAAAGTACGGAGCGGTGGGCGATGCGTCGGCGGTATTGCCAAATGACACGGGCGAGCTTCGGGTTGTTATCGAGCTTCCGAGATTTGTTTTTGCGCCCGTGAAAAAGGGCGACGTTATCGGCAGAGCCGTGTTTATGAACGGAAACGTCGAGGTTGCTTCGCTACCTATCGAGGCGCTTACCGACGCGCCGAAAAGAAAGGTCAAAAAGACGTTCTGGCAGTGGATTTTGGGGTTGTTTAGGTAGTAGGAGTGTTAAATAAATACCTTCTCCAGTGGGAGAATGGTGCAAGAGGCGTTGCCTCGGACGGATGAGGTGTCTAAAAAGTGAACTTACTCCTCATCCACCACTTCGTGGTCCCCCTTCTCCCTCAGGAGAAGGTAGATCTACGCCCCTATGATTTTGAATGTTTAGGATAAAAACATGGAAACTAACGAAATAAGAGTACAAAAATATGTTGCCGACTGCGGTCTTATGTCAAGACGCAAGGCGGAGGAAGAAATACTTGCAGGACGAATCAAAGTAAACGGCGAGCGAGTCGAGCAGGGAAGAAAGATAATTCCCGGTGTCGACCGCGTCGAGTACCTTGGAAAGCCTGTCGAGATGCCGCGCGTCAAGAGATTCGTTTACATAATGCTGAACAAGCCGCGCGGATACGTTACGACTATGAACGATGAGCTTGGCAGAAAGTGTGTAGCTTCGCTTGTCAGCGACGTCGGCGAGAGGGTTTATCCCTGCGGACGTCTTGACCTCGATTCCGAAGGACTTCTCATAATGACGAACGACGGCGAGCTTGCAAACAAGCTGATGCACCCCGCGCACCATATCCCGAAGCTTTACACAGTCAAGGTCAAGGGCAAGGTCACGGAGGAGCAGCTCAAAAAGCTGAATAAGCCGATGATGATCGACGGCTACGAGACCGTTCCCGCAGAGGCGAAGATCCTTTCGCTTCATGAGGAGGAAAGCTCGATCGGTATCACGCTCTACGAGGGCAGAAACCGACAGATACGCAAAATGTGCGAGCAGCTCGGACTTACAGTTACCTCGCTCCGCCGTATCGCCATCGGCGCTATCACCCTCGGCAACCTCAAATCGGGAACTTGGAAGCGACTCACAAGAGCGCAGGTAGATTATCTAAAAAACTATAAATGAGAAAAGGACGGAATTATGAAGTGAACCCCATATAGTTCACAAAAAAGAAAAAAGACAAAACCTCTTATGGTATAATAGTACCATAGGAGGTTTTAGTTATGGCTAGAAAAGGACAAAAGTTTAAGAACTACTCAAAAGAAATCAAAGAAGAAATTT
>JAZQGR010000072.1:0-14292 GCA_045540115.1 Eubacteriales bacterium
GGATAAAAATTTCACGGTGCCGGGCAGGATCATATCGAAGAAGTCCTTGGTGCGGATTTCCTCCATCTGCTCCGGCGTGAGAACTTTGGGGGTTCGTTTTGACATTTTTCCTCCTTCCGCCGCTTTGCGGACAGAGGACAAGACGAGCCGTCCTGCCGTATCCGCAAAACGACTGATTCATATTGGGATTTAGGTTTCTTCGGCGATGACGAGAAGCCTTCCGCTTTTCGCCGAGCCGTAGCAGGTGGAGAGGATAAGCTTCTGCCTGCCGTCCTTTACTTCGATGTCCTCGTACCGCTTATCGTAAATGTCGGTCTTTATCACCTCGGTTACCGTGAAGTACCGCACACCGTCTGCCGTTTCCAGCTCTATGACAGGGTGCTGCTCTCGGAAGCTCTTGTCGAGGTATTTCTTCAGATCGGAGAACATAGTTCCGTTCTTCATGTTGTGACCGTATATTATGAGGTTGGTGGCGGGGGTACATCGGTAGTCGAGGAACGGGATGCCGGATACACTATATTTCTTCTCGAAGTTCTTTCGCAGGTATTTTTGCGGATCGCTTGGAGTGTGCATCACGGGATAGTTCACCGCTGTGCCTTCGATATAGATCCAACCGATGCATTCGCTGTTCTGCTCCATAATGGGAGCAAGGTTTCGCTTCTGTTCGGTTGGCTCCGGCTCAGTTTCGGCATCGGTGGTTTCTTCCGTCGTATCCTCGGTAGTGCCGGTGAACTCGGTTTCCGTGGCCGGCACGGTCGTTTCCTCCGGCTTTTCTACAAGCTCGGCGAGTTCGTCAAAGGCATGGCGGTTGCTTGCCTGATCTGCGTATTCCTTCCACGCCATTGTGAGGGATGCGAGGCAGACCGCCGACAGCAGAAGAAGCAGAATAATGAGACTAATCCTCCGTTTCTTCATCGTCCACCTCATAGAACTGTTCGCCGTCGACATCGGGCATATGCTCTCCGTTCATCGAAGCGTCGAAGTACAGAGCGAGGAAGCGTTTGATATCCGCTTTCTTCATGCGCTTTACCTCAAAGCCCTGCTCGGAGATGATCTTCTCGATACGGTTGGCGCTTTGGAAGACCTGCTCCGGTTTTAAGCCCTTGCACCTTGCAATGAAGAGAAACTGTCGGGCGGTCGCCATCTCCACCTGAATGCTGTCGAGGAAGTCCATATCCTTTTTGAGCAGTCGGCGCACCTTCGGGTTGTTTTCCTCGGTAAGCCTGCTTTGCAGATACGCCTTGTTATCGTCGAAGCATTCGGAGGAGTCGGTGCAGGTGATCTCGATGTCGGGGATCGCCGACAGTACCATCATCAGATGGCGCACCTTGATCTCAATGTTCACAGCCGACAGCACCGATATATTGGTGGGCGAAACGAGGTAGAATAACAACTCTCCCTTGCTCGTTGCCAGACCGTATTTGGTGAAGGTCTTGATGCCCGTGAGATCCTGCACGGAGCGTCCTTTTTTCTTTTTCTGCGGTTTGTTTTCCTTTGCCATGATCGTCACCTCCATTCGTAATACTGTTGGGTTGTGATAAAGTACCGGATGGCGTATTTGATAAAGTCCATCACGGTGGTTTCATCCATGCGGATGGTTAAAAAGCCGTAGCCAAGGGTTGCGGCTGCGGGAATAAAAAAGCCGAACTGCACCATACACACGATGGAAAGCAGTGCGGCTATGCCGAGTATGGCAAAGTCCCGCAAGCCCCACAACCACAGGTTCGCCGTGGCCTTTAGGTTCTGCGGATACAGATATTGTGTCATTTACATTCCTCCCATCGTCTGTCCGGTATCGCATAGGCTGTCGCAAAACTCCTTCGGAGTCTGACCGTATTCCTCACGGATTTTCTCGGTGATCATATCCTTGATGAGCTGCGTTTCTGCCGCCGTTGGCTGATAGTCGAACATATCGGAGAAATCGTCACCGCTGATCACGCATTCAATGCGGAGCATATCGGCAAAGGGATCGTATTTGCCGTACATATTCAGCCATGTGCCTTTCTCCGAATCTGTCTTGATGCGGAACTTCTCGTCCACGTCAAACCACGTTTCGATATAGCAGGTGATCTGCTGACCGATGTCGCAGTCCACCTCCATATCACGGTCAATGACGAGATCCTTGCGTTCCAATTCCATATTTTCCTTCATGCCGTACCTCCTTTACTTAGCCCGCGCAAGGGAACGTGTAAGGTTGACGGCGGTGGTGGTCGCATGGACAACGCTCATCATATTGACTCTCACCGAGCTGTCGAGACCGAACTGCTGGGCAATTCTCGGCACCTCATTGGCGGCAAGCATAATGCCGAGTCCGAGGAGCATATTGCCGGGGAATGTGAGCAGTCCGAGGAACAGCAAGGTGGTCTGCATAAACGCCGTAAGGCACAGAGCTGCTACCTGTTTACACCATTGGTAGAAGCCGTCTGTATATCCTCTCGGTACGGAGAACATATACAGCGATCCCACCGCCATCTGCACGAGGAGGATTCCTCCGCGCTTGATGTTTTGGAAGAATATCTTTATTACGCAGTACGCAAAAGCAATCAGCGCAAGGATATTAAACAGGCTGAACGTGAGCTGTCCCGATACGGCGAAGCTGCCCACAAGGACACTTGTGCTTTGTCCCGCAAGGTCGATGGATTGCCCTCCGGCAAACAGTGCCGACAGGTCGTGTGAGAAGGTGTTTTGCAGTGATATGCAGAACTTATACAGTTCTACGGGTACTACTCCGATTAGGGAGCAGGCAAAGAAGCCTTTTAAGATATTGATTGAGGTGGTCTTGATATCTGCTCGGCCGTGTTGGTATTCTATCGCCACATCGAAGATGGCGACTACCATTCCGGCTATGAAGAGTGACCACCCAAACAGCGTAAAGAGTTTTATGGTTGCTTGCACCCAATCCAGGGCGAAGATATCCGCGCCCATGTTGCCCATCATCGTGAAGAAGTCGGCAACCGCTTCGTAGATGGTTTCGTAAAACCATCGGAGCATTGTATTCCAAATGGTGTTGGATATCTGCGTACCCAAAAACTCGAAGGCTTCCGATATGGCATCGGCTATTGCATCGATCAGATCGTCGATCCAATCAAACATAGGGTTTCACCTCCTGATTTCAAAACAGACACAGACGGTGGATCGCTCCACCGCCCATGCCTGCGGATAAAAAATGACCGATTACTCCGTTTCGGGTAATCGGTCGGGTTTAGGGATTTCGTTGATGAGTTTTGCGCCGTGCAGGAAGCCCATCTCATATGCGTGAGCGTATGACAGATGGACACAATCGAAGAACCGGTCTTTATAGGCACCAAACAGTTCTTTTTGTTCTGCCGTGAGTGCTTCGTCCAGTTCTTTAGCTGCTTTCGAGAGCGCCGACTGTGCTGCTTTGAACTCATCGGTGTCGGGTATTTCCTCGCAAGGGCGAATTTCGCCGTCGTACAGGTCTTTCAGAAAACTCATGTTGCCGCCTCCTTTCGGCACAACAACATACCACGGTTCTCTCCGAAAGTCCAGTGACTTTGGGAATTTCTCATAGGGACATTGCCATCCCTTCGGATTGGTACATTCCCACGTAGTCGAGGACGGTGTCGGCGATCAGTGCCTTGTCTGAGGCTGTCACAGGCGTATACCAATACGCCTTGCCGACTCCTTCCTCCCACATATAAGGATTGACTCGTCCTGAGATGTTGGTGTTTTTTACGCCGATGATGTCGCCGAAGAGCATGGTTTCTCTGTCCACCAAGCCATCCGTGCGGTTGAGGATGGAGACCTGAATGGCATCGTAGTGCTTATGGACTTCGGTGGAAACGAACTGCAGCTTTACCCGCAGGTCATCGTCGATCTTGCCGAGCAGAGTTCTGCCGACGATCTTGGGATCATGGATGATGTCGTTCCCGCCGAACATCCTTTGGAGTTCGCCTTCAAAAAAGTTCATGCCGACACCTCCTTACAGGATGGTCCAGATATACAGAGGTGCGGTCAGCGTGAAGATGAGGCAGGCGAACAGAATACAGGGTGCGGTGAACTCAAACTGACCGTGCTTGCGGTAGTCAAAGTACGCCGTGCCGAGCTTTACGAAGAAGAGGATGGCGAGGATCATATCCACCACGGGAAAGACCACGTTGTTGACCACCGTCTGCACCTGAGTCTTGGCGGTGTTCCATGTCTGCTCGATGGCACTTGCCACGTCGCCTGCGGCAAATGCCGTTACCGAGAAGGTGCTGACGAGAAGTGTCACCAGCACGGCGCACAGAAGAATTCTCGTAATTTTCTTGTTACGCATAGTAGTTTCCTCCTTGTTTCTTGAGAGTGTTTTTAACTTGGGATTCCTTGATATAAACGGTGCGGATGTTGAGGTTCTTTGCAAAGCTGATTTCCTTTTCCATGCCGTGGGATACTCGGTCGCCGAATACCCACAGCTCGTCGCAAAACCACAAAAGCGACAGCCCTGCCGCTACACCGATCTCCCGTTCCTTCGGGTTATCGTCGTTGAGGCACAGGGCGTAAAAGTGCGGAACGACCGGAGCCGTTCCGCACAGAAGCGCATATTTGGCGTACTGCTTTGCCCGCTGCAAATTACCCTTTACATCGCCGCCAAGCGGAGAGCAAATATACACCTTTTTCATCATTCATTTTCATCGTCCTTTTTCTTCTTGATGAGGACGATTGCGGTGGCGATGACACCGCCCAGGGCGACCGCCGCAAGTCCGATCCAGAAGCCGATGTTGCTCTCGTCACCGGTCTGCGGTACTTCGGGGATTTTCTCATTGGTCATAGCTGCTTTCACGATCTCTCCGTCCTCCTTGATCTCAAAGGGATATTTTTCGGTGTCGGGGATATATCCGTCCAAAGCTGCGAATTCCTCATAGGTGTACTTACCGTAGCGGAGGGTGAACTTGGCAACGCCGTTTTCGTCGGTGTAGCCTTCAGCCACGATCTCTCCGGCTTCGTTACGGATGCGGAAGCCAACATTTGCGAGAACCTTGCCGTCAGAGATGTCGGTCTTGGTCAGCTCCAATTCACCCACGATGGGCTTGTTGGTGAAGCCAACGCCTGCTTCGTTCTCTACGGTGACGGTTTCACCGTCGTTTCTGATCTCGAAATAATGGTAGGTGTCATCCTTGACGAAGCCTTCGGGGGCAGCCTTTTCGTAGAGGAAGTAACCGCCGTAGCGGAGCTTCTCATAAAGATATACGCCTGTTTCGTTTTCGGTCATTTCACCCACGAGGATGTCGACCTCTGCATCGAATTCGCCGTTACCGTCCACGTCCTTATAGATCTCAAAGACGGTGCCGGATAGCTTGTTGTCGGGATACTCTTTGTCCACCTTCGTGGTGGTCACGTTACCGAGGATGGGCTGATTGGTAAAGCCAACGCCTGCCTCGTTCTCCACGATGACGGTTTCGCCGTCGTTTCTGATCTCGAAATGGTGGTAGCCGTCATCCTTGAGGAAGCCTTCGGGCGCGGTCTTTTCATAGAGGAAATATCCGTTATATCGAAGGTCGTGCATCTCATAGATGCCATCCTCGGTTTCGGTCATCTCGCCTACGAAGAGGTCGATTTCGGGATCGAATTCGCCGTTATTATCCACGTCCACGTAGACTTCAAAGACGGCGCTGGACAGCTTATTGTCGGGGTATTCCTTATCCACCTTCGTGGTCTTGACCGAGCCGGTGATGAACTCGTTTTCGATGGTGATCTCGATGACTTCCTCATCGGTGCTTACGGTTACAGCGTAGCTGTTCTCGTTCAGTACGAATGCGGGAGCTGCCTTGATCTCACGGACGATCCATCTGCCGAAGGGTACGTTCTCAAAGGTGAAGATACCGATCTCATTGGACTGGCAGGTGGCAAGGGCGGTTTCCTCAGTGAATACGGTTTCGTTCTCACGGAAGAGACCGAAGAGCGCACCGCAGATGGTGAAGCCGTCCTCATCCAGCTTCTTGCCAATGATGCTGCCACGGATGATCTCGTTTTCGATGGCTTCGCCGTTATTCACGGAGATCTTCACCACCGCGGTGTCCTGTCCTGCATAGTCGAAGGTCACGGGATAGGTGTTGTCAGAGAGGATATAGTGGTTGTCGGTTGCAATCTCCTTGACGTATACCTTTGCGCCTATGGGCAGGTCGGTTACGAATACCGCCTTGCCGTTTTCATCGCAGGTTACGGCTTCGATGAGACCGTCTTTGGGTATGACCTTGCCGTCAGCTGCAGCGATGTCCTCAGAGGCATACAAGCCGAACTTGACGGAGGTGATCTCGTTGTTTCTGCCGATACCGTATTTCTCGTCCTGTTCCAAGGTCTTGGTAAGGTCGATTTCTACCTTCTGTCTTTCATTGACGAAGGCTGCGGAGGTCGTGGTGATCTTGATCTCCTGTCCGGCGTAGGTCAGCTCTACGGTGACGGTGTCGCCGTTCAGAAGCATACCGTAAGGTGCAGTGATTTCACGGATTTCAAATTTGCCGAGGAACAGCGGCTCGGTGGTCGCCGTACCGTCTGCGCCTGTGGTGATGGTGGCAACCACGTCGCCCTTCTTGTAGCGGAGCGTTCCGTCGAGGGTTACCACATCTTCGGCGGCTGTAATCTCATAGACCGCACCTGCCAAGCCCTTAATCTCATACACGGGCTGGTATGCGCCGTTCTGCTCAACTACAGAGGAGAAGACCTCCCCGGTCTTGGTGATGGTGATCGTTCCTTTCTGCGGTTCGTTCTCCTTGACCACCTTGACGATGGTGATGCCGTTTTCATCGGCAGAGTTTTCCTCGGTCACGTCAAAGTAGATGGGAGTTGCATCGAGGACGTAACCGTGGGGTGCCTGAACCTCCACAAGGGAGTAGCCCTCACCGTAGGGGAGCTTTTCGGGCGTGATGAGCGTACCGTTCTCGTCGGTATAGAAGGTGTCGATCACGGTCAGCGTCGGGTAGGTGTAGCTCATGGTCACGAGCTTGCCGTCGGGAGCGTAGATCTGAAAACCTGCGCCCGCATAAGGGATGGTGTTTCCGGTCGTGCCGTCCACCTTAACCACATGGAGATAGGACTCGAAGTTTGCGTTATTGATGAGATAACGGTATACCTCGCCGTCCTCGCTGACGAACACCTCAAAGGGATCGAGCAGCTCTCTGCCATCCCAACCCTTTATCTGCTTTACCACGTACACGCCGTAAGGCAGGTCGATGGTTTCAGCATAACCGAACTCGTCGCAGGTGAGGATATCTCGCTCAGTGGTTTCGGCGGCTTCATAACTGCCTGCGCTCTTGAGGTAAACCTCGAACATGGCACCGACTTCGGGCGTTTCGATCTTGGTGGAGCCGTCATCGGTATGCTTGATGATGGTGATCTTGCCCTTGATGATGTCCTCGTACACGTCGAGGTATGCGGTGTTCAACTCCATGGTATAGAGTTCTGCATCGGTGTCGGGATAGTACATGGTGGGATCAAGCAGATAACCCTCACAGGGACTGATCTCACGGATCGTCCATTCCACGTTCTCGTAGCAAGGATAGTAGTCGGTAATGAAATATCCGTTTTTATCGGTGGTATAGGTGTCGATGAGCGCACCGTCCTTATACACGCCATACACTGCACCTTCGAGGGTGGCATCACCCTGTGCCTTGTCGACAGTTTCGCTGTCGAGCTTTTGTGCTTCTGCTCTCCATTTCTTGAGGACGTTGTGGAACTTGACCTCGGTTACCTTATTCCATTCGATAACCGCATCCTGGCTTTCGGGGATCACGTAACGAATGGCGGTGTCCACTTCCTCCACGGTGTAATTCTCACCGATGAGGATATCTTCGAATACTGCCACACCGTTCTTGTCGGTATAAGCGTAAACACTGACCTTATCGCCGGAGAGTGAAGTTCCGTAGAGGTGAAATCTCATGCCTTCCACGAAGTTATCCTCAGAGGTCTTGATGACCTTGAGTTCGCCGCGCTTCAGCTCGTTGTACACCTCGGCGGTAGCAACCTTATCCCATTCGATCTCCACGTCCTGACTGTCGGGTACGATATACTTGAGGGCAGTATCCACTTCCTCCAAGAGATAACCGCTGCCGATGAGGATGTCCTTGAAATACGCCTTGCCGGAGCTGTCCACCGTGGCGGTCACGTCGATCTTAACGCCGCTGTCGGAGGTGCCGGTGAGACGGAACTTGATGCCCTCGGTCAGACCGTCCTCGGAGGTCTTGGTCACCGTAAGGTCACCGCGCTTGAGGACGTTGTCAAAGGATACCGTTGCGGTCTTGTTGTATTCCACCGTAACGGTCTTGCTTGCCTGCGGCTCGTAGTAGTCCTTATGCTGTTCAGTTACCGTATAACTGCCGGGCAAGAGACCTTCAATCTTGATCTCACCGTTTTTATCGGTAGTCACATTCTTGTTGATACCGTTGCCGGATACCACGAAAGGAACACCCGATACGATGCCGTCCTCGGAGGTCTTAATGATCTTGAGGTCGCCGCGCTTGAGCGTATTGTTAAACGATACGGTTGCGGTCTGTCCCGATACGACGGTTACGGTTTTTGCCGTCTGCGGTTCGTAGCGATCTTCCACAACCTCGGTCACGGTGTAGGTGCCGGGGCTGAGATTGTCGATCTTGATCTCGCCGTTCGCTCCGGTGGTTACCGTCTTATTCACACCGTTGCCTGTGATGGTGAAGGTAATACCGGACACCTTTCCGTCCTCGGAAGTCTTAACGATCTTGGCAGAGCCGAGGTTGACCTTAATGTTCAGATAGCCCTTGACAGGATCGTTGACCTCGGCAGAGTAAGTGGACAAGTCCTGAATACCGCTGCCGGGTGCGTATACGCCGTCCGACCATACCACAACGCCTTTTCTCACAGAGCCGGTTTTGGTGGCTGTGATGCTTACTTTACCGGAGGGTGCGGTGTTTGCAGTGACGGTCAGCTTGTTTCCACTGACAGAGAAGGTAATGCCGGACTTATCAGCACTAAAGGTGTAATTGCCCAATACATTGTTGGTATCGGTTAAGGTTGCAGAGTAGTTTGTGCCGTTCCACGCAAGCTCAATTTCCTGTGCTTTGGAGGTGGACTTGGCAAAGAAACTCGGCACCTTGGAGTGCTTCTGTACGTTGGCTTCCATACTGTTGTAATAGGAAATAAACTGACTGTACAGCGGGTGATTGGTAGCGACACGGTCTTTTACCGCATCATAGCTGCCGGGATCAACATGGTTGAAGTCTGAATCACGCTCACCGACGACTGTTTCCCAAACGAGCGTCTGTGTCGCCATAATGTGCGCCAGTTTATCTGCATCGGCAGCATTCTGTGAACGCCATTCGGTGCTTACCTTTCCGGTGTAGCCGTACTGGAAGATTCGACCGATGAACAGCTTGATCTCATCTGCTTCGATGGTCTTATTATAGGTGGAGGGATAGTTATCCCAATAGTTTTCATCGCGCTTGGTCATCACGTCGCCGATGGCGAGAGGTGTACCGGGTTCGATGCAGTAACAGGCATTGCCGTTCCAAGAGCCGATGGTGTAAACCGTGACTTTCTTGGAGTCACCTGCGAACCAGCCGTTCATATAGTGGAGTTTGCCATGCCCCCAATTGGCGCTGTAGTTATCGTCGCCTTCACGGGGGAATGCCATCATTACCACTTCATCGGTTTCGGCTTCGGCTGCAAAAGCAGTTGTCGTTCCCATGCCGATAAAAGCGGAAAGGCACATCATTACGGCAAGCAATGCCGACATACCTTTCCTGAATAAATTCTTTTTCATTCAATAGGCCTCCTTTTGAAATGAAAAACGCACCGAGCGTTTCGGTGCGTTTTTGAGATTGATATTTGGTTATGCGTATCCGATATAAATGTCGTAGCAGTCGTTGTCCGTAGCTTCTGCCCAGATCCACACGTCAGTGATATCCTCATCCCTTGCATATCGGTTCAGTCTGCTTTGGAGATCCCTTTCGAGGTAGATGCAGTGCGCACCTGCTCGGATGGGGTTATCCCAGCAGTCCACCGCCGTATCGCTCAGCACGAGTCCTTTGCTTTCGGCGTAGCTCTTTGCATAAGCGATCCAGTGGTTGATATCAAAGGGAGCAGGCTCCGATTCGGTGGTTTCGGTCGGCTGCGTTTCGGCAGGCGGTTCGGTTGCCTTCGGAGGTTCGGTTACCTCCGGCTCGGTTTCCTTTGGCTTTTCTTCCGTCTGCTTGGGTGGAGTTTCGGGTTCGGTAGGCTTTGTTTCGGGTTTGGTTTCCTCGGTCTTGGGCTGTTCGGTCTGCGGAGGCTTTGTTTCCGCAGGCTTGGTTTCTGTAGTCGTCGGCTCGGTGACCGAGGGCTTTGTTTCGGTAGGCTTGCTCTCCGGCTCCGTGGTTACCGTGGTCTGCGGTTTGGTTTCGGCAGGCTCGGTTTCAGTCGGCTCGGTTACGGATTCAGACGGCTCTTGGGTTTTACTCGTTTCGGCAGGCTTCGTTTCCTCGGCAGTGCCGTTTTTCTTTTCTTCTGTGTGTTCCGTTGCCGTATCCGATTCGGCTGTACCTGTGGTTTCTGCCGTAGCCGTTACCGCCGGTCTTGTAGTATCGGAAGCAGGAGCATCTGCTTTGTTGTTTGCACATCCTGCAAGGGTTAGTAAAATTACCGTTGCGAGGATTGCTGCGAGTATTCTTTTTGTCATGGGGATCACCTCAACCAACAGGATACCGATACTTTGCGATAAGTCCAGCGACTATCGGAAAATTTCGCAAAAAAGTTCCTACATCGTCTGTCCCTGGGCGATATCTTCGTCCATATCCTCGTCGAGATTCTCGCCCTGTTCCTCCTGGAGCTTCTGTTCGTATGCTTCGAGGATCGCATCATTGATTGCGGTACGGGCTTCGGGGGTGACGGCATGGATCACATCGCTGTACTGACTCTTGCCGTCCTTTTGGTATTTGGACGAGGGATTCAGTACGGACAAGCCCTTTTCCTCGGACTCATAGACCTTGAAGCCGTGTGCAGCATAGGCACCGCCGATATTCACGCTGGCGATGGCACGAACACCGTCGCCCTCGGTGGGGATCAGGCGGTCGATCTTTGCAGTGATAGACAGGAGCTTGGGTGCCGCTTTTTTCTGCGGCAATTTCTTGGTTGCCATAAGGCATTTACCTCCGTTTCTTTGATGGATTTTGGATTATGGGTTCGGCACAGACATATTTATCACCACCACCTTTCAACTGCGTATTTTATTCTTGCTTATTGGAATGAGCTGCCTGTTTCTCAGCCCACAATACCGAGAGGTGGACGAGAGCTGCTCTCTGCTGATCAGCGGACAGACCGCTTAAAAAGTCAAAGAGCGTAACCTCGTCATCTTTCGTGACCGCAGGCTGCGCTCCCCGGCAGTTATCGCAGATCTTTTCGCGCTTGACGATGACGGTTCTGCCGTCATCCGCTTCGGTAAAGGAGAGGACGTCGTTGTAGGAAAAGCCTACGCGCTGTCTGATCTCATACGGGATGGTAATTCTTCCTCGCTTACCGAGGACACGGAACAATTTCTTCATTCTTCGTTCACCTCACTATACTCACAGTTGTCTTTGCAAGGGCAAGTGTCGCACTCGCCGTCGCAGTCGGTCTTGTCAATGGGACAGTCCTCGCAGTCGCCTTCGCAGACGATGTCGCCCGTATCATCGAGGTTTTCGATGACGAGCTTTCTGCCGTCCACATACATCTGCATGGGATCGCCCTCGAAGATTCCCGCCTCCAAGAGCATCTCGGCAGGCACGGCAAGGAGGACGATTTCGGTTTTCATCTTCTTATCTTGCATTGGATGATACACTCCTTTAAGATTTTTTCGTAGTCGTAGCACTCATCGTCAAAGGCTTCGCCGTACACGTTGAACAGCGTGAGCTGTGCAGGCTTGGCGCGCTCCCTTTCGTAGAGGTCATAATTGCTGATGAGCAGTTCCTTGAATTCTTTGCCTGCCTCATACCGTTGTGCCATTGAATGGGTACGGGAGAAGTCAAAGAGTGAGAAGCCCTCGTACAGCTCACGGATTTCGGGGCAGTCGTTGTAGGACAAGAGGAACTTGCCCTTGATGTTCTTCAGCGTATCCCGAAGCCGGACGTGGTCATCCCATCCGAAGCCCACGTCGTACATATCCTCAGTGGAGAAGTACGGCGGATCGGCATAGAAAAACGCATCTGGTCGGTCGTAGTGCTTGATGAGGGTTTCAAAGTCCTGATTCTCCACGATGACATTTGCCATGCGGTATTGTAATTCGGAGATCAGCCCGAACAGCTTTCGGATGTCGAAGGGCTGCGAGGCGTAGGATTTTCCGCTGCTGGAGTAGCTGAATCGCAGGAGCTTGAGGAACATGGCGGCACGGCGGACATCGTAATCTTCGGTTATCCTTGTGCGTATCTCCATCAGCTCCCTTGCTTCGGGCGGTGGGAACAGTATCTCCGTCAGCTTCAGTTCTTCCGAGAGGTAGGCATCGTCGAATACCTCGTCCTCGAAGAATTTGCGGACGGCTATAAAGTCCTCACGGGAGTTTAGGTGGCAGAAGCCAAGCTCTCGTATGGTCGCCATCGTTCGCTCCTTCATGCAGTGAAACAGGTTCGCAAGGTTGCGGTCAAAGTCGTTGTACACCTCGAAGGAGGACACGGTGGGGTTTCCGAGAAGTACGCTGCCGGAGCCGCCGAACACGTCAATAAATCTGCCGTAGTTCAGCGGAAACAGCGCGTAGAGAATGTGAAGGATGGATGTTTTATTGCCCACCCTCGATACAGGGGTTTTAATGGGGATCACCTCACTTTCGTGACAGTTCAATCGCCCCATAAACGAAAAAAAGACGGTACTAATCGTCACGGGGCGATTGATACCGTCTTAATACTTATTGGTCAAGATAGGTCTTGTCCTTGCGTTCGAGCTGTGCTTTCAGCTTGCGGATTTCCTGCTCGTAGTATCCGGTGCGGTTGATCAGAAAACAGCAATGGATGCCGATTCCGAGGCAACCTCCGATCAAAAGTCCTACAAGAAGCCATACGAGTTCGTTCATTTACATTCCTCCCATATTGATTGTTTCGGTTTCGTCTTGTGTGTCCATGTCCATATTGTCCTCACACCAGGACATGGTTGCGGTAATGCCGGTGACGGCAGAGTCCATGCTGTGCAGAAGGGATGCTTTCAGTCGGGACAGTTCCATCTGCGCGGGGAACGGTATGCCGTCCAATTTGTTTAAGATATCGAATACTGCCTTGATCTTGGCCGTCAGCTCCACGCTGTCATCCAAGATTTCGGCGAGGTCGATGCTCGGCTGCTCGGCGCTTTGACTGCCACGGGTAAAGAGTACGCCACGGTCAGCAGGATCGGTACGTATCTCATAGACACCGTGGGAGGTGCGCTTGAGCATTCCATCATCCTTCATGACCTGATCCCGTAAGAACATTTCAAAGTCCTTTCGGGATATCTCAGCCGAGCCGCCCTCATTGAGATACGCCTCATAGATGGCTCCGGCACGGTAGGTGGTATTCTCTTGCAGATAGCCTTCGAGGAAACGGCGCAAGGTCTGCCATTTGGATTCGGTTTTCTGTGTCATTGGCGCATACCAAACCCTTCGTCCATATCTTCGTCGCAGTCCTCATCGGGGATATCCCCCTCGAAACCGCCGAGTCTGTTGGGAACGTAGTCGGACAACCAAGTACCGCCGAAGTTATCGTGGGTAGCCAAACGCCACACGGCGAATTTGCCGATGTTCAGCTCCGCGCCCTCAAAGGGATATAGGATGCAGGTCAGATCATCGTGCTTGAATACGGAGCAGTCCTCGAACTTACTGCCGTTCAGAAGGATGCCTTCCTTTGTCAGTAAGTCGTTGATGCCGTCCAGCCATTCTTGGGGATCACCTCCGCAGCCCTGCAAAATGAGACCTTCCTGACCTTTCATTCGGCAAAGGTCATCGGTCGTTATGGTTTTAATGCTCATTGTGAGATACCTCCCATCTGTATGGTTTGGGTTTCGTCCTCGTCCTCATCCATATCCTCGTCATCGGACTGCGTAAAGTCAGTTTCCATGAACTCGGTGGGAGTCAGCTCGTATCCGAGGAAATTGGGCGAAGTGTCATCGTCAAAGGCGATATATCCTTCGCTGCCGAAGGACAGAGGTGCTTTGACGAGGATGGTGCCGCTGTGATCGCTCCTGGCATACGGCTCCACGGTGGCAAAGGTGATACCTTCACCGGATCGCAGATCGTATCGGTATAACCCCTCCGGCAGTTCCTGTTCGGTGACTCTGCCGTTGGTAAACAGCGCCGTTTGCCCAAGCACCTCCACCACCTCTAATTTCTCATCGGTGAGTGCTTGGGTGGTCAGC
>JAZQGR010000073.1:0-10075 GCA_045540115.1 Eubacteriales bacterium
GGATGGAAGTCGCCTTTTTTCGCAATACAAAGCGCCTTCTGTGCCCATGAGATTGCTTCTCCGGGAGACGTCGTAACAAAAAGTTGGTTGATATTTCCGGCATCGCTATATAGCGCGGCTGAGTTTTCTTCGCGGCAGACAAACACTTTTTGAGGCATTACAATTGCCTGTAGGGCTTGTTGCTGCAACTCAATCTGTTTCTCCTGATTCGCAGCGATCTGCTTCAAGGTGCGAATGATTGTCGGAACCTGACACTGAAAATAGTCGCGGGCATATTGTGTGTTTTCAAAGCTCATAGCTGTATTCTCCTTATCTTTATGCAGAAACCTTATCGGTAGGTGCATCGGTGTTTTCATCCTGTTCTTTATCTCCTTCCGGATCTGAGAGTGTGATTATACTTTCCAGAACCCTCATCATATGGAAGGTTTCTTCCTGCGTATACATAGGTGAAAGCCATACACTGTCCGTTTCCATATCATTGTTAACAAACGGATCGGTTAAAGAATTGCCAATCTTCACGATCGCCTTGCATCCAAGAAGAGAAAGCTGAATGTAGCACATTAACCCTGCCACGTAGTCAAGATCCTGAGCAACAAACAGCACCCTGCTTTGGAAATCGATGTGCGCTTTCATTGCTTCGTTGGCGAATGCAATCAAAAGACATCCTGCACCGCAGCAGCAGTCACTGACCGTGATGAGTTTCTTGTCTTTCAGCTGATCCACTGCGGGCTCAATATTGACGGCTGCCATAAATGCTCCCACGTGATACGGAGTAAAGAACTGTCCCTTCCATTCATTATGGAGTCCAAGGGCCGAGAACGCTTCTCCAAGAAAATCCTGATTCGGCTTCTCTGTCAGAGACATGACAACCAAAGCAAACATCTCGGCCATCTTCTCCGCTTCCTCTTTGGTATACCGTTTGACGGTGTCCATATACATCTTCTCGCGGATATCATAAAAGCGTTTGTCAACTGAATTTGATATAGCACAGGCACTCATTGTAATGAAATCACGCCAAACCTCTTCCCTGCCGTGTCTTTGCACAAGTGAGAAAAAGTCATCACTGAATTCCTTCCCATATGGTGCATTAATGTTTCGGATCGTTCTCCTGCTCATGACGCCACCTCACACAAATGCTTTATGATCTCAGGACGGTACACTGTCTCCTCGCAAACCTCATAATTCTCAACGAGGCCGGCAACCATGGTGAGGATATCGTCGCAGAGCTTGTCAAAGTCACAAACCAGCTTAACACGTTCCCGCAGTTGATACATTTCCCAATCTGCGAAGTCTTCGCCCATATCGGTATTACGTCCGGGGTAACATCCAACTTCAAGAGGTGGTGTCACATAGTCGATACGGGCATTAGCTCCACATCGACCGCACTTGCAATTCCCCGTCTCGCTAACAGATTTATAATTGCGTTGACCGCATTCAGTGCAAACAGATTTATATCCGGATGGCTTTGCATAACCCTGATATAAAACAAGGTACCCGCTGTTTCTTCCGTTGAAACCCACCTGCCAAAGGTAGCGGTGACGAACGGAAAAGTCATTTAGGATATCTCGAATATACTCGTAAAACTCATCGGTTTCAATCATCTCGTATAGCTTTTGTTCCTGCTCTCTCGTGAAACCGAGATTATGGATCTTAACATTATGAGCATATGAAGTAGATTGGTTCCAGGAATTCATAGTATTGTAGCGGAAATGCCCAGTCAAGAAATCGATCATTTCCTTCCTGCTGCGCAGATCCACCTTCTTTGAATACATTATCATAGCTACCTCCTACATCATACTTTTGTAAAAGGTAAAGACGAAGCCATCGCAGGGTTCAATCCTCTGAACAAACTGTAATGCAGAGCATTCTCCCCCGCACTTTTCATACGCCTTTTCTCTGGCTTCGTCCTCACTCACGGCCTGTACGATACAGCAGGTTTTTCCAATCACCCTGCCGGTTCTGTGTTCATGCTGTGTGAACACACAAAAATAGATATTCATATACATACCTCCAAAAAAGGAGCGACGCCAACCCGCATCGGAGTTGACGTCGCAAAATTATTATGCCGATTTTTTCTGCTCCGGCGGTTTGACGATATAGATAAGATCGTAGTTTTCATACATCTTACCGTCCTTCATCTTTTCTCGAACCTTAACGATACACACAACGAATTTACCCTTTAGGTCCATCGTCATTTCGCGAAGGTCCGCGCCGGTCTGTCCTTCAGACAATGCCCATGCTGCAACTGCAACAAGCTTGGACGACGGATCGTGGGTATCCTTCTTGAACAGAACCATATTGGCATCACCGCGATCTTTTACGTCGATGACGTATCCCTGAATCACGGCATATTTTTTTCCATCTGTCAACTTATATGGGTTGATCATAAATTAAATCTCTCCTTCTTAAATCAATAAATACGTGTTATGACGAAGTCCTCATCCTCAGAATCATAGTTATCAAGCGGATGAAAACCGTATAGCGTCTTTCCGTTTTTGGTGTTGATTGCATCATTGGTAAGATCGGCATTCCACCACGTGTTTGAAAAGTATACCCGGTTCCAAGTATGTTTCGCTAATGAATCACTGCGGCTATACCCGTCCACGACAAAGCATGGGATATCCTGGCTCCTGCAGAACACGACAAACAAGTTCGCATAATCAAAGCAAAGTCCTTTTCGTGTGCTGAGAGTATTTGAGACGTTGAAATGCTGGTAGATCTCTTGATAATCATAATCATATTCGATATGTTCAATGATCCAGTTATAAAGTGCTTTCACTTTATCTTCATCGCTTTTCAGGTCTTTACAAATGCTGTCGGATAATTCCTTAACGTCCTCGTTCCACCAGTTTGCAGATCCGTTCCCAAGCCCGGTTTGCATTATCTCCAGATAGCTTATAACCGGCATGACAGTACAAACGGCAAGAGCAACACACACGAGCACTGCCAGTATCTTTCTTTTCATGTCACACTATCTTTTCCAACACGAGGTTCGTGAAATAATCGACCTTGCCATCACGGCGGGTACGCTTGCTCTTTTCGATCTTGTATTCGACCAAAACGGTTTGTCCCTTTACAAAGCGTTTTTCAATAGATTCACCCAAAACGCCGTATACGATAAAGGAAAAATGTTGCGGTCTTCTTTTCACCGGATCGTTGAGCATAATAGTAAGGTCATAAATACCCTCTGCTGTTTCGATCTTGGTGATGCCGATATATTTGCCTTGCAACACACCGTGGTTGGTATATCCGGGAGCACCGTATTCATAGGGGGATCTGACAATGATCTTGTCAACAACTCGCTCCTGATGAAAATTGCACACACCGTTGTCAGTTACATTTGTGCGTTCTTCCAGATGAAAGGAGAGAAAAACAATGCTTCCGTCATGAATCGTTTTACGAGCTTCCTCAGCAACGGCTCCCTTGGCGACGAAATTCAGAACATGCACCTCATATCTTTTCGTCTTGGGATTCTTTCTGTTGCTTTTCACACGAACGTCAAACATTGCAATGCCCGGCATCGGAGAGAAAGGGCTCGCCCTAACGACTCCCTGACAGATGCCGAAGTTTACCGTGCTTTTGTTTTTAACCATACTATCGTCCTTTCCTTTGTTTGGAAACTTATTTATGCAACGTCTAATCCTGTATGATCCAGGTTGATCACTCGGGACACCGTCTTCATAAGGGAATCCTTATAGTTTTCACCGGTTCCCGTAGACTCGGGAAGATCCCATAAAATCTCGATCACATCCCATACCGTAAGGTTGGATCGAATCATGCTGAGACCTTCTACAGAGGAAATAAACGTCTTGACTGTTTTGCCCGGGATCTGCATTCCGGACATTTTCTTGGCAAGCTTGTTCAGCTCGTCGCACACATTTTTGGCATAGGCACCGGGGTTCTGAAGCGTAATACCGATGGTATCAAGCAACTTCTGTGCATTGTCGTCAAGCACGTTATGAACCACCTCCACAGCCTGCGAAATGCCTTCCTCGGTCAACGCCATATGCTTACTGTACCAAGCATCGTCAAAGAGCATCGCATTCTTTTTTCGTCCTGAGAAAAGACAGGGCTGCAGAACTGCTCCGCTGTGGCCGGTCTGACTGTCTATGGCAGAAATACCGAGCTCAACCTTTCTCTTGGAATTACCAGTGGTGTATTCACCGATATACCAGGTTGCTCTTGACCACTTATGAGAAATGTAACCGCGTCGCAGAGACACCACATTGCCGAAGCGTTCCCCGATTCGCTGATCGATTTTCTCAAAGAATTCGTCGTGACCAATGGGAGAATAGACCTTTGTCATAATGGCCTGTGCCTTACCGTAAACGGTAATGATCTGGACGCTTTCCTTTGACGTTTCACGTTGAAGCATATCCTCATAAACTCTTGCCAATGCGATCTTGTTGATCGGCATCGACCAGTCTCCCGAAAAGGTAAGCTTGGCACGGTTGCCGAGAGAAAGCTTACACATCTGTGAAAGCGGTGCGATGATTTCTCCTCCGGCATTGTCGGGAAACCTCATGAAGAGACCGATTGCCTGGGTCTCGCTGCTTGTCCACAGGGCTGCTTCGTTTGCGGGGATCGGATGTGAGAAGGATTCGATATTGTTGCCGCTGATGCGTTCCATCAACATATCGCCTCCGTCCAGTCGACCGGCAAAGAATGTGATCTCGTCCGGCTTTGCTTCGTAACGTTTTGTTTCTGCACAGCGTTCCTTGAGCTCTCTCATAAAATCATCATGCTTGTCAAAGAACCCTTCATAGATGTCATCGAACTTCTCAGCCATTTGCGATCACTCCTTCCAATTCGTCGATGCATTCCTGCAAGAGTCGGTGTCCCAACGATGTTTCTCGGTAACCTTGCTGTAAGCGTGTTAGTTCCTCGGGGATGCCGTTAAGCATATCCTCGGGTTTTCCTTTGGCTCTTTCTACAAGTTCACCGATCAGATCGTCGTGACCTCCAAGCCGTTTCAGTGTTGCGACCGTATGCAAAAGCTGCAACTTTTCCTTTTGCATAAATTCGTTTTCCCTGATTACTTTGTTGTTCACCATTTGAAACACTCCTTCTTAAATGAAATATATCTTCATATAGCCATTGGCTATAGTGAGACCTTATTTACCGAGCATTTTTCCGGAATGTCCTTTGTGCGAGCTTAAGAAACCCTCGGGCTTTTTTTCTTTCAGAGGGTTTACTTGAGGCTCTCCCTTCATTTGCGCCTCATATGCCTCAAGACCGAAGGTATCAAGACCGGATACCGCAGTTGCATCCTTTACCTTTAGTTCAGCCTTCTGCTCCGGAATATCGACTTCCTCTGCTACGTAGCTATCCTCCTCAGTGCCCTCCATCGGCTCTTCGTAATCCTCCTCGTTATAGACGGAGTCCATTGTTCGCGCAAAATCCAAGGTTCCTTCAAGATGATACACGTCTTCGTCGTCATCCTCCGTGGCGCTCGTTGTATCTTTTTCCTGTTCAGGGGCATTGGGTGATACCCAATGGGATTCATCTGCAATGATAAGACTCATGCGATCGAAATCTCGTTCACTGGGACGCTTATACGGAATGTTTTCCATTGCCATCCACAGTTCCTGCATATCAAAGAGAGCTTCCATGAAGTCCTTCCCGTACTTATCTTTTAAAGCACGGTACTCACCGCCGGTCTTCACCTGCTTTTGCAGGTTGGCACAAAGAGAATCATAATAATCCAGCATCTCATCACCGCTCATCAGATCTGAAAGCTCCTTGCCGGTCACCTTTATAAGTGC
This sequence comes from Eubacteriales bacterium, assembly GCA_045540115.1. Taxonomy (GTDB): domain Bacteria; phylum Bacillota; class Clostridia; order Oscillospirales; family CAG-272; genus Colimorpha_A. The sequence continues at coordinate 5,766 of JAZQGR010000073.1, forward strand.
AAAAATCAGATACAGGAAGGAGCGGCGGAACCGAGTATCTTCAAAAGGCTTATTAATGGACCTGGTATATTCGGTAATTGCTTTCCGATGGCCAAGAGCCGATCCGAGAGTGCCAACAAGCTCCGCTACGTTATTCCATGACTTTGCCTTTCCCTTGACAGCACCGATGAGAAGCTCGCAGAACTTGCGGCGATAGTTTTCTTTTTCAAGTAGCTTGTCCGCTTCCAGCTTCCTCTGAACAGATACATCAAGGTGATATCCCTCGTTGATTACCAAAAGCAGTATTCTGCGGTAAAGGACATCGGTGATCGGAGCGTTCTGCCCGGTCAGTCGAACCGTCTTGGTGCGCATATCCTCAAGACCACCGTAGGCATTGCTGACCTTACCGTCCCTTCTGACACCAAGCGAATCAATTGTAAGCAGGTGCTGAAAGGCCTTACGATACAGCTCGTCAAGATTCTCTTCGTTTTCATATGTAGTAAGGTCCACCGATACGCCATTATGTGTAAATGAGTAGCGGTTCTTCTGGATTCGCTCCACCTCCCTGTCTCCAATAAATGCCTCGATCATATCTTTGGATGCGGTGGTTACCAGGGTAAGCTGCTGAACCTCCCCACCCGACACCTCATAATATGCCGCCTTTTTATGAAGACAGCATCCGCCGATTGCCTCTTCGATCTCGCCCCATACCTGTTTTAACTTTTCCTTCATTCCTTAGTTCCTCCTCGTACAATTTCATTGAAGCGCTTAACCAGAGTCTCCGAAGACACCCCGGAAGCCACCAGCATTCCGTCATCCAGTAATATAACGGATTTTGTTTCTTTACCCGCCGCCGTATTCCAGAACAGCACCGAGCCCTTGTCAATCTCCCGCCTTTTCATCTCACGCCTGAGCTTATCGGCATCGATAGGAGCAATGAGTCTAATTTTCGCAACGTTGATAAAGGCATCAAAGCCCACGTGTAAAAACTCATTCATCATTCATTTCCTCTTCCTTCCCGCCCTTTGGGGCTATGACTGTTTGGATGTGGTGGGGATCGGAATGGTACAGAATTCGATTTGTGATCATATTGAGCATAATGACATCAGCCCAGAAAAAACGATAGGAGCCGTATTCGTTTCTTGTTTTGCTCATTAGCTTATTAAGATACGCCGTGCATCGCTTACGAGAGATGTTCATCGTTTTTGCACACACCTCGATTTCCTGTCCATTTACCGATATTCTATATGTCTTCATAGAACCACCTTCCTGCAAATTTTTATGTATCCGCCGCAAAAAGCGGCAGAGTGTTAGTTGGCTTGCGCCAATATTTCGTTTTCCTTTAACTCAAAAAGCTGTGCTCGAACCTCGCACGGAAACATTCTGTACTTTTCCTTCTTTCCGCTTGGATGAAGGACGTAGAAGCAATCATCCTTAAATTCATATTTCAGTTCATCGGAAAAGCTGAGCGTTTGCGTGCCTTCCTTACCGTAGATCCGAATTCCGCCGGGACCTATTTCCGTAGGAATAATGAGGCGTCCATATTGAAATCCAAATGCATTGCAGACAACAAGTCTGCCGCCATCGGCAAAGAACAGCAAGAGTTCGTTTCTGTCCTTTGGATAGGAAAAGCTTCCTTCCTTGATCTTTTGCTTGGCATAGATAAAGATCCGCAGTGCCAGATTGCATTGCTCCACGCTTAGGTACTCAGCATCTGAAACCGAATTCAACTTGGTCCCTGTAATTAAAGAGAACCATCGATAGCTTTCAAAGCAGGTAATTCCCGCAATGGTACAAAGCTCACACATTGCTCCCTTTACAAGACTGCGCTTCTGATGCAAAATCGCATCACCCAGCTTGCCGAGCACCTTACCCTCGTCGTTCATTACGGCATATGCACCGCAATCGCATCCCCATACATATCCCTCATCCTTGCCGGAATGGGGACCGAAGAACTCGGACTTCGTAATACGTCTTGGGTTTCCGTCACAGTAAGGACAGACTTCTTCAGGATCGGTATTGAGATCCTCTGTTGGCATGATAACCTCCTTCAGAGCTTCAACAAAGAAACTGAAATAATCCTCATCCTTATTCCACGATTCGGCACGCGGTACTGCGATATCGAAAAGCTTCTTAAACAGTTCCGATTTTTCTGCGGATGAAAAGGGATCTTCGTGCCCAAGCTCCTTGCGAAAGTCAGGATCATCCAAAACCGCTTTGAAAGAGTTGTATGCTCCGGATATCGCTCTGTTTCCATAGGACTCCTTTACCTTCAACAGAAGATTTTCAAAGTGCTCCTTTGCGTCGTCAAGCTTTTCTGCACCGGGAGCTCCCTCGTACATAGCAAGTGCTGTTTCTGAACCTGATAACAATTCCTCAAGCTCCGTTTGTGCTTTTTTCATATAGGCGTTCATGCGAATAATTCGAAACAGTTCGTAGACCGCTTTTCTGAATTTGATTTCCGTTTCCTTCATTGAATCTCTCCTTCTTAAATGAATTCCATTATGGGCTAAACCCATATTGTGTTGATTATTTTCCTGACATCTCAAGAAGCATTTTTCTGTACTCGTCACTCATATCGTCGTCGGGAATATGTGGCTGATCTGCTTGCTGAGTTGCCGCCTTCAGACGATTGGCATTTACTTCAAGCTGCTTTCTGAGCACCCTTCTGATGTACGGAGTTCTCTTCTTGCTCGGGCAGGCTCGCATCATCTGAATCAGCTCTCGATCATAGAAATAAAGTTTTGTATCCACAAATCCATCGCATTTCCCAAGCTTTTCGGGAAGCGGCAAATCAGCGATACGCTTTGCTTTTTCGGCAAGCAGTGCTTGGCGAACGTAATAATTAAAGGTTCCTCGCGGAAGAGATTTTCTCCAGTATAAAAGGTCTCCGTCATCTTCCCTGAGGCAAAAATGAATGATCATTCTCTCCCTCCCTTCACACCATCAGACTAATATTTTCTGTACGCGTCCTATCTGTCCGTCTGTAAGCCGAACCTTGATACCGCGCGGATGTATGAAGGACTTTGTCAGGATATTCCTGACAAAGCCTTCTGTGGGTTTTTGAAGAACCTGATCTTCCTTCAGGTAAATCAGTACGTGAAGGCCCGGGCGAATGTGCTCTCTTCGTGTCGGATCGGGAGTGACCTCGATTCCGTCTCTCAGAGCTGATTGAACAACAAAGGACCCGTGCTTGTGGCAATAATCCGCCTTCAGCATAAGCCATTTGCCGTCAATATAGTGGACGCCATGCGTCTGACGCGTTTGTCCGCCGCAAACCTTACAGTACATACTGTTACCTCCTTAGAATATTACGTTCGACGATCTTGCATAGCTCTCGCGGAAGCGTTACAAGCTCATCAATGAAAATGCATCTTGCTCCGAATATGCTTGTCAGAGCATCTCGACCGCCGCCAATAGCAAGCCCGTAAACCTTTGCATATTGCTGAAGCTTGTTGACCGAAGTCTTACATTGTTCGGGACCGCCATCAGGAACGCCATCGGTAATAACGATGGTCAGCTTGTCTTCCTCAGTCTGCTTTTTCAGAAGACGAGGCAGATACTCAAGTGCCTGATATAGCGGTGTTCCGCCTCCGGCACTCATTTTCACAATACCGGTATGCGAAAAACGACCTTTCAGCATACGGTTAGAAAAATGGTAGATCTGTACGGGACGACCGCTCTTAAATCCCAGAACGGTAATCGGAATCTTCAAGGATTCGCAAACCTCCTGTAAGACCACGCACGCCTTAATTGCATTCTCGATTTGATAGCCACCCATAGATCCGGAAAGGTCAACCAAAACGGTTATGTTCAGGTCAGCTTCATCATTCTTTTCGATGCGCTTAGCACAAATGGCGCCCGACGGCATCCTGCTCAAGCTTTTGGGATCTACTCGGCCCGCATGAAGATATCTGCTCACCTCATCCACGTTGTAGTTGATGATGTTCTTCAGTCCGGTACGAAGCTTATTGATGATGGGCGCTACATCGGTCTTGATCTGGTTATACGGATCGTACGTGGTAAAATCACCGTAGGTAGGCACAACCTTATATTCAGACGTGGAATCTGCCGCGAGCTCCCGTGCTGTCTTTTTATCCTGGGCATCAGCTTGTATATCCTTTTGATGCTGATCAAAAGACGCATTCAATGCATTCGTAAGCATATCAGCAAGTGCCTTGTCGGGACCTTGCAGCGGTGCGGAATCGGCATGAGCTGATCCTGCGCCTTTACCACCGGGTGAGTTTCCCTGACCGGCAGAGCCATTTCCGCTCTGACTTTGTTGAGATTGCCCGTTTCCACTCAGATCAGGTGAACCGTTACCGGAGCAC
>JAZQGR010000074.1:0-5423 GCA_045540115.1 Eubacteriales bacterium
GCGGAGGAATACCTTGCCGTTTTCATCAAAGTGGAGGTTAAACATTACGTACTTGAAGCCGTCAATATCAGCAGGCTTGATTACCTTGTAATCGTCGCTCATCGCGCCATCGGGACCGACTGCTTCTACCTCGTTTTCGCCACCCTTGAAGATGTTTTCAAAGGCGTCCTTAACGTTTTCTTCGTTCTTATCAGCAGCACAATAATCGCATACGTTATCGTCACCGTAGCTATGAGGACACTCATCGTAAATAGCGTCAACGTCAAAGGAAATGAAGCCGACGTTCTTTCCACCTGTGTTTGCACCCTTATACATTACGAGAAGGATCTGTTCGCCCTTATTAAGCTCGATACCGTCGATATTGATCGCAGTCTCCTTGCCGTAACCGCCCGCATTATAGGTTTCAATAACCGTTCCGTCGTTCTTCATAACGACGATATCGGGGTTTCCGCCCCAGACCTTTCTGAAGAGCGCGTTGATACTAAATACGCCGTCAGCAGGAGCCGTAAATCCTACAAGGCCGCCAAAGGTCGCATCATAATACATATCGAATCTGATTCTCGTATCGGTTGTATCGTCCGCGTTATTCCATTCAGAAAGTTGAGTAACGTACGAGTTAGCGCCCGCAACCCAGTTACCGGGCCAAGCAGGATCCCATGTCGCTCTCGGAGTAGGTTCAACCGACCAGACCTTGTTGGTCGCATACTCAAGAGCGCCGAGGAAGAACTGTCCGTCGACAGTATTATCGCGGAGAATATTCGAAACGTACTTAACGTATATACCGTTCGGCTTGTATCCGCAGATGTCGCATTCTGCCTTGCCGAAAGTGACTGTATACTTGTGATCGCAAATCTTGCCGCACTCGGAGCAAACTCCATCCTTCCAGAAGCCGGTATGAGTACATACGACTACGCTTACGTCGGAATCGTAGGATACCTCGTCGTGATGCTCACCGTCGTAAACGGTCGAGTAGGTGCGGATATCCATTTCGGAGCCGTCCTCGTTGAAGTAGAGGAGCGTTACCATTCCGAAACCGCCGGGATGACGTGCATCGAAGCCCTGCGGGTTGACAAGTATCTGCTTAACGACGTTGCCGTTGTCACCGACAGCATCAAGGGTATGAACCGTGCTTGCGCCAACGTGTCCGCAGATAACGAAGGAAATATTCTCATGCTTGCTTACAAGCTTATCCCAAAGTACGTCGGCATCATTAAGACTTGCATCGTAGCTGCTGGGCTGAGAATCAGCACCGTTAGCAAGAAGTCCTGCGCCGTTGGAGGAGAGATATCCGTGAGTCGTAATAATTACGTTATAGGTCGGATGTGCCGCAATAACCTCGTTTGCCCAATCGATAACCTCGTCTCTGAATCCGAACTCGAGAGTCATGATAAGGTACTTGACCTTACCGACGGTTATCAGACGGTAGCTGTTTTCAATGCCGTCACCGTACTTACCGTCGAGTGTTGCATTATATGTATCGGTATTGAACGTAGCGTTCATCTTCTCAGAGCCGTCATGGTTACCGATTACAAGAGAATAAGGAACCTTACCGTTAAGACGGTCAAACTGCTTCTTGGCTCTATTCCATTCGCTTGCGTCATCGGTATCGGTAATGTCGCCGACACCCATAACGTACTGAATCTTATGCGTATCCTTATTTTCGAGGATCCAGTCGTAGATCTTAACGAAGTTTTCGGGATAGCGGTCGTTCATATACTGCGTATCACCGAGGACGAGGAGCGAGTACGCGAAGTCCTCGGGCGCCTCATAGTCGAGAAGGTAACCGGACGCGATAAGATCGTTTCCGTTTTCTGAGAGATCCTTGACGGTTTCGCCTGCAGCGGTAAAGTCATACTTACCGACGCCGTCGATCTCAAGGTCAATAAGCTGTCCCTTGAAATAGAGGTCGTTTCTTTCGCGGTAGTCACCGCCAACAACCATCTTTCTATTCGGCTTGATAGCGTCAACAAATGCTCCGATACCGTTTACGGTCTTGGTTTCTGCAAGAACGCCGTCAACGTAAAGAAGTACCGCATTATCCTCGATAACTACCTCAAGCCTCGTCTTTTTGCCGTTATATACGTTTACTGTCGCAAACTGTATATCATGCGAAGCTCCGGAGTTATTCTGGATATAAAGACGGGGATTACCGTTAGAGTAGATCTCAAACGAGAAAGTCGGAAGCTTTCCGAGATAGTCGCTGACGATCGCGCCGCCGCGAATATGGTCAAGGAACTGATCGGGGAAATATACGGTTGCACCTATCTTGCGGGGAAGACTTGTGAGGATCTTTCCCATAATATAGTTATCGTTCCAGCCAAACTTCGTGCCGTAGTTTTCGGCTGTCATCTCGGGAATGTACTTCTCCTCAACAGTGTTCATAGCCTGATTGGTTACAGTCAGGTGATTCTTGTTGGGAGAATAGTCGCGCAAGCGCTCATTTCCATCGGGAGAAATGATGTAATACGCGAGAAGATTATCGATATCGGTAATGCCGTTCTTGTAGTCGGATGCGATTTCAGACGCAGTACGCATATCGCTGTATGCCGCAACAGAGTGTATTCTGCTCTGCTTAAACATATAGCTGTTACCGCTCGTGTTACCGCCACCGACGCACATGGGACTGGTCGATGTCTCGATATATCCGTTACAGTTCTTGAAGCTTGCAGTCTGCTTAAGCTCTCCGTTAACATAGCAGTATCCAACCTGATTTTCGATGTCGCGAACGATAACGAGATGCAGCCATTCGCCCGTTCTTACGTCGATCTCATTGAACGTTATCTGGTCAGCCTTGCTGTAATCTATCTGCCAGCGAAGCTGAGGCACACCGCCAGCCTCGATCTCAAAGTTTATTGCATTCTGATATGCAGCTTCATGGTTGGAATAAATTGCGCCGATTCTCTTATCGGTCGCATCGGTCGGCACCTTGATCCACGCTTCAAAGGTGTTCGGTCTTTCGGGAAGAGCCTTCTCTGCCTTATAGCGCTTGTATGCGTAGAAGGTCTGACCGACCTTTTCAGGCTCGGTAAATGAGGGTATAACGATCTCAAGATCTTCCTTGGTCGTGGGAATCGTAGCATTTGCATCCGCCCAGAGCTTACCGCAGTTGGTGCACTCATAGTGCGCTGCATAGCCGGGAACGAGGTAGGAATCGGGTTCAACCTTTTCAACTGCTACAAGCTTATCAAGTACGCAACCATTATCGCAGGAAACATAATCAAGCTGGACAATGCTTATAGAAGCCGCACCGTTAGAGGAGCGGTTTTCTTCAACAATACCGTCAACGCCCTTCTTCAGAGGAACTCTTATGATATATACCTTTTCGCCCCTCTTGAGATTAACGGTTGCTGTCACCACCTTCGTTACCTGTTTCGTAACAACAGTTTCGGACTCTATCACCACTCCATCTTCATCGATGATAAGCATTTCGAATCCGGCAGCGGCCCAGTGACCTGTCCAGCTGCTGAAATGAGAATAAGTGAACTCATATTTTCCCTGTCTGGGAGCGGTAAAGATGAGAGCGGAGCCCTGACCTTCGCCTTGAGTACTGTAATGATGTCCGCCCGCGTAATTGATATTTCCGCCGACAGTACCGCCCCAAATGCGCTGATATGAGGCAGTTGTATAGCTGTAATCGCGGAGGTACCAGGTCACGCCGTCAGATTCTTTGGCAACGGAAAGATTATCTGTGTAGATCTTATCCTCTATATCGCCATCAACGTCTCTCTTGTATCCTGCAAGCTCGACGTTTCCGAGAGTATCAAAGCGCGAAGTACCGTCGAAAACAGGAGTCATATCGAGGCGCTCGCCATCGACCTCCTGATAATAGTCAAGCTGAGCAATTGATATGGCTGCAAGACCGTTTGTCGATCTGTTCTCGGTCGTAATGCCGTTTTCGCCCTTTTTCATAGGGCATCTGATAAGGTATACTACCTCGTCCTTGTCAAGATATACTGTAGCATCAAGGACAAGGGTTGCACTATTTGTCTTGCCGCTGACGGATTTGATAACGTTTCCGTTCGCATCCTCAAGGCGAAGCTCAACGCCACAGCCAAACGCTCCCGCCCAGTCAATGGTTTGTGAGTAGCTGAACTGATACTTTCCGTTTCTTGGAGCCGTGAATATCAGCGCAGAGCCGATGCCATCGCCCTGCGAATTGGTTTCAGACGTCCAATGATGTCCGCCGGCATAATTTATCTTGCCGTTTGCGGTACCTCTCCAGAGACGCTGCTGGCTCGCACTTGAAAAGCGGGAGTCACGAACGTACCATTCCGTACCTTCAAGCGACATTGCGATGCCGTCTCTGTAAATACCCGTGTCCCTATGGTATCCGACAAGCTCAACGTTGCCAAGAGTGTCAAAAAGCGACGTGCCGTCGAAAACAGGCGTGAGATCGAGATACCCGTCATCGCTTCCCTCGACCGCGTGTATTTCCACAAGCGGCTTCGAGATAATGAAGGTCGATACGATCATCAAGCATGCCATAAGGAATGAAAAAATCCGTTTTTTCATAATTATCTCCTTATGTAATAACTATATAGTGTTACATAATAATTTTACCCCATTTATCGAAGGCAAGTCAAGCGGTTTTCGCGGTTTTATATGACAAAAATCGGCCCGCTTTTTTGTTCAATTTGCTACTTTCTCCATTTTCCCGAGGGGAAGGCAGGACAACGTTCGATCTGTTTTTAGTAGGGGTAGGAGCGGGAGGAGCAAGCCCCTCCCCTACCGAGAAACGTTTAATACACCTCCGTATGGCGTGGGTTTACTCCGCCGCATTGAAATGATGTTACATCACACCCGAACACCTCATCCACCGCAGACGCAGCGTCTGCGGTCCCCCTTCCCCCGCTGGGGAAGGCTAGACAACGTCCCGATGCTTCGCCCGAAAATTATTCATTATTCATTATTCATTATTCATTAAAAAAGCTCCACCCGAAGGTGGAGCTTTTCCATTTCGTTATTACTCTCCGAAGGGATTGAAGCCCGGGAAGCTAAATTCGCCGAGGTTGAAGTCAAATCCGGAGCTGGTTATAACGTCTTCGTTTTCGAATACTACCATGGTCAGGGTAGGCATTTCAAATTTCTTTTCCATTATACTTGCTCCTTTCATTATTTCGCTGCTTCGTTGAGGTCGTAGAGTGCTCTGAGAATGGTTTCCTGGTCAGCGGAAACGCCGTTTTCAAGAGCTATTTTGATGTACGAGTAGAAGGATACTTCAATGGTCTCGTTAGCAAGCTGAGTGCCGATTGCGATCTCTGCCGCGTCAGCAAGCGTGCCGACAACAAGTGCCTGATCGAAGTAGTAGATGCCCTCGGAGCACTTATCGTCGTGCTTAAGCTCTACGTCTTCTCCGTTAAGGGTAATAATTGCCGCATCGTCCGTGATATAGAAGTGGTGACGGAGGTATGCGTTGCCTTCCT
>JAZQGR010000075.1:0-148847 GCA_045540115.1 Eubacteriales bacterium
TCGAGGAATATCTACTACTCGTCGAAGATTGGTTGGTTTTTTATAATTCTTCCAGATTGAAAAACAGGAAGAGGTGATTTCCTCTCCCTGCTTTTCGTGTGTCTTTTTTCTTTTTTGTGAACTAAATGGGGTTCACTTCACCGAGCGGGTGACTTTTTTACAATTTTTCTTTCAATTTATTCCAAGGGCGAAGCGCGATGAGCGATGCGACTGTTCCGACAAGTGCGATGACAAGCCAAATGCCTATTGTAAACGACCAGCCGCGGTGCTCTGAAAGAGCGGCAATACCATACGTTGAAACCGCGCTTCCGACGTAGGTGAAGCTGTTGAGGAGACCCGATGCGAAAGAAACCTTGCCGATGCGTTTAAAAAATGCGGGGAGCATGCTGATATACATGACGTTGACGCCATGCATACAGCCGGTAAGAATAGCGGAAAAGATGATGGAGACTGCGGCGTGTGCGCTTGAGAAAAGTGCAAGCACTAATGCCGAAGCAGTTCCTGCCGCAAAAATGACTGTCGCGCAGACGACAGGGTTATTCAGCTTTTTATTATGAATGGTAAGAGCGGCTTGTGTGCAAAGAATACTGAATATAGGAAGAATGACTCCCGAAAGAATCGCTGTGCTGCTGCCGAGCTTGAATGTCTCCGAAACGTATGAGGGCATCCATGTCGTGACACCGTCCTTGAGTGCGCCCTGACAAATAATTGCAAAGAAGATAAGAAGCAGGGCAGGGGAGAAAAATACGCCCTTGGCGGATGCCTGAGTGCTTATGGCAGCTTCCTTTTCCTTCTTTTCCGCACTTACGTTTGGCGCAAGGAAAAGCCATACTGCAAGCATTATGATCCCGCATATTGCCGAGACGGTAAATACGTATTTCCAGCTTGAAACTTCAATTATGAGTGGAGAAACGAGATATACGACCATGGTTCCGATATACGATCCCCACGATACGCGTACCGATGCTGACTTGTATTCGTCCTCCGTCATCATTGCAGACATCATTCGAACAAGAGGCGGCCACATAAGTGAATGCGCAAAGCCATTCATACACCAAACCGCCGTCATCAGGTACGGGTTGCCGCAAATGGGCAAAACAAGGTTCATTATTATAGTGATGACAAAGCCTGCGGAAATGAGATTTTTCGGGCGAACACGCTCACCGAGTGCTCCGCTTATCACCTGACCGATGCCGTAGGTTATGAAGCTGCCCGTTAATGCCATTGAAAGAAGAGACTTGTCGATACCTGTTGACAAGACCATCTCGGATATGATGGCACCGTAGTTTATGCGCGTCAAATAGCTCGTGAAGTACACGAGTGAGAATAAGAGTGTCAGTCGCTTATACGTGCTTACAGCCTTCATATTTACCTCCTTTTCGGTCAACACAAAAGATTATAACACGCCAAAATCCGAAAGTCCATAGAAAAGAGTCAAAATTTGGCACAAAAAAGCGCCTCTTAATATAAAAAAAGTGGTAAAAGGGAACAAATAACGCGTTTTTTCAAAAAAATCATTGACTTATTTCATTATCTGATTTATAATAGTAAGGTGAAAACTTTTGTTTTCTCCTTGCCGCCGAAATCGTAGCGGCGGTCTTATGTCCATAAGGAGGTGTAAAAAATGGAAAAGAACAACATGTCTTACGAAGTCCTGTTCGTAGTTGATCTTACCCCCGGTGAGGAGGCTGTAAAGGCTCTTATCGAGAAGTTCACTTCTCTCATCGCGGCAAACGGCACCGTTAACGAGGTTAACGAGTGGGGCAAGCGTCGTCTTGCTTACCCGATCAACGACATGAACGACGGTTACTACGTGCTCGTTAATTTCTCCGCTCCCACGGATTTCCCCGCAGAGCTTGAGAGAATTTTCAGCATCACAGACGGTATTCTCCGTTCTATGGTAATCGCAAAGGAAGCATAATTTAGGAGGTATATCATGGCAAGCTTGAATCTTAATAAGGTTGTCTTGGCAGGTCATCTTGCGGCGGATCCCGAAATGAGACAGACGCAGAGCGGTATTCCCGTATGCTCCTTCCGTGTAGGCGTTTCCCGCAGATATCAGCCCAAGACCAGCGAAGGTCAGTCGCAGTCGGTAGCAGACTTTATCACCGTTGTCGCATGGCGTCAGCAGGCGGAGTTTGTTTCCCGTTACTTCCGTAAGGGCAGCTCTATTTGTGTCACCGGCTCTATTCAGATGCGCCAGTGGACAGATAAGCACGACCAGAAGAGATATGACCTTGAGATCGTAGCAGACGACGTTATGTTCGTCGATTCCAAGGGCGATAGCACCGGCGATCAGGGCGGATTCGGCGCTTCCTACAATGCCACGGGCTATGCTCCCTCTTTCTCTTCTCAGACAGAGTCGGCTCCCAAATTCGAGGAGATGTCAAACGACGACGACCTGCCCTTCTGAGAGCACAGTTTAATTTTAACAGGAGGAATGTAAGATGGATAACAATCAGGCACCGCAGACCCAGAAGCCCTTCCGTCAGAACAAGAGACACAAGAAGGTATGCCAGTTCTGCGCTGATAAGATCGACCACGTCGATTACAAAGACGTAAGCAGACTCAGAAAGTGTGTAAGCGAGCGCTCCAAGATCCTTCCCAGAAGAGTCACCGGAACCTGCGCTTTCCACCAGCGTCAGCTTACTATCGCTATTAAGAGAGCACGCCACATGGCGCTCATCCCTTATATCAGCGACTAAAAATTAAAGAATGAGGGCTGACGCGGTTTCCGTGTCAGCCCTCACGAAGTATTTAGGGGAAATATTTTTACACAACATTTAGAATTTTACTTGTTTTTTTTTCAAAATAGCGTATCGAATTACCATAAATTGGCATATAATCGTAGTAATGAATAAGAAAGGCAGAGGGGTTTTACCCCCGAAGTTATGTTACTTAAAAATATGAAAATCAGACTATTCACGGCGCTTCTGGCGGTGCTTATGCTGCTTCCGTCCTGCGCTTTGAACGTAGCAAAAGATAAAGTACCGCTCGGAACGGATAGCGTGGAAGGCTCTGCCGTAAACGAGAAAGAGGTATACGGTAAGCTTGAGCTTCCCGTAATAATCCGCCGCCCTCAGAATCGTGATGAAAGCAAAAACGACGTGACCGTAGATGTCAGCCGTCCCGATGTCGGTTCTGCAGGATCGACTGAGAGCAAGTTCGTTCCTTATTCTGTCCCGCTTACGATCGAGCAGCAGAAAATCGTTGAAAAAGTCGCTGAAAGATTTTACATCAGCGAGGAGCTCATATTCGGAGTAATGTGGGTTGAGTCGAAGTATAATGTCAGCGCAATAGGCAAAGATGCAAAGTATCTCGGCATAATGCAGATTGCGAAGTCCAACCTTAAGATTCTCAAGCAGTATTGCGGCGTTACCGATCTTATGGATTTCGAGCAGAACGTGATTGCAGGCGCTTATTATCTTCGTACGTATCTTACCCGTTATAACGACAATAAGCATATATCCCTTCTTTACTATCATGGCGGATATAAGTATGCAAACCGTCTTATCGAAAACGGTCAGTGCGAGGACAGCTACTCAAGAGCAGTTATCAGAGAGATGAACCGTATAGTTGAAGCGAGAAGAACACTTGCCAAGGAAATGGGCGTTAAGCTTTACGGCGAATTTTACGAATATTGAGATCAAATAATAAATCCCCGAAAACGTTATGCTTTCGGGGATTCTTTTATGATCTTTTCTTTTTGACGTGAACGTGGCAGAGTCGCTCGTATTCGTCGAAGTCGATCTCACGCATAATGTTGTCAAGCTCGTCGTCACCCATGGCAGTAGTTCTGCCTTCCTCGTATTCTTGGTCGATAACTTCCTTGATCTTTGCGATGAAGGGGGATTTTTTATCTATCTTATCCTCGTCGTTCAGACGGAAGTATCCGTTTATCCAGAATGCGATTCCCGCAAGACCGGAGTGCTTGTCGACAGACACCGTCGCAGGGCGTCCGAGGATCTTTTCGGTATCGAAGATATTGTAGATCTCTTGATCCTTGAGAAGTCCATCAGCGTGGATTCCCGCACGAGTCATATTGAAGTTGCGACCTACAAACGGAGTCTTGGGAGGGATCTCGTAGCCGATATCCTGCTCGAAATAGTTTGCAATCTCGGTGATGACCGAAAGGTCCATTCCGTCAGTCGTTCCGCGGAGCGACGCGTATTCGATCGCCATAGCCTCCAGCGGACAGTTACCGGTGCGTTCACCGATGCCGAGAAGGGCACAATTTATACCCGAGCAGCCGTAGAGCCAAGCGGTAGAAGCATTTGTAACGACCTTGTAGAAGTCGTTATGACCATGCCATTCAAGAAGCTCGCTCGGAACTCCGGCATAGTGCTGAAGACCGTATATGATTCCGGGAACGCTTCTGGGGAGCGCGGCACCGGGGTATGACACGCCAAAGCCCATTGTGTCGCAGGCACGGATCTTGATCGGAACCCCGCTTTCCTCGCTCAAACGCGTAAGCGCTTCGGCAAACGGAACGACGAATCCGTAGTAATCAGCACGAGTAATGTCCTCAAAGTGACAACGCGGACGAATGCCCTTGTCAAGAACGCTCTTGACGATTCCGAGGTACTTGTCCATTGCCTTTGCACGTGTAAGTCCCATTTTGTTATAAATATGATAGTCGGAGCAGGAAACAAGTACGCCCGTTTCCTTGATTCCAATCGATTTTACAAGCTCGAAGTCCTTTTCGCTTGCTCTGATCCAGGAAGTAACCTCGGGAAATTCATAACCGAGGGCAAGGCACTCCTCAACAGCGCGACGGTCCTTTTCCGAATAGACAAAAAACTCGCTTTGACGAACAAGGCCCTTCGGTCCGCCGAGGCGGTGAAGCATCTTGAATATATCAACTATCTGTCTTACCGAGAAGGGCGAGGTCGACTGCTGACCGTCGCGGAAGGTCGTATCGGTTATCCAGATGTTTTCAGGCATATTTATCGGCACGAAGCGATGGTTAAATGAGACCTTCGGAATGCTTTCATAGTCGAAAAGATGACGGTAGAGATTAGGGGATTCTCTTTCCTGAAGCTGATATTTATACGAAGACTGCTCGAGAAGATTCGTCGCGGACGAAAATTCGAGCTTCTGTGATGATGAGGAAATTCTTTTGTCTTGCATTTTTGCCTCCGCAAATTGTCATTATTTTTGCCGTTTCGGCTAAATATAAAGCGATTATAACACAGATAATGAATTATTGCAATAGCTTTCTTGCAAAAAATTAAATAATTCCGAGATAAATTGTGATGTAAGCTATGAGCGGACACAGCAGAGCTGATACTGCTCTGCCGATGATATATTTGTGTGATGGAAGCGATCCGTCAGTGACCGAAAGCGACTGAAAGATCATTGAAAGCCCCGACCAGCCGATCGCACTTGACGCGACTATAAAGGTGGTGTCGGGAGGGAAATGTTCTGACAGGTACTCAAGCCCCGAAGCAAGCTCCAAAAATGGGCAGACAAAAAGCTTGAAGCCTTTATTGATCGGCAGAGAAACAACGATGCCCGAAAGTGCTGAAAAGAATATCACGCTTCCGCAGACGGGAAGCATATTTGCAGCCGCGTCGCGTATTGACGAAGCAACTGCGACGGATAGCTTAGTGGCTTTCATTTCTGCCGTATACGGTTTTGCAGTCTGTCTCTTTTTAGGCTTTATTATCGAAGCGGTTATCATCACCGACTGGAGCTGAAATATAAACAGCGCGATTCCGCGCTTTCCGTTATTCAACAGTCCCAGTCCGACTACCGAATAAATAAAGCCGAACGAAACCAATGACGAAAGAAGCATTGCGCTTGCTTTTTCGGAATCACTTTCTGTGTTGCTTCCGATTTTTTTTGCTGCTATTGCGCCTGTCGGTGCAGAGCCGATGATCCCGATAAGAAACGAGGATATGTATTTTCCATCTATGCCGAAAAGAGGAGATAACACCTTGTCACCGATCCTCGTAAGCCCATTGAATATTCCCGAGCGGAGCGCGATTCCCGTCAGAACCATCATGGGAAAGAGCGTAGGTATCAGCCTTTTTGCACATAGGAGCATTCCGTCAAGCGCCGAGCGTGCGACAACGTCGGAAAAGACTGTGAAAAGGAATATGAAGAGTAATACCGCATAACCGAATACCGACCTTCTCTTAACCATGAATTATGCTCCCGTTTTCCGCATATTTTATTATACTATATAAATTTAAAGCGGGAGATATTCTATATGAAGCTTAAAAACCGATTAATGCAGCTTGCAGATCTGCCCGAGGATTCGCTCGGCGGCAGCCATATTGAGATCGTGTCTGATACGACTGTCAAGGTGAACGGCTGTCGAAGAATAATTGATTACTCGCAAGAAAGAGTTGCTTTGCTGACGAAGGACTATGAGCTTAACGTAGTCGGACGTTGTCTTACTCTTTCCTCATACGGTGAAAACACAGCCTTGGTATCGGGAGAAATTTTGTCGGTCACACTCGGAGGTAAGCAATGTTAAGAAAGCTTATTGCGTTATTTACGGGATACAGGCGTCTGTCATGCCCCAAAAGAACCTTTTCGAATATTGTCACGGTTATGGCAAAAAAAGGCATAAAATACGCAGATGCAATGGAAAATAACGGCAGGGTCAGCTTTACTGTCACCGAGCTCGAATATAAAAGCCTCATACAGCTGATTGATCCGAGCGTTTTCCGTCTGCATGAAAGAAAGGGACTTCCGTATTTTCTCTATCGATACCGACACCGTTACGGTATGATCGTCGGAATCCTTGTTTTCCTTATTCTGACAAAAATGTCAACGGGCTACGTTTGGGATATTACGGTCGACGGAAACGAAAACATATCGGACTCTGAGGTCATAAATACCCTTGACAAGCTCGGCTTTTCGGTTGGAACTCACATTCCCAACGTTGATTTTTACGATATTTGCCATCAGTTCGTGCTTGAAAACCAAAACGTGGCGTGGATATCGGTGAACATGGAGGGTACCTCAGCACGCGTCAGGCTCATTGAGCGAGATGCCAAGGGGGAAAGCGATAACGGATCGCCGTCAAATATCGTTGCCGCCTCAGACGGTATTATTGTGCGCACCGAAACCATCGACGGCGAGGTTTGCGTAAAGGCGGGCGATCCTGTTACCGAGGGACAGCTTCTAATCAGCGGTATCGTTGAGATAGGGCAGGGAATCGATACGGGAAAATTTATGTTGACTCGTGCCAAGGGAAGCGTTTATGCGCTCACAAAACGGTATTTTTCGGTGAAGATACCGTTAAGCGGCGTGAAAAACGTGGTTAAAGACAAGATTTTAGCAAAAAAGACGCTTATTTTCTTCGGAAAATCAATTAAACTTAAAGAAAATAGTAGCATTTTAGGTAAAGAGTGTGATATAATAAAGGAAAGCAAGCGAGTCGTTCTTTTCGAAAGACTTGATGAACGCTGGCACATACCTCTCCCCGTTACCGTTGTGAATGAATACGCGCTTCTTACGGAGGAGGTCGGATATTCCTATACCGAGGATGAGGCTCTGAAGATTGCCGAAAAGGAAATGGCACTTTTATATGCTTCGGCAATGAGCGGCGCGGAAATGTTAAGCAAGACCGTCGAGAGCTCGCTTGAGGACGGAGTGCTTGAATTGACTTGGGAAGTTGAATGTATAATCGATATCGGACGCGAGACTCCGATAGGACTTGTATAGAGGTAAAAAATGGCTGAAAAAATCGTAAAAACTGACAGTATCGAGCAGACCGCGATGCTATTCGGCGGCCTTGACTGTAATGCAAAAAGAATAGAGGACAGCTTCGGCGTACGCCTTACAACGCGTGACAGCGAGATCGCGGGAGGAAGCGTAATTGCCGTAACGGGCAGCGACGAGGTATCGGTTTACAGTGCAACTGAGGCGCTGAAATATCTTCAGAAGATCGCATCGCTAAATAACAATATTACCTCGCAGAACGTTGATTACGTTATTTCAATGGTGCGTGACGGCAAAAACGAGGAGCTGTCGGGCTTCGACGGCGACTGTATTTGTATCACGACTCGTGGAAAACCGATAAAGGCAAAGACCGTCGGTCAGAGCAGATACGTTGACCTGATAAAGAAGAATACGATAGTGATGGGAATAGGCCCCGCAGGAACCGGTAAAACGTTTCTCGCGGTCGCTATGGCGGTAAAGGCGCTTCGCGCAAAGCAGGTAAGCAGAATAATCCTCACCCGTCCTGCAGTTGAAGCGGGTGAAAAGCTCGGATATCTTCCGGGAGATCTGCAGAATAAGATCGATCCCTATCTCCGCCCTCTTTACGATGCGCTCTTCGAGATGCTTGGCTCTGAAAATTATCAGAGAAACGTCGAAAAAGGCGTAATTGAAATTGCTCCGCTTGCTTATATGCGAGGCAGAACGCTTGACGATTCGTTTATTATTCTCGACGAAGCGCAGAATACGACGCCCGAGCAGATGAAGATGTTTCTCACCCGACTCGGCTCAAATTCAAAGGCGATAGTAACGGGAGATATTACGCAGACAGACCTGCCGAGAGGAATGAAAAGCGGTCTTGTTGAGGCGATCCACGTTCTCGACGGTATCGACGACATAGCGATACACCACTTCACAGAGCGCGACGTAGTCAGACACCGTCTCGTTCAGCAGATAATACTGGCATACGAAAAGTACGATAAAGAAAGACAGGAAAAGATGAATGAGCGCCAAAGCGGACGTTTTTACAAGAAATGAACAGAAGATCGAGACGATAACCCCGTCACTTCGCGCCCTGACCCGCCGCGCGGTAAAGGCGGCGCTTGAATACGAAATGGTTGGCTTTATCCCGGAGGTCTCGGTCACCTTTACCGATAACGAGGGAATAAGAGAGCTGAACGCCGCTCACAGAAATATCGACCGCGCAACAGACGTGCTTTCCTTTCCGCTTTTCGAAAAGGAAGAGCTGGCGGATGCAAGTGACGGTGACGCGCTCGGCGATATCGTGATCTCGCTTGAAAGAGCAAGAGAGCAGGCAAACGAGTATGGACACTCTTTTGAGCGCGAGGTCGCGTTTCTGACGGTTCATTCAATGCTCCATCTCCTCGGCTACGATCACGAAATATCGGAAGCTGACGAAAAAGAGATGTTTTTTAAACAGGAAGAAATACTCAAAACAATAGGATTGGGAAGATAAGGATATAATTATGAGAACAGGATTTATAGCAATACTCGGACGCCCGAACGTCGGAAAATCTACGCTTCTTAACGCAATGCTCGGAGAGAAGATCGCGATCGTATCAAAGAAGCCGCAGACGACAAGAACGCGTATAACGGGCATACTTACGCGCGGCGAGGATCAGTTTGTTTTCCTCGATACTCCCGGTATGATAAAGAGCAGAAACAAGCTCGGAGATTATATGGTGAAGACCATCTCGAATACGATAGGCGAGGTCGATGCTTGCCTTTTCGTAGTCGAGGCAGGAGTAGCTCCGGGACCGACCGAGAAGAATATTATTGAGAGAATAGGAAAGCGCGAGCTGCCCGCGATCCTCGTTATAAACAAGACCGATAAGGTAAACGGTGAGGCGGTTGGCGATACGATCATTCAGTATAAGGATCTTTACGACTTCGTCTCGATAGTGCCGATCTCGGCGCAGAATAATAAGGGCGTTGATACGGTTCTATCCGAAGCCGAGAATTTCCTTTCCGAGGGCGATTGGTTCTTCGGCGAGGATGAGATAACCGATCAGCCCGAAAGACAGATCGCATCCGAAATAATAAGAGAAAAGCTCCTCCGCACCCTCGACGATGAGATCCCGCACGGAACTGCCGTTGTTATTGAGGAATTTAAGGAGGAAGGAAAGCTTCTCCGCATAAGAGCCGAAATATTCTGCGAGCGCGAGGCGCATAAGAGAATCATTATCGGTAAGCAGGGCGCACAGCTCAAGAAGATCGGAAGCTATGCAAGAGAGGATCTCGAAAGCTTCTTCGGAACGAAGGTATTCCTTGATCTTTGGGTAAAGGTCAAGACTAATTGGCGCGACGACGTCGTCAATCTCGGAAACTTCGGCTTTAACAAGAACGATCTTTAATATGAAACAAGAGTTAACGAGTTTTCCCGCGCTCGTAATACGCGAAAGCGATTACGGTGAAAACGATAAGCTGCTGACGCTTCTGACTGCTGAAAAGGGAAGAATGACTGTGCTTTTCAAGGGCGGAAAGAGCCTGAAAAACAAGAACAGCGCGTCAAGCCAGCTCCTATGCTACAGTGAATTTACCGTCAAGGAGCGTAACGGATTCTATACGCTCTCCGAGGCGGCGCTGATACAGCAGTTTTTCGAGCTTCGATCTTCACTTGACCGCTTCGCGCTTTCGCAGTATATAGCAGACGTTTGCGGCGAGGTCAGCGTTGAAAACGAGAACGGCGAGGAAACTCTTTCGCTTGCCCTGAATACGCTTTATATGCTTTGCCGCGAGGATACCGATACCGATTTTATAAAGGCGGTGTTTGAGCTTCGCTGTATGGCGCTGAACGGCTTTTGTCCTGACCTCACCGCTTGCCCCCTCTGCGGAAAGCAGGAGAGCGATATATTTTATCTCGACGTGATGAACGGCTCGCTTCGCTGCGGAGACTGCTTCGGATCTGACGAGGATATTGAGCTTCGAAAAAGCGAAGGACAAGCGCTGATGATAATTCCGCTTTCTCGCTCTGTTCTTGCCGCGATGCGATACGTTATCGGCTCGCCGAGCAAGAGAATTTTTTCATTCAAGCTTGAAGACGATGAGCTTGAGCAGTTTTGCCGCGTTTGCGAAAGATATTTAACGAATCACCTTGAACGCGGCTTCAAAACACTTGATTTTTACAAAAACATAAAGAAACTGGATATATAAGGATAAAACAATGTCAAACTTTTCAAAGGCGATAAAGACCCTTGAATTTGATAAGATACTGTCAATGCTCGTGGATTGCTCGCCGACAGACGGCGCACGGGCGCTTTCTGCGCGCCTGACGCCCGACAGCGACGCTTATATGATAAGAAAGCGCCTTTCTATGACGACGGACGCGAAGAATATGATCGCCGCAAAGGGCTTTCCGTCGTTTGGCTCGGTCCGTGACGTTACCGACGCGATAGAAAGAGCCGAAAAGGGCGGAACGATGAGCACAAAGGATCTTCTTGATACCGCCGCGCTTATGGCGTCAAGCAGACACCTTTACGATTATTATTTCGGCGACCGTAACGATATAAACGCATATCCGTCACTGAATGAGCATTTTGCGCGTCTCATGACCGACAGGATGCTTGAAAATAAGATAACGAAGACTGTTATCGCCGAGGATATGATCGCTGACGAGGCGTCGCCCGAGCTTTCGGATATAAGAAGAAAAATCAAATCTGAAAACAACAAGATCAAGGAAAGTCTTAATAAATACGTAAGCGGAGCTTACGGAAAATATCTTCAGGAAAACATAGTAACACAGCGTAACGGCAGATACGTTGTTCCCGTCAAGGCGGAGTATAAAAATGAGATCAAGGGACTCGTTCACGACACCTCTGCGTCGGGCGCAACGCTCTTTATAGAGCCGCTTTCGGTCGTTGACGCGAACAACGAGCTTCGCGCGCTCGAAAGCCGCGAAAAGCACGAAATTGAGAGAATACTCTCGGAGCTTTCTGCAATGTGTGCAGAGCAAAGCTCAGTCATTATCGGCAATTATCACGTGCTTACCGAGCTCGGATTCATATTCGCGAAGGGTGAGCTTTCGTACAGATTGAACGCAACCGAGCCGAAAATCGTTGACGGCAACTCGCGCCTTAGCTATAAAAAAGCAAGGCACCCGCTTATTGACAAAAAGAAGGTCGTCCCGATCTCGGTCGAGCTCGGATACGATTACGATACTATGATTGTTACAGGCCCGAATACGGGCGGTAAGACCGTCTGTATGAAGACAGTCGGACTGCTTACACTTATGGCGCACGCAGGGCTTCATATACCCTGTGAGGACGGAGCGGAGCTATCCGTATTTGATTCCGTACTTGCCGATATAGGGGACGAGCAGAGCATCGAGCAGTCGCTTTCGACCTTCTCGTCACACATGGTAAATATCGTTGATATACTTGACAGCGTTACCGACCGATCTCTCGTTCTTCTCGATGAGCTTGGCGCAGGAACCGACCCGACGGAGGGCGCGGCGCTCGCTATGGCGATAATCGGAAAGGTGCGCTCCTTTGGAGCTCTTTGCTGTGCAACAACTCACTACGCGGAAATAAAGGCATACGCGCTCGAAACAGAGGGTGTAACTAACGCATCGTGCGAGTTCGATATCGAAACTCTGCGCCCGACCTACCGACTGATAATTGGCACCCCCGGTAAATCTAACGCCTTTGCGATTTCGCGCAAGCTCGGTATCTCTGAGGATATTATATCGGCGGCGGAGGCAAAGATCTCGACCGACGATAAGCGTTTTGAAAAGGTCATAGAAGAGCTTGAAGCCCGCCGAATCGAGGCGGAGCGCGAGCGCGACGCGGCACTGCGTGAGCGTGCGGAATTTGAAAAATACCGCGACGAGCAGGAAAAGGCGATGAGATCACGTCTGCTTGCCTCGGAAAAGCAGCTTGAAAAGAATATCGAAAAGGCGGAGCAGATAATAACGAGCGCGAAGATAACGAGCGAATACGTTATGGACGAGCTTGAAAAGATCAAGCGCCAGAAGGATAAGGAAAGCTTCGGCGCGAAGCTTGAAGCGGGACGCCGCGATATCAGAAAGACGCTTCGCGATGCCTCGGACAGCGTTAATCCCGTTCAGGATGGCGGAAACGAAGACTACGAGCTGCCAAGACCTCTTAAAAAGGGTGACACGGTGAAGATTGTCAACCTTGGTCAGGAGGGAATGCTGACCGCAGATCCGGATAAAAACGGTAACGTAACGGTTCAGGTCGGCTTCATGAATATCAGAAGCAATCTGAAGAATTTGCAGCTGATCGAAGAAGCGGTGCAGGTCACGACCGCCGATAAAAAGCGTATCGCCGCATCGAAGTATCAGGCAACGCTCAATAAGACGTTCACCTCATCGCTTGACCTGCGCGGTCAGTACGGAGATGACGCATGGTTCATGACCGATAAGTACCTCGACGAGGCAATTATGGCGAATATAAAGAGCGTTACGCTCATACACGGTAAAGGCACAGGCGCACTTCGTGACGCGCTTAAAAGACACCTTAAAAACGATCCGCGCGTAAAAAGCTTCCGCGCCGGCATTTACGGCGAGGGCGACGGCGGAGTTACCGTTGTTGAATTGAAATAGCGAAAGCAGAGCGAAAGCTCTGCTTTTTATTATTGTTTATTCTTTTTTCTGTACTCAAGCGGAGTTATACCGTATTCCTTTTTGAATACTCTGGCGAAATTCTCCTGCGGAATGCCTACCGATTCCGCAATGCTTCCGACAGAAGCCGACGTGTCCTCAAGGAGCGCCTTTGCCTTTTTCAGCTTGAATGAGGAGAGATATTCGTGAGGGGAAAGTCCAAGCTTTGATTTGAAGAGTGTCGAAAAATACGCGCGCTCAAGCCCCGTTGCCTCGGCAATATCGCTGACGGTATAAAGCTCATTGAACCTTGATTCGATAATTCCGAGCGCCTTGTCGATCCATTCGTCGCTCGATGCCTGTATTCTTTTGTCTTTATAAAGGATACTGAGAAACTCATAGACACATCCCGTCAGCCGAAGGCTTCTTCCGCCCTCCTGGGACTCCCATATTTTGAACATTTTTTCAAGGCAGGAGTAAAGCTCGTTGAAGACCTCGGGAGGAGCAAAGGGCGTGCTTGACGTGATCCCCGCCTTTTTTAGATATCTTCCGACCGCAACTCCGCCGACGGTACACCATATTCCTTGACGCGGATCCTCAAAGTCTGCGGTATGAATGATGGAATCGCCGGGCAGAAGAATATAGCAGTCTCCCGCCTTGACGGGGAATTTCTTGCCGTTTATGATTACTGAGCCGCCGCCTTTTACGCAGGTCTCGAAAACGTAGACATTTCTTACAACAGGTCCGTAAACTATACCGGGAGGAAGGTCGGTTTCATTCTCACAGTAGAGCACGACGGGCTCGTCGGTTTTGATTCTCAGTGAACTCATAAAAAACACCTATCAAACAAATTGAAGAAAACAACAAACAAATTCCTGTTGTATGGTTTCTCGATATTTGCTATCATTATAACATAAAATTCCGAAAGGAGCAATAGAAATGTCAAAAAACAATTTGAATATTGCAGTAATCGGCTGCAGCGGAATGGCAAGAAGGCATATGGAAGGCGTTATCAAGAGAGAGGGGGCAACTCTTTACGCAATTTGCGACAACGCGACAGATGACCGCCTTGTTAAATGCAAAGAGGATTATAACGTTCCAATCGCGGTTACAGACTATCGCGAGCTTGTGAACGATCCAAATGTTGATGCGGCAGTAATTGTCACACCCGATATGTGTCATCTTGAAATGACCGTGGCGTTTCTTCGTGCAGGCAAGGACGTTCTTTGCGAGAAGCCGATGGCGCTCACCGTAGAGGAATGCACCGAGATGAGACGTGCCGAAAAGGAGAGCGGCAGACGACTTATGATCGGTCAGGTGTGCAGATATACTCCCGCATTCGTTATGGCAAAGGAGCTCGTTGAATCGGGAAGGATCGGTGAGCTTTTCTTCGTTGAGAGCGAGTACGCACATAATTACATCAATAGCCGCGGATATAATAGCTGGCGCGTTTGCCCCGAGCGCGAGGGCTTTATTGGCGGAGGATGCCATGCTGTAGACCTTCTTCGCTGGATCGCGGGAAATCCGACCGAGGTCTACGCTCACGCAAATCACAAGAACCTCACCGACTGGCCCGTAAACGACAGCACCATCGCAATTTATAAATTCCCGAATGACGTAATGGGAAAGGTATTCGCTTCGATAGGCTGCAAGAGAAATTACACAATGAGATCTGTATTCTACGGAACCGAGGGTACGATCATTTGCGATAATAAGTCGCCAACACTCACACTCTTCGAAGGCAAGGATTACACGGCTCCAAAGGAGCTCCCCGTTGATATAAACGACCATAATATCACGGCAGAGATCGACGCATTCATTACGTCGCTTATTGAAGATAAGGAGATCCTTGTCAGCTCCGCCGAGGGCGCATATACCGTTTCGGTTTGTTGTGCGACAGTCGAGTCTGCGGCAAAGGGCAAGCCTATAGATATAGTATATCCCGAGGTGTAAAACTTAACTAATTGATAGAAGAATCCCCCGACAGATAATGTCTGTCGGGGGATTCTGTTTATAATTTGTAGACTGGGTCATCGCCGTCTTTTTCATTTGATTTTTCAAAACCGAGCGAGGTATACAGGTTTTGCGCCTTGATGTTGCTTTCTTCCGTTGCAAGCTTTATCGGAATAGCGGGGCTGGCTTCCTTTAATATTTGGATAGCCAAGCTGGCTGCAGCCTTGCCGTAGCCCTTGTCTTGTTGGCGTTTGTCGACAAAGTAGCTCCACGTGTAAGCATCACTGCCTAACCACTTGCCGAAACATATATAACCAATACGATCATTACTTTTATTGTATATTATACATGGGTAAAAATCGTCACGGAACAAATACGCTCTGCCGACAGAAAACCAAATGGGGCTTACAAGGTCCCTTTGTTCATCAGTTAACTCGCATTCGTGTGCAGCATATATCAGATCTGCTTCGGTTTCAAGCGGTTTAATTTTAACACGCTCATTTTCCCAATGATCGGGTGCGACTCTTTCAAGATCGGTGCGCAGTGACATATTACTGAAGCTCCTCACTTCGATTGATTACCATTTCCATATACTGCTCACGCGTTATGAGTATGCGGCGCGGCTTTTGACCTTCTGGGGGCGAAACGTAACCGCGTTTTTCCATCTCGTCGATGAGCTTTGCGGCTCTTCCGTAGCCGAGGGAAAGGCGTCTCTGGATAAGAGATGTCGAGATCTTGTCGCTCTCAAGCGCAAGCTCGATAGCGGCGCGGAGCATCGGGTCTCCCCCCTCGCCAGCATTGTCGTCGGATACGCCGAAGCCGCCCGATGAACCTTTCTTTCCGCTTCCGCAGGTAGCTGCGGCACGGTCTATGCTTGCGATAATGTCGGAATTATATTCAGAAACGTCTCCGTTTTCTTCCTTGATGAAGGAAACAACACATTCGACTTCGCTCTCGCTTACGAATGCACCTTGAACTCGTCTCGGCTTTGCCGCACCAACGGGAGCATAGAGCATATCTCCTCGACCGATAAGCTTTTCGGCACCTGCCATATCGAGAATGACTCGGGAGTCGGTCTGCGAAGCAACGGTACAAGCGATACGGGAGGGAACGTTTGCTTTGATAAGACCAGTGATGACGTCAACGGAGGGACGCTGTGTACCGATTATGATGTGCATACCAGCAGCGCTTGCCTTCTGTGCAAGACGGCAGATCGACGCTTCAACGTCGTCAGGTGCTGTCATCATAAGGTCTGCAAGCTCGTCAATAATTATTACGATCTGAGGGAGAAATTCCTTTTCGGGATCGTCCTTGGTTACGATATTATAGTTCTTAACGTCACGGACGCCGACCTCCTCAATAAGCTCGAAGCGGCGTTCCATTTCGGTAACCGCCCACTGAAGCGTTCCCGCCGCCTTCTTGGGGTCGGAAACTACTGGGACGAGAAGGTGCGGAAGCCCGTTATAGATATTAAGCTCGACCTTCTTGGGGTCAATAAGAATCAGCTTGATCTCGTCGGGAGTTCCCTTGTACAAAAGGGAAGTGATGATACTGTTGATACATACCGATTTACCCATACCTGTAGCACCCGCGATGAGCAGGTGAGGCATCTTGACGATGTCAAGGAACACAGGCTCGCCCGCAACGTCAACGCCGAGACATACATTCAACTTGCTCGTTGCCTTTGCAAAGGTTTCGGTCTCGATAAGCTCGCGGAGATAAACAGTCGAAACGGTCTTGTTCGGTACCTCGATACCGACAGCTGCCTTACCGGGAATCGGCGCTTCAACTCGAACACCGGTCGTTGCAAGGTTAAGCGCGATATCGTCGACAAGATTGGCTATCTGGCGAACGCGCACACCTTCCTCAGGGGCAAGCTCGTAACGGGTTATAGCGGGGCCGCGTGACACGTTGACGATCCTTGTCCTGACCTTAAAGCTCTTAAGCGTATCGACAAGGCGGGTTGCATTCGTCTGAAGCTCGTCGCGAATGTTTTCGTTTTTTGGAGTCTTGTCGATTCTGAGAAGCGAGATCGGCGGGAACTGATATTCCTTCTTTTCGATCGGAGCCTCCTCGACGGGGGTTCTCGTTATTTCAATCGAAGAGTCGGCATTTTCAAGCGACTTTTCGAGATTCTTTCTTTCGTGCTCGTCGGCAAAGCGGTTAATTACCTCCATATTCGCACTTTCGCCGAAGATGCCCTGAAGGTCAGCCTTTTCGCTGTCACCCTCAAAATCGGGAACCGATTTCTTGACTACACGGGTAGCGGAAACAGTCTCAGTCTTGACAGCTGCATCAAAGGGAGGCTCGTCCTCCTCCTCGTCGGGGGTAAACAGATCCTCACGGACGGGAGTAGACTCGTATTCGTTTTCGGGAAGACGCTTGCCGCTTTCCTTTTTGCCCGTGCCGTCGATCGGAACGTCGGGCTCGAAGTGATGTCTGTCGTACGGATCGGGCTTGACTGTAGCGTAGTTTTCCTCTTCCTCGGTAATTACGGTCGGTTTGCTCTTCGGCTTGAAGGTCGTGACCTTTTCCTCGTTTTCCTTCTGAATTATCTTTCTTTCGTTCTTTTCCTTTGCCTCGTGAATGAAGTATCTTATGTAAAGGACTATCGAAGTGGGAGTGAGTCCAAACATAAGAAGTCCGAAAATGAGTATCGCGGACAGACCTATAATATGTACTCCGATGCTTCCGGTGAGCTTGTATATACAAACTCCGAGGAACCCGCCGAGAGCACCGCATCCGCGGAGATGGAGTCCCTGATCGAAAAGCGTGATGGGGTTAAACGTTATGCTTCCCTTGCTCCAAATGTGGATAAGAGCGGCAAGAAACACGAAGAATACCGACTGCCAAATAGCAAACGCTACAAGTGAAGCTACACTCTTGCGAAGCTTTTTTCTCCAAAAGAGCGCAAGCATGAATCCGAGGAACGGAAGAACGAGCGCGGCTCCTCCAAAGAGTCCGTAAAACAACCAGCGGAGACCGATGCCGATAAATCCCGTAAGCTTGACTGCAATGAAGCAGAAAAGCAGAAATACAGAAAGTGCTCCGATTATGTATGGGAGTATCTGATGTATCGGGCGGTCGATATGATCGACAGCGTCAGCAGTCGGTCTTTTCGGCTTTTCGACTTTCTTTTTTTGTGTCTGAGTTTTTCTTTGTTCAGGCATTTTAACACATCCTTATCTGAAGAATAAAACGGTTATTCCAACCGCGATACAGTAAAGTGAAAAGAATTTGAAGCTGGATTTTCTTGTCAGCGCTTGAATCAGCTTCATCGATAGAACACCGACAAGCGCGGCAAAAAGCATTCCGATGGTGTAAGGAATTATATCTCCTCTTGGTATTGGAGTAGATACTACGTCGCCAAGCTTGAATATATTTGCACCGATGACGGCGGGAATTGACATGAGAAAAGAAAATTTAACTGCAAATTCAGGCTCAAACCGCGATAGCCGTCCCGCGCTTATTGTCGTTCCCGAACGCGATAGTCCGGGAAAGACTGCGGCAAGCTGCGTAAGCCCTATAAAAAGTGCATTTTTGGGCTTTGCAGAGCAGATGTCCTTATTTCCTTTTGGAATTATATCGCTCAAAAATAGGATAATGCCGTTCAGAATAAGAAGCAGCGCGGTAGCACCGATTCCGATGTTTTCAACCTTGTCACCGAAAAGCGGAACAAGCAGCAACGGAAACGATGCGATAAACAGCAAAACGATGAGCCTTTCGTTGCTATCACAATCGCATAAGCGAAGCTTTCCGCAAAGCGTTTTTCTTATAACTCTGAAAAAAGCAGGGAAGAGAGGCAGAATGTCTTTTATATAAAAGACGGTTACAGATAACAGCGTTGCAAGGTGCAGTAGAATATCAAAGGTAAAATAATCGGCTTCGATATTACCGCCCAAAAAGTGCTGTGCTATCATAAGATGAGCGGAGCTTGATATCGGAAGAAATTCCGATGCTCCCTGTATTATACCGTAGATAATGGCAGACAATATGCTCAAGGATAGTTCCTCCAAAATTGATCTACCATAAATATAATAACAGATTTTTCTCAAAATGACAAGTAGGGAATAAAAAAGGAGATGAAAAGGTGAATAAAACGGTAAAATATTTGCTTATAGGTGGTATTTCAGGATTCGTCAGCGGTTTTTTTGGTGCAGGAGGGGGAGTCGTGCTGATTTTTGCGCTTTCACTTCTTATGAAAAACAAAAAGAATGTGTTTGCGCAGACGGTACTGATAACTGCATCGTTTGCACTTGTCTCAGCAGCAATATATCAGCTTAATGGAAACCTGCCATTCGGCATTGCACTCCGATACGTTTTGCCTGCCGCAATCGGTGGCGCACTCGGTGCGTTTTTGCTTACAAGACTGAAGCTGAAGCTCGTCAAGCGCGTTTTTGCTATTACCGTAATACTCGGCGGAATGATTATGATATTCCGTTAA
The DNA here is from genome assembly GCA_045540115.1 of Eubacteriales bacterium. GTDB lineage: Bacteria > Bacillota > Clostridia > Oscillospirales > CAG-272 > Colimorpha_A. Next base: position 19,653 of record JAZQGR010000075.1, read on the forward strand.
AGCTCAATATCGGAAAGTGTAAAGATCGGACGCTTTTCGACGGGTGCCGACTTGCTTTCCGTTTTCCCCTCGGGGATCTTTCCGATAACGTCGGATGCCTTGATCTCGGCATTTTGCAGAAGAATATTAAGCATCGTCATATAGTCGCGTATGATCTCACGGGGAGTTATCATAACGTCAGCACCCGCTCGAGAAAGCGAGGATCTAAGGAAGCTTTCAAGATCATCGTCGGTAACTCTCGGCTCCCAGGAAAAATGCTGACCGTGAAGCTTGGTAAGACGTGTGATGAGCGCGTAAAGTTCGTTGTCCGAAAGACGGCGCAGACGGATCACAGGACCCATAAGGTCACGGTAGCCGTCACTCCCGAATCGGCTGTCGGTAAGACGGGATCGAAGCGCTTCATAGCTAAATAGACCGCGTCTTGTGTCCTCAAGGAACTGCGGAGTGCCGCCCATGATTATGTCAAGTCCCTTTGCCTTACCCTGCAAGGTGTCGTTGAACATCGAAAGGATCTTTTCGTAATTGTTTTCGCGTGAGATGCGGTTTGAGATCTTATAGAGATTTACGCACTCGTCGATAAATACCACAAGCCCTTCGTATCCGATCTTGCGGCCAAATTCCGCCCAGAGTTTTATATAATCATACCAGCTGTCATCGTCGATTATCGAGTTTACCGAGAGATCGCGGCGAGCCTCGGTCTTGGTTTCATATTCGCCTCTGAGCCATCTTAAAGCATGGCTCTTTTTCTCGTCGTCGTTTTCAATCGACGCGCGGTAGTATTCGGTTATTACGTAAGCGAAATCGAATCCGCCAACGTTGTTTTCAAGCTCGCGGGTCACTGCGTAAACTCGCTTCGTCACCTCAACCGTGAAGGAGGCATCGTTCGGCGATATGCCCTCGGAAGCCACCTCGGTCATAAGAGAAGAAAGCCACTTCGAAATGATGCCTGAAAGGGCACCGCCCTCGGGCGAGGTCTTTGAGGATAGATTTCGGATCAGCTCGCGGTAGGTCGCGATTCCCGCGCCCTTACTTCCGCAGATCCTTCTTTCGGGAGAAAGATCACAGTCGGCGGTAATGAAGCCGCGTTCAAGCGCGTAACCGCGCATAAGCTGCATAAGAAAGCTTTTGCCGCTTCCGTATTTACCGATAAGGAAGCGCATGGCAGAGCCGCCTTCGCTTACCTGATTAAGGTCAGAAAGAAGCGCCGCAATCTCATCGTCGCGTCCGATTGCAATGTAAGGCGCGCCGAGACGCGGAACGACACCTGCAGATATAGAGCGTATAAGAGACGATAGTATTCTCTTGGGTACCGTTATTTTTTCTGTGTTTTCAACCATTGATTGATTTCCTCCATATAGTCAACGACGATAGTAAAATCGTCGTCAAAGTGCTCGATCGCAATATCGCCGAGCGTATCGTAAAGGCGGTCGTTTACCGCTTCGCAAAGGGCATCGGGGATTATCCCCATATCGTGCGACAGGTCAATAAAGCCTTGTTTATCGTTGTTTATAAGGCACACGAGTGCCTTGGAGATTTTATTATCACTGTTGTTATCGTTTTCGTCAGTTGGATGCTCGGTCAAAACCTTCGTTTCTGCTTCCTCAAGCTCGTATTCCTCAAGCCCCTCGGTCAAAAGCTCTGTCGTTACCCAAGAATGCTCCTCGATATTTTTAGCATCGGAGAGGGAAAGGTCGTTACTGATCGGCTCGTAGAGAACGTCGTACTCGGGTGGCGGCGCTTCCTTGACCAGCTCCTTTTTATGCGCTCTCTTGAGCGGCTCGAAGTATTCTTCGATCGCGTGGCGCAATGGAAGAGCAAGGTTCGGGGTGTGAAAACGGCTTCGTATTCCGAGCATCGCGCGAACGTTGTTTTCGGCGAATTTTATTGCGTCGGTCACTGCATAGCGGAGCTCTACCGAGCGCGAGACCGAAAGATACGATACCTCAATGCGCCGCTTTACGCTGTACGCGCAAAGCGCTCCGACAAATGCATCTCTTGTGGCTTTGAGCGGTGTCATCGCGACCTTGCCAATTGGCGCAAAGACCGTCAGATGCTCCTCTTCAGCCTTTGTAAAGGCGTGAATGAACGCCGCTTTTATATGTGTATCAAAAAGCTCGCGGTTTTCGTCGGTTATGAACTTGCTGTTCCTGTAATTGTACAGTGATGCATAAGAAAACAGCGCCGTGGCATAGGGCGAGCACTCAACGGCATCAAGACCGACGTAAAACTCCTTCAGCGAGCAGCCTCTTGCTGCCTCCCCGGTTAAGGTGTGAGGAATGTATCTGCCGTCAAGCTTATGAATAAGGCAGTAGTCGCATATCCATTCGCTCAGGTGTCTGTCGAGCTTCGGGAACTCCTTCCGATAGCTTTCCCAAAGGAAAACGAGAATATCGAGCCCGTTTTCGGGCGGAAGAAGATCGGGGACGTTTATTATCTCATAAACGAGAAGAAGGATATAGGAATAATCGGCTTTGATTTTTTCGCCCCGCCTCACCTTGCTTCTGAAATAGAAGTAAAAATCAAGCTGTCGGCGCGTCATCTGAACGTATTGCGGAGTAAAGGAAAAGAAGGGCTCGTGCGGGCATTCCTTTCCATCGCGTTCAAAGTATTTTACGGCATTGTTGCGGAACTGCTCGTAGAAGGAGTATTTTGCGGGCCAGAGGCGAACCGTTACGTTCTCAATAAGCGGATTGCGCTTCGGAGAGTAGGAGAAAAGCGGCTCGTCGGAAGGGGAGATCTCAATCGGCTCGTTTTTCTTTTCTTCCTTGTCGCCGTAGGCTGCGGCGGCATAAGAAAGATGCTTTGCCTCGGCAGTCTTGAGCGCCGCCTTTGCTCTTTCGAGGCGGTCGGAAGGAGTAGCAGAAGCGGTCGAAGAAGGATCGGATTTTCTCATTTCATTAAGGCGCTGATTCCAGCCGTCGTTTTTCGGTATTGGCATACCCTTGCGCTCACTTTGCGAATTAACGTGGATCTCAACTGCGTTGGTATCCTCTGAAAATACCGCTCCGAGCTTCTTTTTCGGGAGCATTTCGTCAATATCCCAAAAGTCGTCGTTCAGATCAAACGTGTTAAATCCCTTTTTCGACATATCTCTCCTCCTTTCCCGTTTGTGGTATCGTATAATTATAACACATAAATTATAATGTGTCAATTATTATACCCGCAAAATAAAAAAGAACCGCCGAGCATTACACTCGGCGGGGAAGATTATTTATTTTTCGGGATTGATAAGTCCGTATCCGCCGTTCTTTCTCTTATAAACGACAGCGGCGTTTCCCGTTTCGGAATTTTCGAACATAAAGAACTCGTGACCGATAAGGTTCATCTGCAGAATTGCCTCCTCAGGTGTCATCGGCTTCATTACGAAGGTTTTCTCGCGAATGTTGAAGGTCTCTTCGAACTCCTCGGGCTGCTCGCCTATCTCACGGAACGCTCCTTCGCGCAGACGCTTTTCGAGGCGCGTCTTGTTCTTTCTGATCTGGCGTTCGATCGTGTCAACGGCGGTATCGAGGGCGTTTACGAAGGTATCAGCGCTTTCTTCAGCGCGGAAGAGAAGTGCACCGCTTGTAACAGTTACTTCAAGACGTTCTGCATTCTTTTCCATGCTCATCGTAACGTAAGCGGAAGCATCGTCCTTGAAGTACTTGTCAAGCTTGGCAAGCTTCTTCTCAACAACTTCCTTAAAGGATTCTCTTACGTTGATCTTGCGTCCGATAATGTTGATCTTCATATAAACTTTCACCTCTTTACGGATATTACAGAGTTTTTACCTCTGCAAGTATATTATACCATAAAGATTTAAGTTTGTCACTACTTTTTGTGAAATTTATCTAAGATTTTTGTGAATTTATTTCAAAGTTGTCTTATTGAGCGCATTTAGCCAGCCATTCAGATACTGTTCTCTATCTGATTTGTCCATTTTTGGCTCAAATACCGTCGAATTATTATTGAGCGACTCGATTTCCTCAAGCGAGGAATACAGACCGCAGCCGAGTCCCGCCAAGTATGCGGCGCCGAGTGAGGTCGTTTCGGTATTGATCGGGCGGATTACGGGTTTGCTCGAAATGTCTGACTGAAACGAGCAAAGGAATCCGTTTGCCGATGCCCCACCGTCAACGCGGAGCGCGGGGATTTCTTTCCCCGATTCGCTTTCCATAAGCGTGAGAACGTCAAAGGTTTGATAAGCCATCGACTCAAGCGCGGCTCGAACGATATGACGGCGGTCGGTTCCGCGTGAAAGCCCGCAGATCAGTCCGCGGCAATCGGGATCCCAATGCGGTGCGCCGAGTCCCGTGAATGCAGGCACAAAATAAACTCCGTCGGTATTCGGAATATCGAGCGCCATTTTTTCACTGTCGGACGATGAAGCAAGAATGCCAAGTCCATCACGGAGCCATTGAATTGCGGCACCCGCGATAAAGACGGAACCCTCAAGCGCATAGGTCAGCTTGTCGCCCATCTGCCATGCAACAGTTGTAAGAAGTCCGCGCTCGGAAAGGACGGCGTTTTCGCCCGTGTTCATAAGCAGGAAGCATCCCGTGCCATAGGTGTTCTTCGCGTCTCCTGCCTTAAAGCAGCATTGACCGAAGAGCGACGCCTGCTGGTCGCCTGCAACGCCGCAGATCGGGATCTCCGTTCCGAATATTTCGGCGTCAGCAATATATCCGCTCGAGGGAACGACCTTCGGTAATATACTTTCGGGGATACCGAAGTGCTCAAGGATATCCTTATCCCACTTGCCCTCGTGTATATTATACATCATTGTGCGTGAAGCGTTTGACGCGTCGGTCGCGTGACACTTTCCGTTTGTCAGCTTGTGAATGAGCCAGCTGTCAACTGTGCCGAAAGCGAGGTTTCCCTCCTCGGACAGATCCTTCGCACCGTCAACGTTATCGAGAATATATTTTACTTTGGTAAGTGAAAAATATGGATCGGCGATAAGCCCCGTTTTTTCTTTCAGTATCGGTTCATATCCCGATTTTTTTATTTCCTCGCAGTAGCTTGCGGTACGTCGACATTGCCAAACGATTGCGTTGCAAAGCGCTTTGCCCGTTCTTTTATCCCAAACAACCGTTGTTTCTCGCTGGTTGGTTATGCCGATCGCGGCAATTTCGCCGGGATCGATCCCCGCCCTTTTAACCGCAGCCTCAATGGCATAAAGCTGAGTTGACCATATCGCCTCGGGATCGTGCTCTACCCAACCCGACAGGGGATATATCTGAGGAAGCTCTCTTTGAGCTTCGCCGATCTTATTGCCAAGCTTATCGTATACGATACAGCGTGAACTCGTCGTGCCCTGATCGAGGGCAAGAATATACTTTTTCATTTTATCAGGTCGCGTAGCGGACTGCGTTCGGAATTACCGAGATCTCCGCCTCTCTTCTTTCTTCGATCTCGCCGTCAGAACAAAGGGTGTTAATACCCTTGATTATAATCTTCTTACAGATGCGGTAAATAATATGTTTGTCAAATTTGGCACGTGGCTTACGCGTCTCAGGGTCGAGGTGAGTGCCTTTTTTGTATGAGCCGATAAGGTTGAGCAGCGTACCTCTATTTACCTTTTTTACGGCGATGAAATCGATAAGTCCGTCGTTATATGACGCAAGCGGGGCAGAGTAGAAGCCGCCGCCGTAGTAACGGCAGTTTGCGGCAAGAGCAAGGGTGAAATCCTCGTCATAATTTTCAATGCTTCCGTCCTCGTTTTCAAGCTCGATCTGCCATCTTTCGCCGATCTTGTGGAAGAAGGTATCGGCAACGCCGACAAGATATGCCGCGCTTCCGGGGAACGCCTTTTTATACTTTGCGGTCTTGATAACGACCTTGCTGTCAAAGCCGAAATTTATGATATTGACTGCATATTTGTCGCCGTATTTAAGAACGTCAACGTTATACACGCGATCCTTTTCGGGGAAGGTCTTGACGAAATCGTTACCCGTTCCCGCAGGAACAACGGAAAACAGTGCCTTATCTCCGGCACCTGCGCGAACGATACCCGAAACGACCTCGTTTATCGTTCCGTCACCGCCGTAAACGACAAAATGCGTTTCGGGGCGGCTTTGACAGGTTTCGTAAACGAATCTTTCCGCGTCGCCAATACAGGTAGTCACGTAGCTTTCTTCACCGTTTGCGGCTCCTTTTGTTAGAAGTTCCGGCGAGTGCTTGACTCCCGAAGCGGGATTAAAAATGTGCAGTCTTTTCAAAATCTTTGACCTCGTTTGATTAGAATATGGGGCATGCAACTTTCATTATACTATTCCTTTGCATATTTTTCAATGCTTTTTTGTCGAAAATCATATTTTTTCGACAAAAAAGTATTTGTTTGAAAATGTCTTATTGACAGAATCGTAGTTATGTATTATAATTATGAGTTAATAAGAGTACTTTTTCGGACAAAAAGAAAGGAAAAATAACGCTATGGTAAATACCGATTTCAATTTGAAATTCCGCCCTGAAGGATTGACCTTCGATGACGTTCTGCTCATTCCCGCAAAGAGCGACGTTCTCCCTAAGGATATCGATCTTTCAACACAGCTTACGCAGAAGATCAGGCTTAATATCCCGCTTCTTTCCGCAGCAATGGATACCGTTACCGAGGCAGATCTTGCAATCGCAATGGCGCGCGAAGGTGGCGCAGGCGTAATTCACAAGAATATGTCTGTTGAGGATCAGGCAGACCACGTTCTTCGCGTCAAGAGAAGTGAGAACGGCGTAATCTCGAATCCTTTCTTCCTCTCTCCCGATAACTATGTTTTCGAGGCAGAGGCGCTCATGTCCAAGTACAAGATATCGGGAGTTCCCGTTTGCGTTAACGGAAAGCTTGTCGGCATTATAACGAATCGCGATATGCGATTCCTCACCGACTATTCGATGAAGATAGACGAGGTAATGACAAAGGAAAACCTCATTACTGCCCCCGTAGGAACTACTCTTTCTGATGCACAGAAGATACTCAGTAAGAGTAAGGTCGAAAAGCTTCCCCTCGTTGATAAGGATAACCGCCTCTGCGGACTTATCACGATTAAGGATATTCAGAAGGCAACTCGTTACCCGAACTCCGCAAAGGATGATAAGGGACGCCTTATCTGTGGTGCGGCTATCGGCGTTACCGCAAACACCGTTGAGCGCGCAGGCGCGCTTCTTGAGGCAGGCGCCGACTTCCTCAGCCTTGACTCCGCACACGGTCATTCAAGAAACATAATAAAGGCAGTTAAAGATATCAAGGCTGCATACCCCGACTGCCAGCTTATCGCAGGTAATATCGCAACCGCTGAAGCGGCTGAGGATCTTATCAAGGCAGGCGCTGACGCCCTCAAGGTCGGTATCGGCCCCGGCTCGATCTGTACGACGAGAATCGTCGCAGGTATTGGCGTGCCGCAGATAACTGCAGTTTACGACGTCGCTTGCGTTGCAACCAAGTACGGCATCCCCGTAATTGCCGACGGCGGTATCAAGTACTCGGGTGACCTTCCCAAGGCTATCGCCGCAGGTGCCGATGCGATCATGATCGGATCCCTCCTCGCAGGCTGTGAGGAATCCCCCGGAGAGACTGAGATATATCAGGGCAGACAGTTCAAGGTATACCGCGGAATGGGCTCTATCGCCGCTATGGAAAACGGCTCGAAGGACAGATACTTTCAGGAGGGCAACAGAAAGCTCGTTCCGGAGGGAGTCGAAGGACGCGTTCCCTTCAAAGGACCGCTTGCAGATACCGTATTCCAGCTTATGGGCGGTCTCCGCGCAGGTATGGGCTACTGCGGAACTCCTACGGTTAAGGACCTTCAGGAAAACGGACGCTTCGTCCGCATAACGGGCGCAGGACTCAAGGAGTCTCATCCTCACGATATCAGCATCACGAAGGAAGCGCCGAACTATTCTACTCACTGAGAGAAACAACAAAAAAACCGTTCCGATTTCGGAACGGTTTTTTGTTCTGTTTATTCTGCGGGATATGTTACGGTATGCGATCTCATAAGGTAATTTCCGTCTACGAGCTCGACGATGATCTTGCCCTTGATCTCGGTATCGATTCGCTCGATGACCTCGTAGTCCTCTTCGCTCCAGATCTGCTCAACGTAGTGATAGTTGACCTCGAACTCGCCCTTTGAAATCTCGGTGTAGTTATCGTACTTGAAGGTGTACTGTTCCTCGGCACCGCCCCAGCCGCCGATCATATATTCAAGGATCTCCTTGTTATCGGCGTCGTAGGAATAGTCGAAGGTCGGACCTTCGCTTGCATTAGCCTGAGCGTTAATTTCGGAATAATCGTAGGTTTGACCGAAAAGGGAAGTGGAAAGCTTATCAAGATCGGAGACCTTGTAAACGAGGACGGGAACGTCCTCCATCCATTCGTCATACTCCTCGAAGTAGATTCTGTCTGTGTATTCCTTGTAATGCTTGACCTCGCCGAGATTGAAAACGTCCCAGCCATTGAGGTCGTTCGCGGAAGAGAACTGACCCAAAACAGCGAAGCACATGGCGGAGTATTTGGTGAAGATCGCAGTCTTGCTGGGCTTGAGAGCGGTTAGGCTGTCGTTCTTTACGTCGATAGCAACGCCTTCCCATTCAGCATCGGTTCCGAGGTACTTAACCGACTTGAGGTTCTTACAATCAAAGAATGCGTATCTTTCAATGGACGTAACGCTCTTCGGGATCGTTATCGAGGTGATAAAGGAAGATTCCATAAAGGCAAACTCGCCGATTGCCGTGACCTTGTAGCCGTCGATATATTCGTCGATTACAATATCACTCGACTTGTAGGTTCCGCTTGAGGTGATCTTGCAGGTCTTGCCGTCGGCATTTACCTCATATCTCAAAGCGCCCTTTGCGGGTATCTCTTCCTCCTTGAGAGTTTCACCGCAGGTCGCACAAACCTGATGACGCTTACCTTTTTCGGTGCTTGTCGGCTCCTTGTCGACTATCCATTCGCCATCTGTGTGAGTATGAGGCTCGGTCGTGTCGGGAACAGTTGTCGAATCGGGCTTTGTAGTTGAATCGGGCTCGGTGGTCGTATCGGGCGTTGTAGTCGTGCCGGGTGTCGTTGTGGTATTTGGATCCGTCGTGGTATCGGGATCTGTCGTCGTACCGTCGGTAGTTGTCGACTCTGTCGTCGTTTTTCCGCCGGACGGTACTTCTTTTTCATCGCACGAGGTCAGGCTTATCGAGAAAGTAAAGATAAGAATGAACGCAAGCGCGAGAGTCAGCAGGTTTTTCATCTGTTAGCCTCTTTTCAAAGTCGTTTATGACATTTTAACACCGTAAAATGTATTTGTCAACAGAAATAGCGTTTATTTTGTACTTGTTACACAAAAATGAACAAATTATTTCTATGCTATGCACAATGAACAAAAAAACGAAAAATATTGACAAGCGAGTGCCAAATATACTATAATATATGTTAGAATAAAAAACAAACTAATTTGGAGGTTAGTATGAAAATATTCAAGAAAATGCTCTCGCTTGCTATGGTAGCATCGATGGTACTCGCAATGCTTACGGTTGCAGTATCAGCGGCAGCTCCTGCAGCGGGAACAAAGTATTCGGTTGACCTTTCTCTCGATAAGAGTGAGTCCGAACGCTTCGCATTCAAGGCTATCCGCAAGGCGGACGGTCAGGTGTTCAAAACCAAGACAACCAAGGAAGCTTCCTGGCACGTTGATTACCCCGCTCTTTGGGTAGATGACGGCGAGGAAGACAAGGCGAATACCGGATACACCGTCTACGTTGGTGAGAACAAGAACTATCAGTACGACCTTATGGGCGGTAAGCTCTTCAATGCAGTTCTCGCATTCAAGGCTCCTGCTGACGGCTACTATGACGTTTATTTCAAGGGAAATAAATATCAGCTTGCATCCGAAGGCGCTTATATCGACATCGCTCTTGCAAAGGGCGGTATGACCGAGCTCTATGCAACCAGAAATGAAGTTTGCAGTAACGAAGGCGCTGTTACCGTTGAGCTCAGCACAAAGGGTATCGAGCTTAAGGCAGGCGAAGAGGTTTGGGTTGTTGTTTCTCTCAGCGCGATCAATACCAGAAACGGCGCTTGCAACTTCGGCGTTGCTGCTTTCGACGTAACTTATGTCGGCGCAGAGGATCCCGGAACCTACGTTCCTCAGGAAGGTCTGACCTATAAGCTCGACCTTAATATGGGCAAGGCAACCTCTTCCCGTTACTACGTTTCTGCTATCAGAAAGTCCGATAAGCAGGTCGTTAAGGTAGATCAGGTCGCAAAGCCTACTTGGTCTTCCGATTATCCCGGATTCTGGGTTGAAGGCGAGTCTTCCGGTGGAAACTACGTTATTTATAAGTCCGAGGGCGCTGCCGGTCCTAATGCTATATTCGACCAGACATCAGGCGGCGACTATATGTCGGTTCTTGCATTCAAGGTTCCCGCAGACGGCTTCTACAACATTAATTACACCGCTAAGAAATATCAGGACAAAGCAGAATCCGTTATGGATATCGCTATTGTCGTCAAGGGTCAGAACGAGCCTCTTGCTTCCAAGACCGCAATGGCAGGTGTTAATGAAGTCGCGTTTAACGTTAAGGACGTTGAGCTTAAGGCTGGCGACGAGATATGGGTAGTATATACCTCTAACGAAGCAAACCAGATCCCCGGTAACTCCAATCTTGCTGTTTACAGCTACGACGTAACCTACGTCGGAACAGAGTCCTCGGCTCCTATCGTTCCGAAGCCCGGTGACGTATTTAAGCTTAACCTCAGTATGAAGAGGGCTACCTCGAAGCTCTTCTATATTTCCGCACGCTCCAAGGCAACCGATACCGTTGCAACCGTTGAGCAGACTGCAAGAGCATCCTGGTCCGAGGATTATCCTGCATTCTGGATTCAGGGCAAGAGCGGCAACGGTAACTACGTAGTATACACGACCGAAAAGGGCGACGTTCCGTATTTCGATATGGTATGCGGCGGCGAATATAAGTCTGTTCTCGTATTCAAGGCACCCGCAGACGGTATTTATAACGTTTATTTCAAGGCTAAAAAGTATCAGGACGTTGCTGATTCTATTACAGATATTACTCTTGTAAGAGCAAGCTCCTCCAAGGCACTTGCTTCCAAAACCGCAATGTCGGCAGTAAATGACGTTGAGTTCGACGTTAAGAACGTATTCCTCTCTGCAGGCGAAGAGCTTTCGGTAATTTATACTCAGAACGAGGCTAACATCGAGCCCGGTAACTCTAACCTCGGTATTAACAATTTCGACGTGACCTACGTTGGCGAAGGTGTACGTAAGATTGAGATAGGCGACAGGTTCGCATTCGACCTCGGTGTTGAGAAGAAGGCAAACGACTACTTCAAGTTCGCAGGAATCCTCCCCGACGGTACCGTTGATCCCCTTCAGGATGAAATAGGTATCGCTTGGGGCGACTGGAAGGGATGGAAGCTCGTTGGCGGCACCGGCAAGTCGCTATTCTGTGAATCTCAGGCTAACCGCGCGAATACAGTAGGAACACACGGTCTCGAGCTCGGTTCCGCTATTATGGATATGACGCCTCGTCCTGACGGCGAGTCTGCTGCTATCATCTTCACCGCTCCCACGAACGGTACATATAAGTTCTCGGGACTCTTCACTAAGCTCAAGATGTGGCCTAAGGATGAAGAAACCGGTAACGTATACAAGGTCGAAGCAATCGTAAACGGTGAGGTTGTTGCAACCTATACCTTCGCAAAGCTTACTCCCGAAGCTAAGCACGAGGATGCTCTCCTTAACGGACACGTTGTTCTTAAGGAAGGCGAAACCATTATGTTTGTTGCTTCCCACGTTTCGGGCGGAACAACCGACGCTGAGATCGCTATCCGTAATATCGATATCACGATCACATCCTTCGGTTCTACCATTCCTAACCCCGGTACTTCCGACAACCTTTCCGCTGCAGTAGTACTCCTCGTACTCGCAACTCTCGGAATCGCTGTTGTTTCCAAGAAGAGAAGATAATTTAATAGCAAAAAGCACCTGCTTCGGCAGGTGCTTTTTTAGGTAATAGGTAAGAAATAATAGGGAAGAACATGTACGGTCTTGTCTTCCCCCTGCGGGGGAAGTTATGAGGCGGAGCCTCAGATGAGGTGTTACAAAGCGATGTAACACCGTTCTTACTCGGGCTGCAATGCTGTCACTTCACGAAAAATCCCTCCGAACAGCGGAGGGATTTTGTTATATCAGTTAAACGAATTGATAATAGCGAGAGTCTTTTCCGCCATCTTATCAAGAGCGCCGTCCTCAAAGGGATTAGAGAGACCTGCATCGGAGATAAGCTGGGGGAAGGACTTTTCTCCGCCTGCCTGACAAAAATCAACGTAAGCGGCAAGCGCCTTGTCATAATTCTCGCGCGAAGCACAGAGGAAGCCGATTGCGACAGTCTGTGCAAGGCAGTAGTCGATGTAATAGAAGGGCGATTCGTAGATGTGCATCTGATACTGCCAACGTGTACCGAGGGAGAGATAGGGAAGATTATCGTAGTCCATGTACGGGCGATACTTCTTCTCAAGATTCAGCCAAACGTTCTTGCGATCAGCGGGCGTGAGGTCAGGATTTTCATATATCTCATGCTGGAACTCATCGACCATAACACCGTAAGGAATGAAGTCGAGAGCCGAGATAAGATGCTTTCTGCGGTAACGGTCTCCGTCATCGCCGAAGAACGCGTTCATCGACGGCCAAGAGAAAAACTCCATACTCATCGAATGACATTCTGCGGTTTCAGATCCGCCGATACCGAGCTCGCAGTCGGGCTTATCGAGCGCCTTCTTCATTGCAAATGCGTGACCGAATTCGTGGGTAAGAACGTCGACGTCGCCCGTTGTTCCGTTGAAGTTTGCGAGAATAAATGGCTGCTTGTAATCTTCAAATACCGTGCAGTATCCGCCACCCCACTTGCCGTCGCGCGATTCAACGTCAAACGCCTCAGCCTCCTGCATCGACTTCATAAAGGCGCCGATCTCGGGGCTCATAGCGTCGTACATCTTCTGAGCTTCGACGAACATTCCGTCCTTGTCGAGGATAGGAACTATTGAGCTTCCGGTGCCGTAAATATCGTTATCGTAGAAGGTGATCGAATCGTAGCCAAGCTCGTTTTTAACCTGCTCCTTGATCTTTCCGACAACAGGAACAAGCGATTTTCTCACGTTCTCTCTGAAGGAGGCGACCATTTCCGCATCGTAATCGAGTCGTCCCATACGGTAGTAACCAAGCTCGGTGAAGGTCTTGTATCCGAGCTTCTTTGCAATACGGGTGCGGATCTTTACAAGACGGTCGTATATTTCGTCGAGCTTGTCTGCGTTCCTCTCGAGTCCTTCTCCGATTGCGGTAGCGGCAGCCTTTCTTACCGAACGGTCGGCATCCTCAAGCTTTCCGCGGAGAACGGAAAGGGGCATTTCCTCGCCGTTATAGACGAATACCATTGTCGACATAAGCTGAGAATATTCGGTGACTACGGTATTTTCCTCCTGAAGATCGGTTATGATCTCGGGAGAGAATGTCTTTCTTGCGATCTCCCACATCTTAAAAAGACGTTCGCCGAGACGCTTTTCGAGGTCTGCGCGATAGGGGCTGTCGAGCATCAGAGCGGCATAGTTTGTTCCTATCTCGCTGAAAAGGGGACCTACGTTGTCGTAATAGTCCATTTCGCCCTTGTAGAACTCGTCCTTTGTGTTAAGGGTGTAACGGCAATAAGCGAGTGAATACTGCGTTTCATACTTGCGCATTTCGGCTCTGAAAGCCTTTCTTGCACGCATAACACAGTTTGCGCACATTGCCTCCTTCATTGCATTTTCAAACTTTTCATAAGCCGCTTTTCCTTCCTCGATGGTATATCTCTTGTAGGGAAGGTCGGCTACCTTAATTACTGCCATTTTCATTCTCCTTATTTTTATTTGATCTTGCGAGCTTCTCGGCTTCGCGTTTTTCTTTTGCGTAAATATGGATCTCCTCGGTCGCAAAAGCGAGCTGAGTGATTACATCCTTTTTGGAAAGATAACACCAGAAGCTGTCGTCGGGGATCGAAATGTCGACGCAGTCGCCGTTTCCTCGGTAATCGTACTCGACGTGCATACTCTCAAGTGCAATTCCGGGCTTATCGATCGTGACGGGCTCACCGTAGCAGGTACAGGTGAGCGTTGTGCCCTCGGGTGTCTGAACGAGCTTGCCCTCGCCCTGCTTGCGGAAGCCGAGGGAATTGGGAAGCGTTTCGACCTGAACGGTGTCCTCAAAATAGTAGGTTCCGTTACGGATGCGCTCGCGAACGATATCGCGCTCCCATCTTGACCATTCGGGAATAGAAGAAAACTCTGTTCTTCCATCGTCGCCTAAGAGCTCACCGTATTCGGTCATAAACCAATTCTTGCCGCACTCGGTGCAGGAAAGGGTTGCACCACTCGCCTCCATCTTGCCCTCGGTTCCACACTTAGGACACTTGTAAAGGAGACTGTTAAGCCCTTTTGCTCTTTCGGGATGGTCGATCTTGATCTTGTTTTCAAGCTGCCAAGCGAAGTCGTCGTACTGATACGCCTCCTTGATTTTCTCAAAAAGCTCCTTTGACGAATGCGTTTTGAGGTCATCAACGGTAAAAAGCGGGTACATTTCGGCTTCTACGTATGATTTTTTATTTATCTTGTTCCACTGCGGACAGGTGATGAAATTGCCGTGTATCTTCAGCATCACGACCGGCACCTTGAGTATTTTTACGAGCTGACCGAGCGATTCGGGAAGGAACGAGGTTCTTCCGTCGAGGGAGTATCTCGCCTCGGCAAAGAGGGCGAATACCGTCTTTAATTCGTGCAGACAGTATTTTATATTCCTGACGAGGTTAACGTCCGATACGTATTTTCTCTTTCCGAGAACACCCATATTTCTCATTAGGATCTCAGTGTAATCGCGGAAGCCCTCGAGAGTCATTACGTTATTTGCCTTATAGGGATGAGTCGCCATCATCATAATGTTGAGGTCGACCATTGACGCGTGGTTAATAAGAAGCAGATAGGGCTTGCCTTCATATTCTTCCATACCGCGCTTGATTATTTTAGCGTTACGCTTTTTGAGGTCTGGCTTGCAAAGTATGTTCTTTGCGAGGAAATTGAGGGTAGAGCTGGGCTTTTTCGGCTTTTTTGCGAAATCAAATCGCTTAATCTCTTTTGCCACGGCAGGTCTCACTTTCTGTATATAGAAATAATAAAGTCAAGCTCGGTCTCGAGCTTATCGGCGTGTTTTAGCTTTTCTGCGTCAGCTATCGAGGTTTTCCAATAGTACGGAGTCATCAAAAAGAGCGACGAAATGTGTTCCTTCGCGACCGTAACCTTATATTTTACGCGCTCGTCGCGTATCTTTACAAATCCGTCGTAAGATGTATCGGTCTCCTCGTTGTCGTACGGGGTGTCGTAGACAAGACTTTTGAGCCCGCTCAGGTGATCCTTGCCGGGATGGCAGACGATCATTATTCCGCCGTCCTTGAGAATCCTTCGCGCTTCCTTGTCGGGAACGGGAGCGAATACTGAGATGAGCGCGTCGTAGGTACTATCGCCAAGCGGCATATCGAATATACCGCAGACAGCATAATTTATCGGATCGGTCTTGCCTTTTTCCACCTTTGAAGCGAGCTTGACGGAGGTTTTTGCAAGATCAAAGCCGACGATCTCGGCGCTTTGGTTTTCACATTTTATAATTCGTGAATAATAACCCTCGCCGCAACCTGCATCGCAAATTCTTGAAGCGGAAAATTCCTTTATTACTGCGGAAATTCTCCTTGCAAACGGCTCGTAATAGCCGGCATTTAAAAATTCGTGTCTCGCCCGACACATTTCAGGGCTGTCGCCTCCACTTATCTTGCCCATAACGAGGTTAACGTATCCCTCGGAGGCGATATCGAAGCAATGACCCTTTTCGCATTTGAGGGAGGCACCGACCTTTGATAATGCATTTTTGCATTTGGGACAAAGAAAAGCGCTCACTTCGTATTTTCTCCGTGCTTCTTTTTGTAACGGCGGAGTATCGGCTTTTCAAGCGCTCTTTTTGAACGGAAGAAAAGCGAGGTTTTGTCCTTTATCGGCTTGACGAGGATCGCAAAAAGTTTAAGACGCTTCGCGCTCCACACGTCGGTGAAGACTTGATCGCCGATAACTGCGGTATTCGTTACGTCGGTTCCGAGGAACTTCATCGCCGCGCGGTAGCATTTTCCCGAAGGCTTATGGCTGTCCCACGTTGCGAAAAATTTGAGGTCAGAATTGAATAGCTCAACACGATCCTTATGATTATTCGATATGAATGCAGCAGAAATTCCTGCATCGTTCAGGCTCTTAAGCCAATTAAGAACACTCTCTGTCGGCTTCGGATCGTCATAGGTAACAAGCGTATTGTCAATATCGAGAAGCACGGCTTTAATTCCGCGCTCGCTGAGCATTTCCGGCGTGATCCCGTATATATCGTCAAGATAAAGATCTGGCATAAAATATCTGTCGGTAAGCAAAATAGCACTCTCCATGTATTTAATAAGAAAATTATACCATAAAAAGGCGGTGTTTTCAATAGTAAAGGAAGGAAATATTTACAATTAATGCTTGCAATAAGGGCAATAAACGGGTATAATTGAAGGGAAACAATAAGAAGGGAAAAATCTGAATGGGATACCCAAGTCTGCTATACTATACGAAGCCCAACAAAAGAGCGATAGAGCTATCGGTTTTTGAGGATCTTCAGCTTTTGAATTTTATACCGAAAAGGGTTGCAAAGAGCGCTTCTGTCCCTTGCGAAAAGGAAAACATTATTGCGCGCCAGGAGCTTTTCCGCTGTCTTGAAGATAAAGCTCTGAGAGAAAAATTCTGTTCTCTTTACGAAATCGCCTGCGACCTTCATACGCTGAACTCGGCGTGGAACGACGCGCCGACTGACGAGGCTAAATGTATCGTTTTCTTCTTTCTATGTGAGGCAGTGAGGGCATTTACCGAGGGCGCCTCCGAATGTGATTCATCTGATCTGCTTCTTGGCAGGTTTTCTCTTGAAATGCAGAAGGAAAAGGCGGACGAGCGTTATATTAAGATGTCGGAAGATATTACTTTGCTTTTGCCGGAAGCCGAAAAGCTGCTTACAAATTCTCTTTGCGTTTCGGGAAATAAGGTCAGGATAACGGCAGGCAGAGCGGACACCTTCCTTGAAGGCATTGTAACTTGCGCCAGAACTCTCGGAACCGATATTCCCAAAGTGAAAAATCCCGAAAGCCGTGAGCTTTCTCCCGATATTATAAACGGTGCGGCGTCGCTGGACCCAGACCTTATGAAGAAGCTCAAGGCCTTCAAGAGTGAGTTCCTTTCATATTACCGTCCAAATATCGTATATTACCGTAAGGAGATCGAATTTTACCTCACGATGCTTGATTTTACCGACAGAATAAGCGAAGTCGGTATACCGCTCACCTATCCGACTGTTGGAGAGGGAAGAATAATAAATATTACCGAGGCGTATGACGTTTCGCTTCTTGCCAAGAACGAGACGAATATCGTGCCCAATGATATAAGCTTTACGACGGAGGAGCCCTTCTACTTCCTTACGGGAGCAAACGGAGGCGGTAAAACTACTTATCTGCGAACCGTCGGTATCGCCGTCCTAATGTTCCTTCTCGGTTGCCCTGTTCCTTGTAAAAGTGCGACGATTTCGGATATAAGCTCGATATTTGCGCATTTCCCGCGTGACGAGCGCTTTGACGGAAGCGGACGCTTCGTTGAGGAAAATAACAGAGTTAACGCCATACTTGAAAATATGGACGAAAACTCGCTCGTCCTTCTTAACGAGACGTATTCTACGACGAACGAGGAAAACGCAGTCAAGATGACCGAAAAGCTCGCGAACGATCTTTGGAGCAAGCGTATCTTCGGTCTTTACATTACGCATCAGCATGGCCTTGGTGAGTCTGAGATACCATACCTCAATGTTCTTATCGACCTTAATGACGAAAACCGCCGTACCTATAAGATAGCACGACAGAAGAGCGTCGGAGGCTCGTATGCCAAGGATATCCTGATAAGATGCGGACTAACCTTCGAGGCGCTTGAAAACCGCTTTGGCAAGCTTGATAGCGGGGAGGGAACTGTATGAGATTCAGTATTTTAAATAAGATCCCCGATAATTATGCCGAATGTCAGGTTCTGTACGATCTGTCTGTCGACCGAGCGATGAAGGAGATCGTAAGCGATAAAAGACGCGCCGAATATTTCCTTTCGGTTCTTGAAAAGCCGCTCACAAAGAAGGAAAACATCATATTCCGTCAGCATATCTATTCAGATCTTAAGAATATTGACGGGCTTCTGCCCGCACTTAAAATCCTTTTCCTGCGCTATGACAAGATCAAGAGCGACTGGCAGGAAATGAAGCTTGGAGCGGTGAACAGTAAGGGTTCCGAGATCAATTCCGAGGCGCTCCTCGAGCATACCTTTGCTTCGCTTAAGGTAACGGCAATATTCCCGTCTACGATCGCGTCGTTCTTCGGAACGATAGGCGAAACTCTCGGAAAATATCCGATAAAGAGTGAGGGGCTTACAGCAATCCGCGACTGGTGTATCGGAATGACGGAAAACGAAGCGCTCGGAGAGCTGGTTAATATATCCCAGAAATTCAGATATAAGAGCCCTGAGAATTTCGACTTTACAGTGGTATTTACGCTTGACCGCGCACTCAGACTTCTTTCCTGCGACATTTCGGACATAACCGAGAAAAAGCCCGAGGCAAGCGGACTGTCAAAGTTCTTCGGCAAGAAAAAGGAGAGCGAAGGCACCGAGATAAAGGCAGTGGTGTCACAGGCAGGCGAGGATCCGCTGACCGACGCGCAGTATATTCTTAATGAGGCGCTTTTGCGCATCGATTCTGCGCTTACAAAGGTAACAAACGACGTTTACGACGCGTTTTTCGGCTTGTCAAACGAGCTTATGTTCTATGAAGTCGCGCTCCTTTACGCCGAAAAGGCTGAGGAGTCGGGCGTTCCGCTTACACTTCCCGAAGTTCTGTCGGAGGAAAGCGACTGTTTCTCGCTCAAAGGACTTCGTGAGCTTGTGCTTCTTTCAAACGGACTTGGTGCCAAGACTGTTCCAAACGATCTGTCGCTCGAGAGTGACACCGCGGGACTGCTTGTAAAAGGTTTTACCGATAGCGGTAAAACCGTATATCTCCGCTCAATAGCGGGAGCACAGCTCTTTATGCAGGCAGGACTTCCGGTGCTTGCAGAAAGCGCAACCATGAGTATCCGCCGAGGCTTCTTCTCGCATTTCTCTTCTGCTGAGGAGGAGTTCCTGAAGGGAGACGCAAGAGGACGCTTCGATCAGGAGGCAAGGGAGATAGCGGCGATACTCGACCGCCTCACCCCGTACTCGCTCCTTCTTCTCAACGAGACCTTCCAGACGACCTCCTATAAAGAGGGAACAAAGAGCATTTACGATATTCTGCGCTTTATGCCGAAGCTGAAAACGAAATACGTTTTCGTCACTCACCTGACGGCGCTTTTCGGCTATATGGAAAGCGAAAAGGTGATCCTCGCACATACGTCCGACGATCCGTCGAACAAATATAAAATAATTGTGGAAAAGTAAAGGAGAATAGCGATGATAAGAGTAACAGTCTGGAACGAATTTTTTCACGAGAAAAAAGAGCAGAGAATAGCAGATATTTACCCTAACGGTATTCACGGCGCGATTGCCGATTTTCTCGGCAAGGAAGACGACATTACGGTTCGTACCGCAACTCTCGATGACGAGAACTGCGGTATAACGAAAGAGGTTCTTGATAATACAGACGTGCTTATCTGGTGGGGACACCTTTTGCACGGTAACGTGCCCGACGAGGTCGCTTTTATGGTACGCGACGCAGTGCTTTCCGGAATGGGACTTATCTGCCTGCATTCAGCGCACCACTCAAAGCCGTTCCGCTACCTACTCGGTACGTCGTGCAACCTTGCTTGGCGTGAATCGGACGATGAGGAAACCCTTTGGGTCATCGAGCCGTCGCACCCGATCACGAGAGGCATCGACCGCTACTTCAAGCTACCTGCCGAGGAAACGTACGGCGAGCCGTTCGTAATCCCGACGCCCGATAAGCTCCTTCTTATCGGTAACTATTCGGGCGGCGAGGTTTTCCGTTCAGGTTGCCTGTACGAGCGCGGAAACGGTAAGATATTCTACTTCCAGCCGGGACACGAATCATATCCGACCTTCTACGTTCCCGAGGTGCAGACGATAATCAAGAACGCAGTCCGCTTCGTTAATCCTATCTACCGTGAAGTGACGGGTTGTCCTCATGTCAGAAAGATCACCGATAGCGAGCCATACGTAATTTGATAAAACACAAAACCGCCCGAGGTCTTACTCGGGCGGTTTTTACTGTTTAACACCAGAAAGCATCCTCCGGAACCGACGCTTCGTCGGGAAAAAGCTCACCTTCAAATTCGATCTTCAAATAGCTGCGAAGATTGATCCCGTAAAGTACGGTATCATAGCCGACACTGGAAATGACCGGGGGATCCTCATTTCCCTCAAAACAGAGCATATATCTGTGCGAGCAGATCGGGATCAAGGGTGGAGTATCCTCAAGTAGTTTTTGAACCTTTTCAAGAGCTTCATCAGTACTGCTCGGCTGTTCTCCCCAAGCGGTGCGCCACAGCCCTTTTCTGACGTCATTAACGATCCATTCTTTAGGGTTAGCAATACGTTGCTTGATACTTGCCACGTTGGCGTCCGTCAGATCGAGCCAATCGGGAAAGAGCCATTCCTTTTCAAGTGAAAATGGAACCCCCTCATTATACCAATCAACAAGCGACCGCGGAAAGTGAATGCCGTATGCTTCTTCTATCAACGGGCGTAATGCAGAAAAATCTTTGCCTTCTTCCGTTGGAAAATACAACCATGCGTTAACCTTTGTCTCAGCTTTTCCAACCAGCTCGACTGCGGTTGGATGTCCGCATTTTACATAGTATTCAGTTTCGGTTGACTCCATTAAGGCGCGCTCTATTTCTTTTTCCGAAAAGGTTATGACGTCGTAATACTCGGTTTCCTGAGTGATACCGTCGTACTTAGATAAATCAATCTGCGCGTAATCCGGAGTATGATCCCAACAATGTCTGAAACGGACACATCGAAGATCATTTTTCGCTTGTCCCAAAAACAGCATACGGGTGGTTGTTTCACCGCCATTGAAGGTTTTGTCGTCTGAGTAATAATCTCGAATTATGCGGTATATATCCAACTGTTCAACGTAGCACCGTCTCATAATGTGTATTTAGCCATAAGGTCATTGAACTCAGTCAAAAATGCCTCATAGCCCGCCTTTTCAAAATCGTCTTTGAATATTCTTTCTGGACTGTTCTGCATAAAATCAATTATCGTTTTAGCGTAACACAAAACGGCTGTCTTATATTCGCTTAACCCAATCGGAACCTGTTCGACGCCCGGCAAGACAAGAATAATGAAATTCTCGTTGTGTAGAACCGAGAAATCTATACCGTTTGGACATCCTATCACGGTAACTGTTTTTCCGTCATCTGACGGGATCATCATATTTGCACAGCAGGGGAACAGAAATTCCTCTTCGCCCGTTTTGTGATCCGACGATAAGGAACGAAGAAAACGGAGAGCGGAGGCAGAAATGCAACATTCGATACCGTCGGCAAACGTATGACCGTTTACGCGAAGAGTTGCCTTGCCATGGAGGCAAAGGTCATATCGTTTTTCTTCATCGGTTTCGCCGAGAAAATGAAGATCCTCGGCATATAGCTCGATTTTGTTTTTCATAAGTTACCTCGTTATTTTACCAATTCACGTATTCTTTTGCTTTGGTCGTAACGGCATTCGTTTTTGATATCCTCGGGCATCATATCATATTTCAAAAGTATCTCTGCGATCTTTTGCCGCCATCTGTTGCGAGGCATCTCTGCCCAGAATGACGGAAGAAGCTCAAGAGGCAGACCGTCAGCGCTTCTTTCTGCGGCACTGAGCATTGCACCGAGGGCGCTGTAAAACGTGCCGTCTCCGTTTTCAATGTCCTTTGATTCGGATAGAGCCATGGAAAGCTCCTCGCGGTCTTCGGCGGTATAATTGTTACCTAATATCGTCCAGCCGTAGCCTCTGAAGGAAAAATGCGGAGAAGAGTTACGAAGACGTCTGCCCAAGGCGGCAAGCTTGGGGTGACGAAGTTTGTTAAGGACTTTCAATATGATGTGAACGTATTCCAGCCTTGACTCTTCAAGATGCTCGATCTCATCGGTTGCAATATCAATGATCCTTTCGGGAAACGGAAAGGCGGGAGGAGATTTGAGCTCGTCTCCGATGATCTGATTATATGAAAAAAGTGATAGCAGGGTTGAGCGGACGGAAATATCGTTTGTATTAAGAGCAATTTCCGCAACCTCCTTTACAACCTCGGATGAAGCAAGACAGAAGGAGGTGTGATAGTAATCATCGGTAAAACGAATGAATTGTATCGACGAGATTATCTCATTACAGGTGATATCGGGATTTGGCTTTTCGGTTTTCCACCTTGCCGCTTCCTCGAACAAAAAATCTCCTTTGGGCAGAGAGGATATCTCATTAAGCAGAGAGTCAAAGTCGTTTTCCCACAATGGCGCGATACAGTTGAGTATCACAACGGCATCGCCTCGGTGTAGATCCCAATCCCGAATCAGGTCGAAATAGTAGGCGATGTCGGGAAGCATTGCGTGCACTCGCTCCTTCGTAATTACGGTGTCCTTCAAAACACCGTAAACCGCGCCAAGATAACAGGAGCAGGCTATACGTATCTCCTGCGTGAAAGACATGCTTTTATCGAATGATCGAATTTTTTCAACGTAAGTTTGATAACGCTCCTCAATGATTTCGGTATATTCCTTTTGATAGCCGAGGGCAATTAGCAGCGGAACGTCGCACCACGCCTCGGGGGAGCTGCCTTGCTTCAGATTCTGCTCCGCGACCTCCTTTGCCAAAGCGTCACGATCATCGAAGCAATCGAGCAGGTCAAGGGCATAGGCAACGCCGAAAAAATATCCTGCGGTAAGGTAATGAAAGACAGCATCGCGGAACGGCGTTTTATCCGGCTCTTGCTTTAAAAGCAAAATTGCTCTCCCAAGGCCTTTTTGTAAATAGGATTCAAATTCGGAAACGGTCATATAACCTCCTATATATCAAACCATACTCTTTTCATTTCACTCAAAAATTCTTCCGTTATAGGGTAGTCCTCGCTGTCGGGTAAAACCGAGTCAATACCGCAATTAGGGCAACGAGCAGTGCCGAGAGAATCGGGTATCCAATCGGTAATCTCGTTTGGGGAGAAGATCGAAAGGCAATAGAAGCAGCCGCAGAGACGGCTTTTTTGTAAATAAGGACGGTTATTTGAGCTTCTTTCGTGAGCATCGAGATACCAATAAGGCGTCCTCATAAAGCTATCCACCGCCCATATCACTTGCGAGGTGTGAATATAGTGCCCGTGAGTATGGCAAACCTCTGTTCCGCCACTTGGAAGAGGTTTTTGAAACTCCACCATAAATATGAAATCCTCATCGATCAGATCCTCTTGATATACCCAAAACCGATCATTCTCCCGTTCACCGTAAAGCACGGAAGCGTCATTTGAAAAGAGGTTCCCGAATGCGTTCGTACGTGTCAGGGTAATATTGTGTTTGTCTTTTAGGTGATCGTAAATGTACTTAAGATCATTTTTCACGGCGTCCACCTACCTAAATTTCTAACTTTATATGTAAATCATATCATATAAAGCCGCAGAAATCAATATAAAAATGCCCGCGAGTATATGCTCACGGGCGGATTTTATATAAGCAGATCTTCCTCAGTCAGCTTCGGCATCGGAGGCATCGGACGCGGCACGCGCTTCAGCGGATCGTATGCGAATTTCTTACAGCAAAATTCCTTGTTTACGATTCCGCGAAGAGAGCAGAGAACGTTCTCATCGTCGGCAATTACAGTCGCGTTTTCACAGTATATACAGACCTTTGAGATCTCGAGCTTTTCGGTTGGCTTCTTTTTCTTCTTACACATTTTCATATCCTCAAATCATTACTTCTCACATTATACACCATGTCACGACAAATTTCAAACCTTTTTGCAAAAAATATTGCAAAAATTTTGGAAAAATGTAAATTCCCCTGCCGAAGCAGGGGAATTTTTATGCTTTAATTGGTTTTTTCAGCTTTTTTAGCCAAGAAATAAGCGATGCGACGATGAACATTATAAGCTCAACGCAGACGACGCTCGCACCGGCGGGAGTCGAAAGGAAATAGGAGGAGATAAGCCCGATGGCAAATCCGAATATCGGAAGGATTGCCGACAGAATAACGACTCCCTTAAAGCTTTTCATCAATCTCATTGCCGTCATGGGCGGGAATACGATGAGCGCGGAAATGAGAAGCGTTCCCATAAAGCGCATGCCGATAACGATAGTAACTGCCGAAAGAAGCGCGAGAAGCGTATCGTATAGACGCACCTTGACCCCCGTCGCCTTAGCAAAGCTCGGGTCGAACGTAACAGAGAAAATGCGGTTGTAAACGAGGCAGTATATCGGAATAACTACTGCCGCAAGAGCGATAGACCATATAAGATCGTTTTTGCTGAGCGCAAGAATAGAGCCGAACATATAGCCGTTAAGATCAATATTCGCTCCGGGGGAAAGGGACGCGGCAACCGTGCCGATGGCAAGCGCACCAGTAGAAATTATCGCAGTGAGCGCATCACCCTTCATTTTGCCCTTTTCGTTAAGGCGCAGAAGCCCGAATGCAGAAAGCCCAACCGTCGGTACGGTCAAAGCCATGGGCGCTATCGACATTGCGGATCCGATAGCGAGAGATGCAAACGCAACGTGTGAAAGCCCGTCACCGATCATCGAATATCTTTTTAGCACGAGACAAACGCCGAGAAGCGCGGCGCATACCGAGATAAGTATTCCGCAAACAAGCGCATAGACCATTGAGTTAAGGGAGAACATAAGCTGAAGCTCGTTTATAAACGCAGTCATATCTTACAGCCTCCCTCGTGATCATGCTCGTGCGGCTTTGCGTCGGTATAGGAATATCCGTCGTTGCGGAGAATGAGAAGCTTGTCCGCAACGGCAAGAGCGCAGTGAATATCGTGAGAAACCATTATGACGGTTATGCCCTCGTCCTTAAGACGGTGAATTATCTTGTAAAACTCCGACGTGGCAGTCGGGTCGAGACCTGCCACAGGCTCGTCAAGAAGAATAAGATGCTTTGCGGCGCAAAGTGCGCGTGCAAGCAAAACTCTCTGCTGCTGACCGCCCGAAAGCTCCGCAAAGCTCTTGTCTTTAAGAGGCAAAATATCAAGAAGCTCAAGCTTCGCCTTTGATTCTTCCTTGTCTTTTTTCGTGTAAAATGGGAAACGCTTACCGCTCGTCAGCTTGCCTGAGAGCACGATCTCCCAAACCGACGCGGGAAAATCGCTTTGCGCGTCGCTCCTCTGCGGCAGATATCCGATGCCGTGCTTCTTCTCGCCGTCGAAAAATACTATCTCGCCGCGAGATACTTCCTTCAGCCCGAGAAGCGCCTTGATAAGCGTACTTTTTCCCGTTCCGTTTTCACCTGCTATACAGAGGCATTTTCCGCTTTCGAGCGAAAAGGAAAGCCCCTCGATGACCGATGCGCTTCCGTAGGAAAGCCATAGGTCCTTACATTCAATTGCCGTCATTCTGACCTCGATTTGAAAATGATTATCAATTTCATATTATACCATCATATATCAATTAAATCAATAGTATACAACTAAAAAAGAGCAAGTAAATTTAACTTTGTTGAAAAAAACATTGAAAAAAGCGGAATAATGTGTTATAATTAACCGTTAAATTAAGAATAAGGGATGATAAGATTTTGGTAAGAAACGATTTAAGAAACATAGCGATCATAGCCCACGTTGACCACGGAAAGACGACTCTCGTCGACCAGATGCTCAAGCAGGGCGGTGTATACCGTGAAAATCAGGCGACAGAAGAGCGAGTAATGGACTCCAATGCCCTTGAAAAGGAAAGAGGAATCACTATCCTCGCAAAGAACACGGCAGTACACTATAAGGATGTAAAGATCAATATTATAGACACCCCCGGACACGCAGACTTCTCGGGCGAGGTCGAGCGAATCCTCAAAATGGTAAACGGAGTTATTCTCCTTGTTGACGCCGCAGAGGGACCGATGCCGCAGACGCGTTTCGTGCTTCAGAAGGCGCTCGAGCTTAACCACAGAGTTATCGTCGTAGTAAACAAAGTGGATAAGCCCGACGCACGTATCGAAGAGGTAGAGGATGAAGTCCTCGAGCTTCTTATGGATCTCGACGCGACCGACGATCAGCTCGATTCCCCGATGCTTTTCTGCTCGGGCAGAGCAGGTACTGCGTCGTTTACCCCCTATGAGCCGGGCGTTGACCTTCAGCCGCTTTTCGACACTATTCTCGAATATATCCCCGCTCCAGAAGGCGACGAGAACGGCGAGCTTCAGCTTCTCGTTTCCTCTATCGACTATAACGAGTACGTCGGAAGAATGGGAATCGGACGTATCGAGCGCGGATCTGTCAAGGTAAATCAGGAAGCGCTTATATGCAACTACCACACGGGCGCAAACCCCGTAAGAACGAGGATCGTCTCGCTTCAGACCTTTGACGGTCTCGGCAGAAGAACGGTTGAAAGCGCAAACGTAGGCGATATCGTCTGCTTCTCGGGCGCAGAAAATATCACGATCGGTGATACGATAACTTCCGTTACCGCTCCCGAGCCGCTTCCTTTCGTTAAAATAAGCGAGCCGACGATCGAAATGACCTTCGCGGTAAACGACAGCCCCTTTGCAGGACGCGAGGGTAAGTTCGTTACTACAAGACAGATAAGAGACCGCCTCTACCGTGAGCTTCTCAAGGACGTTTCGCTCCGCGTTGAGGACGGCGAAACTACCGATAGCTTTAAGGTCGCAGGACGAGGAGAAATGCACCTTTCGATCCTCGTCGAAACCATGCGCCGCGAGGGATATGAGCTTTCGCTTTCGACTCCCCGCGTGCTTTATAAAACGATCGACGGCGTAAAGAACGAGCCGTATGAGACAGTAATCATCGACGTTCCCGAGCAGTATATGGGTTCTGTTATCGACAAGCTCAATATGCGTAAGGGCGAGCTTCTTGAAATGGGAAGCCGCGGAAGCCGTATGGAGCTTCATTACGTTATTCCTTCCCGTTGCCTCTTCGGATACAGAAGTGAGTTCCTCACCGCAACACGCGGAGAGGGAATTATGAATACAGTTTTCGAGGGCTACCACCCCTATAAGGGCGATATGCCGTCCCGCCAGACAGGTTCGCTTGTCGCGTCCGAAAAGGGAATTACGACCTCCTATGGTCTCTTTAACTCGCAGGAGCGCGGACAGCTTTTCGTCGGCGTTCAGACAGAGGTATATGAGGGAATGATCGTCGGTGAAAACCCGAAGCAGGGTGATATCGAGATCAACCCCTGTAAGACGAAGCAGCTCACCGCGATCCGTTCAAAGGGCGCGGATGAAAAGCTTATTCTTACCCCCCATAAGGTAATGTCGCTTGAAGAGGCGATAGAGTTTATAGCAGACGACGAGCTTATCGAGGTCACGCCTAAAGGACTTCGTCTCCGTAAGGTCATTCTCGACACCCCGACCCGTAAAAAGGCTCAGGCGGCAAAGAAGAAGCTCCAGTGATGAAGTATAAAAAGCTGCGCATAGCGTACCTGATAGCGTTTCTTGTCCTGCTTTTTATTGAAATATTGATAGGCGCATTCGTGCGCGACGCATTCGTTCGTCCGTACGTAGGCGATGTCCTCGTCGTTATACTGATATATTGCCTTATCAGAATAGTTAAACCGACGGGAATAAAGCTCTTGCCGCTTTACGTTTTCATCTTCGCACTCTTTGTCGAGCTTCTCCAACTCGTAAAAATCGTTGACCTGCTCGGAATACCTCGCGATTCGATAGTAGCAATTATGGTCGGAACGTCATTTTCGTTCATAGATATAATCTGCTACGCAGTTGGATGCGGAATTACCTGTATAACTGAACTGATAATAAAAAAGCGCCCCGCGGAAAACTGCTGAAAGCAGTTTCCGCTTCGGGTGCTTTTTTGCTTGCCTTCCCCTCAGGGGAAGGTGGATTTTAGCCGAAGGCAAAAATCCGGATGAGGTGTAGCCGGCGAAGACGGCGTTTTACCTCTCCGGCGGGATGAAGGTAAGAGGTAAACCTCGGATGAGGTGTCTAAGAGTATATCAAAGCGAATGTAACGGGCTTTGACAATTTCTTGCTCACTATATTGGGGTATTACTCCTCATCCACCACCTTCGGTGGTTCCCCTTCTCCCTCAGGAGAAGGTATAAAAGCGAAATCCCGCTATTGACAAATAATCTTCATAGTGATAAAATGAAGGTGCTACACAGTTTAATATTGTTCTCTTACAGGCATACTATTGGTAAAAACGTATGCTTTTGCCGTCATACCTGTAAGGAATGAACTGTGTAGCAACAGAGGCGAAGTTGCGTTTTTGGTGCGTCAGCTTCGGCTGATGCACTTTTTTATGCAAGGAGTAGGAAAAATGAAAATAATCATTAGTTTTGCGTTATCACTTGTATTGATAATCGCGCTTGCTGCGTGCGGCAACAATGATGAACACGACAAGTTCTCGACACAAAAGGACACGAACGCCGTGACAACGACTGGCGACAATGTTGCTGTGGGAGACGATACGACTGCTGGTAACGAGACGACTGTTGGCGATACGACGGAAGATATCGTAACGACTACGCACCCCTCGGATTCAACTGCTCCGCATGTTCATGCGTATGGAGCATGGGAAATGATAAAAGAAGCAACTTGTGAAGAAAAGGGTCAAATGGAAACGGTATGTTCGTGTGGAGAGAAAATAATTGTAACTGTACCTGCAATGGGACACATAGAACGTGTTGTTCCGGAAGTTGCTCCATCATGTACGAGAACCGGACTTACTGAAGGTAAACAATGTTTCGTGTGTAAAAAAATCCTTGTTAAACAGGAAAGCGTTTCCAAACTTGAACATACCTATGGAGATTGGCTCATAATCAAAAATGCAACGTGCGTTGATACAGGCGTTAAGCAGAAGCTGTGTTATTGTGGACATAAGATTATCGAGAACATCCCTGTTTCCAAACATTTTGCCGTTATAGATACTGCGGTTTCTCCAACGTGTACAAAAACCGGCCTTACTGAAGGCTCGCATTGCTCGGTATGCGGTGAGATACTTATCGCACAAGAAATTGTTCCTGCAAAGGGATTTTCGGATGGTTTATCGTACTCTTTTGATTCTAATTCAAAAACATATACCGTTATTGGAATAGGAACATGCACTGATACCGAGATTTATATACCGAGGAAAGTCGGTAATTATAAAGTAACAGGAATCGGCGCTGGTGCATTTAAGGGCTGTAAGGATATAACGCATGTAGAGATACCAAACAATATTGAGTACATTGGCAGCAGTGCATTCAGCGGATGTACGTCTCTTAAAAGTGTGTCTATTCCGTGGAGTGTAACTGGAATAGGCAGCGGTGCGTTTTATAATTGCACATCACTTGAATATGTAGAAATTCCCGGCAACGTAGCATCTATAGAAAATAGTACATTTAATAATTGTACTTCATTGATTAGTGTTGAAATCCCGGATGGTATTTCAAGTATTGGCGTTAATGCGTTCACTGGTTGTGCATCACTAAAAAGTGTAGTAATTCCTTGGCGTGTTCAAACTATAGGTAGCTATGCATTCTATGGTTGCGAATCTATCACTATTTATTGCGAGGCGGAAAGATCATCCAGCGGTTGGGCTTCTAATTGGTGTCCATCATATAACAAAGTAGTTTGGGGTTACGAGGTATAATGTGATAACTAAATTAAACTGCACCCCAAGGGCAAAACGCCCTTGGGGTGCAATATTTTTATCACTTCGGCTGTGTAAATCCGACCTTACGGTAGACCTTGGAGAGGGTCTTTCTTGCAAGATAGGCAGCTCTTGCGGAGCCGTCCTTCATTACGCCTTCAAGGTACGCCTTGTCGCTCATAAGACGGTCAAATTCCGTCTTAACGGGAGCAAGCGCGTCAGCGACGGTCTCTCCGACTGCGAGCTTGAAGTGTCCGTAACCGAGTCCTTCAAATTCCTTTTCAATCTCTGCGTCGGTTTTGCCCGTGAACGCGGTGTAAATCGTCATAAGGTTATTTATGCCGTCCTTGCCCTCAGCGCGGCGAACGACGGTATCGGAGTCGGTGACTGCACGCTTGAACTTTCTGATTATATCGTCTCTGCCGTCAAGAATGTATACCGATGCGTTAGTATTCGTATCCGACTTACTCATCTTCTTTTCCGGCTCGGCAAGTGACATTACCTTTGCGCCTGCCTTCGGGATAAATCCCTCTGGAATAGCGAAGGTCTCGCCGTATACCTGATTAAATCTGTTCGCAATATCGCGCGTAAGCTCGATATGCTGCATCTGGTCGATACCGACGGGAACGAGATTCGTCTGATAAAGCAGAATGTCCGACGCCATAAGAACAGGGTAGGTGAAAAGTCCTGCGTTTATGTTCGACGCGTACTTTTTGCTCTTATCCTTAAACTGCGTCATACGGTTAAGCTCGCCGTGCATAGCATAGCAGTTGAGCACCCATGAAAGCTCGGCGTGAGCGGGAACGTGGCTCTGCACGAAAAGGGTGTTCTTCTCGGGATCAAGTCCGCTTGCGATATAAAGCGCGAGCGTTTCGTAAGTTCTTCTGCGAAGCTCGGCAGGGTCCTGACGGACGGTTATCGCGTGAAGGTCGACGACGCAGTAAATGCAATCGTAGCTTTCTTCAAACTCTTTCCAATTCTTTATAGAACCGAGGTAGTTGCCGATAGTAAGCTTACCGCTCGGCTGAACTCCCGAAAATATTTTCTTTTTGATTACTTCATTGTTTTCCATAAATCTGCCTCCTTACATAGGAATACTCTATTGTAACACAAAGTCATACCTTTTTGCAAGTCCTAACCGCTTTTTTATCTTAAAAATGCGATTTTTCTTTATATTTATCTTGAATGAAGTCTAATTATGTGCTACAATAATACAAATAATTACGTTTAAGGGTAATAAAATGAAAAAAAACTTCGATCCCGTTGAGGAATCTGTCACACCGAAGTCGCTTAAAACTCTCGGACTTATAATAAAAATAACGCTTGCCGTCGGGCTTATTATTTCGCTCGGCTGGCTTACCTTGCGTGCCTGCCTTCAGGACGGCACGGCTAAGATGAAAAAATATCTTTGGACCGAAGCTGCGATAGAACAGAAGAAAAGCGGCTCTCTTACCGTCAGCCGTCTTCACGAGTTCAACGATCCCGAGCTCAGCCGTCTTTTCTATATCGGAAGAGTATACCATACAAAAGAGATCGGTCAGCTTCAGTTTATGCTCAGGTATAACGTGCTCAGTCGTGAGTACGAAGATTATTCAAGCGGTGACGGGGAATTTGTTTTCGAGCTTGTCACAGAAGCCGACGGGCAAGAAGTTGCGCGGTATAAAAAGTATTGCTATATTACGGATCAAGCTCTGATGTACCGCTATTATAGGATCGCGTTTGAAAACGTCGACCTTGAAGGAATCGACGGTGCGTACGTTATAATTTA
This sequence comes from Eubacteriales bacterium, assembly GCA_045540115.1. Taxonomy (GTDB): domain Bacteria; phylum Bacillota; class Clostridia; order Oscillospirales; family CAG-272; genus Colimorpha_A. Next base: position 51,311 of record JAZQGR010000075.1, read on the forward strand.
TTATCAGTATGGCGAAAAGAAAGATATCGGTCACTGCATTGTCTACGATAAGGACGTGCCGGGCGAGACCTTTAAGCCTGAATCAAGCAAAAAGCCCACGTCGGGACTTAAATACGAGGGATAATATATGATACTCAATTCAAAAGAAACTACAATAGCATACCGCTGCCCGACCTGCGGGAAGTTTATTTTCGGCATTGTCGGAATATTTACGCTCTCGGGAGATCTCATCAAGCTGAAATGCGACTGCGGTGGCTCGGAGCTTAAAATAACTTATACGGGTGACGATAAGCTTCGCATAACCGTTCCGTGCCTTTTCTGTCCGAATCCGCATAGCTATCTCCTCACATCGGGCGCGTTTTTTGACCGTGAGATACTTGCGCTCAACTGCACTTATTCTGGTCTTGACACCTGCTTTATAGGCGAAAAGGATAAAGTCATTGAAGCTGCAAAGGAAGCGGATCTTCACCTCATCGATCTGCTTGAAGAGGCGGGCTTTGATGATCTTGAGGCATTTATGAAGGGAAAAAACTCCGTCGACTGCGATGAGGACAACGTCGATGAGGATTACCGACTCGATTACGCACAGATAGAGGACGTCGTGCGCTTTATGCTCGCGGAGCTTCGCGAGGACGGAGATATAAAGTGCGGCTGTGAGGACGGCGAGCCTGAATGCGATTTTGAGTTTAAGGGCGATTGCGTTCATATATTCTGCAAAAAGTGCGGTCACGAGAAGTTTATACCAATGTCGAGCACGCTTGCGGCAAACGCGTTTCTTCATACCGACGTCCTTGAACTCGAAAAAGGTCGGAAATAACTTATTTAAGCCGTTTTGTCTTGACAAGACGATAACTTGTAAGCTATAATATTTACAAATAAAATATTTCTTCGGAGGAAATTAAAATGAAATTTTTCAGCGAATTTAAAAAGTTTATTTCCAAGGGCAACGTAATTGACATGGCAGTCGGTGTTGTAATCGGCGGCTCGTTTGGTAAGATCGTAACGGGACTCGTTAATTACATAATCAACCCCTTCGTAGGCATCTTCGTAAAGCAAGGAAGCCTTGATTCTCTTAAAACAGTTATTCACGAGGCGACCTACGTTCTCGATGCCGAAACAGGACTTCCTACGACGACTGTTGCTACCCCCGAGGTCGCTATCCTTTGGGGAACCTGGCTCCAGACGATCATCGACTTCCTTATCACCGCTCTTTGCATTTTTGTAGTCGTATACAGTATCGCTCGCGCAAGAGCCCGTCTTGAGGCGAAGAAGACCGCTGAGGAAGCAGCTAAGAAGGCAGAGGCTGATGCTAAGGCTAAGGAAGCGGCTGATGCTCTTGCGGCTAAGCAGGCAGCTCTTGATGCAAGTGTTCTTCAGCAGGCTGAGCTCCTTTCCGAGATCCGTGACCTTCTTAAGAACAAATAATAAAGGATAACAAAATGTATTATCTCGGTATTGACCTTGGCGGTACCAATATTGCCGTCGGAATTGTTGACGAAGACTATAAGATAGTTAAAAAGGGAAGTACACCGACGCTTTCCGAGCGTGATCTTGAAGAAGTCGTAAAGGATATTGCCTCTCTTTCAATGAATCTTCTGAATGAAGCAAACATCGATATTTCCGAGATCGCACACGCGGGGATCGGTTCTCCCGGTTCTATCGATCCCGTAAACGGTGTCGTAATCTCGTCCAATAACATAAGAATGTATAATTACCCGATCGTAGAAGTGCTGAAGAAGTATCTCCCGATTGAGAATATCTACATCGATAACGACGCAAATGCGGCAGCCCTCGGCGAAGCTATGGGTGGTGCTGCAAAGGGCGCCGAAACCGCTGTAATGGTTACGCTCGGCACAGGTGTCGGAAGCGGAATCATTATTAACGGTAAGATCTTCGGTGGCTTTAATCACGCTGCCGGTGAGATTGGTCATATGGTAATCGAGCACGACGGAGAGCAGTGCACCTGCGGCCGTAAGGGCTGTTGGGAGGCGTACTCCTCCGCTACCGCTCTTGGCAGAATGACAAGAGAGAAGCTTGCAGAGACCAAAGACACCATTATGTGGGATCTTGTCGGAGGCGACATCAATAAGGCAAGCGCTCGCACACCTTTTGCGGCAATGAAGCAGGGCGATAAGGCGGGCAAGGAAGTTGTCGATAAATACGTAAGCTACCTCGCTTGCGGTATTACGAACATCATTAATATATTCCAGCCGAACGTGCTTTGTATCGGCGGAGGAGTTGCTAATGAAGGTCATTATCTTCTCGATCCCGTTATTGAGATCGCGGAAAAAGACCAATATACTGCAGGCTGTGATCTCAAAACAAAGATCTGCATTGCAGAGCTTGGAAACGACGCGGGTATAATCGGTGCAGCGGCAATAACTCATTAAAATAAAAACGCTGAAGATCTTCTTCAGCGTTTTTTTATTATTCCTTTTCAAATTCAATTATTTCCCGAAGCCTTTCGGGAGCCTTTTGCGGATCGGAAATGTCGATATCGCCGTAGGGCGTTTCGAGTGAGGTTGCATCACTCTTACGGATGAAGAAAGCAACTCTTGTCGGAGAATACTGCTCCTCCGGCTCATCCCACGCTTCACAAAGCTTATCGGTTCCGTCCTCGGTCAGGTATTGTTCCATGTGCGGAACGATCCTGTCAAATTCGTCAACGCCCTCTTCAGGAACCGAAAAGCCGAACCAATCGATCTCGTCCGGCGTCATATCGAGTGTCAGCTCTACGAGCAGGTGAGTTCTCGTGAAATTGTAAATACCGTGTATTATCATATTCTCTCCTAAAAATATCTCGGTGCGACTGCACCGAGATATTATGAATTATCTTGAAAAATTCTGGCTCTTCTTACGGAGGTTATACTCGGAGCGGGGATTTACAATCTCTCTCCAATCAATATCTCCGCGCTCAAGTGCGCGAACAAGTATCTCGGCGGTTGCGATATTCGTTGCAACGGGTACGTTGTGGATATCGCAGAGCTTGAGAAGGTTAAGATTATTTCGTTCTGCCATGGAATCAGTCTCAGCGTAGTCGCGGAAGAAAAGAACGAGATCGATCTCGTCGTACGCGACGCGAGTAGTTATCTGCTCAACGCCCCCCTGCGAACCGGAAAGAAGCTTTTCGATGCGAAGTCCGGTTGCTTCGGTGATGTGCTTGTGAGTCGTGCCTGTCGCGCATAGATTATGATTTGCGAGAATGCCGCAATATGCGATACAGAACTGCGTCATAAGTTCCTTTTTGCTTTCACCTGCGATGATGGCTATTTCCATAGTATAACCGTCCTTTCCTTGGTCAGATCACTGAATTTTCTTAATTAGCTCGGCTCTCTTGATTTTCTTGAATCCGGTAAAGAGAGGTACCGTTCTTCCTGTCAAGCGGATAGCGATATTTGTAAATGCCTCGGCGGCATTACAGGAGGGAATTGTAAATACGTCCTCTCCCTGCGCCTGCTTGTCCGAAAGACGCGAATCGAAGGGAATAATTCCGAGCAGCTGTATAGAGGTCTTGTCGATTACCTCAAGGAGCCCCGGTTGACCTTCAAATTCCTTTCCGTCGGCATGGAAGCAGTTTATAATGAGTTTTTTGATCTTAACGCCCGATTCATCGAGAAGGATACCCGTGCGCTCTGCAGCACGAATTGACGCAGGTTGGTAGGTAGAAACAACGAGCGCCTCATCGGATGCCGCGGCGGCAAGACGGAGAGGACTTCCCGTGTCACCGGGAGTGTCGATAATGATGTAATCGAAATTCATCTGTTCGCCAATATTTCGGAGCGCGGCTTTAAACTCGTCGTGCTCAAGGTCTGTTTCGTAATCGTACGGCGCGGCACAGAAATAGAGGTTTTCGGAACGGGAATCCTGAATGATCGCCTTTTCGGGAGCGATATCGTGCAGAATGATATCGGTAATATCAAAAATAACACGATCCTCAAGTCCCATAATAAGGTCAAGAGAGCGGACGCCGAAATCGCAGTCGATAAGGAGCGTTCGCCAGCCGTCGAGAGCGAGCTTAATGGCAAGATTAGCAGAAACTGTTGACTTACCTACGCCGCCCTTGCAGGAGGTGACCATAATTATTCTCGTACTGTTCATAAAAACCCTCGGTTAAAAATAATACACCTTAACTATTTTACCATATAAATTTTAGGATGTCAATATCCCCTTTGGCAAAAATAGATAAAATCACAAGATTTTGTCGATTTTCTTTGCAGAATTGTAATATTATTCACCCTTGAGCGCCTTTACAGCGGCAGAAGGATCGGGTGCGCGGAATACTGCGGAGCCCGCAACTATAACGTTTGCACCCGCTTCGATGATGGAGGCAACGTTGTTAAGATTGACGCCGCCGTCAACCTCGAGATCGATATCGTATCCCGAAGCGTCGATCATTTCTCTCGCTTCGCGTAGCTTGTCAAGTGCGCTCGGCATAAAGGACTGACCGCCAAATCCCGGCTCAACCGACATGATAAGGATCATATCGACAAGCGAAAGATAGGGAACAAGCTCGGAAACAGGAGTCTTTGGCTTGATAACAATACCTGCCTTTATGCCTCTGCTCTTTATCTTTTTCAGAGTATCAACAACGCTATGGCACGCCTCGAGATGAACGGTTATAATATCCGCACCTGCGTCAACAAAGGCGTCAACGAATCTGATCGGCTCTGTTATCATCAAGTGCGTATCGAAGACCGCCTTTGAGTGATGACGGAGCGCCTTGATAAAGTCGGGTCCGAAGGAGAGATTCGGAACGAAGATACCGTCCATGATATCAAGATGCAGATACTCTGCGCCCGCGTCAACAACAGCTTTCAGGCTGTCTGCGGCATATGCGTAATCACAAGCGAGAACGGAAGGGGAAACGATAATATTTTTTTTCATGGCTGACCTCAAAAAAACAATTTGTTTTCGTTGTATTTGTTGATTTGTTTTCTCAAAAATATATATGTCGTATTTTGGAAACGTTTTTTCTCCGTGTCAGAGCGGAAATCAAAACATAGAATATTAGAGGACGGCGATGCCGTCTGACTTCCCGAAAAAACGGGAAGGAAAAACAAGACGGCGAAGGTCTTAAAGGATGTCAAAAATAAGGACGTGGAGGGAAGAATAAGACGGTAGCCGTCATTATACTGCCTGATGGCTCTGCTGTCAGGCAGATCTTATTATCAGACAGACAGCGTGAGCGGAAATGCCCTCGCCGTTTCCTGTAAAGCCGAGCTTTTCCTCGGTAGTTGCCTTTATATTTACCCGGTCAATACCTATTCCGAAGACCTTTGCAATATTGGCATTCATTTCGTCAATATAGGGCGAAAGCTTCGGACGCTGTGCGACGACAGTTGCGTCAATATTGCCGATCTCATAGCCCTTGCTGTTAAGAAGCGATGCAACCTTTTCCGCAAGAAGCATACTATTTATGCCCTTGAAATGATCGTCAGTATCGGGAAAATGCTTGCCGATATCACCCTCGCCGAGTGCACCGAGGATGGCGTCAAGGATCGCGTGGACAAGCACGTCGGCATCAGAATGACCGAGAAGCCCCTTTTCATAAGGGATATTAACGCCGCCGATAATGAGATTGCGGTTTTCCGTCAGACGGTGAACGTCGTAGCCGTGACCTATGCGAATATCGGAAAAATTCATTTCTTCTCCTCGCTTTCGCGGTATTTGAGTATAGCTTCCGCGATCGCGAAATCACAGGGCGAGGTTATCTTTATGTTTTCCTTACCGCAGTCGACGGGGAAAACTTCAAATCCAAGAGCCTCAATAAGCGACGCGTCGTCGGTTGCAACAGTGCCGTTTTTCTTGGCGGAATATGCCGCCGCGCGGTACATTTCGGTCATGAATACCTGAGGCGTCTGCGCAAGCCAGACCTTGCTTCTGTCGGGCGTGGAAAGCTTTTTACCTTCAGTAAGCTTTACGGTATCGGTTGCCTTCTGTGCTGCTATCGCCGCGCCGTGAATACAGGCTGCGTGACCGACGTTTTTTATCATTTTTTCGGTTATAAGACATCTTGCACCGTCGTGGATATAGACGAATTCGGATTTGTCGGAAATGCTTTTGAAGCCGTTGAGTACAGATGCTTGTCTATCAGCGCCGCCGAGGACGATCTTAGTTACCTTTTTCCAGCCGTATTCTTTTTTCCAGTTGTCGTAAAGAACCATTTCATCGTCCTTTGCGACAATGATTATCTCGTTTATGAATTTGCACTTTTCAAAAACAGAGACGGTACGGACAATGGTCGGTATACCGAGGATCGGAACAAGCTGCTTGGTTCTGTCACCGCCTATGCGCGTTGACGAGCCACCCGCTAAAATAATGGCGGAATTATATTTTGTATAAATGCCGTTTATTCTGTCGGCAATGCCTGTAAGAACGGATGATAGGCTCATGCGTTTGTCCTTTCAAATACAAAGTACCGAGGGCAACATACCCTCGGTACTGATTATAGCACATTTGAGACAAAAGTGCAATATTAAATCTGCCCATTGGGAGCCAAAAGCGAAGAAAAAGTGATCTTTTTTCCGGTTAAGAGCTCACATTCTTCGTCATCGTGGGTTATAACGAGAACGGTTCTGTTACTCAGATATTCCGTCAGGATATCAGCTGCAAGCACTCTCGTATCGGGATCGAGCCCGGTAAACGGCTCGTCCAAAAGTGCAAAGGAGCCTTTATTTTCGAAAGCGAAAACGACGGCGCGAACGATCGATACACGGCGTGCCATGCCGCCCGAAAGCTCGCTTGGGAGTTTTTTCATATCCTCGTCGGTGAAAAGTAAGCGTGAGAGAAGCTCATATCCAAGTCGCTTTCCCTCGTCCGTGCGGCAAATTGCACTCACGTTACCGTAAGCTGTAAGGGAAGGAAGTAACCGTGATTCCTGAAACAAAACGACCGGGGCGCCGTTAATCCCGTTTATTGAACCGCTATCTGCCTTTTCAAGTCCGCAGATTATTAGTCCAAGCGTTGTTTTTCCACAGCCTGATGCTCCGGACAGACAAGTGAAGCCGTTTTCGAGCTCCAAAGACGGAATAACAAAGAGAAGCTTACCCGAAAATGATTTTCTAACGTTTTCAAGCCTTACCATTTGCGCTCTCCTTTCCGGATATAGTCTTAATAACAGCGCGGAAAATAAGCTCCATAATGACCGAAAGAATTATGATAGCAACTGTGTAAGCGAACATATCGACCGTTTCAAGATATGTTTTTGCGGTAAGAAGCCCGTTTCCGAGCGTATTATTTGTACCGCAAAGCACCTCTGCGGCGATCCCCGCCTTCCAACCGAGACCCATAGCAGTTACAAGCGCTGTAAGATAAGAGGGCAGGACTGATGGAACGTAAAGCGAGATTATACGCTTGAAAAAAGGCATTTTATAAGCATTTGCCATTTCAATAAGCTCGGGATCAACGTTCCGGAGAGCGTTTTTGAGCGCACTCCAAACGATAGGAGTTATCATAAGTACGGAAATGAGAACGGGGATCTCGGAATTATCCATCCAGATAAACGCGAGAATTATAAAAGAAGCGACGGGGGTAGCCTTTATGACCGTGTTGAGTGGTGAAAACAGAATATCCGCGCCCTTGATAAACGCGCTCAGCGTTCCGAGAAGGGTTCCGATCAATGCACCTCCGATAAAGCCCTTAAATATGCTTAAAAGCGAATTTCCTGCATATTCATAAAAGGTCTTTTCACCCATCATTTCAAAAAGCCTCTTGAAGGTGACGGACGGGGAGGGAAGAACGTACCTCATTCCTACCTTGTATGAAAAAAAGTCCCAAAGCGCCGTCCAAAAGACGGCGCTTATAAGGAAATATACTGTTTTTTTGACGAGATTACCTCTTGTAGTAGAGCGACTCATTTGGCATTGCTCCTCCGACAGACTGAGGATTTGCGTTATAGAGAACGGTGTAGAAGGCATTGAGGTAGTTTACCATCTCGCTACCCTCGATAAATACGATATTGCATCTCGGGATCGCAAGAGCGGCGACGGGAGCTGCGGGGATGATTTCGTTAGCTGCGATCATAACAGATGCTTCTGCGGGATTATCATTTACGTATTTGACAGATGCCTTATATTCGTCAAGGAACTGAGAAACCTTTTCGGGATACTTTTCGGCGATCGACTTCTTGACTACGATACAGCCCTGAACAGCCTTGTTTTCACTGATCTTGTCCCATTCTTTTGTTATATCGAGCGCAACGCGGAGGTTGGCGTTCTTAGTAAGGGAAGCGGTAATCTGAGGCTCGGGGAGCATGATGATATCGACTTTACTTTCGGCCGCAAGGGTAGACAGTTCAGCGGGAGTGCCGTACCACTTGATATTAACCTTATCCTTAAGACCGTTTTTCTCGAGAATGTATGCGAGCATATATTCGGGAGTTGCGCCCTGACCGTAAGCGTGTATTGTCTTACCCTCGAGATCGGAAACGGAATTGATCGTGGTTCCGTTTTCCATAATATAGAGAACTCCGAGAGTATTGATAGCCGCAACAACGTACGCGCCCTCTGTCTTCTTGTTAACAACAGCCGCAAGGTTTACGGGAACAGCCGCGATATCGAGCTGCTGACCGAGGAGCTTTGCGGAAATCGCGGTCGCATCGTTAAAAAGCTCAAAGGTGTACTTTTCATCGGTAAGATTATCGTTTATGAGCTTGCCCATTCCCATTCCGGTCGGGCCTTTGATGGTTCCGACCTTGAGAGAGTAGCTGTCACCCTTGTCGCCTTTTTCTGCGGGCGAGCAGGATGCGAAAGAAAGCATAAGCATTGAAATTGCTAAGATTACGGAAAAGATTCTGACTGTTTTTTTCATGGTAATTTATCCTTTGCAAGTGATATTATAAGTCAAATGATATCAGATAGTCCGACGGGATCGATGACGGCAACGCCTTTTCCGCTGACCGATATAAGCCCCATTTCCGTCAGCTCTTCAAGAGCGCGGTAAAGGGATGCGCGACCTATTCCGAGAGCTGACGCAAGCTTGACCTTGGTCTGGGCTATGCTGTTTCCCTCGCGGAGTAGAAATGCAGCAACCTTTTGAGTAACGGACGGTGCGGAAAGCTCCGACATTCTTCTGTTAAGAAAACGAATCTTACCGGAAAGGAAAGCAATATAGGATAGTGCAAACCCGTTGTCCTTGCGTACAAGCTCGGAAATAAGCTCTATCGGAAGAAAGAAAGCGGATGCGTCACCTTCGGCGTTAAGCACGGTAACGTCCTCGCTATCTTCACTGAAAAGGGAAGCGGCGCCAAAAACCCTTCCTTTTTCAAGCCTCTGGAGCAGGACGGGCATGCCGCTGCCTTTTCGAAAAACAAGAACACTTCCCGAAAGGATCAGATAAAGTCCGAGACCTCTTGAAGAGATCTCCATACTGTCGGTCGCATGAACTGTCTTGCAACGCGAATCGTTCAATATTTCAGTAAGAGTATCCTCGGAAAGGGAGCTGAATATTGGATGCTTTTTCAGCAAAGCCGCGATTTCACCGTTAACTATCATATCATTCTCCAAAATGTCTCATTTGAGACACTGACATTATATCATTCTCGAGAATAATTGTCAATAGTTTTGAAAAAAATATACAGTAAATATTAATAAACCTTATTAATTCCCTCGCCCGTATTGATAAACGATCTGATATTGTCACAAAGAATACCGATCATACGGTGTCTTGCCTCAATTGATACCCATGCGGCGTGAGGGGTTATGATACAGTTGTCGAGCGTGAGCAGAGGATTGTCTTTTTCGGGCGGCTCCTTGACCATAACGTCGATTCCCGCGCCGGAAAGAGTTCCGTCGGTCAGCGCGGTATAGAGGTCTGCTTCGTTAATGACCGCGCCGCGCGAGGTGTTGATAAGATATGCGCCCTTCTTCATTTTGGAGAAAAACTCGGAATTGACCATTCCCCTCGTTTCATCTGTGAGAGGGCAATGGATCGATACGAAATCGGATTCGGAAAGAAGAGTATCTCTATCGGTAAATTCGATTTCGTTAACAACCTCGTTTTTTACACTTCTTCGGTATGCGAGGACTCTCATTCCGAAAGCGGCGCAAAGCTTGGCGAATCTCATGCCGATCGCGCCGCAGCCGTAAACGCCTACGGTTTTTCCTTCAAGCTCGACGTAAGGGATGTTCTGATAAGCAAAATCGGGGCGTCCCGTCCAGGTTCCGCTGAGCACCGCCTTGCGGTAGAGATCGATTCTCGTCGACACCGCAAGCATAAGAGAAAAGGCGAACTGCGATACGGACGAGGTCGAATAACCGGGTATATTGCAGACCTCAACTCCGTGAGCACGGCAGGCAGGAACGTCTATCATGTCATATCCCGTGCCGAATGCTGATATAAATTTAAGGTTGGGGCACTTATTAAGAACCTCCTCGGTTATATGCATACGGTTAGTGATAACGATATCTGCGTCGCCGATGCGCTCGGCAACCTGACTTTCCTCGCTTCTGTCATACACGGTATAACTGCCAAATTCGCCGAAAAAGCTCCAATCAAGGTCTCCGGGATTTACGGCAAAGCCGTCAAGAACAACTGTTTTCATAAAAACCTCCAAATCTTATTTTCAAGTAAAATTTTACAATATATAAATAAATGCGACATCAATAGGTCTTGACAATTGTCGAATAAAATGATACGATAATACGGAATGATTATGCGATTGTGTTCGCAAAGAAAGGCAAGCTTAATGGATAATCAAAAGAATAATGCGGGATTCGGCTCGTCCTTGCATACGAAAGCGAGAAGGGTTCGAACTCGTAAGGCACTTAAGATAGTACTCGTTACCCTCATTTCGCTTCTTCTAATAATAACGTGCGCGGGCGTTGCAATAATTATGCCGCTTCTTCAGGCGTACAATAAGAGTTACGTAAAGGTTGATTTTATTACTCGCGATCCCAATTATACTTTCGTAATTCCTCCGATAATGAGCAATACCGAGGGCAGACCATTTGCCGGTGAAAACGGAAATTGGTGGATAGGAGATTACGATACAGGTATCGCAGTCCAATACGGCGAAGCCGAAACAGATGAAAACGGCGATGAATTTATTCCTGTTGCAAATGAACCCGTTATCGGCGAAAACGGAAACTGGATAATCGGAAGCGCCGACACCGGCGTAAAGGCTGATATTACCACATCAATGCCCGAGCCTCCTCCCGTAACTACGGGACCTGACGGAAACACGGGATCGACCGGCACGGGGAAGCCCGTTACGGTAAACGGTATTTATAAGGTCGAAAAGAAGGATCCCGATATCGAGAATATTCTTCTTGTCGGTACCGACAGCCGAAATATGTCCTCTCTTAAGGGACGCTCCGATACGATGATCGTCTGCTCCTACAATAAGAGAACAGGTCAGGCGAAGCTCGTTTCCTTCATGAGAGATACGCTCGTTCCGATCGAAGGACTTGGCAGCAATGGCGGAATACTTTGGCAGCGTCTTAACGCTACATTCTCGCTCAGCGGTATCGCCTGCACGATAAATACGATAAATCAGCTCTTCGGGCTCGATATTCAGCGATTCGTTATTATAAACTTTCAGGGAACCGAAAAGCTGATTGATTCGTGTGGCGGTGTAAACGTCAAGCTTACGAACACCCCGAACGATCCGCGTGGAGAGGTTCAATGGATTCAGAACTCGGGCTATAAGGTTATCGATAATGGAGACGGAACCTACCATCTTGACGGTGCGGCGGCGCTGATACACATGCGTCAGAGATATGGAAGCTCCGACGTTCAGAGAACGAACAGACAGAGAAAGGTGCTCATGGCACTTTTCCAGCAGGTCGTCGGATCGCGCGATATAACGGAAATATACGATCTTGTGCGTAACGCGTTTAATTCAAAAATGTTCCAGACGAACATCCCGATAGACGAAATGCTCAACCTTGCTGCAAGCGTTGCCTCAAACGGCGCGAATATGAGTATCGGATCACACAGGATCCCGACATCCTATTGGAGCATTTACTTCCACATGGGTAAGCAGGAGGAGGTAAAGAAGGGACAGGGCGGAGCGCAGGTCCTTCAGATAAACTTCGTAGAACAGAAGGCAAAGGTTCAGGAATATATTTACGGTAAATAAAAACAGGTGGGCGCCACGTAAAAGTGGCGCTCATTTTTTTACTTTTTCAGTTGTTCTTTAAGATATTTGGGCATCGCCTTCAGGAGAAGCAGACCGAGAACCCCGCAGGAAAGAAGCTCACCGATAAACACGGTAAGGGCAAAGAAGGGAATGCCGCCGCCAAAGCAGTAAACGTACTTGAGAACAAGCGGGACGACTACGGTGTTGGCAAGGATCGGAGGAATCGGTGCAAGATATATCGATACTCGACCTAAATAATAAGTACCGACGGCGCCGATGAGCGTTGCAATGCTTCCGAAAAGAACGTCAAGGGGAAGCGCACCGAACAAGAAATTGGAAAGTGCGCAGCCGAAGAACAGCCCGGGAATCGCCGCAGGAGTGAAAAACGGCAGGATCGTCAGCGCCTCCGAAAGGCGAAGCTGAATTATGCCTCGGTCAAGATGAAACATCGCGCTGACACCTGTCAGAACAACGTAGAGCGCGGCGATAAGCGCCGCCTTGGTGATGAATAGGGTTTTGCTTTTTTTCATTTTGAAAATACTCCTTTAGTTTTGTTTTAAGTGAGGAAGGTCTCGAACTCACTGGAAAACATTTTAACATATTACTTTGCTTTTTTCAATATGGAAATATAATTTTTCAAAAGATGCAAAAATATTGACAGCTTGAAGAATATATGGTATAATTCAATGTTGAAAAAATATTTTCGGAAAGAGTGAAAGATATGTCACAGCTACTTACAGTTAACGACAAAAGAACAAAATATTGCGGGCAGTACAGAGAATCCGACGTCGGATCGCGCGCTTGCGTTATGGGATGGGTGCAGAGAGCGAGAGACCTCGGAAGCCTGATCTTCATTGACCTTCGCGACCGTACGGGTATCGTTCAGCTTGCATTTGACGATAATACCGCGCGTGAGGTGTTTGACCTCGCGTTTACCGTTCGCTCCGAATACGTTCTTTGCGCAAAGGGCGTTGTAAGAGAGCGCTCCTCGGTAAACGATACTATTCCGACCGGACACGTTGAGATCGCGGTCGACGAGCTTAAGATCCTTTCTGCATCGCAGACGCCTCCCTTTGAGATCGTCGAAAACAGCCCCGTCAAGCCCGAGCTTCGCCTGAAGCACCGTTATCTTGACCTTCGCCGTCCCGATCTTCAGCAAAACATAATCGACCGCGCGAAGATAACCCGTATCGCGAGAGAATATTTCGCAGAGCAGGGCTTCATCGATATCGAGACTCCCAACCTGATAGCTCCTACTCCCGAGGGAGCAAGAGACTATCTCGTTCCTTCCCGCGTTCATCACGGCAAGTTCTACGCGCTCCCGCAGTCGCCTCAGCTCTATAAGCAGCTTCTTATGCTTTCGGGCTTCGACCGCTATATCCAGATCGCACGTTGCTTCCGCGACGAGGACCTCCGTGCTGACCGTCAGCCCGAGTTTACGCAGATCGACCTTGAAATGTCTTTCGTAACTCAGGACGACGTTATCTCGGTAACAGAAGGCTTCCTCAAGAAGGTGTTCAAGGAGTTCAAGGGAATCGATCTTGAGCTTCCTCTCCTCCGTATGACCTACGACGAGGCTATGACAAGATTCGGCTCCGATAAGCCCGACCTCCGCTTCGGATTTGAGCTTACCGACCTGTCGGCTGTCCTTTCGGGATGTGGCTTCAAGGTATTTGCAGGCGCAATCGAAAACGGCGGAAGCGTACGCGGTATCAATATCAAGGGCGGCGCTAAATTCTCCCGTAAGGAAATTGACTCCCTTACCGATTTCGTCAAGAGCTACAAGGCTAAGGGACTTGCATGGTATAAGAATAATGCCGGTGAGGTTTCCTCGTCCTATGCTAAGTTCCTGACCGAGGAAGAAAATGCGGCAGTTGTAAATACTCTCGGAATCGAAGAGGGCGACCTTGCGCTCATCGTTGCCGATAAGAATAAGGTCGTATTCGACTCTCTCGGCGCACTCCGTTGCGAGGTCGCAAAGAGAATGGGACTTCTCGACCCGAACGATTATAAGCTCCTTTGGGTAACCGAGTTCCCGCTCTTTGAATACGACGAGGACGACGGACGCTACTACGCAAAGCATCACCCCTTCACGATGCCATTTGCAGAGGACATTGAGTATCTTACTTCCGATCCCGGAAAGGTTCGCTCTATCGCATACGATATCGTTATCAACGGTACCGAGGCGGGCGGCGGATCTATCCGTATTCACGACGGCGAGATCCAGAACAAGATGTTCGAGGCGCTCGGCTTCACTCCCGAGGAGGCACAGGCGAAGTTCGGCTTCCTGCTTGAAGCCTTCAAGTATGGTACTCCTCCTCACGGCGGTCTTGCATTCGGTCTCGATCGTCTCGTAACGCTTCTTCTCGGTCTTGAGGATATAAGAGACGTTATCGCATTCCCGAAGGTTCAGAACGCATCCGAGCTTATGACGAAGTGTCCTTCCGATCCCGATCCCAAGGCGCTTTCCGAGCTTGCTATCGCAGTGGTTGAAACCGAGGACGAAGAATAAAGAAATTAATCCCCCGCAAACGCGGGGGATTATCTTTTAAAGAAAAACTTGACAATAATGTCAATGTGTGTTATAATAATCCAGCACACAGTGTGCTGAGAGGAGGAAATCTATGACGGAAACTCAGAAAAACGAGCTTATCTGCGACGAAATGTCTGAAAGAATAATAGATGCAGCGGAAGAGATCGCCGTTGAAAACGGCACAGAAGACCTTACTGTCAGAAAGATTCTCCGCTCTCTCGGCATTACTAACAGGGTGTTTTATAACCGTTTTCATAATATCGGCGAGGTTCTCGAGAAGGTTTATGAAAAAACGGTTCTTAAAGCGCGAAAATGCATAACGTCAAAGCAGGATGCAAAAAAGGACTTTTTTGAAAACGTGTACGATCTGGTTTCGGAGATAATCTCGATGTCGTACGAAAGTCGCAAGCAAATGAGCAGCTTCGTTTTCGAAACAGATTCGCAAGAGAAAGAAAACCGTCAATGGTGGACAGCGGAGATCAAGAAGATAATCGATAACGCGATCGAAAAGGGATACCTTAAAAAGGTCGACTCAAATGTCTTAAGCCATTCGATATGGTGCTTCTGCCGAGGCTATAACGCTGACGTTATTGCGCAAAATATCCCAAAAGAGGAAGCAGTAAGAAACTTCAGGTACTCCTTTTCCTTCTTGATCGAAGGATTAAAAACGTAATTATTATATTGAGAGGAATATAAAAATGAAAAAAGAACAGCTTCACGAAAAACATGACTTTGAAAACATGAAACATCTCGTTGAGTGGGCCGCTGAGACCTACGGCGAAAAGGCGGCGTACTCATTCAAGCTCAAGGCGATGGCTCCCGAAACAGAGGTAAGAAGCTTCGTAAGACTTCGCGATGACGTAAGAGCTATGGCGACAAGGCTTATCAATATGGGCGCAAGCGGAAAGCATTGCGTTGTTATCGGTAAGTTCTCTTATGACTGGGTAGTAACTTATCTCTCGATCCTTGCAGCGGATGCTGTAATTGCACCCCTTGACCGCGATTGGCACGAAAAGGACCTTACAGATACTGCGGTAAGAGCCGATATGGCTTACCTTTTCTGCGATAAGGATATTGAAGCGAAGGCAAGTTATATTAAGGAAAACAGCGGTCTGAACTCCGAACCTATCTTCATGAGCGCGGAAGGCGAAAACACAGTTTCCGCACTTATTGAGCAGGGAAGAAGCGAGTTCGAAGCAAACTCAAATACATATTTTGATAATCCCATCGACGCAAACAAGATGTCGATCCTCGTATTCACCTCAGGTACAACGGGCAAGGGCAAGGGCGTTATGCTTTCTCAGACGAACGTTCTTTCCGACCTTTCTTCCGTTATCCCTTATATGGACTTCTCCAATAAGACCGTCGGCGTTCTTCCGCCTCATCACACCTTCGGCTCGTCGGTTATGATCGTAGGTCACGCAATTATCGGCTCGGAGATCTTTATTTCCTCCGGTATCCGTTACATAACCAAGGAGCTTAAGGAGCAGAAGCCGGGACACCTTGTTATCGTTCCTCTCTACCTTGAGACCTTCTACCGTAAGATAAAGGCAAACATCAAGGAACAGGGCAAGGAAAAGCTCGTAGCAAGAATGATGAAGATATCGAACGGTCTGCTTAAGGTCGGCATCGATATGCGTGCAAAGTTCTTCGGAGCTATCCGCGCGGCATTCGGCGGCGAAGTCAAGATGATAATTTCGGGCGGCGCACCAATAAACCCCGACATTCTTCACTTCTTTGAAGGAATCGGCATCTCCACGCTTAACGGCTACGGTATAACCGAGTGCGCTCCTATCGTTGCGGTCAACAGAAGCCGCAGATCGGTTGAAGGAAGCGTAGGACCTATCCTTGACATCGACGAGATCAAGATCGACGATCCCAACGAGGACGGCGAGGGCGAGATCTGCGTCAAGGGCTCGAACGTAATGCTCGGCTACTATCAGGACGATGAAGCAACTGCAAACGCAATGACCGAGGACGGATATTTCCGTACAGGCGACTACGGTAAGATGGAGGGCGACGTGCTCTTTATCACGGGTCGCAAGAAGAACCTCATCATCCTCTCTAACGGTAAGAACGTATATCCCGAGGAGATCGAAAGCGAATTTATGGCAACGCCCGGCGTGCTTGAAATAATCGTATACGAGGGACAGAGCAAGCGCGGAATGGAGCATAACCAGATCGTTGCCGAGATCTATCCCGATAAGGAATACCTTGAAAAGAACGGCATCGAGGACGCTTACGCACACCTCAAGCCCTACGTTGATAACTATAACCGCACCGCAGTTCCTTACAAGAAGATAGGAGTTCTTAAGGTGCGTACCGAGGAGTTCCCAAAGAATACCCTACGCAAGATCATGCGCTTTAAGCTTGACATGTCTATCGACTAATAAAAATCAACCCCGCCGAAATCTCGGCGGGGTTAGTTTATGCTATAATTGTTTGCAATTTAAACTCTATTATTACGTTACCTCATACTCCCCGTCGGCAGTCATATTGATCGACGAGGTGAAGAGCATTTTCAAAGCGGAGATAAGGTAATCGGTATCCTTAACGCCTGCGGTCTCGTATGACGAATGCATAGCAAGCTGAGGAAGCCCTATGTCAACGGTGTTTATCGAAACGTGAGTGCCCGAAATATTGCCGAGCGTCGAGCCTCCGCGCATATCGGAACGGTTAACGAAATGCTGAAGCGGGACGTCTGCCTTCTTGCAGAGAGCAGTGAAGATAGCGCTTGAAACAGCGTCGGTCGTGTACGTCTGCGATGCTGCGTGTTTGATAACGATGCCGCCGTTCATTACGGGACGGTGGTTTCCGTCAGCATATTCGGGATGATTTGGATGAACGGCATGTGCGTTGTCGGCCGAAACCATAAAGGATGACGCAAGCGCCTGCCTGAGTCCGTTTTCGTCGTTGCCGCAGCAAGCGTTGATTCGAGATAAAGTATCATAAAGGAAGGTGGAATCAGCACCCTGCTTAGTACCCGAGCCAACCTCCTCGTTATCGGCAACGTAAGCGACTGCAACAGCATCTGCGCTCTCTGCCTCGGTCAGCGCGCGGAGGGAAGCGTAAGCACACTGAAGATCGTCAAGACGGGGAGAGGAAACAAACTCGTCATTTGCTCCCCAAACGGTGCCGCTATCTACGGGATACAGGAACAACTCGTGACAGAGAATTTCATTTTCGGCAATTCCGATGCTCTCGGAAACAAGCTTCATAAGCGATCCCTTCGCGTTCGATGATCCAGTAATCGGCTGCATATCGGTCGCGAGGTTGTATGACGCGTTTTCATTTGCGCCTCTGTTCATGTGGATTGCAACGGAGGGAATCATAAACAGCGGCTTTTTCAGATCGATAAGCTTGCTTACGACCTTGCTGCCGTCAGCGTAAGTGATCCTTCCGCTCGCCGAAAGAGGACGGTCGAGCCAGGTTGCGCGAAGCATCCCGCCGTAGCCCTCTACGTTAATCTTCGTGTATCCGACAGCGTCGGTCTCGGGATTATGCTTGACCTTGAAGCAGGGCGAATCGGAATGAGACGCCGAGATCATAAACGAAAGGGAAGAAGTGCTTTTCGGAATGTTGAAAGCGACGATCGCCGACTGATTTCTCGTAACGTAATAACGTCCGCCGGGGACAAGCTCCCATTTTTCGTTTTCGCCGAGTTTTTTATAGCCGCTATCGTCAAGAAGCTCTGATGCAGTCTTGACCGCTAAAAACGGGCAGGTGGATTTTTCAATGAAGCTCAAAAGCTGTTCAGAAGTAGAATTATTCATAACGTTTCCTCGAAATAAGTAGTGAGATCATTATAACATATAAGGAAAAATAAAGCAATAGCCAATTGAATTGTAAATAATTTGTAAATCCTGAAAAAACGCTTGAAATCAGTAATTATATATGTTATACTGTCGTTTGGTTAAAAAATACACACACGGCACGCTCTTCGGTGAATAACCTGTGTAGCCGTGGTGGGAAAACCGAAGAAAGGAAGACATAAAATGTCAGTAGTAACAATTAAACAGCTGCTCGAAGCAGGCGTCCATTTCGGACATCAGACCAGAAGATGGTGCCCCAAGATGGCAGAGTACATCTTCACAGAAAGAAACGGCATCTATATCATCGACCTTCAGAAGACCGTCAAGAAGTTTGACGAGGCTTATATGTTCGTTCGTGATGTAGCTACCGAAGGCGGAAACGTTCTCTTCGTTGGTACGAAGAAGCAGGCCGCTGACGCGATCAAGGAAGAGGCAATTCGTTGCGGACAGTACTATGTAAATATGCGCTGGCCCGGCGGTATGCTCACTAACTTCAAGACTATCAAGAAGTCTATCGCTCGTCTTAACGCTCTTAACAAGATGCAGGAAGACGGAACCTTCGATCTCCTTCCCAAGAAGGAAGTTGCAGCTCTCCAGAAGGAAATTTCCGACCTTGAGAAGTCCTACGGCGGTATCAAGCACATGGAAGGCCTCCCCTCTGCAATTTTCGTTGTAGACCCCAGAAAAGAAAAGAACGCAATCGCAGAAGCTAAGAAGCTCGGTATTCCGGTTGTAGGTATCATCGATACCAACTGCGATCCTGACGACGCTGATTACGTAATCCCCGGTAACGATGACGCTATCCGCGCTATCAAGCTCATCTCCTCCGTAATTGCTGACGCAGTTATCGAAGGAAAGCAGGGCGAGCAGACCGAAGCTACCGCTGAAGTAGCTGAGGAAGCTGCAGAGGAAACCGAGAACGCTTAATTCTCATAAAATTTAATATTTGAAAGGAATTGACCACAATGGCTAATATAACCGCTAAAGACGTTGCAGATCTCCGCGCAAAGACCGGTATCGGTATGATGGAGTGCAAGAAGGCACTTGTTGAGGCAGAGGGCGACGTAGAAAAGGCAATAAAGATCCTTCGTGAGAAGGGTGAGCTCAAGGCAGAGTCCAAAATGGCTACCAGAATCGCTGCTGACGGTATCGTTGACGTTCTCAAGGACGGCGACAAGACCGCTATCATCGAGGTAAACACCGAGACCGACTTCGTTGCTAAGAACGAGATCTTCAAGACCTTCGTTAAGAACCTTCTTAAGTGCATCATTGACACTAACCCCGCAAGCGTTGAGGCTCTTCTCGCTTCCGAATACGAGGGAAATACCGTTGACGCTAAGCTTAAGGAGCTTATATTCCAGATCGGTGAGAAGATCACCGTTCGCCGTTTTGAGCTTGTTGAGGGTGTAACCAGCACTTATATTCACGGTGCAGGCTCAATCGGTGTTATCGTAAACTTCGAGACCGACTGCGCAGACAAGGAAGGCTTCGATGAGTTCGCTAAGAACATCGCTCTTCAGGTTGGCGCATACCCTACTCCTTATCTTGACAGAACCTGCGTTCCCGCAGACGTTCTCAATAACGAGAAGGAGATCATCAAGGCTCAGCTCGCAAACGATCCTAAGATGGCAGGCAAGCCCGAGAAGGTTCTCGAGGGAATCATCAACGGTAAGATTGGCAAGTTCTATGATAACAACTGCCTCGTAGATATGGAATACGTTAAGAGCGACGATCACGAGAAGGTTGCTAAGTACGTTGAGAACACCGCTAAGGCTCTCGGCGGAAAGATCTCTATCAAGGGCTTCGTTCGTTTCGAAAAGGGCGAAGGAATCCAGAAGAGAGAAGAGAACTTCGCAGACGAGATCGCTAAGCTCGTTAACAACTGATAATAAACGGGGTGCATCGCACCCCGTTTTCTCATAAGGAGAAACAATATGTTACTGTTTTACATTCGCCACGGTGACCCGATATATAACCCGGATAGCTTGACGGAGCTCGGATATAAGCAGGCGGAAGCGCTTGTAAGCAGAATGAAGATCTGCAATCCCGATAAGATATACGCGTCAAGTTCAAACCGCGCGATCCAGACCGCGACGCCTACCTCAAAAGCTCTCGGCAAGGAGATAGAAATACTCGATTGGTGTAACGAAAGCTACTCCGCGAAGGCGCTGTTCTATACGGGAAGCGACGGAAAACGCGATTGGATGTTCCGCCACCCCGAATCTCAACCGGTTCTCGTATCCGATGAGGTACGAAAGCTTGATTACGAATGGTACAAGCATCCCTTCTTCGACAAAATGCCTTGGCTTTGCAACGAGATGGCGAGAATGAAAAAGGAAACAGATGCTTTTATGCTCTCGCTCGGATACCGTCACGAGGGTAACGGCTATTTTGCGGAACGCCCGAATGACGATAGGGTAGCGCTTTTTGCACATCAGGGATTTGGACTTGAATTTCTCAGTGCGCTCCTTGATATACCGTATTCGCAGTTTGCAACGCGTTTTGATATGGGACATTCAGGAATGACGGTGATCGATTTCTCGGGAGAAGGATTCGTTATCCCAAGAGTTCTTCAGCTGTCTAACGATTCTCATCTTCTCGTATCCGACATTGAAACAAAATACCATAATACGATTTTGTTCTGAAATTAATTCTACTTTCTGATCTATAAAAACACCCCCGACAGATTAAATATCCGTCGGGGGTATTACTATTCTTATGACAATCGGATTTTTCCTCGAATTCAGCCAAAGTATTATTTATTTTGCAAAACCTCAAGGATTTTCTTTAAAAGATCCTCGGTTGTAGGATTAAGCTCGCGATCAATACGCGCCTTTTCTTCCGCCTCAAGCTTTGCTGTCTCCGCAGCTTTGAGTTCTTTCTCTTTGAAATATTCTATTGCTCTTTTTCTGTCTTTAGGCTTGATTCCATTTGCGCGAAGCTCTTTTCTTTCTCGACGGTTAAAGGTGTTTCTTTCAATGAGCTTGGCAAACTCCTTTTGATCTTCGCGGAATTTATTGATAAGCTTAACAATAGTGAAAAGAACGATTGCAATCAAAAAGAAGCTGAGTATTGAGTTGATTAATGCACCCCAATCAATGTAAATGGACTGTGCCAGGTCTACCTCCCGACCGATTATTATGCCTTCGTCATCGATAATGTCTACGTAAGCCTTTTTCAAAAAAGTATATAATTCAGAAAGTGACCGGGCGTCAAATATTTCAGCTAAAAGATAATTTACAATCGGTTTCAAAACGTTGTTTGAAAGTGCGGTGACTATTGCAGAAAACGCACTGCCGACAATAACTCCGACAGCCATATCAACAACGTTACCGCGGCTTATAAATTTCTTAAATTCTCCTACGTAGCGATTCATGGGAAAACCTCTTAATCAAATTATACATTTAGTTAATTATAAATTCATGTCGAAAATTTGTCAATAGTAATAATGCGATTGAATGGAATAAATGATCCAAATAATATAGATGCTCTCCATCGGTAAATTGAGATACTAAAATATCAAAATCTACATAGAATCGCGTTCGAAAAAAGTCAAAAAGGTCAAAACTTGTGGAAAATGTACAAAAATCGTTTTATTATTTTTATGTTCTCGCATCAATTTTTTTGTTACAACTATTGAAAATTCCCAAAAAATGTTATATAATTGATAAGGTGATGTTTTTAAGAACGGAAGCATCATGTATTTTACACAAGGAGAATTAAACCTATGAACAAGTTCACAACAGCTCAAATTCGCAATGTCTGCCTTCTCGGTCACGGTGGCTCAGGAAAGACCTCCCTTGCCGAGGCAATGCTTTATCTCTCTAAGGCGACCGACCGTCTCGGAAAGACTCCCGACGGAAATACTGTCTGTGACTTTGATTCCGAAGAGATCAAGAGAGGCTTTTCCATTCAGTCAGCAGTTGCTCCTGTAATTTGGAAGGACGTTAAGATAAATCTTCTCGATACCCCCGGATACCTCGATTTTGTCGGCGAAGTCAAACAGGCAATAAGAGTAGCGGACGCAGCTCTTATCGTAGTTGACGGTAAGGCAGGTGTAGAGGTCGGTGCAGAGCTCGCATGGGAATATGCGACTGAGGCAGGACTTCCGAAATCAGTATTCGTAAATAAATTTGACGATCCTGAGTGCCGTTTCCGTAAGGTCTTCGATCAACTTCGCGAGCACTTTGGCAAGCGTATATGTCCTCTCTTTATTCCGATGGTTGAAAACGGTGCCGTTACGGGATTCCTTAATCTTATCGATCTTAAGACCCGTGTATTCAGCAAGGATGGCTCCTATACCGAGGGCGTGATCCCTGATGAATTTAAGAGCGATGTTGACACTTATCGTGACATGCTGCTTGAGGCTATTGCCGAAACGAGCGACGAGCTTATGGAGAAGTATTTCGCAGGCGAGGAGATCACTCGTGAGGAAGCTGTCGAAGCTATCCATCAGGGAATCATTGACGGCTCGATCTGTCCCGTTATCTGCGGTTCTGCAGGAAAGATGTGGGGCGTTGCAACCCTTCTTGATACTATCAACGAGTCCTATCCCCGTCATACAGCTAAGAAGGTTGAGACCAATAACGAAGGCGATGACGTTGCTATCGATAAGGAAGGCAAGGAGCCCGCTATATTCGTATTCAAGACCGTTGCCGATGCCTTTGGTAAGCAGACCTTCTTCAAGGTAATGTCGGGTAATCTTGATAATACCATGTCTCTTAAGAACCTCCGCACAGGTGCTACCGAAAAATTCGGTCACATCTATGAGGTAAGAGGAAAGAAGACGACTGAGGTCGAGTCTCTCTCTTGCGGTGATATCGGTATGATCCAGAAGCTTAACGATACCGCGACAAACGATACGCTTACAAATATGGATATGAAGCCTTATATGCCGATAACCTTCCCGAAGGCATATATGACGATGGCAATTGCTCCCAAGAGCAAGGGCGATGAGGATAAGATCGCGAGCGGTATTGCACGTCTTCGCGAAGAGGATAAGACTATCTTCTTTGAAAACAACGCCGAAACCAAGCAGCTTCTTATTTCCGGTCTTGGCGATATCCACCTTGATATCATCGTTAACAAGCTCAAGGACAGAAACAAGGTAGACGTTGAGCTCAGCAAGCCAAAGCTCGCATATCGTGAGACTATCAAGAAACGCATTCAGGCTGAAGGTAAGCACAAGAAGCAGTCGGGCGGACACGGTCAGTATGGTCACGTTCGTATCACCTTCTCTCCGAGTGAAGAGGAAGGCCTTACCTTTACCGAGAGCGTTGTCGGCGGAGCAGTTCCGAAGAACTATTTCCCCGCAGTTGAAAAGGGACTTACCGAAGCAATGACGAAGGGCGTTCTCTCCGGATATCCTATGGTTGGACTTGCAGCTGACCTTTACGACGGCTCTTACCATGACGTTGACTCGTCGGAAATGGCGTTCAAGCTCGCAGCTAACCTCGCATATAAGGAGCTTATCAACGCTAATCCCGTGCTCCTCGAGCCCGTTGGAGCTCTTAAGATAACCGTTCCCGAATCTCTTGTCGGTGACGTTATAGGCGATCTTAACAAGCGTCGCGGCCGTGTCCTCGGTATGGATCATATCGCCGGCAAGAAGGGCTATCAGCTCGTTGAGGCAGAAGCTCCTCAGGCAGAAATGACCGATTATCCGATCGTTCTCCGTGCTATGTCGCAGGGTAAGGGAAGCTTTACCTATAAGTTCGTGCGCTACGAAGAGGTTCCCGGCAACATTGCTCAGAAGATCATCGCAGAGGCAAAAACAGATGAATAATTAATCAAGCGGACTGCCAACGGCAGTCCGCTTTTTCTATCTGAATTTATATCCGAAAAAGTTTCCGAAATCCATTGACATCGGTGCAAATGTGTTGTATAATGCATGGACAAATTAAAGGAGAGCGCCAAAAATGGCGGTTATGTGCGATGGATAGCTTGCTTATTAACCAGAAACTGACAGAAGCTCAGATCCAAACCATTCGTTCCTTGGGAAGCGAAGAAAAGCCGATTCGTTTCGCTGTTGTCGGAGAGATCTCAAACGATGCAAGGTACAGCACCTGCGTGCTTCTTGCTACCGATTCCGAGATATTTACCTACGACTTTGGCAAAAGCGAAGAATCTGCCCGCTATGCATTTTCCGATGTTGAAAGTATATACAGTAAGCGTATGTACGGAAACGGAATGATGCGTGTAAAGACGGTTGACGGTAAAACTCACGATCTTTTCCGCTTTACGTTTACCGTAACGGCGCTTTGTGACGCTGCGGCGAAGTACGTGACGGATATCCGCGACGGCGAAAGCCTTGAAGAAGCCCTTTCCGTTATGCAGGCAGTATATGAAAAGCTTCTTTCTGTATGCCCGAAATGCGGACGAACCCTGTCTGCTCCGGGCGTTCCCTGTATACATTGCATGGACAAGGGCAGGGTGTTCAAGAAGCTTTGGAAATATCTGCGTCCTGAGATGTTGATTCTCACGGTGTCCGTCGTGATATCTGTAATTACGACAGCTCTTGCTCTTGTGCCGCCATTGCTTACAAAAACGTTGGTAGATGATATCATTCCCGACAAAAACCGTCAGATGCTCACGGTCGTGGTAGTTTTCTTGGTATGTATTCACGTAGTCCAGCACTTGCTTGGCGGTATTCGCGGATATATGCTTCGAGTTTCGGGAAATAAGATAATAGCCCGCCTGCGTTGCGAGGTTTACGAAAAAGCGCAGTATCTTCCTATGCGATTCTACGATAAGACCTCAACGGGTGCGGTGATAAACCGTATAAGCGGTGACACGGCAACAATACAGGCGTTTATGCTCCGTATAACGCAAGAGGTAGTCGTGCAGTTCTTTACGCTTATCGGTATCGTTATCGTAATGCTGTGTATAAACTGGAAGCTGACACTTTATTCTCTTACTCCCGTTCCGCTCGTCGTTATCGGCGCAAGAATATTCAGAAAGAAGATAGCACCGTTTTACAGAAGAATATGGCGACGCTCGTCAGCGGTCACGTCGGTTCTGACCGACAGTATTCCCGGCATAAGGGTAATAAAGTCTTATACGAACGAAAAGCGTTCTACCGAACGGTTCACAAATACCGTTGAGGAATGGCGCAACATAGATACTAAGGCAGGCAAAATACTTAACGCTTATCCCGCGATAGTAAACTGTCTTATAAGTTGCGGCAGTGTCGTTATATGGGCGCTCGGCGGAAACCTCGTTATTGACGGAATATCGACGGGAAACGGTGGCTCTATATCGGTCGGTCTGCTTGTTTCCTTCATTTCCTACGCATCTATGTTCTACGGACCCGTAAACTTCTTTGCAAATCTCTCCGACTCGATGCAGAGCGCAATGGCTGCGCTTGAAAGAATAATGGACATTCTTGATGCGGAGCCTGAGCACGACTTCGGAAAGGGAATGACTGACGTTAACCTCGGCGGAAGAATCGAGTTCAAAAACGTAAACTTCTCCTTCGACCGGACAAAAAAGACGCTTAAAAACATTAATCTTACAATCGAGCCCGGCGACATCGTTGGTATAGTCGGCACAACAGGCTCGGGCAAATCGACGCTTATCAACCTGCTCCTCCGCTACTATGACCATTACGAAGGTCAGATTATGATCGACGGTGTTGATATAAGAGATATCGATATGCACTATTACCGTTCAAGCATCGGCTACGTTCAACAGGAGCCGCAGATGTTCCACGATACGATATATAATAATATCGCGTACGGTGACAGCTCATTCTCCGCTGACGAGATAATCAACGCCGCTGATATAGCGAACGCGCATGAATTTATAGTACGTCAGCCTGACGGGTACGATTCTGTTCTCGGAGAACGCGGCGTGGGGCTTTCGGGCGGTGAAAAGCAGAGAATTTCCATCGCGAGAGCGATGCTGCGCAACCCGAAGATCCTTGTTTTTGACGAGGCGACGGCTTCTGTCGACTCCGAGACCGAGCATCTTATTCAGGAAGCAATTGAGCAGCTTATAAGCGGCAGAACGACCCTTATGATCGCACACCGTCTGTCAACGCTTTCAAAGGCAAACAAGATCGTGGTCGTAGATAACGGCGAGATAATCGAATGCGGTACGCCCGAGGAGCTTATGGCTATGGAAGGAAAATATTTCCGTCTCGTCCAGATACAGTCAATGTCCGATAAGCTCGCTGAAAGCCGTAAGGCTGAGAACTTCGCGTAAGGGGGAAAGGATATGGCACGCTATTATATTGATAAATATACAGGTCGCCTTGAACGTACCGATCTTTATCTCGTTCGCCTTATTAAAAAGGACGGAAGCGTAATTGAGGATCTGGAGCCGAGAAAGCTGTTCCCGTTTACGAACAGCGAAATGTATATAACTCTCCTTGACAAAAACGAAAAGGAAGTCGGATTTGTCCGCAATCTCGACGAGATAGACGAGGACTCAAGAAAAGTCCTTGAAGATTGCTTCAAGGAATATTATATGATACCGAAAATATCCCGTTTGCTTGAATGCGAGGATAAATTCGGGGTGCTTAAATGGACGGTCGATACCGACAGAGGCGTGATTACCTTCCAGATCCGCAACCGCCACAGCGATATTAAAAAGCTATACGGTACAAGCCGAGTGATAATAAGAGACTCGAACGATAACCGTTACGAGATCCCCGATATCAACTCGCTTGATTCACGCAGTAATCATCTGCTGTTCTCATATTTATAAAACAAAAGCTATGCTGCATAAGTAGCATAGCTTTTGATATTATTTAATATTGATCTCAACGCCGTTTACTTCGACGATTCCGTCGGCTCGGATCATAATAAACTTCTGTCCGTCGATAACTCGCGTTTCAATAAGATCGGACATATCGGAAGCAAGCTTTATAGAAACCTCGGGAGTCTTGACCTCAAACTGCTTTATGTTTAAGATATTCTCAGGAGATACGGTCGCCTTTTCGCCGAAGCTTTGGTCAAACTGCGTTTCAAACTCCGTAACCTTTTCTTCGTTTATGCCGCAGCTTTTGAGAATATCGCTCATGGTCGACTTTGAAACGGTAAGCGGCTCGGGATCCTTCAGCGCCTTGTGCTCCTCTACAAGCTGACCGAGGTGATCCTGAACGTCCTTGACGACGTCAATACTGCATTCCTCAGCGATCGTATCGCGGAAAATGTTAGTAAACATCTGCTTCTGTATCGCAACAGCTATGGGCGCCTCGCGGCGGAAGAGGGCTTCTATAAGCTCCGCTTTGTTATCCTTCTTGTCGCGGTTGTAGAAAAGTGCATTGTAGATATTCGTCTTTCTTCCGTCGAAAGCAGGGAAGAGAAAGCCCGCATCGGGGGTGCCAATCACCCAGTCGGGAAGATTATTCTTTATCGCATTTTCGGTAAGTTTGTAGCCAAGAGTTGATTTCGTCATATTGAGAGGGCAAATAGCGCAGATTATGTAGGAGTAGATTTCGCCGCTGTTCTCCATTTTGTTGCCGTCGGAGCCGTAGCTCGGCACGTCGTAAGCATCGGAGCCGAGAATGATGAGATAATTCCCCTCGCATTTATAAGAAATTCTTACCGATTCAATGAGCTCGTCAAGTGCCTTGTCGTCTGCAAGCGACGAAGCCTTGAGCGCCGACAGCATCTTGTGCTCGGAGCTGTCAAGAACCTGCTGATTAGTGAAGGCAATGTCAATGAGATTCTTGTTTAGCGAGCCGGAAAGCACTTTTTTGAGCGTTTTGAGCACTGCCTCCGCCTCTTCCTCACTGATGATGTTGAGCGACTGATCGAATCGTGAAATGATTTCCTTTTTTTCATTTATAAGAGCGCCGCGAATGCGTGAAATGTTCGTTCTTTCGACCTTGAAGCGGCGCTTGATCTCGGAGATTTCTTTAATGTTCATCTTGATATTCCTTTCGTTTCGTACACAATATTATATAATATTTTACGATAAATTACAAGTGGAATCAGAAGAAAAAAACAGTCGCATAGCGACTGTTTTTTGTGTTACGCTCTCGTGATAAGTATTAAGCTGATCTTGTTTTAGCGATTAATGAAAATGGTCTTATCCGTGGTGCCTTGTTCCCATTCTTATACTCTTTTTATATTGACGGCACCGAGCTCGTTGTGACCCTCAATGAAGATAGTCTTGCCTGTGCTTTCGTTGCCCTCGGGGTTCGTCAAAGCTCCAAGCTCATTTTTTATGTTGGTCACGATGTTCCACTCACTTGGAACGTTTATATTCATAGCTCCAAGCTCGTTATGCACGAGCAGAGTCATACCGCCTTTATAGCTTTCAACGTTTGAAAAATAAACGTTGCAGGCGCCAAGCTCATTCCTGACGGTGACGGTGTCTTCTTCTGCGGAGCAGTCAACATAGATCGTAGAAGCTGTGCCGCGTGAGGTCTTATGACTTGCTGATTTCGTAAATTTCTTCGTTATTCTTCTTTTCGGAGCGATAAGCTTCGCGCCGATGCAAAAGAGAAGCGCACAAAGGAAAACGAGCCAGTTGTTGATTATGTTGTTTTTTTCAATCCCGCACCAGCCTGCGATATACTTTTCAAGAAGCATAAAAATGAACGCGATTGGGAAGAAGATCTCCGAAAGCTTCAGTTTTATTATTTCATCAATTAGCCAGATTAGGTTTATGACCGTAAGTATCATTACCCACGCGGGAATGCCGCTCAGAAATCCGAGAGAGACACCGACGGCATCGAGAATTATGAGAACTGCGCAAGCGATAAAGAGAAGCCCGAAAACAACTCGGTTTGCCGACAGCTTGAAGTGGAAGGTGTTTCCTTTTTTAGTTACGTAATCCTTTTCGTATTCCATATTTATAACCTCGTTTCATTCATTCTTTCCATAAACATTTTGTAATAGCTTCTTGATAAATACGCCTTTTTCGGCGTTGACCGGAAGGAAATCTCCGACGGGCCGGCAAGGTTTTTTCTGACAGAATAGACCTCGCGGCAGTTTATAAGTGTCGACTTCGACGCTCGGCAAAAGACAGGAGAAAGTATCTTTTCAAGCTCAAAAAGCTTATACGCCGAGTTTAATACCTTGTCCTTGGTGTGACAGACGGTTCGCCCCTCAAAGCTTTCGCAGAAGACGATCTCCTTTATCGGGATGAAATACTGGGTTTCACCCGATGAGAGCAAAAGCGAATCGTTATGACCGATCGCATTTTTGATAAGGTCTTCCAAAAAAACGACGTTGTCGGTTCTCTCTCTGCAGGAAATAACGACCTCATCTTCGCCGCTGTCGCTAATAACTGTACGCAGCTTCATTTCATCCCTCCTTTGCTGATTAAATGATAACATAAACGACAAAAAAAGTAAATAATTTATTCTTAACAGGTTAAAAATTGCAACCGACAGGTAAAAATAACGTCGAAAACCAACATTTTTCTCGTATTTTGCAAATTGAAAAGCACAAAATAACCGTGCGGCACAAAGCCGCGAAAAATATGCGGAGGAACAGAATGAAAATCAAGGTCATATTGTCGCTTTTGCTGGCTTTTGCTTTACCGATTATCGGTTACGCGTCAGGCGGCTCTGTTTTAAACGCTTTAAGTAATTCGAACTGCTTAAGCTGGTACTGCAAAAAAAGTGAAAGCGGAAATCCGCCTCCGCTTCCGTCGGAGTTTTCATTTATCAAGGAATACGGCGGATACTATCTTGACGAAGACGCGACGGACGACGATAAGGTAATTTATCTCACCTTTGACTGCGGATATGAAAACGGAAATATTGAAAAGATACTCGATACTCTGAAAAGGCATGACGCAAGCGGCGCTTTCTTCGTTTTGAAAAATTTAATAAAAAAGAATCCCGAACTTGTAACACGAATGGTAAACGAGGGGCATCTTGTCTGTAATCACACGTCAAATCATAAGGATATGACGAAAATGGCGTCTATCGAGGATTTCAAATCGGAGCTTGATGAGCTTAACGGCGTAATGCTTGATACGGTCGGTCACAGTCTATGCCCGTTTTACCGTCCGCCTGAGGGTAAATTCAATCTCGAAAACCTCAAATGGGCATCCGATCTTGGATATAAAACGATTTTCTGGAGCTGTGCCTACGACGACTGGGACAATAACAGGCAAATGTCAAGTGATAAGGCGATGAATAAGCTTATGAGTCGGCTTCACAACGGAGAAGTGTTGCTTCTTCATCCGACGTCAAGCACGAATGCCGCAATTCTCGATGAGTTTTTAACAACTCTTGAGGACATGGGCTATCGCTTCGGAAATCTCTATGAGCTGACAGGCAACTCGATGATTGAGCCACGCTAAAAGAAGATCCCTCGGCAATTGCCGAGGGATCATTATGTATTATGCGGCAGGGCGGAGAAGAGTGACCTTTTCACCGTCGCTTGAAAAAATTATGTTTCCGACCTTGTCGGTACGGAAATATGTAATACCGAGCTTGTTAAGGGAATTTATCGTTTCGGTGTGCGGATGACCGTAGGAATTGTCCTTACCGCAGCTGATAATGGCGTATTTCGGCTTTATCGCGCTTAGAAAATCGAACGAAGTCGAGGTGCTTGCGCCGTGATGACCGACCTTCAGAACGTCCGCGCGAAATTCGGCTTCGGAATACTCCTTCAGCATATCCTTTTCGGAAGGTTCCTCTGCGTCGCCCGTGAACATAAACGAGGTCTTTCCGTAGTCGAGACGGAGGACTATGCTCATATTATTGAGGTCGTCTGTCTTTTTAATCGGACCGAGGATCTTCATATTTGCGTTTCCGAGAGAAATGATCTCGCCTGCCTTTGCAATATGTATTGGTATATCTTTCTTGTCAATAGTTAAAAGAAGCTTCTCAAAGGTTGCTGTGTCGGTCGTAACATCGGGCATTACGACCTTTCCGATAACAAGCGCTTCGACGATCTTCTGCGCACTTCCGATATGATCGGCGTGCGGATGAGTGAGCACAAAATAATCGATCCGAGCTACTTTTTGATTTGACAGATACTCAAGAATACTGTCAGCTTCATCCTTGACCGAGGCATCAATGAGAACCGTTTTTCCGCTTGGGAGAACGATCAGCGAGCAGTCGCCCTGTCCAACGTCAAGAAAGTGAGCAGCCATCTCGCCGTCCGGAACGGTTATCTCCCTCGGCTCCTCAATAAACGGGAGGTATTTTGAGAGAAATTCCCAAGCGCCGGGTATCGTCTTAAGCGCGACTGCGCCCAAGATCAAGAGTATTACTACGAAAAGGAACCGAAGTCCCTTTTGCTTGTTCTTTTTGCTTCTTGTTTTCTTTTTAGCCATTTGATATCCTTTCATAACGGATAGGAATCAGATCCGCAAGCTTGCTAAGATATATTACGGGGAAAGCGATCATAAAGCGTATAAAAGCCTCACGTGGGCAGATCTGACCGAGCAGATGAAAATAACTGTCGGAAAAATCCCATAAATGTAAATGCATTACGCGGTTTGTGATGATTCCGAATCCGAGCTCAATAACTGTTATCACGATCGTTGAAACAAGCGCTCGTCCGTATATCGGCTCGTCTGAGATCGCGCGGTTTATCCTGTGTATTATGGCGAAATAAATACCCATTATCAGCGATGCGGCGAACATTACTCTCTCGCTGTAAAGCAGCTCGATAAACGCCCCGAAAAGCACTCCGCAGGCTGAAATGAAAATATAACCGTGAATACCGTTGTTTTTTATCCGATTAAGCCCTTGCATATCGTCTACCCCCTTTATTCAATAAAAGGGTTGACTGATTATGAAGGGCTTATTCTGTCAGAAAATATTATTTTGTTCAGCCCATTTTCTTTTGTCGCGGATCTTCTTTATTTCATCGTATGCAATAGCGCCCGCAAATGAAAGAAGTCCGATTATTGAAAGAGCGGAGCCGTAAACGTAGCACTTGGGACGGTAGGTGAAGGTCACCTTGTGAGTACCCTCTGAAATCTCGATCGCGATCTGGCTGTCATTGATCTTGATAAGGTCGGCGCGCTTGCCGTCGACCTCGATTATCCAGCCCTCATCAAAGGTTATTGAGGTATAAAGGAGCGACTGTCCTTCGCTTATCGTGACGGTGCCTTCGAGATAGTCCTCCTCAAATTTCGTAATATTGAGGTTAGACTTTGCGATCTCTTCAAAGGTAGTTTTGAACAGCTCGGTGTTGAGGGAGAAGAAGTAGTTCTGATTGTTTCTTACGTATATAGGATCCTCGGTAAGCGTGAGAGTAACGGTTATCATTTGATCCTCGTCGAAGATGCCGAGATACTGAACGCAGTCACTCTTGTTGCCCATATACGAGCCGATATGAGAGCCGTTTACCGCAAGGTTACATTCTCTCGGATAGTCCGTCGGGATATACATATATACAGGTTCTCCGGCCTTTACCTCGACCTTGAAATCGATCTTGGCGGTACCTGTGCTTCTTGCGCTGTATTTTCTGTGATTTGTTGCGAAATCTGTTCTGATGTTTGTGAATATTGTGTCATCAAGATAAAGCGCATCGAAAACGCTTATATCCTCATCGCTTCCCATGATCGCCGCTGCCATTGCGTTCATAAGCTCCATAGGCGACTCATAATTCGAGATCTCGAAATATTTCATCATATCGGAGGAGCCGAATGCGAGCGAAAGAGCATAGGGGTTTTCGTAGAGATAGAGCTTTTCGGGAGTTCCGATAATATCGTTACGGTACTTTTTGTCGACGTCCATTGTATGGATCTCGTTCCAGACCTTATTATCGATCTGCTCGTTTGAAATGACGTATTTGATGCCGATAAGCGCGTCGGAAACGGGAGTACCGCCGAGGTACTGCGACCAATGTGACTTGGAGGCGTAGCCGTAACGATGAAGCAGGTCGATAATCGACTTGTTGAGAGTTGAGGTCGAGTTCGAGATGCCGTAGTAATTGAGCGTCATCGAGTCGTTTGTACGACCGTTGTACTGACGGTGGAAGTTCTTTTCCATACGGTAGAAGGGCGACCTGTCGTGCTTCTTCACGTAATCGACCATCGGCTGAACCGCTTCGTAATAGTTGTTGTATGAGTCGCGGGAGGACATGATAACATCGTCGTCGAGCGCCACGGCATTCATAAGTCCCGCGCCGAAAAGCTCAGCACAAACGAGAAGCAACACGACCGCCGTTCCCATCTCGGTATATTTCTTCCGATAAACGAAATATAGCGCAACGCAGAAAACGCCGATTGCGATAATTGAGAACCAGACTGTTGTGAAGTTGTCAACGTTCTTGTAATTGAGCTTTTGAATTATCGCGACGAGAAGAACGAGTATTCCTCCCGTTATCGCAACGTTCTTGAAATTCGAGTGCTGAAGATTCGAGTACGCCTTGTAGGCGCAGACGAGAATGAGGAAGATGAACATGAAGCTGTAACGGTAATTGAGCCAGTTGGGCTTCTGGAAGCCGTGCCAGACCATGTCGAGAGCGTTGATATTGAAAGAGAAAAGAATGATGGAAAGAAGAACGCCGTTCATCATTCTCTCGCGCCAATTAATGCGCGAGGTGATAAAGTAGATGGGAAGAAGCAGGAGCGCAATAACACCGCAGTATACAAAGGGAAGTCCCTCGGGACGAACGGTATCGTATGATCCCGGCAGAAGCTTGACAACAAAATCAAGCCAATCAAAGCGCTGTGTCCAGGAAAAATCAGGCTCCGAGAAGGTGTTTTTTCCGAATCCCAGCGAGGTGTAGGCGGGGAGAATGATTATTGCCGAAATTGCTATGGCAATAGCGGAATAGATGATTATTCTTGCAAAGGACTTGAAGAAATGATTATCTTCAAGCCAGAAGTTGTTTCCGTATCTGTAAGAGCTTGCAAGGTAATAGCAGAAGAAGTAAAGCGCAACGTAGATGCAGACCATGTATCCGATATAGAAGGACGTGAGCAGACACATGGATAGGGAGACGACGAAGAGCTTGAAATCACCGCGCTTGATGATCCTCTCGATACCGAGAGTGACGAGCGGCAGATAAATAAGACAGTCGAACCACATCGTGTTGTTCGCCATAACAACAGCGTAACCCGAGAGGGCATAGCAAGTCGAGAATATTAGGGTGTTCATAGGCGTCGTCTTATACGATTCGTTCAGATAATACGACATTGTAGCGCCCATCGATCCCGCCTTAAAGAGTATTATCAGCAAAAGCGCTTCTGTGATATTGCTGTGCGAAAAGAGCGAAACGATGAAGGAGAACGGGCTCGATACGTAATAAGCGAAAATACCCATGTATTCGCCGCCCATAGACCTTGTCCATGAGTAAAGGAAGGAGCCGCCCTCGTGGAGCTTGTTTTTGAGATCGGCAAAGAAATTTACGTACTGACCGTTAAGGTCAAGTACGAGCACCGAGTTATTTCCGAAGGGGAACACCTCAAGTGCAATATAGATCATCCACGTTATGATAACGGGGATTATGAATGCGAGCATAAGGAAGCTGT
Organism: Eubacteriales bacterium; assembly: GCA_045540115.1. Classification (GTDB taxonomy): domain Bacteria; phylum Bacillota; class Clostridia; order Oscillospirales; family CAG-272; genus Colimorpha_A. The sequence goes on from JAZQGR010000075.1 coordinate 86,142, forward strand.
GTTCCTTTCTCCATTCGTTAAACCTCGTAAGATACGGTTTCAGCTTAGCTTTCATTATTTTCCTCACAAAAAATAGTTACTGTAATTATACCACATTTTTCCCGCCGTGTAAACACATTAGTATAAAATATATATTATTATAAAATTATTAATTTTTATCCCGATAAATTGACTTCTTGCCCTATGTGTGGTATAATAACATGAATTATAATGCCTGAAGTGTTTGTATTCGAAAAGAGAGGCAAAAAATGATTATTTTGGGTATCGACCCCGGACTTGCGATAATCGGATACGGAGTTATCGACTGTACGAAGGGTGTCTTCACGACAATTGCATACGGTGCGATAACGACACCCGCACATACGAAGGTCGAGGACCGCCTGAGCCTGATATATGACGGAATGATGGCGCTTATTGAAAAGTACCGTCCTGCCGAGATGGCAATAGAGGAGCTTTTCTTCACGAACAATATTACGACAGGTATTTCGGTTGCCGAGGCAAGAGGTGTTGCGCTGCTTGCGGCAAAGAAAAAGGGCGTTACGATATACGAATACACGCCGCTTCAGGTCAAGCAGTCGGTCGTCGGATACGGCAAGGCGGAGAAGAAGCAGGTGCAGATGATGGTTCAGACTATTCTTAAGCTTGAAAAAATGCCGAAGCTCGACGATACCGCCGACGCGCTTGCGATAGCAATTTGTCACGCACATACGGGCGCATCGCGAATCAAAGGTTATTATAACGTAAAATAAGGAGTAAGGTATGTACTACTACATAAGCGGCGAACTCATCCTCGCCGATCCCGTAAACGCCGTGATCGACGCGCAGGGCGTAGGATACAGAATAAATATCAGCGGAAACACACTCGGAAAGCTTGCGGGTAAAATAGGCGCGAATGTCCGTCTATACACGCATCTCAGCGTAAAGGAAGACGCGATGGAGCTTTTCGGCTTCTATACGCTCGAGGAGCTTGCGTCTTTCAGAATGCTGATATCGGTGTCGGGAGTCGGTGCAAAGTCGGCGATCTCGATCCTTTCGCTTATGTCTCCCGAGCGCTTTGCACAGGCAGTCGTAAACGGAGATGCCAAGGCAATAGCTAAGGCACAGGGAATCGGCTCAAAGACGGCGCAGAGAATCATTCTTGAGCTAAAGGATAAGGTCGGCAAGGAGCTTTCGCCGGATGCAGATTACGTTGGTGAAACGGTCGAAACCGGCTCATCGTCGAGTAATATTAGCGCCGCGACCGACGGACTTCTCGTTCTTGGATATACAAGAAGCGAAGCGGCTTATGCGCTCAAGGGACTTGATCCGTCCCTTGACGTCGAGGTGCTGATAAGAAACGCACTTTCAAAGCTTATGAAGTAAGGAGAAGGAATAATGGCAGATTTTGATAGCGAATTTGAATACGACTTTGAGTCGCGTATAGTTTCCTCGTCCTTCTCGGAAAACTTAGACAGAGAAAACGAGCCGACACTCCGTCCGAAAACCCTGAAAGAATATATCGGTCAGGAAAAGGCGAAGGAGCAGCTTCAGATATATATTGATGCCGCAAAGAGCCGTGGCGAGGTGCTTGACCACGTTCTGCTTTACGGCCCTCCCGGGCTCGGTAAAACGACTCTTTCGGCAATAATCGCAAACGAAATGGGTGTTAATATAAGAGTAACGTCCGGTCCCGCGATCGAAAAGGGCGGCGACCTTGTCGCGATTCTTACGAATCTCGGAGAAAACGATATTCTTTTTATCGACGAGATCCACCGCCTGCCCAAGACGGTTGAAGAAATACTCTATCCCGCGATGGAGGACTACGTTGTCGACCTCATAATCGGTAAGGGCCCCGCGGCAAGAAGCATACCGCTTTCTCTTTCAAAGTTTACCCTTATTGGTGCAACTACGAGAGCAGGACAGATCGCAACGCCGCTCCGCGACCGATTCGGCGTTGTGCTCAAGCTTGAGCTTTACACCGTGGACGAGCTTGCGACCATCGTAAAAAGAAGCGCGGGAATACTCGATATTCCGATCGACGAATACGGCGCAAAGGAAATAGCGTCGAGAAGCCGCGGTACGCCCCGTATCGCAAACCGACTCCTGAAGCGCGTTCGTGACTTCGCACAGGTAAAGGGAAGCGGTGTTATCGACCGCGAGATCGCCGATTACGCGCTCAACCGTCTTGAAATCGACAAGCTCGGTCTTGACGCGGTCGACAGAAGAATGCTTGAGGTTATAATCAAGTTTTACGGCGGCGGTCCCGTCGGTCTTGACACGCTTGCCGCGACAGTCGGCGAGGAGGCAATAACGATCGAGGACGTCTACGAGCCGTACCTGATGCAAATCGGCTTCTTAAGCCGTACACCGCGAGGCAGATGCGTAACCCGCCTCGCTTATGAGCACCTTGGTATTCCGTTCGGCAATAATACAATAAGCGGAAACCAGCTCGATATCTTTAATACACAAGAGGACTGAAATATGTGGTCAGCTGACAACTGGAAGGATTATTCTCTTCTTGACTGCTCCGACGGATGCCGTCTTGAAAAGTGGGGAGACTATACCCTGATACGCCCCGATCCGCAGGTGATCTGGAAGAATTGCCGCGCACACGCGTCGTGGAAAAATGCAGATGCAGTATATAACCGTTCAAAGAGCGGCGGCGGAAGCTGGAATGAAAACAAGCTTCCCGAGGAATGGAAGATTAATTATCGCGATCTTACGTTTTCAATAAAGCCTATGGGCTTCAAGCACACAGGACTTTTCCCAGAGCAGGCGGTAAACTGGGACTGGTTCTCAGATCTCATCAAGAGCGCGAACCGTCCTATAAAGGTCCTTAATCTCTTCGCGTACACGGGCGGAGCGACCGTCGCGGCGGCAAAGGCAGGCGCATCGGTCTGCCACGTTGACGCTTCAAAGGGAATGGTGCAGAGAGCCAAGGAAAATGCGGCGCTCAGCGGTCTATCCGACGCGCCGATCAGATATATAGTCGATGACTGCTTCAAATTCTGCGAAAGAGAAAAAAGAAGACGCAATACCTACGACGCAATAATAATGGATCCTCCCTCCTACGGACGCGGACCGAATGGCGAAAAATGGACGCTTGAGGATAATATCGACAGCTTCGTAGCTCTCGCTTCGACACTCCTTTCCGATAACCCGCTATTCTTCTTGCTCAATTCCTACACAACGGGACTTTCGGCTTCGACGATGGGATATATTGTCGGCAAAAATATAATACCTAAGCACGGCGGAAAGGTCGTCTCCGACGAGATAGGTCTCCCCGTAAAGCAAACAGGCTGGTCGCTTCCTTGCGGAGCGTCCTCGAGATGGACTAAATAATTATTAAAGGATTTAAAATGTCAGTACCTTTTATTAAGGTTGAAGATCTGATCTTCACCTACGATGACGAAGACAATATAGACAAGCACTACGTGCTTAAAAACCTGTCCCTTGAAATAGAAAAGGGATCATTTGTCTGCGTCCTCGGACATAACGGCTCGGGCAAGAGTACTTTTGCCAAGCTTTTGAATATGATACTCACCCCCGACAGCGGAAAAATATATATAGACGGCTTAGATATAACCGATCCGGATATGACCGAAAACGAGCTTTTCGAGATAAGAAGAAAGATCGGAATGGTCTTTCAGAACCCCGATAATCAGCTTGTGGCAACCATCGTCGAGGAGGACGTGGCATTTGGTCCCGAAAACCTCGGGATAGAGCCATTGGAAATAAGGCGCCGCGTCGATAAGGCTCTTGAAACCGTTGGTATGTCGGAGTATGCAACTCACGCGCCTCACCGCCTTTCCGGAGGACAGAAGCAAAGAGTCGCTATTGCAGGAATCATCGCGATGGAGCCGGAGTGTATTATCTTCGACGAATCGACTGCAATGCTTGATCCGCAGGGAAGAAAAGAGGTTATGAATACGATTTCGAAGCTCAATTCGGAGCAGGGAATTACCGTAATTCATATAACTCATAATATGGACGAAGCAGTCAAGGCAGACCGTGTTGTCGTCATAAACGAGGGCGAGGTATTCCTTGACGGCACTCCGAAAGAGGTCTTTTCAAACGTAAGTAAGCTTCGACAGGCAGGTCTTGACGTTCCGCAGGTAACGGAGCTGTTTTACGATCTGTCGATGAACGGCGTCGTTCTTCCTTCCGATATTCTCTCAGAAGAGGAGGGAGCGGAAATTCTTTCCGCAATAATGAGGAAATGACAAAGCTTAAGCTCGTAGATGTAAACTATACGTACAGCGAAGGCACCCCCTTCCGTAAGGATGCACTGCGCAATATTAATATCGAAATTGAAAACAACTGTATAACAGGACTTATCGGTCATACGGGATGCGGTAAATCAACACTCGTTCAGCTTTTGAACGGGCTTCTTTTCCCAACCTCGGGCGAGGTTATCTTCGACGGAAAAAATATCGGCGAAAAGGGATATGATCTCAGGACTCTGCGCCATAAGGTCGGGCTTGTGTTCCAATATCCGGAGTATCAGCTCTTTGAGGATACCGTATACGAGGATATCGCCTTCGGTCCCAAGAATATGGGGCTTGATAAGGACGAGGTCGACCGCCGTATAAGAGAAGCGGCGCTCTTTGTAGGACTTGAAGAAAGATATCTTGAGGTATCGCCCTTTGATCTTTCGGGCGGACAGAAAAGACGCGCGGCTATTGCGGGAATAATGGCTATGGATCCCGACGTGCTCATTCTTGATGAGCCTGCGGCAGGTCTTGATCCCGTCGGACGCGAGGAAATACTCGGCGGTATATATTCTTATCAAAGAAAGAGAAAAAATGCGGTCGTCATAGTCAGCCACAGTATGGAGGATATGGCACGATATTCCGATAAGCTGATTGTTATGAACGGCGGAGAGATATTCATGCATGGAAATTGCCGTGAGGTCTTCTCGCAGTCGGATAAGCTTATGTCTGTCGGACTTGACGTTCCTCAGATAACGAAGTTTATGCGCGCCCTGAAAAATAGGGGCGTAGACGTCAGAACCGATATATTCACGGTCGATGAGGCTAAAGCCGAGATCCTTTTAAAGATGGGAGGACGCGGCAATGCTTAAAGATATTACACTCGGACAGTATTTCCCGGGAAAATCGGTTCTTCACAGAATAGATCCAAGAACTAAAATAATATCGGCGCTTCTGTATATTGTGGCAGTTTTCTTATGTCAGTCGATAACATCCTTTATAATCCTTCTTGCTATTACCCTTGTGATGATAGTAATTTCGGGAGTTCCCCTCAAGATAATTGTAAAGGGACTGAAGCCACTGATATTCATACTCGCCTTCACGACGATATACAACGTGTTTTTCTATACAGGAGACACGGTCCTTCTGCATTGGAAATTCATTAAGATATATCTTGAGGGTGTGGTATTTGCTGTTGTTATGGGACTGAGGATAATTTGTCTTTTGACGGGAAGCTCGGTGCTACTTACCTATACGACCTCCCCGATCATGCTGACGGATGGAATCGAGCGTCTGCTTTCTCCGCTCAATAAGATAAAGGCACCGGTGCACGAGTTTGCTATGATGATGTCGATAGCGCTCCGCTTTATCCCGACACTCGTTGAGGAGACGGATAAGATCATGAGTGCACAAAAGGCAAGAGGCGCGGACTTTAGTTCAGGCGGACTTATCAAGCGCGCAAAAGCACTTATCCCCGTGCTTGTTCCCCTATTTATCTCGGCTTTCCGCCGTGCAAGCGACCTCGCAGTCGCAATGGAGTGCCGCTGTTACCGCGGTGGTAGCGGAAGAACGAGAATGACCAAGACTCATTTTGGCATTTCCGATGCAATCATTTTCATGGCAACCATTCTTCTCGGAACGGTAATAGTTCTTTCAAACATCTATTTCCCGATATGGGTGATATAAGGTAGACGGCTGTGAAATATCTGATTACCATCTCATATAACGGCAGCGGCTACTGCGGTTATCAGAAGCAGAAAAACGGCGTTTCAGTCCAGGAAAAGCTGACCGAAGCGGCAACTGCGCTTTTTGGAGAGGGCACAAAGATCACAGGTTGCTCGCGAACAGACAGTGGAGTTCACGCCGTCGTTTTCAAGGCAACGCTTGAAAACGAAAGCGCGTCTATGAAGCCCGAGAAGCTTCCTGCAGCAATGAATGCGCATCTTCCGCCCGATATTTCGGTAAGAAATGCGTCTGAAGCCGGTGCTGACTTTCATCCGCGCTATTCGGTCAAGGAAAAGGAATACAGATATATTATCTGTAACGCATCTACGCGGGATCCGTTCAGCGAGGGAAGAGCGTACTTTTTCCCGAAAAAGCTTGATGCTGAAATAATGAACGAAGCCGCGCAGTATCTTGTCGGAAAGCATGATTTCAGGGCGTTTATGGCTTCAGGCTCAAAAATTGAAGACACCGTAAGAGAAATATATTCCTGTACTGTCACAAGGAACGGTGATAACATAACCGTCGCGGTGCGCGGAAACGGATTTCTCTACAATATGGTCAGGATTATTGTCGGAACGCTGATAGCGGTATCCGAGGGAAAAATTGATAAAAACGATATTACAAAAATAATTGAGAGTACAGACCGTAAGAATGCAGGTCCGACTGCTCCCGCACAGGGACTGTTTCTCTACGACGTAAAGTATTGAGAAAGGAGGCAAAAATGGAGGATAAAAATAAGTCAAACCTTCCCAAAGAGGCTGAAGATAAACAAAAGACCGGCTACAAGCTTATCAAAAAGAGAAGCTCGGTCGTAATGCCTAAGGCTAAATACGACGGTGCGTTTGAAAAGGAAAACCCGTATTATATTAAGATCGCGAACAAATACGCGATACTTAAATACGTATCTATCCTTCTGACCTTCGTTTTTGCCATAACAATGCTCACGGCGTACAGTTCTGACATAACGCCGGAGAATTTTCAATATTTATTAAAGGACCTTGATATTACGGGAGTCCTTTCGGGCAGTAAATTTGACTCGGTCATTTATAACGGTGGCTCAACCTCATCTTTCGGCATATACCGCGGAGAGCTTGCCGTAATAAACGCGGGTTCAACGATGCTCTATAAGCCGTCGGGCGCGCTGTCGTATAACGACTCGAATAAATTCTATAATCCTCGGCTCGTGATTTCTGATAAATATATGCTGATATACGACAGAGGAGACACGACTCATACCTATTCGGTACATAACTCCTTTGCAAAGCTTCACGAGGAGCGATTCGATTATCCTATTACGCTTGCCGATATGTCGGATAAGGGAAGCTATGCCGTCGTCACACGTGATGACAGCTTCAGAAGCATCGTATACGTATACGACGAGAACTTTAACTTGAAAAACACAGTACGTAAGGACAAATACGTCCTTTCAGTCAGCATGAGCGACACGGGGAACAAGCTTGCCATTGCCTCGGTATACGACAAGGACGGCGCATTTGAAAGCGAGCTGATAGTTCTCGGTATATCAAGCGAAAAGCCTGATTTCACGGTTAATGAAGCGGGGAAAATACCGCTCAAAAGCGAGTGGCTGAGTAACGGCGATATCGCGGTCATTTATTCCGACTGCGTAATGATTTATTCACCGAATGGCGAAAAGCGTGCAACGCTTGATCTTAGCGGTCTGTCATCGCATAATCTCGAGATTAATTCCTCAATGATCGTTTCGGTGTATAATACGACGGTCCTCGGTTACGATAAAACGGTAAACGTATACGATGTCAATGCCGAGCTTATAATGACTGCCTCAATTGAGGGAGAGCTTATCAGGATCCTTCCGGGAGATGAAAAGGTCTGTCTGCTTTTTGAGGACAGAGCCGTGCTGATAGACGTGCTCTCAAAAACTGTAAAGGAAACGCCCGTAAAGCCGAATGCGAAGGATATTGCCTTCTATGAGGACACGGTGATCGTGTGTTACTCCGGCGGTGCCGAACCGCTTGACTTCGGCAAATAGTAGTTTTCATGAGGTATAGAAATGTCGCTTTTAATTGACGTAATTGTTATAGCAGCGTTTGCAGCTTGCTTAATACGCGGAATAAAAAAGGGCTTTATAAAGAGCATTATCGGTATTGTCATCGTTATCGCGGCAATAATCGGAGGCGTCAAGCTGAGCCCCGCTCTTGCTAAAAAAATGAACGATAAATTTATTGAGAAGTCGGTCGTCTCCGTCGCAAAGGACGCGATTCCGAGAGTTGATACCGATACGCTGGTTGACGAAATGCCGTCGGCGTTCAAAAAAGTTCTCGACCGATTCGGAACCGAGCCGGAGGACATAAAGGCGCTTTTTGAAAACAGCGATCCAAACGAGACCGAGGAGCAAAAGCGTGTCAGAATTGCCGAAAAGATGGGTAAGCCGCTCTCGAAGGGAATCTCTAAGGCGCTTGCATTCCTTATTGTATTTGCAATATTCTACCTTGTACTCCTTGTTGCCTCCGTCATTATTTGTGCGCTTGTAAAGCTTCCTGTGCTTAAGGTGGCAGATAAGCTGCTCGGCGCGGTGCTTGGCGGAGCTTCGGGACTGCTCTTAGCATGGGGAATCAGCATCGCGATATGTGCGCTACTTCCGCATCTTTCAGTCCTTTACGACGGAGCGGTGCCGGAAACCGTGATCGACAATTCGATAGTTGTTAGATTCCTCGGAAAATTCGATCCCTTTAAACTTATAAAATAAGCAAAAACTCAATTTGGAGAAAATATTATGCAGCTGTGCTCAAAGTGCCACAAAAGACTTGCAGTAGTCTTTGTCGGCAAAATTGTAAACGATAAAATGGAAAACGAGGGCTATTGCCTGCGCTGTGCCAAGAGTCTTGGTATCGCTCAGGTTGACGCTCTTATGAACCAGTACGGAATCTCGGAGGATGATCTCGATCGCCTCGAGCCCGATGTCGATGAAAACGACCTTCCCGCAGTAGTCGAGGGCGATGACGAGGAGGGAAAGGCTCCCGCGATCGACTTTATGAAGATCTTCGGAAACGTCGGCGGAATGCCTCCTATGAGACCTCGCCCCGACAAGAAGCCGAATGAGCAGGCGAAAAAGGAGAAGAGCAAAAAGTTTCTTTCTCAGTACTGCACGTCGCTTACCGATAAGGCGAAGAGCGGGCTTCTCGACGCAATAATAGGGCGTGACCGTGAGCTTCAGAGGGTTATGCAGATCCTCTGCCGCCGTCAGAAAAACAATCCCTGTCTCATCGGTGAACCGGGTGTTGGTAAGACTGCTGTTGCGGAAGCTCTTGCATCAAAGATCGCGTCGGGCGAAGTTTCTTTCCGTCTTAAGGATAAGGAAGTGTATCTCGTTGATATGACAGCTCTCGTTGCAGGCACTCAGTTCAGAGGTCAGTTCGAGACGAGAATGAAGGGACTTATCGACGAGGTAAAGGCGCTCGGAAACGTTATACTCGTTATTGACGAGGTTCATACCATTGCGTCGGCAGGCGACGCGGAGGGAAGCATGAACGCCGCGAATATCCTCAAGCCGGCACTTTCTCGCGGTGAAATACAGGTTATAGGTGCAACCACCCTCACAGAGTACAGAAAATTTATCGAGAAGGATGCTGCGCTTGAACGCCGCTTCCAGCCCGTTATGATCGACGAGCCGTCGCTTGGCGACTGTGTCGAGATACTCAAGGGTATAAAGAACTATTACGAGACCTTCCACGGTATCACCGTGTCGAATGAGCTTCTTCATAAGGCGGTAACGCTGTCAGAGCGCTATATAACCGACAGATATCTGCCCGACAAGGCTATCGACCTGCTTGACGAGGCGCTTTCTCACGTTGCTCTGAAATCAAAGGTGCTGAACGAGTTCAGAGCCGCTGAAAAGGAAGCTATCGACGTTGCCAAGCTGAAGGCAGAGATCGAGGCGCGCGAGGAGAGCGAGCAGGACGCGCAGAACAAAAAGTATGAACAGCTTGCCGAGATAAAGGTCAAGGAGATAAACCTTAATCAGCGTCTCGATGCGCTCCGCGAGGAAAAAGATAAGCTGACTCTTACGAGTGCTGACCTTGCAAGAGTTATCGAAATCTGGACGGGTGTCCCCGCTTCCTCGATAATGGAAAACGATTTTGCCAAGCTTGAGCGTCTGAAGGAAAGCATCGCAGGAAAGATCATCGGACAGGATCACGCGGTTGACGCCGTTGTCCGCGCGATCAGAAGAAACCGCGCCGGAGTGAGCGCAAAGCGCAAGCCTGTTTCCTTTATATTCGCAGGACCGACGGGCGTCGGTAAGACTGAGCTTGTAAAGGTTCTTGCAAACGAGCTTTTCGATTCCCCCGAAACTCTTATACGACTTGATATGTCGGAGTTTATGGAGAAATTTTCGGTATCGAGAATTATCGGTGCTCCTCCCGGATACGTCGGCTACGACGAGGCGGGACAGCTTACCGAGAAGATCCGCCGTAAGCCGTATAGCGTTGTACTTTTCGATGAGATCGAAAAGGCGCATCCCGACGTGATGAATATTCTTCTACAGATACTTGATGACGGAAGGATTACCGACGCGCAGGGAAGAACAGTAAATTTCGAAAATACCGTAATCGTGATGACGACAAATGCCGGATCGGAGGTCTCCTCCTCTGCTGCAGGCTTCTCAAGCAGCCGTCACGATTCCGATAAGGAGCGCACCGAAAAGGCACTTTCGACCTTCTTGCGCCCCGAATTTATAAATCGCGTTGATGAAATAATCGTCTTTAACCGACTGAATAAAGAAAACTTCGCCGAAATTGCGAAGCTCATGCTTAACGACCTTACCTCCGCGCTCGCGGAAAAGGATATCAAGTTCGTTTATTCCGATAATGCGGCGAAAGCTATTGCTGAGGCGTCTTTCAGCGATAAATACGGCGCGCGTAATATGCGCAGATATATCGAAAAAGAAGTCGAGGATAAGCTTGCGGATAAGCTGATAAGCGGCTATTCCGAGAACATTTTCGGTATTTCTCTTGACCACGACGGCGAAAAGCTGACAGTTGAGACTATTTAATTAGTGTAATTTATCAATATTCTGTGGAATCCTGAGTGGGCTTCGCTCAGAATGATCGCAGAATGCTTCTGAATATTGAAGAAAGGAGAGCAGATATGGCTGAAAAATGGTATGATAAATCTGCCGTGCAGACGGCGACCATTCTCGGCACGAACGTCGGAACAGGTCTGTCGCGCGACGAGATTCGCAGAAGGCGAAAGCTTGACGGTGAAAACGATTTATACCCGACACCGAAAAAGGACTATAAGACGTATCTTGCTCACCTTCTGACGGATTTTAATTCACTCCTTATGCTGACGGTGCTTCTTATCGCCGCGATCTTTGAGGAGACGGAAAATCTGTTCGTTATGCTCGCGGTTCTCCTCACCTATTACATTGTTGCGATGGTAACGTATATGAAGTCCCAAAGCGTTCTTGACGATATGGGCAAGGGCGCACTCCCGAACGCAAAGGTCTTGCGCGAGGGAAGGGTATATATGATAAAGCAGAGAAAGCTTGTTCGCGGTGATATTATTTATATCTCTGCAGGAGACATAGTTCCGTGTGACGCGCGTCTTGTCGAGAGTAACGATCTTGAGATCCTTGAGGTGAACGTAACGGGAGTTACTCACGCGGTTCGTAAGTCGGCACGCTTTGAGGAATATCACGATATCGCTCCTTCAAATCAGAAAAATATGCTCTTTGCTTCTTCTATCGTAACAAAGGGTAATGCTAAAGCGATCTGCTGTGAGATCGGAAACGATACACTTGTCTGCAAAATGAAGAAGAATCATCCGATCGTTTCACACGAGCGTATACAGGTGTTTGACAGGATAGCGATCTTTTGCCGCCGTTGGACACTTGCGATGACGGTCACGGTATTTGCTTTGACCGTAATGTCGCTTCTTGTCGAGAAAACAAATAACGGCATATTCCCGTCGTTTATGACGGGAGTATCGCTTGCGGTGTCGTCAATGAGCGAGTTTTATACCGCATTCGGATACATTGTCCTTGCCTGCGGGATATTTGGCGCACTCAATCGTAAAAAAGAGGTTAACCGCGGCGCGCTGATAAAAAACAGCTCAAAGCTTGAGGATATCAAAAACCTCACCTGCATAATGGTGCCGAAGGAAGGTGCCTTCAATATACGCGGAATGTCGCTTGAAAAGGTATTTGCAAACGGCGACGTATATTCAAAGGAGGATCGCGGCTTCAAAAAGAACGCCGCAAGAGTTCTCCGTTACGCGCTTATTTCGACGGGTAAATACGGCGCAGGAATGCTCACGCGCAATAACGTACTCGGAGAGAATGTATATACCTCCGAGGAGGATGCAATTATCAAGGCGGCAGAGGGACTGAGCGAGTATAATATCGGTCTTGAAAGACGCTATCCCATGGTCGAGCACGTAGACCGCGGAACTCGCGGCTCTGCATTTGACACAACCCTTGTTCATTATGAAAACGGCTTTTTCGTCAGCATGCGCGGAGACTATTCAAGCATACTACCTCTCTGTCGCTACTACACAGAGGACAGCCGCGTTTATACCATGACTGACGAGAAGCTTAATAACTTCTATATTGAAGCCGAAAAGCTTGCCCGCCAGTCGTACAGAGTAATTGCCATTGCCTCGAAGGACACGGTTTATAATAATCTGCGCCGTGTTGCAAACTGCCATACAGAGCTTACGCTTGAAGGTCTGCTTGCAATAAGAGAGCCGATACTTCCCGACGCGGCGAAGAACGTTCTGCGCTGTAAAAACGCGGGAATCAAGGTCATAATGCTCTCGCCCGATGAAAGCGAAAATAATGCTGTCGTTGCCGAATCTCTCGGAATTGCGGCGAGCCCCGATCAGCTTGTGACGGGCAGAGCTCTTTCGGGAATGAAGGAGGGACTAATCCGCGCCGATCTGGAAAAGTACACGGTATATCAGGGCCTCAGCCTCGCACAAAAGCGAATGATAGTCAGATATCTTCAGGAAAATGGCGAGAAGGTTGGATATCTCTGCTCCGAGCTTGACGAAATTATCCTGATGAAGGAAGCCGATGTCGGCTTCGCACAAAGCGTAACGCTCTCCGATCGTACAGGCGGAAGCGGAGTAGACCTTTCTCGTCACAATATCCCGATATACAGTAAGGATGCAAGCTCGGGACAAACGGGCTGTGAGGCGCTCAAATTCGTCTCCGACGTTATCGTTTCCGAACCCGATGAATCGGGAACGGGTGGCTTCAATGCCATTGTCGACTCCTTCCTCTGCTCAAAGTCGGTATATTATAATCTTCATCGAATGCTGAAATATATGATAAGCTCGCAGATAGCGCGTCTGATGCTTGTCTTCATATCGCTTCTTTGCGGATTTACTGCGCTTATTCCGTCGCAGATACTCTTCCTCGGACTTGTGACGGATTTTGCTGCAATCGTCATAATAGCCTTTGAAAAGCCCGATTATTCGCTTGTCAAGGCGTCTGCGGATGTTGGAGGAAAGCTTCAGAATCCCTTTATCAAAAACCCCGAATCAGCGCTTATGGGCGTGCTTTGGGCGCTTGCAACTTCCGTCAGTGCTATGGTACTGACAAATACTTCTATTCTGTCGGAATCGGCTGTTACCGCATACTGCTTCGTTAGCTTCATTATTGCGCAGATCGCGATGCTGAACGAGTGTAAGCGCGAGCAGAGCGTGTTTGATAAGAACGTCAGAGTCAACGGCGCATATCTTACTATGCTGACTGTTGTTTTGGTATTCCTTGCCTTCGCGTTTGCTATCAGGAGCTTCGGAGAGCTGTTCGGAATATCCCGTATGTCGCCTTATGCTGCTCTCGCGCTTCTTATTCCTGCGGTCGTGTTGACCGTTGTCTATGAGATATTCAAGGCGATTGTGGGTACAAAAAGTGACAAAAACAGCACCCCAAAGTAACAAAAATGACCGAAAACGGTAACGTTTTCGGTCATTTATTATTATAGGTCAGTTACGAAGTACGGCATCGAATATGCTTCGTTTCCGTTTTCGTCGGTGACTGTTACACGGAAGAACGCGGGCGGATCGGATACTCTCTTTTTCGCGGAATCGTTAATGAAGGTGTTAAGATCAAATTTTGCCTCGGTAAGAGACTCGCCGTCCTTTGCATATACGCGCTTTGATGTACGCCGCTCGGTAGAAAGGAATATGGAAGAAGCGGGCGAGGTCTTGACTGTGAGAATGCCGTCCTCAATATACAGCTCTGTAATATCGGGGCCGCTCGACGCGAAAAAATCGCCCTTCTCAAGCGCGGTCATAATAGCGGAGTATTCGAGCTTGTCTGCTTTTATCATAACCCAGCCGCCGAAATAGTCCCAGAAGTTTTCAAAGCTTCCGTGAGCATCGTCCGTCGCGAGAGGAAATACCTTCTCACCGAGGGCGAGAAGATCGTCAAACGGCTGAACGGTATCGGGATAACCGCTTCTTACGCAGCCTGTATTATACACCTCAACTCCCCACAAGCCCTTGAGTCGTGAATAAAAGGGGTAGTGATTAAGCGACCAGACCGGGTGGTTATACGAAACGATAAACCCGTCCTCCTTGGCTGCGGCGATGACCTCGTTCATCGATTCGGGGGTGAAGGTTCTCTTAAAATCGGTCTCCTTCATTTCCTCGTTCAGATACTGCTCGGCATGAGCAGGCCAAAGACGAGACTTGGAATAAACCGCGCAGGTCGTTTTGTTAGGGTCCTTGGAATAAAGGTTTATATGACAGGTCTCGCGGAAGTTGTATGCGCCGTGAGTGAGCTCGGCGTTTGTCGCAAGCTCGACGGAGGTTATTGGGAGAAACGCGTCATCGGCAAGATCGGTGTGAGGAACCATAGCCTCGTGGTCGGTATATGCAACGACAGAGTAGCCCTTTTCCTTGTAAACCGCCTTGATCTCCTCGGGCGTAAGTGCGCCGTCTGAGATGGTAGTATGAACGTGTAGATTAGCCTTGTAAAAATTGCCGTTTTCGGGCAAAAGAAACTTTTTCATATACGTTTATTCCATTACCGTTCCGTCGGGATGGAAAAGGGGAAGCTTTTCAAGGTATACGATGTCGGGGCGCTCCTGAGCGTCACCCTCTGCAAGAATGCACGCCTTTCCGACTATGATACCGCCTGCCTGTTCAACGAGAACTGCAAGAGCGTTAAGAGATTCACCTGTTGAGATAACGTCGTCAACGAGCAGGATCTTTTTGCCCTTCATTCTCTCGGCATCCATGCCGTCAAGATACAAGTGCTGATCTGCGTCGGTAGTGATCGAACGAACGGGAACGTCAAAGACGCTCGTCATATAAAGCTTAGGGTGCTTACGGGCAACGAAATAGAAATCGTCCTCGCGCTGTCTTGCCATTTCGTGTGCAAGCGGAATGCCCTTTGCCTCTGCGGTTATGAGGTAATCGTATTCGGGAACGATCTTAAGGAGGTCGCGTGCGCAGGCAACTGTAAGCTCTGCATCACCGAAAATTACGAATGCGCCGATACTGAGGTTTTCGTTTACGGGGCAGATAGGAAGATGTCTTTGAAGCCCCGCGATGGTCATTTTGTGAGTGAGCATGATAGTCATCCTTTCCATAATAACTCTACTATAGATTATATCTCAAAAATGCAAAAAGTCAAGATAATTTACTTCTATTCTTATAATAATCAATAAAAATACTTGAATTATTCAGAAAGGTCTGCTATAATATATTATGTATAACTGTATAATGGGAGTATTATCTGATGAATATAGGACTGCTCGGCTTTGGAGCTATGGGAAAGACGCATACGTATTCGGTTAAAAACCTGCCGTTCTTCTACGGAGCCGGGTATGAAAACGATAAAATAGTTGCCCTCTGCTCGGGGCATTATGAGAACGCCGTCAAAGCAGTTAATGAGTTTTCCCTTGGACGCGCCTGCAAAAGCGAGGACGAGATCATAAACGATCCGAATATTGATATAGTCGATATTTGTACTCCGAATATTTACCACTATGAAACCGTTAAAAAGGCGCTTAGCGCAGGCAAACACGTTTACTGCGAAAAGCCGCTTGCGGTCACCTATTATGAGGCAAAGGAGCTTTGCGACTTAGCCGAAAGTAAGGGGCTTACCTGCCGTATCGTATTCAATAACCGTTTTATGCCTGCGGTAATGAGAGCGAAGGAAATTGTGGAAAGCGGACGGCTCGGAAACGTGATAACCTTCCGCGTCGCTTATCTTCACGCAAGCTGTATAGATCCCAACAAAAAAGCGGGCTGGAAGCAGGACCGCGACATCTGCGGCGGCGGAGTTCTTTTCGACCTTGGGTCGCACGCAATCGACCTCGTCCGTTACCTTTGCGGAGAGATAGCTTCGGTCAGCGGCAGAAGTCAGATATATCATAAGAACCGTCTCGGCGTTGACGGCAAGGCGTGGGAGACAAACGCTGACGAAGCGTTTTACATTACAGCTGAGCTTGAAAACGGCGGTATGGGAACTATCGAAGCAAATAAGCTCGCTATCGGAACGAATGACGATCTCTCGTTTGAAATATACGGTGAAAAGGGTGCGCTCAAGTATTCGCTTATGCAGCCGAATTACCTGCGTTATTACGACGGAGAGCGAGCGGGCGGCGTTTTAGGAGGAGACGGCGGATTTACCGATATTGAATGCGTCGGCAGATACCCTGCGCCGGGCGGAATATTCCCGTCGTTCAAGGCGCCTGTCGGCTGGCTTATGGGACACGTTGAGTCTTACCGCGACTTCCTTGACGCAATAAAGAATGGAAGCGTTTCTAAGCCCGATTTTAAGGACGGCGCAAGAGTACAGCTTATAATGGAGAAGGCATACGAGTCGGCTGATAACGGCTCGGTAAGCATTCGCGTTTGACCGACCGACGGCGGTTTTCCGTCGGAGAATGAGGAACTATGCTTACAGTAGGACTGACGGGCAGCTCGGGAAGCGGTAAGGGTTACGTATCCGATATAATGAAGAGCGTCGGAATACCTTGCCTTGACACAGACAAGGTCTGCCGTAACGTCTATATGAAGGGAAACGAGTGCTACGACGATCTTGTGCGCAATTTCGGAGATACCATTCTCGGAGATGATGGTGAGATCGACCGAAAGAAGCTCTTTAACCTAACGTTTACAGATAAAGAAAAATACGAGCAGTTAAATTCGATCGCTTTTTATCACATAATGCGTCAGACGAAAAAATGGCTCGATGAGCGCGAAAGCGAGGGTGAGAAGATAGTCGTTATCGACGCGCCGATGCTTTACGAAAGCGGATTTGATAAGATGTGTCAAAAGGTCATTTGCGTAACCGCCGATACACCGACACAGGTCAGCCGTATCATGAAGCGCGACGGTATCTCAGAAGAAGAGGCGCGAGTTCGCCTGAGCAAGCAGAAGGCGAATATTTACTACACCTCAAAGGCGGATTACGAGCTTAATAACTCGATCCGTAACGAGCACAATATTTACACCGAAACTACGCGTCTTGTCGGCGTTTTGCGCCGCCACGAGGCGAGGATGAATAAATAAATTATAATTCCGAAGGAGAATTTGAAAATGGATGTAAAAGAACTCAAGGCACAGCTCGAATACAAGAACAAAAACGTATTCGACATTATTTCCGAGGACGAGCTTGAAAGATCGTTTGCATACGCTGAGGCGTACAAGCTTTTCCTTGACAATGCAAAGACCGAAAGAGAAGCGGTAAAGTACGCTATCGCTATGGTCGAAAAGAAGGGCTACACCGAGTACCACTTCGGCGACGAGCTTCAGGTTGGCGGTACTTACTACTATAACAACAGAGGCAAGATGCTCATCGTATTCAAGGTCGGTGAAAACGACATTGAAAAGGACGGCGCATATATCGTTGCCGCGCATATAGACTCTCCCCGTATCGACCTCAAGCAGAACCCTCTTTACGAGGCAGACGGCTTCGGTATGTTCAAGACCCACTACTATGGCGGTGTTAAAAAGTATCAGTGGACGACCGTTCCGCTTGCGCTTCACGGCGTAATGGTCAAGCGCGACGGCGAGGTCGTTGATATCTGCATCGGTGAAGACGAGGAGGATCCGATCTTCTATATTTCCGATCTTCTTCCTCACCTTGCAAAGGATCAGATGACGAAGACTCTCGCAGAGGGAATCACGGGCGAAGGTCTTAACATTATCGTTGGTACCGAGCCCTACCGTGATGAGGAGACCGACGGCGCTATCCGTCTCAACCTTCTCCGCATCCTTAATGAAAAGTACGGTATTACCGAGGAGGACTTCATCTCCGCAGAGCTTACCGCAGTTCCCGCACTCAAGGCAAGAGACATCGGTCTTGACCGTTCTCTTATCGGCGGCTACGGTCACGACGACCGCGTTTGCGCTTACCCTGCAGTAACAGCACTTCTTGACAATCCCGACACCAAGAAGACCGTATTTGCTATCCTTGCCGACAAGGAAGAGGTAGGAAGCGACGGCGTAACCGGTATGCAGAGCTTGGCGTTCACCGACATTCTTGAAGAAGTTTGCGACGCTCTCGGCGCAAATTACCGTAAGGTCAAGGCAAATTCGAAGTGCCTCTCCGCTGACGTTAATGCAGCGTTTGACCCGAATTTCCCCGAGGTTCTCGAAAGAAAGAACGCTTGCTACGCTAACTGCGGAGTCGTTCTCTCCAAGTTTACCGGCTCGAGAGGAAAGTCCGGTACCTCCGACGCCACCTCCGAGTTTACCGCTTACGTAAGAAATATGCTCAACGAAGCAGGCGTCGAGTGGCAGATGGCGGAGCTCGGTAAGGTCGATCAGGGCGGCGGCGGAACCGTTGCAAAGTTCATCGCAAATCATAATATAGACACCCTTGACGTTGGCGTTCCGGTCATCTCGATGCACGCTCCCTATGAAGCAATTTCGAAGCTTGACCTCTATATGACCTACAAGGCATTTGCCGCGTTTGTAAAATAATGCTTGACAAGCTGAAGGAGGCGGAGCTTTATTACAACGGCGTCTGTCATAAGCTTTCGACTCCCGAGGCACTTACCGATCCCTCGGAGATCCGTCGGCTTATGCAGGAGGAGAGAAAGCTCTCGCCTATAATCGAAAAATACCGCGAATATAAGTCGGTTACCTCTCGCCTTGAAGAAGCGCTTATTCTTCAAGGTGAGAGCGACCAAGAGCTTCAGGAGCTGGCTGAAGAGGAGATAAAGCTCTGCCGTCCGCTCATCGAGGAGATTAAAAAAGAGCTTACCGTGCTTCTGCTTCCTCAAGATCCTAACGATGAAAAGAATGTTGTCGTTGAGATAAGAGCAGGAGCAGGCGGTGAGGAGGCGGCACTGTTCGCCTACGATCTTTACCGTATGTACAGCATGTATGCTTCTCAGATCGGTTTTAAGCTTGAGACCGCATACGTGAACGAGACCGAGCTTGGCGGATATAAGGAAATATCCTTTACAGTTGAGGGAAGCGGCGCATATTCACGACTCAAATATGAAAGCGGCGTTCACCGCGTTCAGAGAGTTCCCGATACCGAGTCGCAGGGAAGAATACACACCTCGACTGTTACCGTTGCAGTCCTTCCTGAGGCGGAGGAGGTCGAGCTTGAGATCAATCCTGCGGATATTGTAGTTGAAACCATGAAGAGTTCGGGCGCGGGCGGCCAGCATATCAATAAAACTGAAAGCGCCGTGAGACTTATTCATAAGCCGTCGGGAATGGTCATTGAGTGCCGTGAGGAAAGATCGCAGTACAAGAACCGCGACAAGGCGATGAAGCTTCTTCGTACACGTCTTTACGATCAGATGTGCCGCGAGCAGGAGGGCAAGCTTGCCGATGCACGCCGTACACAGGTCGGCACGGGCGACAGAAGTGAGAAAATAAGAACCTATAACTTCCCGCAAAGGCGCGTGACCGATCACCGTATCGGATATACCGTCCATACTCTTGACGCGTTTCTAAACGGAAATATCGGCGCACTCATTGATGCGCTTGCCTCGGCAGATACTGCCGAAAAACTCAAAAATTCAGGTGAAAAATGAAAACTCTGATAATTCGGTACGAGGGCAAGGATTCTCTTATACCGGCGGCGGAGATAATAAAAAAGGGCGGAATCGTCGCATTTCCTACCGAGACTGTATACGGTCTCGGCGGTAACGCGCTCGATCCTGACGCGGCGTCGAAGATATACGCCGCAAAGGGACGCCCGTCCGATAATCCGCTGATAGTACATTTAGATAAATATGAAAATGCAGGCATCTACGCGCATACTACGCCTCTGTTTTTTGATATTGCAGACGCGTTTATGC
Source organism: Eubacteriales bacterium (assembly GCA_045540115.1). GTDB lineage: Bacteria > Bacillota > Clostridia > Oscillospirales > CAG-272 > Colimorpha_A. Next base: position 106,321 of record JAZQGR010000075.1, read on the forward strand.
CGGGACCTATTACCGTTATTCTGAAGAAGCGAAGCTTCATTCCCGACAGCGTGACGGGCGGTCTTGATACCGTAGGTCTTCGCGTTCCGTCGAACCATATCGCGAGAGAACTTATCGAGCTTTCGGGTGTTCCGATAGCGGCGCCGTCGGCTAATATTTCAGGAAAGCCGAGTCCGACGTCGTTTGAGCACGTCTATCACGATCTTGACGGTAAGGTTGATGCAATAATCGACGGCGGCAACTGTGACTTTGGCGTTGAAAGTACGATCGTCAAGCTTGAAGATAAGACCATTCAGCTTCTTCGTCCCGGTGCGGTAACGGTTGAAATGCTTTCGCTTTTCGGAGACGGGCTCTATATCGATCCTGCAGTTACGGAAAAATTCGACGGCACGCCGCTTGCTCCGGGTATGAAATACCGTCACTACGCACCGTCAACTCCGCTTACCGTCCTTGACGGAAGCGATAAGGAAGTTTATTCGTATCTTTCCGACCGTAAGGACGTCGGAGTTATATGCTTCGACGAGGACCTGCCGCACCTGAGTAACGCTTACGTTATCTCTTGCGGATCGGTCTCCGATACTCTTACGCAGGCGAAGATGCTCTTTGAGTGTCTGCGCAGGATGGACGGTAGAACTGATCTTAAACATATTTACGCAAGGATGCCGTCGAAGATCGGAATCGGTCTTGCGGTATTCAACCGACTGATAAAAGCAGCCGGCTTCAGCGTAGTTACGCTTAAATAACAAAGAACAGGATTAATTAAAATGGCAAAGAAAAAAGCCGCTTCTTCCCGTATTTCGGTTCCGACAGTTCAGGCGGAGATTCGCCCTCAGATAATTACCGAAACAATAGAAAAAAACTTTATGCCCTACGCGATGAGCGTTATAGTATCGCGTGCGATCCCCGATATCGATGGCTTCAAGCCCGCTCACAGAAAGCTCCTTTATACGATGTATAAGATGGGGCTTCTTACCGGGCAGAAGGTCAAGAGCGCGACCGTCGTCGGCGAGACTATGAAGCGTCACCCGCACGGCGACCAGGCAATATACGCGACGCTCGTCCGTCTGACGAGAGCAAACGAATCACTGCTCCATCCATTTATCGATTCAAAGGGAAGCTTTGGTAAGCATTACAGCTCCGATATGGACTATGCTGCCCCCCGTTATACCGAATGTAAGCTTGATAAGCTCAGCGCCGAAATATTCGCGGGAATTGATAAGAATGCAGTTGATCTTGTTGACAACTACGATAATACCCTCAAGGAGCCGACTCTGCTCCCGACGGCGTTCCCCAATATTCTCGTTTCGCCGAATCTCGGTGTTGCCGTCGGTATGGCATGCTCTATCTGCTCGTTCAATTTAGGAGAGATTTGCGACGGAACGATTCAGCTCCTTAAAAACCCGAATACCGATACCGAACGCCTTATGAGCATTATCAAGGCTCCTGATTTTCCGGGCGGCGGAAATCTCATATACGATAAAGAGAAATATAAGGAGATCTTCGAGACAGGTCACGGATCTCTTAAGGTAAGAGCGAAGTACGTTTATGACAAGAGTGCAAACTGTATCGACGTTCTTGAGATTCCTTATTCGACCACTATCGAAGCAATAATCAAGAAAATAACGGGTTACATCAAGGAAGGAAAGCTGAAGGAGATCGTTGACGTTCGTGATGAAATCGACCTTCAGGGCTTCAAGCTGACAATTGATCTTCGTAGAGGTGTTGATCCCGACAAGCTTATGACCAAGCTTTATAAGATGACACCCCTTGAAGACTCCTTTGAATGTAACTTCAATATACTTGTTCACGGCACGCCCCGTCTGCTTGGCGTAAAGGCAATTCTTAATGAATGGATCGACTTCAGAATGACTTGCCTGCGCCGTGAGCTTACATATGACCTCGGAAAGAAGAAGGATAAGCTTCATCTTCTCCTCGGACTCGGTAAGATCCTTCTCGATATCGACAAGGCGATAAAGATCGTTCGCGAGACAGAAAAGGAAGCAGACGTTGTACCGAACCTTATGAAGGGCTTCTCAATCGACGAGATACAGGCAGAGTATATAGCAGAGATCAAGCTCCGTTATCTCAACCGCGAGTATATCATAAGCCGTATAAAGGAGATCGAATCTCTCCAGAAGGAGATAGCCGATCTCGAGCAGCTTATCGCGTCCGATACGAGAATGAAGAACCGCATCGCGTCTCAGCTTAAGGAGATAAAAGAGAAGTACGGTAAGGAAAGAAAAACTCAGCTTATCGGTGCCGATGACGTCGAGGTCTACGACGAAAGCGAGCATATCGAGGACTATAACGTCAAGCTGATCTTTACAAAAGAGGGCTACTTCAAAAAGATCACGCTCCTTTCGCTGCGCGGAAACGACGAGCAGAAGCTCAAGGAGGGCGACTTTGTTGTTGACTCTATCGACGCGTCGAACACAGACGAGCTGATATTCTTCTCGGATAAGGCGCAGGTCTATAAGACGAGAGTTTGCGACTTTGATACGACGAAGGCATCGCTTCTCGGCGACTATATCCCCGCAAAGCTCGGTTTTGATGAGGGTGAAAAGGCGATCGCAATGAAGAAGCTCGTTAAGAACGATCTTTACGGCGGACATGCTGTCGTTATATTTAAAAACGGAAAAGGTGTCAAGATCCCGCTTTCCGCTTATGAGACAAAGGGTAACCGTCGCAAGCTCACCGCTGCATATTCCTCTGCTTGCGAGCCCGCGGGCGTCATACTATGCGAAGCCGGTGAGGATAAAGATATTATGCTTGTTGCCGATAACGGCAGAGTAATGACGATATCGACAGCTCTTGTTCCCGAAAAGGCAACGAGAACCTCGCAGGGCGTGACGCTTATGCAGATAAAGAACGCGAACGTCGTATTCGTTACGACCGACATTGCAGCGTTTACCCCTTCCGGCAAGAGCTACAAAAAAAACAAGCTCCCGACAACCGGCTGGACAATTTACGATGAGGACGCCGCGGCAATGCCTGAAAGCGTCAAGGCAAATCTTTCTTGAATTTCGAGGTGATAATACAATGGCTACAATACTTGAACTTATAAATTCTCTTAAAGGACCGTGTTCCTGCGGAATGTGTCATGAGACAGCGATCAAGGATATCGTAATTGAATCAGGAGCGGTAAATAAGGTCGGACAGATCCTTGAGCGCAACGGCTTCCCGAAGAAGCTCCTTCTCGTTGCCGATAAGAACACCTTTAAGGCGGCTGAGGGAATTATTGATTCTCTTAACGGCTTTGATATCGAATATAAAATATACGATACTCTCCGCGTTGCTACGATGAAGGAGGTAAATGAGCTCGAGGAGCTTATAAAGGATAAGGATATCGGCGTTCTCTCCGTCGGTAGCGGCTCTATAAACGATCCTTGCCGCCTTGCATCCGCAAGACAGAATAAGCCTCTCTGTATATTTGCAACAGCCCCATCGATGGACGGCTTCGCATCTTACGGCGCACCGATCGTAGACAAGGGCTTCAAGTTCAGCTATTCGGCAAAAAGCCCCGAGGTAATAATCGGTGATACGAAGATCCTCGCGTCGGCCCCTTCTGAGCTTAAATCTGCAGGCTTTGGAGATATGATCGCAAAGTACGTCGGTCTTGTCGACTGGAAGGTATCGAGTATCCTTACAGACGAAATATATTGCGAGAGGGTAGCGGCTCTGACAAGAGATGCGGTCGACGAGCTTGTCGAGCTTGCGGATAAGGTTACGGTTAATGATGAAGTAACTGCGGGAAAGATATTTGAAGCGCTTCTCAAAACGGGTGTCGGAATGTCGTTCATGCAGAACTCTCGTCCCGCGAGCGGAGCGGAGCATATAGTTGCTCACATTCTTGAATGTAAGGAGCTTCCCCACGGTGTTATCCCGAATTATCACGGCCACGACGTCGGAGTTTCGACTCTCAATATGCTCAAATACTACGAGCTTATCGCATCCCACGAATCTGTTAAGGCTCATTATGAAAACGTTGATTGGAATGAGGTTTTCGAGTTTTACGGCGACCTTTCCGACGACGTAAAGAAGGTCAATTTCCCCGAAAACATTGTCGACGGTATTACTCCCGAGTCAATCGAAGAAAACTGGGAAAAAATAAGACAGATAATTTACAGCGTTCCGTCATACGCGAAGTGCAAGGAAGCGATGATAAAGGCGGGATGCAAGATCACAGTTGACGACATTGGAAAGGACAGAAAGCTCTTTAACGACTGCGTGAAGTATTCTCCCTTTATGAGAAAGCGTCTCACGCTTTTGCGCCTGAGCGGCATGACAGGTATTTTGCCGCCCGACGCCGAATAAACCTGAGAAAGGATATTAATATGAAGAACTTAAAGAAGTCCGTTCTTACTTTTGTTCTTATAATTACAATACTTACCTTCGGAGTATCTGCTGACGAGGCATATTCGAGCAAGAACGATCCGCTCGTATCTCTTAGCTACGTTAACGACGTGCTCGGCCCTCAGATAATGAAGCAGGTGCTTGAAAAGATCGATAGCCAATATGTCAAGATCAGCGATATTACCGATATGTCAAGCGGTGATTATCAGCTTGTCACCCTGAGTAAGGGCGATACCCTTATGTGTAAGGGCGTTTGCGAGATAGTACTGCTTTCGGGCAACGCGACCACCATCATTACCTCCTCGTCGAATATCGAGGCAGGGCAAGGCTTGGTCGACGTGACCGACGGTGCTATAGTCACAAACGGTGTGCTAATCAAGGCAAATCATAAGATAATCATACCCAAAGCTGACGGCAGAGGAATTATTGTGACTGGTGACAGTGTAAGCTTGCTTGTGAGAGGAGCGTACACCATTGCGGATTGATAACGGAAAAAAGAGGATATTCAAGCTCGATTCGCGCTTTTGGGCGCGGGTCTTAGTCGTGCTTCTTTCGTTGTCTATGCTTATGGGAACGTTCTATTACGTTCTTATATTCTTCTCGACTAACTCCATGGCGGCTGAGGGTGACGATGAATCCTGGAATATCAATTTGCGTATCGGAATATGTTACGATAATAAGGTCGCGGTATCTGTAAAAATGATGGCGGATCACGGTTTTGACGTCGCATATACGGCAATGGGGCGCTCAGCGGTAAACGTTGGATATTTATCGCAGAATGAACTTTTCGTTGCGCGGCACGTCAATCTTAAATATTCGTCATCCAAGTACCAGCAGGCGTCGAGTGTTGCCGATACGGTCGTCGGAGCGTATCATATTGATGTGATATCGGACGAGAATTATCTTGACGATATTGCGCTTATAAAGAGTGTTTTTCCGGAATATAACGCATTTCCGGCATATTTTTATCAGGGTGAGTATCACGTATTTATAGGTCAGTTTGCGACTGCAGCATTGGCAAATGAGGCTCTCAATGAGATAAAGAGCCTTCTGACTCCCCCGCCTCCTCCCGTAACTGAGCCCGATACAACTCCAGAACCCGACACTACCCCCGAGCAGACCGAGGGCGAGGATTCTACCGTAGCGCCCGACGGAACCGATACGACGGAGCTTGATGGAACGACCGAGGACACTACCTCGTCGGATATTACGGATTCAACCGACACAACGTCTGAAGATACGACGGTAAATGATACTACGGTCGGTGATACGACCGCAGGAGATTCAACTACCGCCGACGTGACGACAACTCCTGAAGAAACGACTACAATTGAAGAAACGACGACCACTGAAATTACGACAACTCCCGAAGAAACGACAACTCCCGAGGTGACCGAGCCGCCGTTCGTTTCTCCTCTGCCTGAGGATATTACTGAGGCGATTCTCGCGTCAGGCGTTCGCGCTCCCGTCAATAACGATATGATAGTCGTTGATCCTGCAACGCACAATATCGTATGGCTTCACACATCGTCGATCACGCACGTGTTACTTGCTCTCGGTGCACATCGAGAGGACCCGAGCGTCAACGAAACGATGCGCGTGAGGCACCGTCTTGATAGCGGAGAGACAACACGTACCTACGATGGTTACATGGAGTTCTCTCATGACTGCGCGTCGGGGTATTACGGTGTTGTAATGCTTAACATTGTTAAGCTTGAAAACTATATCGTCGGTGTTTGTGCTGCAGAAATACCTACTTGGTGGCCTCTTGAAACGCTGAAGGCGTTCTCCGTCGCCGTTCGAAGCTATTCTATCAAGCATCTGAACGGACACGGCTCCTTTGGCGGCGACCTATGCAATGAGGCTTGCTGTCAGGTATTCAACGGCTATGGGCCGACAGAGGAACGCGTATGGCGCGCGGCTGAAGAGACGCGAGGCGTTATTGCGACCTCAAACGGTGTTCTTTGCGGAACCTATTATTCGTCGAGCACGGGCGGTTGCACCGCTAACTGTACTGACGTATGGGGAAGCAGCCTTGCTACATATCCGTATCTGCGTGCCGTTGCAACTCCTTGGGAGAAGTATACAACTTATGCAAGAGGACAAAAGACATCAACGGTTACGGGTACTGCACTCTTTAATCTGCTTGAAAGCAAGGGATATACTGCGCTTACGGGTGCAGTTACCAAAATTGATATAACAAAAACCGGTAATAATACATCGTACGTTACTGAGATAAAGTTCTACGATGCAAGCGGAAACTGTCAGGTCGTGACGCGTGCCGATAGGATCAAAAAGCTTCTTTCAAGCTACGTTGATTCTGCAAATTTCGTCGTGGCAAAATCGGGGGACAACGTTGACCGTGTTAAGTACACGATGCTCGGCTTCGGTGCAACCAATCCGAATCCTCCCGACGGGCTTGACGTTCTCGGAAATCCTTTTCTCAATACAGTTCTCGGTCGACAGCAGTTTACGGTTATAACTGCTGATGGAATCAAGACCTTCTACGACAGCCAGAGCGAGAACGTTATGACGGGAACGGGACTCAAGGAGTTTGATATGTCCTTCGCTCTTGATTCTCAGATCTATCCGACGATTATCGGTATAAACGGAGAGCTTCTGCCCGATATAACAAAGCTTTCTCCCATAATCGAAAGCGAAACACTTACGACTACATACGCCGCAAATAGCTTTACGTTTATAAGCCGAGGCTGGGGACACGGTGTCGGAATGAGTCAGTACGGAATATACGAGCTCGGCAATCTCGGATATGAATATCAGAATATACTGAAGGCATATTATTCCGGAATTAATTACACGACTTACAAGGCATATCTTGGTAAATAAATACATTAGAGGTAAATAATTTGAAGATCACAGTTATTGGTTGCGGTAGATGGGGATCATTTATCGCTTGGTATCTTAATAACCAAAAGCACGACGTTACGGTATACGGTCTGAGTGATGCCGAAAGCTTTATCCAGCTTCGTGATACAAGAACGAACGGACTGATTACATATCCCGAGGAGATCAAGCTGACGACCGATATTTCGGTTGTGAATGAGTCGGAAACTATAATAATTTCTATCGGCTCTCAGGGACTCCGTTCACTTGTTTCACAGCTTAACGGTCTCGGTGTCAAGGGAAAGAATTTTGTTCTCTGTATGAAGGGAATCGAGATTGGAACGGGTAAGCGTCTTTCCGAGATCGTAGAGGAGGGACTTGATCCCTCGAATACCGTTTCGGTATGGATCGGTCCCGGTCACGTTCAGGAATTTGCACGCGGAATACCGAACTGCATGGTTATCGACAGCAAAAACGACGAGATCAAAAAGAAGCTCGTAAACGAGTTTTCGAGCCCGGTTATACGATTTTATTACGGAACCGACCTTATCGGAAACGAGATCGGCGCGGCATCGAAAAACGTCATAGGAATTGCGGCTGGAATGCTCGATGGACTTGGTCTGTCGTCTCTTAAGGGCGCACTTATGTCGCGAGGCACAAGAGAAATTTCGCGTCTTATCGAAGCGTTCGGCGGTAATCCCATTTCCGCTTACGGTCTTTGCCACCTCGGCGACTACGAGGCGACGGTTTTCTCTAAGTATTCGCATAACCGCGGCTATGGCGAGATGTTCGTCAAGGGCGAGAAATTCGATAAGCTTGCAGAGGGATATTATACCGTAAAGGCGCTTATGGATATGAGCAAGCAGAGCGGTGTTGAGCTCCCGATCTGCGAAGCAGTTTACAAGGTGCTTTACGAAAATTGTGATCCCAAGTCAACACTTTATTCACTCTTTGAAAGAAGCTTGAAGCAGGAATTTTAATATGCGAGTAAATTTTTACGACATTCTGTCCTCACATTCCCGCGCGTATCCCAAAATGCTGGCGGAGGACTATTATGCGCTTGCTTACGAAAGCGAGTACGGTCGTGTTTACAGCGGAGATGATGATATTGAGGCTGTTGTTAACGATCTGAAATCAACCAAAACCGATGCTCTTGAGCCCTTTACAGTTGCAATCGGAGGCGGATATTCCCGCCTTAATCTTGCACCGATAAAGGCATATCTGAGTGCGGAAAACATTATTTCTCTTATGAAATCCGATGTCAGAGAGGGAAGCGATGAGGGATTTCAGCGAAAGCTGCTTCTTATACGTCGTTCGGGGGCTATGGGAATACTTCCGACTGCCGCTTCCGAGATCGGAAAATGCGACGGTGAGCCGCAGCACAGCGCGCTTTATAAGCGCCTTTACGGTGCGTCGTACAGGATCGTTCCGTCGGAGACGGCACCGATAGTTCCTGCGCTGTGTCTTATTTCCGAGGCTCTCGGAAAAGCAGGGAAGGCATCGGTTGCGATCGACGGACGCGCCTGCTCGGGTAAGACTTTTGCGGCAAAGATAATTTCATCTGTGTTCGCATCCGAAACCTCTGACGGCAGGCTTGTTATTAACGATTCCTTCGGTTCTTCTTCGGAAGCCTCTCCCGATGCCATCAAGCTTTTCTTCGATACAGACGAGGATGAAAGACAACTAAGAATGGTTGAACGCAGCGGCGAAAGTGCATGGCAGAATTATCTTTCAAGTATACGTCCGAATGAGGACGCCTATATTGAAAAATACGAGCCCGCTATAAACTGCGATCTCGTAATAAGAACATAATAAAAGTGCTGTCCGTCGGACAGCACTTTTAAATTATTTGAATTGTTTTTTGTAGGACGAGCCTTTCGCGTTCGTCTTTCTTTTTGTCGTTTTGCGGACGATCATTGCGATGAAAGCGCCGACAAGATAAAGAAGCGAAAACGCGAAGAGTATACCAAAAACGTTTTGCATTTGTCCTATGAATACGAACGAAACAAGAACGTTGAACAGGAATATTGCATAGTGAATAAAATGCGCGGCGACAAAAGACATCTTATCGTCATTGAATATTTCCTTTGACCAGCATAGGATAAGAGAAAATACGAAAAACTGAATGAGAGCGATGAGAGTCACCGCAAACGATCTGTTAAAATCCATAAGCTCATATAAGAGCGATACCGAAAAGATCAATACGGTAAAAACGAGGCAAGTCGGATATAACGTATTTTTAATAAATTTTTTGAAGCCTTCCAAAACGGTTCCTCCGAATATTTGATGAATATATTATACATCATACAGACAGGAAATACAAGAAGAATTTATTAAAAAAGGTATCAATCCGGAATATCGTATATAATTATCTCCTTTTCCGCGACTCTTTCCTTGCCGTCGCTCGAAACTACGACGCTCATTCTGTTTTGCGAAAGGAACTTTGTGATCTCATAGCAGTCTATCCAGATCTGATTATATCCGTCCTTTTGGCTTTGGTCGAAAATGAGTTGGATGCCGAAATGAAGATGCGGGGTTTTTATGTTGTTTACGTTTTCCTTTGCGCTGTAGCCCGTCATTCCGAGATAGCCGATCACTTCACCTGCCGTTACGATGTCGCCTACCTGAAGATCTTTTACGTACGGATGATCCTTGCGCAGATGCGCGTAGTAATAGTACCGCTTGTTATCAAAGGAGCGGATTCCGATCCGCCATCCGCCGTATTGATTCCAACCGAGAGCTTCAACGTATCCGCTTTCGCTCGCAATGATAGGTGTTCCGACCGAACCCATCATATCGTGTCCGAGATGCTTTCTGTTGTAGCCGTAGCTTCTTGATGCACCGAAATCGTCTGAATGGTTATAGTAATATCCGCTTGCGATCGGTGAAAATACGCGCAGTCCGTAATACTGCTTTCCATCGATATAAAACTCGCCGACATATTCGCTTAAAACTGCTCCATATGCTTCGAGATAGTATGGATAGTAGTTATATTTTGCGCCTATAGCATCAAGCTTTTCGCCGCTTTTTATCTTTTCATATAGATCAGTCAGGTCTTTCTTTTTGTAGTGCCTGAAATCTCCTCCGTATTTTGCGCCGAGATAGGAAAGAAGCTCGACAAATTCGGCTTTGTAACCCTTTTCATAAGCGTCAAGCGATATTTGAAGAGCGTCGTTCATGGCATTGGATGTGACTTTGAAATCTACCCATTTTATGTAATCGCCACTCGTCATACGATATATTTTTTCTTGATTGAGCAGTCGCGCCGCTACAATCATAAGAATTGAAACGGCAATAAGAAATGCGCCAAAACGAAGCCTTCTTTTTATCATACATTTTTCCGCCTTGAAAAAGAATATTCACAGTTATGTATATGGCTTGCATTATAGATATATTCCGAAGGTGAAATGCGCTAATGATGTATTATTATATATAAGATGTTATTTTTTTAGTTAAATAACCTAATTCCGTTGACAAAGTAAGGAAAAAAAGGTATAATGTATAATTGCAGTAATAGTTGTGTATATACTGCATATTCATAGTACTAATTGACTTGTAAAGGAACGGTTATGGAAAGACGCAAAGCACGAGAGGCGGCAATGGAGCTTCTTTTTGAGAAGGAATTTAATATGGACGTAACGGCAGAGGAGACCTACCGTCTTGCCGAGGAAGCAAGGGAGCTTGAAAACGACAAGTATCTTACCGAAACGTATTTCGGTGTTCTTGATAATATTGCCGAGATTGACGGTGTGATTTCTCAACACGCTATCGGATGGAAGACCAAGCGTATGAGCAAGGTGTCTCTTTCCGTTATGAGAATAGCTGTTTATGAAATGAAGTATACAGACGTGCCGTTCAGCGTTTCGATAAACGAGGCTGTTGAGCTTTCAAAGAAGTTCGACGACGAAAAATCACCTGCATTTGTAAACGGCGTTCTTAACGCAGTTGCTGAGCAGCTTGGACTTAAAAAATGAAGCTTTGTCTCGGCATAGATACAAGTAACTATACGACCTCGGTAGCGACGTCGCAAAACGGCAAGGTAGAGAACAACTTGAGGATACTGCTTTCTGTCGGCGAGGGCGAACGTGGTCTGCGTCAGAGCGACGCGGTATTTCAGCATGTCGTGAATTTACCGAAGGTATTTGATTCGCTCGGTGAAGTCTCACTGAGGGCTGTAGGTGTCTCAGCCACTCCGCGTGATAACGAGGGATCGTATATGCCGTGCTTCCTTTCGGGAATTGCGGCGGCGACTGCGGTCGCAAGTACACATGGTGTTCCGCTATACCGCTTCAGCCATCAGGCGGGACATATTGCGGCGGCGCTTTACAGTTGCGGACGAGAGGATCTTCATCATTCGTCATTTCTCGCTTTCCACGTTTCGGGAGGAACGACGGAGCTTACGCTTGTTGAGAACGGAAAAATTACGCTTCTCGGAGGCACGAAGGACATTTCCTGCGGTAAAGCAATAGATAGGATCGGAGTTCTGATTGGACTGAAATTCCCATGCGGAAATGAGCTTGACGCTATGTCGGTCGATCCTTCGGCGGTCAAGCCCGGTAAGCTCTCGGTCAGCGGATTTGATTTCAACCTTTCGGGGCTTGAAAACAAGGCTGAAAAGTTGCTTCACGACGGAGCAGAGAAGAGCTACGTAGCAGATTTTGTTCTTTCACACATAACGGCTGTGCTCGCTAAGCTAACCGAAAACGCGCTTGAAAAGTACGGCGAGATGCCGATAATTTATGCAGGCGGCGTTATGAGCAACAGATATATACACAAAACCTTGACAGAGCGCTTCGGTGGACTTTTTGCAGAGAGTCAGTACTCCTGTGACAACGCCGCGGGAATTGCTCGTCTTACCGAATTAAAAATTAACGGAGAACTGTAAAATGCCCGATGAATCGCGGATAATGACCGTTGGTAGCTTAAATGAATACGTCAAGATGCTGATCGACGGCAATCCCGTTCTTTCAAATATCTACGTTAGGGGAGAAATTTCAAACCTGAATTATCATTCCTCAGGCCACTATTATTTTTCCCTCAAGGACGAGAGCGCAAGAGTATCGGCGGTGATGTTTAAGAGCGCTGTTGTGAAGCTCAAATTCCGTCCGGAAAACGGAATGAAGGTCGTTCTTCACGGCCGCGTTTCGGTATATCCGCGCGACGGTGTCTATCAGCTGTACGCAACATCGCTTGAGCCCGATGGAATCGGCGCGTTGACGCTTGCCTACGAGCAGCTGAAGAGGAAGCTGGAAGCAGAGGGCTTGTTCAGGACAGACCTTAAAAAGCCGCTTCCCAAAATACCTTCTGCGGTCGGAATAATCACGTCACCTACAGGCGCGGCAGTACGTGATATCATAAACGTATGCGGCAGACGCTTCCCGTTTGCGAAGCTCGTGCTTTTCCCGTCGCTCGTTCAGGGCGAGGGAGCGGAAGCCGACCTTATTCGCGGAATAAAGTATTTTAACGAGAGCAAAAGCGTCGACGTTATTATAATCGGTCGTGGCGGTGGCTCGATCGAAGACCTTTGGGCGTTTAACAGTGAAGCGCTTGCAAGGGAAGTATTCAAATGTGATATTCCCGTCATTTCAGCAGTCGGTCACGAGACCGATTTTACGATTTGCGATTTCGTATCGGATAAACGCGCGCCGACACCGTCTGCGGCGGCAGAGCTTGCCGTTCCGGAAAGCGGAGAGCTTAAAAGAAAGTTTGGAAACGTTGTTTCCCGTATGCAGACGCTGACAGAAGCGAAGATCAAAAGCAATCGGCAAATTCTCAAAATGCTGTCTGAACGTCGCGCGCTGACACAGCCGTCGGCTTATATAGATGACAAGCGCATGACGATTATGTCGCTGACCAAGGATCTTGAAAATGCAGTCGGTTATAAGCTGACGACCGAAAAGCAGAAGTTCGCCCGGCTTTCGTCGGTGCTTGAGGCGGTGAGTCCTCTCAAGGTGATTTCCAAAGGTTATTCTGCGGTATTCAGGGACGGCGGAAAGCTTGTTAAGAGTGTAGATGACTTGAGTGAGGGTGATGACGTTTCATTCAGGCTGACCGACGGAAGTATTAACGCTAAGGTGGTTTCAAAAGAGAAAGTGTGAAGGATATGGATAAAAAAGAAATAAAATTTGAAGAGGCGCTTACGCGTCTTGAGGAAATAGTAAGAGAGCTCGAGAGCGGCACGGCGGAGCTTGATAAATCGCTTGAAATGTTCGAGGAGGGCATCACCCTCGTTAAGCTTTGCTCCTGCAGGCTTGATGAAGCGGAAAAACGGATAAACATTCTCGTAAATAACGGAAACGGTGGTTACGATGAAAAACCTTTTACTGAAAATTAAAGAAAATGCGGAGCTGATTGCTTCTGCAATCGATGAATATCTTTCTGGTAGTATCGATGAAATTTCGGTGCTGACAGATTCGATGAAATACAGCGCATCCTCGGGTGGAAAGAGAATAAGACCTTTTCTCACTCTTGAGGTTGCGAAAATGCTTGGCGGTAGGACCGAGGCGGCGCTTCCTTACGCATGCGCGATAGAGATGATACATACCTACTCGCTCATTCATGACGATCTGCCTTGTATGGATAATGACGATATAAGACGCGGTAAGCCCACCAATCATATAGTTTTCGGCGAGGCAAACGCGCTTTTGGCGGGCGATGCGCTTCTTACAAAGGCGTTTGAGATCGCAGCGACGAATAAACACGTGTTTAACTATGTTAACGTCGCGGCGGTTCTTCTCCTTGCACAAAATGCAGGTGCTGACGGAATGATCGGCGGTCAGGTTCTTGACCTTGCGGGCGAAAAGGAGCGTTTAAACGAAAAGACACACCTTATGATGAATCGTATGAAGACCGGCTGTCTTATTCGTACAGCTGCACTTCTCGGTTGTCTTTCTGCCGATTTTGATGAAAATACGCCGGAATATGCCGACGTGAAAAAGTATGCCGAAAATATCGGCCTTGCGTTCCAGATCGAGGACGACATTCTCGATTATGGCACCGAGGACAATAAAACGACATTCCTTACGTTTATGACTGTTGACGAGGCAAAGGCAAAGATCAAAGAGCTGACAAGCGAGGCGATCGATGTAATTTCGAAATACGACGGTAGCGAGACGCTTACCAAGTTTGCCCTTTACCTTTCAAATAGAGAAATATAAAAATGCGACTTGACCAATTTTTAACCGAAAAGGGCTACGCCGAAACGCGCACGAAGGCAAAGAACCTTATCGAAAGCGGTTCGGTTACGGTGAACGCAAAGCTGATATTAAAGCCTGCATTTGACGTAAGCGAGGACGATGAAATATCCTGCAGAACAGACCTTGTCTGTCCATACGTCAGCCGCGGCGGACTTAAGCTCGAAGGCGCGATCCGTGAGTTCGGTATCGATCCTGCGGGTGCTGTCTGCCTTGATGTCGGTGCTTCGTCAGGAGGCTTTACCGACTGCCTTCTAAAGCATGGCGCAAGCAAGGTGTATGCGGTGGATTCCGGAAGCGGTCAGCTTCATAAGTCCCTTCATTCCGACAGCCGCGTTATCTCGCTCGAAAACGTAAACGCGCGTTACTTGAGTGAAAAAGAGATACCCGAAAAGGCGGATATAATCGTCATGGACGTTTCGTTCATTTCTCAAACCAAGCTTTATCCCGCTATCGTTCCGCTTATGAAGGACGGTGGAATTTTCATCTCCCTTGTCAAGCCGCAGTTTGAAGTCGGACGGAGCGGTGTCGGAAAGGGCGGAATCGTTCGCGACGAAAAGAAACGAAAGGAAGCTGTTGACGCGGTAATATCCTGTGCGGCTTCTTACGGACTTAAAAATATAAAGACTGTTCTTTCCCCTATCAAGGGCGGAGACGGTAATACTGAATTTTTGGCATATTTTGTTTTAGACAACGAAAGGAGGCAGGATAGTGAAGATTGAGGTTGCTTCAACGATCATAAAGGATCCGGGGCTATTATATACCTCGGAGCTTATATCGATGCTCAAGGAACGCGGCGACGAGATTTGGCTCGATTGCGACGCTGATCCCGCCATTGAGGGAGTAAACGCGGGCGTATCGTCCTGCCCCGATATGATAATCGTTCTCGGCGGCGACGGCTCAATTATGAGAGCAGCAAGACGAGGAGCCGTTATCGGTGTTCCGATACTTGGCATCGACCTCGGTCGAGTAGGATATCTTGCTGAGCTTTCACCTGACGATAAGGAAGGACTTAAGGCTGTCCTTGGCGGAGAATACTATATCGAGAAGCGTGCTCTTCTTGAGGTTTCGACTGTCAAAAACGGTTGCGAGACGGATGAGACGATGGTTGCGATAAACGACGTTGTTCTCTCGCACGGAACGGTTTCGCGCCTTCTCGATACAGAAGTTTTCTGCGACGGAAGCTCTCTCGGTCGTTATCGCTCCGACGGATTCATAGTTGCTACACCAACGGGTTCAACTGCGTATTCGCTCTCGGCGGGAGGTCCTGTGCTTTCCCCCAAGCTTAAGGGTATATGTCTTACGCCAATATGTCCTCATTCGCTTACGGCAAGACCGATAATTGTCCCCGAGGACTCGCATATAGAGATCAAATACCTCTCGCCGTTACCCTCGCAATCCCATCTGACCGTCGACGGTAACGAAGCTGATATGCTTTGCTGTGGTGATTCGGTTACGGTTCGATGCTCGAGCCTGAGCGCGGATTTCATTCGTGCAAATAAAAAGCGTGATATCAGCTTTTACGATATTTTAAGAGAAAAAATGTCTGATTGAGGAAACGAAAATGAAGTACAAAAGACATAATAAAATAATTGAGATAATAACGGAATACGATATTGAAACGCAGGACGAGCTTATAAACAAGCTTCGCGAATCGGGCTTCGACGTAACGCAGGCGACTGTATCGCGAGACATTCGTTCGCTTAAGCTTGTCAAGGTTTCAACACCCGATCACCGCTATAAGTACGCCCTTTCTCCCCGTGATGATATCCATATTTCCGCAAAGTACAGAAACATCATAAGAGAGACGATAATCAAGGTCGATTTCGCCAACAATTTCGTTGTTCTCAAAACCTACGCAGGTATGGCGCAGGCGGCAGCTGCCGCGATCGACGGAATGGGATGGAGCGAGCTTGTCGGAAGCATCGCGGGCGACGATACCATTTTCGTGATGATGCGCGATAACACGGGCGCGATCGAATTTTCAGAAAAACTTAAACAGATAACGAGAGGAAACTGATGTTATCATCACTTCACATTGAAAATATCGCCGTCATAAAGTACGCCGATATCGATTTTGAAAGCGGGTTTCAGGTCCTGACGGGTGAAACGGGAGCGGGTAAGAGTATTCTTATCGACTGTATAAACCTGCTTCTCGGCGCTCGACCGAGCAAGGACCTTATCCGTAACGGCGAAACCAAGGCGATGGTATCGGGTCTGTTTACCGATATTGAGGCGCCGCTTTCCCGTCTGCCTTCCGAGCTTGATATTGCCCCCGACGAGGACGGCTGTATATTGCTTTCACGTACCTTTGACCTTGACGGTAAGGCTCAGACAAAGCTTAACGGCAGAACGATCCCCGCGTCGTTGCAAAGAGAGATAATGCCGTACCTTATCAATATTCACGGTCAGAATGATAACAGAATATTGATGTCGCTTTCGGCACAGCTTTCGTATCTTGACGGTTATGCGGGAAACGATGAGCTGCTTAACGAATATTCGGTAGTGTACGAGGCGCTTGATGCCTGCCGCAAGAGGATGCTTTCTCTTAAACGCGACGAAAGAGAAAAGGCGCGTATGAGCGAGCTTCTTCGATATCAGGTTAATGAAATTGACGAAGCGAAGCTAAAGATCGGCGAGGAAGAAGAACTTGAAAAGCGGCGCGAAAAGGTAAAGAATGCCGAAAAGATCCTCAAGCAGTCGCGACTTATAACAAAAGCACTTTACCGCGGAGAAAAGGCACTGCCTGCATACGAGCTTATAAAGAAGTCGGTAGCGGCTCTCGAAAGCATTTCGGAGTACGTGCCGAACGCGGAAGAGTATATCGAAAAGCTCAATAATATGACGTATGAGCTTGAGGAGATCGGTCTTACCGTTTCTGATATAGCTGAAGCAGATTATGACGATCCCGAAGCTGAGCTTGATATTATAGAAACGCGTCTTGATCTTATTTCAAAGCTTGAAAAGAAGTACGGTATTGGTATTGAAGAGATCCTTTCCTTCCGCGAAAAAGCCGCAAATGAGCTCAAAGAGATTGAAAGTGCCGACGAGCTACTTGACGAGCTTCGGATCGAGTATTCAAAGCATAAAAAGAAAGCGACTGATCTTGCTTCGCGCCTGACGGAGAACCGTCAGAGGGCGGCGCTTACTCTTGAAAAGAGCGTTGTTGACGAGCTATCCTATCTTGAAATGCCGAAGGTGCGCTTCAAGGCCGATATCAAGCCGTCGCTTGACGAGAACGGCAAAACGAAGCTGATAAAGCATGGTGCTGACACGGTAGAATTTCTTCTGTCGGCAAACCCGGGTGAGCCGCTTAAGCCGTTATCGAAGATTGCTTCGGGCGGTGAGCTTTCAAGAATAATGCTCGCGCTCAAGAATATAAACTCCTACGGAAGCGAGGGCGAGACGCTGATATTCGACGAGATAGATACGGGCGTTTCGGGTAAGACCTCGCAGAAGATAGGAATACGCCTGCGCGCGTTGGCATCTAAAAACCAGGTAATATGCGTTACTCACTCGGCACAGATAGCCGCGGAGGCGCATGAGCATTATCTGATAAAGAAACAGGAAATCGACGGTAGGGTAGAAACCTCCGTTACACCTCTTAACAGAGAGGGAAGAATAAACGAGCTTGCCCGTATAATGGGCGGCGTAAACATCACAGACAAGCTTCTTCAGTCGGCGGCAGAAATGCTCGATACGGCTGGAAGCGACGCATAAGAAAGGAACAACTAAAATGACACTTTACGACGAACTTATTGCAAGAGGTCTTATCGCTCAGGTAACTAACGAGGATGAGATCAAAACTATGATAAACGAAGGTAAGGCGACCTTCTATATCGGCTTTGACTGTACCGCCGATAGCTTGACGGCAGGACACTTTATGGCACTTACTCTTATGAAGCGTCTCCAGATGGCGGGCAACAAGCCGATAGCTCTTATCGGCGGCGGCACGACTATGATCGGCGACCCCTCTGGCAGAACCGATATGAGAAAGATGCTCACTAAAGAGGATATTGACCATAACGCTGAATGCTTCAAGCGTCAGATGGAAAGATTCATAGACTTCTCCGAGGGCAAGGCGCAGATGATAAACAACGCCGATTGGCTCCTTAAGCTGAATTACGTTGAACTTCTCCGCGAGGTCGGTGCCTGCTTCTCCGTTAACAATATGCTCAGAGCAAAGTGCTATGAGCAGAGAATGGAGAAGGGACTTTCATTCCTTGAATTTAACTACATGATAATGCAGTCCTACGACTTCTACTACCTCTTCAAGGAGTACGGCTGTAATATGCAGTTCGGTGGTGACGACCAGTGGTCGAATATGCTCGGCGGTACTGAGCTTATAAGAAGAAAGCTCGGCAAGGACGCGCACGCTATGACGATTACTCTCCTTACCGACTCGCAGGGCAAGAAGATGGGTAAGACTGCAGGAAACGCAGTATGGCTCGACGCTAAAAAGACGAGTCCCTACGATTTCTTCCAGTACTGGCGCAACGTTGCTGACTCCGACGTTCTTAAGTGCATAAGAATGCTTACATTCCTCCCGATCGAAGAGATAAACGAGATGGATAAGTGGGAGGGCGCACAGCTCAATAAGGCAAAGGAGATCCTCGGCTACGAGCTTACCAAGATGGTTCACGGCGAGGAGGAAGCAAATAAAGCACTTGAGGCATCGAGAGCAGTATTTGCGAACGGCGGTGTATCTGCTGATATGCCTACTACCGAGCTTACTGCAGAAAATTTCGTTGACGGCTCTATTCTCGTTTCCGACCTTCTCGTTCTCGGAGGACTTGCTCCTTCAAAGGGCGAAGCAAAGCGTCTTATTCAGCAGGGTGGTATTCTCGTAAACGACGAAAAGGTTGCACAGTTTAACGCAAGCGTGGCGCTTGATACCTTCGGCGACGGACTTATTGTTAAGAAGGGCAAGAAGGTATTCCATCGCTTCACCGTCAAGGCATAATAACAGATCATCACTTATTTCATATAATAGGTAAAAAACGAAAGGAGCAGATAATATGCTCTCAAACTCAAGTCTTCTTGAGCAATATTTGACCGATGCGGAAAACGAAGGGCTCCTGACTTACAGACGAGACCTTCCGCTTTCGACAGTATCTTCATTCCGTATAGGCGGAAACGCTTCATACGTGATCTATCCGACAGTCTCTCACGAGATTGCGTCAGTATCAGCGTTCTGTAAGAGCATAAGCATACCGTGTATCGTTATCGGAAACGCTTCAAACCTACTCTTTTCCGACAGCGGTTACGAGGGAGCTGTCATCGTCACTACTCAGGTTAAGGATATTGTGATCGACGGTAATACCGTCAAGGTAGGATGCGGAGCATCGCTTACTCATCTTGCTTCGGTTGTTGCTGAAGCATCACTTACGGGTCTTGAATTTGCCTATGGTATCCCCGGCACCGTCGGCGGTGCGGTCTATATGAACGCGGGCGCCTACGGCGGCGAGATCAAGGACGTTTGTTTATCCGTTACCGTTTATGACGGAGAGCTCGATGAGATTTACGACATCAAGGCAGAGGACTGCGGGTTCGGCTACCGCGAAAGCATTTTCCAAAATAGCGATAAAATTATTCTCGGCGCAAAGCTCCGTTTAAGTGAGGGCGTGCATAGCGACATAACCGAAAAGATGAACTGTCTTATGCAGCAGCGTATCGATAAGCAGCCGCTTAACTATCCCTCGGCAGGCAGTACCTTCAAGCGTTATCCCGGGTTTTTTTCGGGTAAGCTTATAGAGGAAGCAGGACTGAAGGGTTATACAGTCGGCGGCGCGCAGGTCTCTGAAAAGCACGCGGGCTTTATAATCAATGTCGGTAATGCGACGGCATCCGACGTTCTTGCACTTATCGGTCACATCAGGAGCGTAATAAAGGAAAATGTCGGTATTGAGCTTCAGACGGAAGTGAAATATATAGAAAATCCGGCAGATAAATAATATGTACGAGTCATTTTCACAAGATGTTAAAAACGAAATATCATCGTCGCACATAAAAAATAAATGTTGTAGGAAGGCATTTTTGCGTGGAATGATATTCGGCACTAACGCCCAAGACGATAGTGCTCTTTATCTTGAAAGCGAAAATCCTTCGGTTGTAATGCACTACGCAAAGCTGATTAAGGAAATAACGGGGCGACGCAAGGAAAGCGACATTTCCTTTACTGCAATAACCGATCAGGATCGTCTTGATGAGCTATGCTCACTTCTTGATATCAAAAGTGTTGACGACTCTGTTTCACCCGTCAGCGGCTGTGAGGAATGTGTAAAGTCCTTTATTAAGGGCGCGTTTTTGACCTGCGGTACGGTTACCTATCCCGAGAACTCATATCACATGGAGTTTCTTGTGCGCGGTAACGAGAGGGCTGAAACGATAATGTCGATTCTCGGTCAGATCGGCACGAATCCTAAGCTTATTGAGCGTCGAAGCGGCTTCTTCGGAGTGTATTTCAAGGATAGCGAGAGCGTGCTTGATATGTTCGGCATACTCGGTGCAAACAGAGCAACTTTCAAGATGCTTGACGTAAAGATGTATAAGGATTTCCGCAACAATATAAACCGCGTAAACAACTGCGAAATGGCAAATATGGGAAAGACCGCGGCGGCGTTTGAAGCACAGATGCGTGCGATCGAAAAAATAGTTAACGCGGGCAAGCTGGACGAGCTACCCGATGAGCTTAAGACTACGCTCGATCTTCGTGCTGCATTTCCGAGCGCGACCTTAAAGGAGCTTGCCGAAATGCATACTCCGCCGATTACTAAGTCGGGAGTTAATCATCGTTTACAGAAAATACAGCTTTTTGCTGAAAAATTGTAAGGAGACCGACATGAAATATACTTATGGACTTCAGCTTTACAGCGTCCGTGATATTACTGAGAAAAATCTCCCGATGGCGCTTGAACAGGTTGCCGCTCTCGGCTATAAAGAGGTCGAATTTGCCGGATTTTTTGGCTATTCGGCAGAAAAAATAAAGGAGATGCTCGATAAAAACGGACTTGCCGTTTCGGGTACTCATACCGGCTGGGACGAGCTTACTCCCGAGAACATCGAAAAGACCGTTGAATATCACGAGGTCATCGGTAATCATAATATCATCGTTCCGGGCGCAGATCTCAACACTCTTGAAAAGATAGAAAAGTTTTGCGAGGTAATGAATTTCGCACAGCCGAAATTGAACAAAGAGGGAATATCCCTTGCTTTCCATAACCATTCGCGCGAATTTGAACTTCAAAGCTGGGGTTCAACCATTCATTCAGAGCTTGAAAAGAGATTGGGTATTGATTTTGAGATTGATACCTTTTGGGCATTCAACGCAGGATGCGATCCTATTGAGGTCATGGATCGTCTGAAGGACAGAATCAAGGTCATTCACCTCAAGGATGGTTTTAAGGGCGGAGTGGGTAAGCCTCTCGGTCAGGGTGAGGCACCTATTAAGGCGATCAGAGATTACGCATACGAGCACGGCTTCGGCATCGTAGTTGAGAGCGAAACGCTTACCCCGGATGGATTGACCGAAGCAAAGGAATGTATCAAATTTCTTAAAACAATAGATTAAATGTTTTGAAAATTTACTGAAAGGAGGATAAGGTGATGTCTGATTTCGTACATTTGCATCTGCATACAGAATACAGCTTGCTTGATGGAGCTTGCCGCTTGAGTGAGATACCTAAGCGAGCAAAAGAACTTGGTCAGAGCGCGGTTGCAATAACCGATCACGGCGTGATGTACGGAGTTGTCGGATTCTACAATGCTTGTAAGGACGCAGGCATTAAGCCAATCATCGGCTGTGAAGTATACGTTGCATCGAAATCGCGCTTCGATAAAACGGTAAGCGGAGATAACGAGCCCAATCATCTTGTTCTCCTTGTTAAAAACGAGGTCGGATATAAAAATCTGACGTATATGGTCTCCTGCGCTCATACGGAGGGCTTCTACCGTAAGCCGAGGATCGACCTTGAATTGCTTTCCGAGCATGCGGAGGGACTTGTATGCCTTTCCGCCTGCTTAAGCGGTATGATTCCACGCCTCGTTATGTCAGGTAACGTAAGCGAGGCAGATGAATACGCAAGAAGGCTTGACGGCATTTTCGGCAGAGGCAACTTATACCTTGAGCTTCAGGATGAAGGCATCGATGGGCAGAGAATGGTAAACGAATGCATTGCGGGAATTTCCGAGCGAACGGGAATACCGCTTGTTGCCACCAACGACGTTCATTATCTGCGCAAGGAAGACGCGTTCACACAGTCGGTTATGATGTGTATTCAGACGAACAACGTCATCTCCGACGGCAGGCCCATTGGCTTTGAAACCGATGAGTTCTATATGAAAAGCGGAGACGAAATGTCAAAGCTTCTCGGCAGATACGACGGTGCTATTGAAAATACCGTTAAGATCGCAGAGATGTGTAATTATGATTTCGTTTTCGGAAAAACGTTCTTGCCGCGATTTGATCCGCCCGACGGATTAAACGCGAAGGATTATCTGCGTCAGCTTGCCTACGATGGGCTCGAACGACGCGAAAAGGACGGAAGCATCGTTTACGACGAGCATTTTAAACGAGAGGATTATAAGCTTCGCATTGACTACGAGCACGTTGTGGTTACCTCTATGGGATATGCGTCTTATTACCTTATCGTCTCTGATTTCGTAAACTATGCAAAATCGAAAATGATACCAACGGGCCCCGGACGCGGATCGGGTGCAGGAAGCTTGATAGCTTACCTTCTCGGAATAACCGAGGTCGATCCCGTTCGCTTCGGACTGCTGTTTGAGTCATTTCTTAATCCACAAAGAGTCAGCATGCCCGACTTTGATATAGACTTTTGTTACCGGCGACGGGATGAGGTCATAGATTACGTATCCCGTCGATACGGAGCGGATCACGTTTCTCAGATAGTGACATTCGGAACGC
Organism: Eubacteriales bacterium; assembly: GCA_045540115.1. GTDB lineage: Bacteria > Bacillota > Clostridia > Oscillospirales > CAG-272 > Colimorpha_A. The sequence continues at coordinate 129,637 of JAZQGR010000075.1, forward strand.
TTGCAGCAAAGGCGGCTCTGCGCGATGTCGGACGAGCGCTCGGTATGGCTTATTCAAAGGTCGACAGCGTCGTCCGCGCGCTTCCTGAGCATAAGGGCGGTGTGTCGCTGACAGAGGCGGTAAACGATAAATCGTTCCGCGCTCTTTGTGACGGAGACGACGAGATAAGGGAGCTTGTACGAATTGCGACGGCTCTTGAGGGTATGCCGAGAAATTCATCTACTCACGCGGCAGGCGTCGTAATTACCGATAAACCCGTTCATGAGTACGTTCCGCTGTCGGTAAACGGCGACACTGTCGTTACGCAGTTTGATATGGATACTGTTGCGAAGCTCGGTCTGCTTAAATTCGACTTCCTTGCGCTTCGTTATCTTACTGTTATTGACGATACCGAGAAGCTGGTAAGAAAGGAAAAGGATTCCTTCCGTGTCGCGGAGATCCCGTTTGACGATGAAGCTACATTCGAGCTGATATCGTCAGGTAAGACCGATGGGCTTTTTCAGCTTGAATCGGAGGGAATGCGGCAGCTTCTTATGCAGATGAAGCCGTCGAGCATAACCGATATAATGGTTGCGATCGCCCTTTACCGACCGGGACCGATGGACGCGATACCAACCTTTCTGCAAAACCGTGCCGACAGAAGCAAGATCAAATATAAAATCCCCTGTTTATCCGAAATTCTTGATGAAACTTGCGGTTGCATAGTTTATCAGGAGCAGGTAATGCAGATATTCCGCTCGGTTGCGGGGTATTCTTACGGAAAGGCGGATATTGTTCGACGTGCGATAGCAAAGAAAAAGCCCGGTGTTATCGAAAAGGAGCTTGATAATTTCATAAAGGGAGCTCTTGAACAGGGCTATTCCGAAGCCGATGCGCGAGAACTTTACGGTCAAATGACCGATTTTGCAAACTATGGCTTCAAAAAGAGCCACGCGGCGGCATACGCCTTCATCTCTTACCAAAGCGCATACCTTAAAGCACATTATGCGCCGATGTATTACGCATCACTTATTTCGTCCGTTTTCGGCAACCAGACGAAGATGGGCGAATATATATCGGAATGCGCAAAAATGGGCATAAAGACGCTTCCGCCCGATATAAACGAGAGCGGAACGGGATTTTCCGTCAGCGGCGGTAACATCCGTTACGGACTTCCCGCAATAAAGAACGTTGGTGCGCAGTTTATCCAGCGTGTAGTCGACGAAAGAAGGATGAGACCGTTTGCCTCTTTCTACGATTTCGCTTCGCGAATGCAGGGAAGTGACCTGAATAAGAGGCAGATCGAGTCGCTTATCAAGGCGGGAGCCTTTGATAGCCTCGGAGTTTACAGAAGCCGCCTGCTTTCTGCATATTCTGAGATAATCGAGTCTCTTAACCGCAAGGCGCACGGAAGCGTGGCGGGACAGCTTGATATGTTCTCGCCGGACACGGTTCAGGTGAGGTACCCCGATATTCCTGAATTTACACTTCGTGAGAAGCTTCGATTCGAGAAGGAAAGCGCGGGGATGTATTTCTCGGGACATCTTCTCGATGATTACGAAAAGAATATTTCCGATATTCAGCACACTGATATTCGCGTACTTCTCGAGCATGAATACAAGGAAAAGCAAACGGTTACCGTCGTGGGCGCAATAACCTCGGTTACAAAGAAGGTGACAAAAAACGGTGATCTGATGCTCTTCATCTCACTTGAGGACAGAAACGGTGAGATCGAGGTTCTCGTTTTTCCGAAAACAGTAACTGAATACGGGCACCTTCTTTCGCTTGACAGCGTTGTTGCCTTTGAGGGTGAGGTCTCATATAAGGACGAAGAGGTCAAGCTTCTCCTAAGACGCGCTAAAGCGCTCGTGAGCGACGATAAGTATGTTCCCGTTCATAAAGAGAAGCAGGCTGAAATAACCGTGGACAAGCCCAAAAAGCTATATCTGAAGGTTAACAGTATGTCGTCTCCTTTCTTCAAGAGGGCTATCGCTGTTTGCGAGATATTCGAGGGTAAAACACCCGTAGTTATTTATGAAAGTGACAGCAAAAAATACATCTCATCATCAATTCTGACAGCACCAACTGATTTTGTTATGAAGGAACTGACTGAGATTCTCGGGGGCGAAAGCGTTGTTTTGAAATAGCTTTTATGAATTTTTATATAATTCATACTGTGTTCAAAACTTGGGTTTAATATTAACGTAGTAGTTTTGAAAGGAATAAGCTTCATACTATGAACAAAAACAAAAAAATTAATTGGAATGAAGAGTTTGCCAAAAGCATACCGATACTCGGCAAGGCGCTTTTAAAGGGACTTGGCTGGGCTCTCAGCATCCTTATAACCATCGGGCTTATCGCGGTTATAACGGGCGTTATTGTTGGCGGAGCTTTTCTTATATACGTCAAGAATCATCTTGATACGAGTGTTGACGGCTTTTCGATCATGGCTCAGGAACGAAGTCTTACGACTACGATCAGCTATGTTGACGATGACGGTAATATTGTCGAGCTCGAGTCAGAGCGTCTTAGCGCTACTGAGAACCGAATGTGGGTAGCATATTCGGATATGGGCGACTATTTGCCGCAGGCGTTTATCGCTATCGAGGATAAGCGCTTTGAAAGTCACGACGGCGTTGACTGGGTGAGAACTATAAAGGTCACACTTGACTATTTTCTCGGCGGCGGCTCGCAGGGCGGTTCTACCATAACACAGCAGCTTATCAAGAATATTACGGGTAATGATGACGTAACAATTCAGCGTAAGGCGCAGGAAATTTTCCAGGCGCTCAATCTTGAAAAGAAGTATGACAAGACCGAGATACTTGAGATGTATCTTAATAACATCTATCTTTCTCAGTCCTGTTACGGTGTAGGCGCGGCTTCTTATGCTTATTTCGGAAAGGAGCCTTCTGAGCTCACTCTGATCGAGGCGGCGGCTATTGCGGCTATTACGCAGAACCCGTCCAAATGGGACCCGATAATTCATCCCGAAAACAACAGTATACGCCGAAATCAGGTCATAAAGCTGATGTACGAGCAGGGAAGGATCACGCAGGAGGAGTATACTGCCGCATATAAGCAGGAGCTTGTTCTCAATCCCCCCGAAACCGATTCCGATATCGGTATTTCGATCAAATCGTGGTACACCGATGCGGCTCAGCAGGAAGCAATTCAGCTTCTTATGGACAAATACGGATATACGGAGAGCTATGCGTCGAAAATTCTTCTGACAAGCGGCTTCAATATCGTGACCGCACAGGATCCCAAGGTTCAGGCGGCTCTCGAAAAGTATTTTGAAAACGATTCGTATTGGCCCCGCTACGACGAATCTCCCATTCAGCCGAAATCTTCGGGCGTCGTTATAGATCCCGAAACAGGTAACGTTCTCGGGCTTGTCGGTGACCGCGGACAGAAGACTCTTAACCTCGGTCTTAATTATGCAACACAGACAAGACGTCCTTCCGGATCGGCTATAAAGCCGCTTTCGGTATACGGACCGGGACTTGAGCTTGGTGTTCTTACCTACGGTTCGGTTTTCGACGACATTCCGATAAACTTCGGTAATATGACCGTTGATCCCGAAACAGGTGCCATCTCCTATTCGAGAAAGTCGGGTTATCCTCACAACACGCCTAACCGTTATGCAGGACTTCAGACTGTTCATGAGGCTATCAGGGTATCGAAGAACACAATCGCTTGGAGAGCGCTTGAAGAGGTTGGACTTCAAAACTCCTTTGATTATCTTACCGAAAAGCTCGGTCTTTCAACACTTGTTGAAAGAGCGGTGAATTCTGCGGGTACAATTTACTCTGATATTTCATACGCTCCTCTTGCGATGGGCGAGTTTACCTACGGCGTAACCGTTAAGGAAATGACCGCTGCATATCAGATATTTGTAAACGGCGGTATCTATAACGAGGAAAGAATTGTACTTCAGATTCTTGATGCAAACGGAAACGTAATTGTTGACAACACCCGTAAGAGCGAGATCGTAATGAGCGCGGAAAACGCTGCTATTATGACGAAGATGCTTGAAGAGGTTGTTGACGCCGGAACTGCTGACGAGGTTACGTTGAGAAGTAAGGTCGATTGCGCGGGTAAGACGGGTACGACGAGCTCACGTAAAGACCAGTGGTTCGTCGGTTATACGCCTTATTATGTTTGCGGAATTTGGTTTGGATATTCGATGCCGCGTTCGATGGAAAAATTCAGAGGTGTTCCCGAGACAATCTGGAACCTTGTTATGACGGATCTTCACGCTGACAAAATAGCTGAGGATAAAAGCGGCGGAGAGAAGCTCAAAACCTTCACTATGCCGAGAAGCGTAATTACAGCAACGTACTGTAAGGACTCGGGCAAGCTTCTTACCGATGCATGCAAGCAAGATCCTCGCGGAAGCCGCGCAGAGATCGGATATTTTGTTCGCGGAACCGAGCCGTCCGAATACTGCGACGTTCATTTCCTTGCAGACCGTGACGGAAAGACGGGCGGTATGTTCACTCCTTACTGTCCCGATGAAAACCTCGTAAAGGTCGGTATGCTTAACGTATACCGCGAGTTCCCGTATAATATATACGTTGATGATGCTGAGTACACGGGACAGATCCTCCCCGATGATTATACGTTTATGGGAATAACGAACGCCGTATGCTACTATCAGAACATGCTTCCAACTGGATTCTTCTCGGGAACCCACCGAGACTCCGGAAGATATAACGTCGCCTGTATGTGGCATATAAATAACCCTGCAAAAGAAGTAGAAAGCGCTTCGTGGCAGCTACCAGCGACGGAATCAAGTATACGTGATATACTTAATGATCTCTCATCATAAATAATAAAAGGTGTTATCCAGACGGATAACACCTTTTATATTCGGTTAGTGAGTGTAAAATCTTTCGTAGCGGTCAATTGATTCCTGAATGATCTCGAGGGCCTCTGTGTGGCCGAAAAGATCTCGGACGGCAGTTTCCTTGTTTTCAAGCTGCTTGTATACCTTGAAGAAATGAACCATTTCCTCAAATATATGTTTTGGCAGCTCGGAGATATCCTTGATGGTATTGTAGTTAGGATCTGAAAAGGGAATGGCTATGATCTTGTCGTCGTTTTTTCCGCCGTCGAGCATTCGCATGACGCCGATGGGATATACCTGCACAAGCGTCATCGGGTTAATCGGCTCTGCGCAAATTACGAGGACGTCAAGCGGGTCGTCGTCATCGGCAAAAGTGCGAGGAATGAAACCATAGCTTGCGGGATAGTGAGTTGACGTGTAAAGAACTCGGTCGAGACGGAGGAGTCCCGTCTCCTTGTCAAGCTCATATTTATTCTTACCGCCTTTAGGAATTTCGATTACGGCGGTAAAGTTATCCTTATTAATAAATTTAGGATTAATATCGTGCCAGATGTTCATATATCTGCTCCTTTCCTTTAAGCATCTATATTATATCATAGAGCGACTTGTGCGTCAATAGAAAAGAATCCTTGACAAATTGGAGATAAAATGCTAATATTATTGAAGAATTTTTTCGGAGCAATTATGACTGACATAAAAAACGCGACGACAAAAAGGGCAATGATTGCCCTCATATTTTCTCTTGCATTACCAACGATGCTCGAACAGCTTATGCAGACTGCGGTGCAGTACATTGACCTTGCAATGGTAGGCTCACTCGGAACCGATGCCGCCGCGACAGTCGGCTCAACTACGACAGTTAACTGGCTTATCGGAAGCACGATATCTGCGCTTGGAGTTGGGTTTCTTGCTGTAATTGCAAAGGCAATCGGTGCATCTGACAGGCACCTTGTAAAGCGTGCATCTGCACAGACGGTCTTTATAACACTCGTTGCCGGAACGATCTTTACAATAATTCCGCTTGCCATCAGTCCGATAGTGCCAACTCTTATGAACGTAAAGAGACACCTTCGTGACGACGCGGCGCTGTATTTTTTCATACTGTATACGCCGATGCTTTTCCGTACCGCAAGCGTAATATTCGGTACGGCTCTCAGAGCATCCGGTGATACAAAAACGCCAATGCGTGTCGGAGTACTCGTTAATATCGTAAACGTTGTTCTGAACTACTTTATGATATACGAAACAAGAACAGTCAAAGTGTTCAGCGCCGAATTTACTATGTTTGGCTTCGGGTGGGGAGTTATCGGTGCAGCGATCGCGAGTTCAATTGCATTTGCTGTCGGCGGCATTCTTATTACGGTTGCAATCTTCAAGCATCCGATGCTCTCACCGCGCGGAGAGAGTATAAAGCCCGATATGTCTGTCCTTCGTCCTTGCCTTAAGGTAGCTCTTCCAAATATGCTTCAAAGGTTCTGCACCTCGTTCGGTTACGTTTGCTTCGCGTCGATGATAAACTCGCTCGGCGAGGTCGCAACTGCCGCGCATACTTTTGCCAATACTGTTGAATCTGCGTTCTATATTCCGGGATACGGTATGCAGACAGCGGTTGCAACACTTGCGGGTAACGCTTACGGCGCAAGGGACAATGATAAGATGAAGCGCTTGACCTCAATGATAATCAAGATCGAGCTTTTACTCATGATAGTCTCGGGAGCGCTTCTGTTTGCGTTCGCTCCGTTTCTTATGGGCATCTTCTCAAGGGATCCGAAGGTAATTCAGCTTGGCGGAACTGTCCTCAGAATGGTGGCTCTATCCGAGCCGTTTTACGGCATATCAATTATAATTGAAGGAGTGCTGCTTGGCGTAGGACAAACGGTTACACCGTTCAAATTCAACGTTATCGGAATGTGGGGCGTGAGAATATTCGGTACGTTTATTGCTACGTCTTTCCTTTCAGGCGGTCTTGAAGCGGCTTGGGGATGTATGATTGCACATAATCTTCTCATTTTTGTTCTGTACGTTATACATTATTATAAAGGAAAATGGAATCCACTTGAATATAAAAAAGCTTGACTTATCCGTCAAGCTTTTTTAATTATTTCTTCTGTGAAGATGAAAGCTGCTTCTTTTCCTCAAGTTCGTCGGGGAGAAGCTGATTTCCGCTTTTGTCTCTTGTTATGATAAGAATCATGGATATGACGATTATCGAACCGATAAGAAGTATTGCAAATACCATCATAAGGATAAGAATAGTTTTGATGGTGTCAAAGGAGAAGCCGCCGAAGCTGAAGCCACCATTTGTAGGGGGAGGAGTGAATTCCTCTTCAACGCCACCGATAAGAAATCCGGGCTGCTTCGGCCCCGAAGCAGGGACAGAATGACCACAAGCGCAGGAATAATGCTCATTGCCCTCGGAGTCGATAAGCGCGTCGCCATACTCGTGCTCGATCTCTTCGTCGAGAAGAGAATCGCAGCCTACACAAACTGTGAAGTGATTATTTCCGTCATGTGCGGTGACTGTTCCACCAACGTGTTTTGATGGATCCTTTTTAATAATGATAGAATCAGCTGCTACCTCGGTAACGGCATTACTGTCCTTGTAAAGCTTCTGACAGCCAAAGCAGTAATAGTGCGTGCTGATGCCATCATTTTTGCAGGTGCTTGCGATTCCGATGATCTCAATAAGTGAGTGACCAAGCTTGTCAAGTGTGATCTCAGACTTAGCGGAGCAGCTTTTGCATTTGCCGACGATGCTTCCGTCACTGTCACAGGTAGGCAGAGTGACAGTTGCATTTCTGTTGTCTATATTATGTTGAATTGTTTCAAAGGTGTAAGAGAGAATAATGTTTTCGCCACTATCGGTTACGGTAACGCCGTGACCGTTAATTGTTGCGGATTCAAGCGCAAACTCGTATCCGTCCTTAAGTGCAACCGTTACCTCTACGGTATACTGCTTGCCGCAGGCGAACTTTGTAGCCTTGTTTCCGTTAGCAGTGAATACGATGCTTTTTACCGTGCAGGTGGAGTCAACCGAGGCTCCGGAGGTCTTTGCATTTGCGCCTGCAACAGGTTCAACGATTCCCGTTACCTTGATGCTTCTAACATACTTATCGGCAACTCTCGGTATGAAATACGCCGTCGCAAAGCCGTATTCGCCGCTTACAACAGAGGTGCCGAGCGGAATGGCATTCGTGAAAGTCACCTTTGATTTATCGACCTGATTTCCGTCGGTTGTCTGCCAATTGATGCGAACGCAGTACATGCTTCCTTCTTCAAACTCGTGTGTGAGGAAGTCGACTTCGTCATTGGGATCATAGTCGTAATCTGTCTCGGAATTGTCGGAAAAATCGCAATATCCGATCTTTTTGCCGTCTTTATACCAATGAACGGTAGCGTTGCCGTAAATATTTATGTTGGCGTTGGAGATCTGCTGCCCGATGCTTATTGTCGGAAGATAGATCTGTCTGTCGCCGACGTACACGGTTTCGACGTAATACTTGGCGGTAAGCTCAGTTTTATCGTCGTTCAGGGAACGGGTGGATGTGGAGCAATGATTGGTGGAGAGAATTGTCCAGTCGGAGAAAACGGTCGTTTCGGGGTCGACGAGTTTGTACACAACAGTCAGAACGTATTTCTTTCCGCTTTCGAATTTGGTGAAGCTTGCGCCTGAATCTGTCGTCCAAGTGTAACTGTCAATAATTACCTTACCGCTGTCTGGCGTAGAGGCAATTGTCGGAGTAGCGGGAGCAGAGGATTCCGTCGGAACACCAAGGTCTACCTTGATCTCATAAACGGGAGTCTTTTCGTTTTCAACGGGAACGAATACGGCTGAGCATTCTTTGTAGGAGCAGATGCCGCATATTCTTGACATAGGCTGAGTTTCTCCGGAGGCTCCGTCCTCAGCCCACTCGGAAAACTCGTGCTTGGAGGCGGAAATAGCGTAACCGCAGATCGTACATATCTTGTCGTGAGAATGAGGATTACCTACGTACTCGGTTGTTGCGTGAGAGCAAGCGGTTGATATCCATGCGGATATTGTCGCATTTTTGCCGTCAACGGAAGGCGCGAGCGAAGTTGAGGTGGCGCCGGGGAGGAACGCTATTCTTGTATCGGAGGTAAAGAGATAATTACCCTTTGCGGAGAGCTCAAAAACTACGAAGTAGTTTGAATTTTCCTCAAACTTGACGGGAGACTCCATTTGGTTAACCGAGCTTCTCTCGTACCATTTGACGCTGTCTATTACATAATTTGCGTTTGAAGGAACCTTGAATGTCGGAGCATTTCCCGAATAATAACGGTTATTGTCGTCGATAGCTGACGGGGTAAGCGATACAGCCGCAAGAATATTTTTGTTTGTTGTATCGAGATTAAGAGTTCTTGAAACTGTTGTGAGGGTATAATTCTTGAACGTCTCGGTAATTACGCAAGCAAAAGAGTATCTGCTTCCGACGGCGAGCGTAATACCCTTACCCGGGAGCTTTGAGAGATCGATCGAATCGTAATTGGAGTTTGGAATGGAAGTGACACTTCCGCTTGGAGAAATCGCATACCAGGAATAGGTTATTTCACTGTCAGCAGTGAAGTATTGAGTGTAGCCCGACTTGAGAGTGCCTTTAGCTCCCGGGGTGTAGCTGCCTGATGTAAGCGACGAGGTTACCGAAGCAAAATCGGCGGTGTCCGGAATGAGATACACCGGAATACCATCGGCGGCGTCAGCTGTCTTTTCAATAGTAGCGCCGTTCTGATAAAGTGATTTTCTCGAATTACCGGGAATGAATACTGTTGGAAGATTGAGCTTGCCGTAATAGGTGCTGACGTTAACAGCGGCGAAGTCCATATAATCTGCAAGGCGTTCGTTTACGGAAGGAGAGGTTTCAAATCTTCCTGCTTTAATACTGGACTTGGAGGTTGGATCAAGAGAGAACACGTCGGCTCCGTGCGCACCCTTGAAATCTCCTTCGTTTACGACCACGTTAGCCTTGGCTTCGGCTCTGATACAGACGGAAGCAGGTCTTTCTTCGTTCCAGCCCTTGAGGTTTGGAAGAATGTTCTGACGCTTTCTGCCGTTTGCTTCAAACGATCCGCCGTTAACCGTGAGGTTTGCCTGAGTATCTACCGTTATAACGGTACCGCAAACGGTATTTTCGGCAAAGCCTGTGTAGTATTCGAATTTCTTGTCTATAACGCCTGCGGCTCTGTGTAGCCATTCCTTTTCAGTATTGCCGGCAACCAGCTTACCACCGTTTATAATAAGGGTAGAGCCTTTCGAAAGATAGAGAAGGTGTCTGCCGGTTACGACCTTGAAATCCTTGTATTCATTGTTTTCAGAATACTTGTGAATACCGCCAAAATAGGAGATAGATCCCGTTTTATTCGGCGAGGAATCACTTATCGTCAGGTGTCCTGTGCTTTCAACCTTGATAAGCGTTGAATCATTCGTATTGTCCTCGAGGTTAGCGATATTCGTTACGGTTATAGAGTGACCGTTAAGATCGATTGAAACAACTCTTGCAACAACGTATCGAAACTCCTCGTAGCCTGTTACGGTTATATTTATATCTGTTGATAGGGAATAGCTTCCTCCGTCTCCTTCAAGAGCAGATCGGAGCGCTTCTTCGCTTTCAACGGCAACTGCCGTTGCCTCGGCATTCACGCTGTAACGAGCGGGAATCAGAAGAGTGAACGATGATAAAACGGTAAGGATCGCAACAACGATCGACGTGATCCTTCTTAGCTTTGCTGACATTTTTCATGACTCCTTATGTAGTGAAAAAATACATTCATATCAGTATAGCACATATTTACATAAATTTCAATAGGAAAGAAAATAATTAAGCCGCACAAACGGCGGCTTAACTTCATTAATTCGTATTTTCGGTGTCACGTGCTTCTGTCGGGGAAATGCCCTTCAGCTTTTTATACATAGCAGAGAAGTATGCGATGTTGTTATATCCACATTCCATCGCGATCTGAGTTACTGATTTGGAAGTTGAGCGAAGCTTCATTTCTGCATTGTTTATTCGAGTTACGTTAAGAAAATCCTTGAAGCATCGCCCTGTAACTCGCTTAAAATTGCGCGAGAAATAAGAATATGACATAAACAGACGCTCAGACATTGATGCAACCGAGAGGTCCTCGCTGTAATGCTCGTTTATGTAAATAATGGCATCGTCAATCTTTTTTGAGAGGGTTTCGGAGCTGTCTGAAAAAACCTCAACAGCGTTTGATTGCTGCGAAAGATCCTTAAGCAGAGTCGATACGATCGTTGCTACCTTTGCTTTCATCAAAATATCCTTTCCGAGGAATGAATCGGAGGATATATTTTTAAGATCATTAAAGCAGTCAGATATGCCGAGAGTGTCGCATTCGTCCTTTTTCCAGACGTATTTATTACGCGCATGAAAACGGGACAGCAGCATTGCGTATCTCATGCCGTCCTCTGTATAAGCGTAGGAAATAACGTGTGGAATTGCGACAAAAACAACTGAAAAATCACACGTATCTCCGATGGGATATATACTGTGTACAGCGTTTGCTCTAAAGAGAACCATATCGCCTTCAGCGACGTTAGACTGCGTGTCGTCACTTACTATAAGCGCGCTTCCCGATGTTACGTGCAGGAGCTCAACAAGCTGATGTAGATGCGGAGACACTGGATTTTTCCGGTTTAGCGAATCCGTAAAATAGTGAATGCCATTGTGAATAGCCTGCGGATTTAATTCGTTTCTTATTTCATTACTGTTCATTATGTATCCTATGACAAATTATTTATAATGGTAGTGCGAATTTATTATAGCATATTGTTAAACAAAATGCTATACTATTTTTGAAAAAAGTAAAATTTTTTTTAACTATTGAACAATTTGCTGTCTCTTGTGTGAATAATTTGTGTATTCTCGCAAGTTTTATAATGGCAAATGTTCTTATATTATGGAGGGAATTATGAAAAACCTTAAAAAAATCTTTGCAGTAGCCATCACGCTTATGCTCCTGATAACAGGAGTGTTCTCGACGCTCAGTGTTTCCGCCGCTCCCGCTACATTTGAATTTGATCTTACTCTTGGTAATATCAAGAGCGACTGCTACGAATTTATGGCTTATAACATAGCAAATAATGAACTTAAGCCTCTTGAGACGGAGCAAAAGCCGACTTGGAGCCCTGATTGGCCCGGTCACTTTGTTGTTGGCGAAACTTATAACGTATTATGCAAGACCGAAAGAGCGTCAACATGTATCATAGACCTCATACCAAGAACCGCAGAGCAGTTTGTTCCTGCTGTTGTATTCACAGCTCCGAAAGACGGTAAATATAACGTAATTCCCAAACTTGATAAGCTTTACGGAAATCAGAATAACGGAACAAGCTACGTCGACATTATGCTTATAAAGGGTAGCACCGGTGAAGTACTCCTTAAAGAAGAAAAGCTTGAAAAGGGTGAGCTTAGTTGGGTTAAGAAGAATATTGAACTTGCTGAAGGCGAAAAGGTATTCGTTATAGTCGTTCTTAACCCTGAATCCACCAGATCCGGCGGACATAACGTTGGTCTTGTCAGCCTTCTTGTAAATGAGTCTGTAGAGCAGTCCACTACTCCTATTCCCACGAAACCTAAGGATACTTCCGATCCCGATGCTTCTAACGCACCCGAGGAAGGAAACGACGGCGCTTCTAACGGAGATATCGATCCCATCATCATCGTTGCATGCGTAGGCGGTGCTCTCGTAGTTGTAGCTATTATCATTGTTGTTGTGGTTGCATCCAAGAAGAAAAAGAATAAGAAATAATTCTCAAATGCGAATTTTTTCAGAGGGTATTCTATGAATAAGTTTAACCGGACCCTTGCGGTGATCCTCACACTTGTGCTCTTTGCTACAGGCATGGTGTCCTCATTCAACGCATACGCTGCCGAAGCGTACATTTGTGATATAACCATTAATAAGATTAAGAACGGATGCTTTGAGTATATGGCTTATGACGTAACGAATAAGTCATTCTATCGCCTCGAAACTGAAGCGAAGGCAACGTGGAGCCCCGACTGGCCAGGTCACTTTGTTCCGAACAAGGATATCTACACTGTAAGTAAATCGGAAAGAGACGGCGGTCTTGTGGACCTTATGTGTAATCTTAACGAAAAGTGGGCCTCTGTCGTAATGTTCACGGCTCCAAAGGACGGCAAGTTTAATATAGTTGCCGACCTCGTTAAATTCTCAGGTGTCGACTCTGACGGTCTTGTTTGCTACGTTGACGTAATGCTTGTAAAGGCTTCGGATAATACTGTTCTTATGAAGCAGGAGAAGATTGATTTTGCTGAGATCAAGTGGGTTAAGAAGAATGTTGAGCTTGCTGAAGGCGAGTCTGTTTATATTATCGTTCTTCCCAATTCGGAGTCTACTAAATCTTCTTCTCAGAATGTCGCGCTTATGAGCTTTATTGTAAATGAATCGGTTGAGCAGTCGTCACAGATTACGACTGACCCAAATCAGATGACCACTCCTGATACCACGACAGATCCAGATACGACTACGGAGCCCGGTATTACTGATGTTCCGGATAATACTGGCGATATCGAAAACAAGAACGATGGTGAAAAAACTTCTGAGAAGATAAACCCGATCGTTATCGCAGCTATCGTGGGCGGCGTGATTATTCTCGCTTCAGTTGTAACTATTGTTATTCTTAACGTTAAGAGAAAAAAATAACACAATAAATAAACGCTCCGAAAGGAGCGTTTATTTATTGATTTAAAATTCGATATCCGCGGCTTTGCCACTGAGGATCATGTTAGCCATCATACGGATCTCATCGTTTACCTGAGCTATTGACTCAGGAAAGTTCATCCAGTTGTCCTTTCCGTGACGGTCGGTGCGGCAAGGGTAGAGGCGCACCTTGATGTCCCTCGGCATATACTGATCGGCAATCATCTTACTTCTGCGAAGATGAAGAGGTGAACTGACAATGAAAATGTCAACGGTTGTTGCGTTGCCGTAATATCGGTTGATAGCTATTTGTGAGCAAAGCATATTTTCGATCGTTGTCGTAGCATCGTTTTCAAGGATTATATCCTCTTCCTTGACTCCGCGTTCGATCATATATTGAGCCATGTATTCAGCCTCTGTTAAGCGCTTTTCGGGAAGAAGATCGGCAATGACAGTTCCGGACGGGATCAGCTTTTGAACACGTCCGCTTTTATATAGCTCTATCGCTCCGTCGACTCGCTCGTCCATATACGGAATATGTGAGCAGCCGAGTATAATTGCTACGGGCGCATTTCCGCCGTCGTCGTCATAAACCGTATCGAAAAGTATGCGGGTCTTTTCCTCTACGGAAAGATGATCTATATCCACTATTTTCACTTGCGATAGAAACATAATTGCCCCCAATATCTTTTATAAGATAATTATATCACCGAATCAATCAATAATCAAGCAGCAAAAGAAAAAAGCCACGGAGATCAATCTGTGGCTTTTTTCAGGTATCAGAGAACAAGCGATGGAGCGGTGTAGACTCTTGCCGCAAGCTCTTGATTGAGCAAATAAAGGCTTCTCGGATCCGAACCGAATAGTTCCATCTTAGTGATGAGATCGTTTGCGTTCGTTTCCTCCTCACCCTGTTCTTTAACAAACCAGTCGAGAAACTGCATAGTTCTAAAATCCTTGACGTCATAAGCAGCTGCGTATATTTCGTTTATGAGTGAGGTAACGTATTCCTCATGAATAAGTCCGGCCTTTAGAACATCCATATGAGAGGAATGATCCGTCTGTGGCTTGTCAATAGCATCAAGTGTGATCTTCTGATTTTCGTTTTGGAGGTACTGGTAGAAAAGCATCGCGTGATCTCTCTCTTCCTGTGCCTGTATCTTGTACCAATTCGCAAAGCCGTCAAGTCCGGCGTCCTCGAAATAATTTGAGAACTGTAAGTATAGATATGCCGAGTAAAATTCTTTGTTTATCTGCTGATTGAGTAGCTGGTGTACCTTTTCGTTCATCATGGCTGTTTCTCCTTTATTGAGCGTTGCTCTTTATTTCTTGTTTGTATTATATCGTATTCTTGCGTAAAGTTCCGTGATTTAGTCACAAAAGCTGACCGAAATATATTCCTCGGCGTAATGCGTTGCAACAGCGCCGTCTGAAACGGCTGTTACTATCTGTCTTAGCTCCTTTGTGCGAACGTCACCGACTGCGAATACACCGTCAATGTTTGTTCTTGTTGATTCGTCTGCGACGATATAACCGAATTCGTCAAGCTCGATATATTCTTTAAATAGTTCTGTTGCAGGTTTTCTTCCAATGCTGACGAAAATGCCGTCGATAGGCAGGGAATAGCTACTTCCGTTTATCAGATCATTGACCTCGATTCCCGTTATACTATCACTATGCTCGATACCTACAACCTTGGAATTAAGTACCAATTGAACGTTATTCGATTTTATAAGGGGTTCGTGATATATTTTTGTCGCTCTCAGGCTGTCCCTTCTATGGATAAGATAAACCTTGCTTGCAAGATTTGAAAGGTACAATGCATCCGATACTGCGGTGTTGCCGCCGCCGATAACTGCGATATCCTTTCCTTTATAGAACCTGCCGTCACAGTGCGCACAGTAGTGAATGCCACGCCCTGTGAAAGCTTCTTCACCTTCGATTCCAAGCGCTTTCGGATTCGCACCAGTGGCGATAATTACTGTTTTGGATTGAAATTCGCCTGAGGTTGTTGTAATCCTCTTGATTTTTCCTTCAAGGTCAACCGAGCTGACTTCTGCATATTCCGTTTTGGCGCCGAACCGTTCGGCACCCGATTGCATCTTCAAGCCGAGGGTGAAGCCGTCAATTCCATCTTCGAACCCCGGGTAATTATCGACTTTATCGGTAATTGCCATCTGCCCTCCGATAGTCATTCTTTCAATCACGAGAGTGTCTAGCCCCGCACGCGATGCATAAAGAGCAGCGGTATATCCGGCAGGCCCTCCACCTATTATTAATACATCGAATATTTTACTCATTATAATGCCTCCTTTGTTTTATATTAGTATTATACTGCATTTTTGGTATTTGTTCCGTGATGTTATCACAAAAGTCGAAACGGTGTTGACACGGAGGAAAAAATTTTGTAAAATAACGTTATATTCTTGCAGGAGACGAATTATGGAAAAACAAGAGCTTATCGAATTATTCAAGCAAAGCTTTCCGTTTTGGAACAGCATAAGCGAAGAGGATCGTGATACTTTTATAGCAGTTTCGCATCAGGTGAGATTCGGAAAGGGTAGCAATATACATAACGGTAACGAATGCACGGGTGTAATACTTGTAAACAGCGGAGCCCTTCGACTTTATATGCTCTCTGACGAGGGAAAGGAAATAACGCTATACAGACTCTTTAAGGGCGATATGTGTATCCTTTCGGCGTCTTGCGTTTTTAATTCAATAACGTTTGATGTGTTCGTTGATTGCGAAGAGGACAGCGAATGCGTCATAATCGGCGGTTGCGCATTCGAGGACGTAGCGGGAAGGGTTCCCGACGTTAAAATATTCGCTCTTGAAACAGCGCTTAGCCGCTTCTCTGACGTAATGTGGATAATGCAACAAATTCTCTTTATGAGTATGGATAAGCGTCTTGCAATATTCCTGCTCGACGAGTCGTCGAAAAGCGGAACCGATAAAATCAAATTAACTCACGAGCAGATCGCCAAATATATGGGATCCGCCCGCGAGGTCGTTTCGAGAATGCTTAAATATTTTGCTAATGAGGGGATTATTCAGTCGTCGCGATCTGACGGAATAACGATTACCGACAAGAAGCGTCTTCGCGTATTAGCCCTCTAAAAGCGACAGAATCTGTCCCTTTGGGCGTGCCCCTGATGATTTGTTGATAATTTTGCCGTCCTTCATTATAACGAGCGTAGGTATGCTGAATACGCCGAACTCGCTTGCAAGCTCTGGATTGTTGTCGACGTTGACCTTACCGACAATTATGTCGCTTCTTTCGCTTGCTATCTCGTCAATAATCGGCGAGACCATGCGGCACGGTGCGCACCAATCTGCGTAAAAGTCAAGTAGAACCGGTTTATCATGATTCTTTATTGATTCGAAATTACTGTTGTTAATTATCTGAACTGACATTGTTCGTCTCCTTTGTGTTTTCTTTACGGTTATATTTTACCGCATATACAAAGGTTATTCAGTGATTTAGTCACAAAATCCGCCACTAAAGGGCGGATTTTTTCTCTGAATAGCAAATAGATAACTTCAGTAGTTCACAAATAGATTATTGAATCGAAAAAGCACTTGCGTGAGCAAGTGCTTTTTCATGTCTATGGGCTACAAAAAAGATATTTTTGCTGGTATTTCGTATGAATTCGAACCCTTGCAAAAATGAAATCCTTGCTGATGCAAGGGTGAAATCAGCTAACGCTGATGAAATCTTCCGCCTATGTCTTCAGATGAAATTAAATCCACCCACTCGCCGTCGAGGCGAATTTCACCCAACGAAGTTGGATTTCATCGCAGCAGGCGATTTCACCCACCCGCAAGGGTGGATTTAGTTGAAAAAAGCACCGACAAAATCGATGCTTTTTTCTGTCTATGGGCTACGAAAAAGATATTTTTGCCGTTTTCGCGTATGAATTCGAACCCTCACATCGTTACTCAACGGTATATTTTATTTGCTAAATTCATCATCGTCGGCATTCCTTAAAACATACTTTTTCATTAGCGTTTTTTGCTTTCTTCTACACACGCGTGAGATGGTGCCATTCGCTTTTTTACTATCTAAACCCAAGTAATCGCAAACAGCCTTAACGCTGTCAAAAGTTGCAATGAATGCAGAAGTATCGGCGTCATACATATTTATTTGTCGTTGCCCTTTTTGCGCTTTATAGCACGCGGGGCAACCTGTTCCATAATTCCTGTTGGATATAGTTGCTTGCCATTCGTGTCCTCGACTGCATCGCCACCAAACTTTTATTCCGCTATTAGCCATAACATCCGCAGGTGTTAATCCTTGATTTTTTTCATAATTCCACTCTTTGGCTAATATCGGGTTAACAGTTTGTAAATCATTAGTGCCTTTTATAGTTTTTATGCCCGAGCAATATGGACATTTGTGCCCTTTGTTACGGGTTGCAATCCCTGCTTGCCATTCGTGCCCTTTGCTACATTTCCACCACACTCTTTTATTGCTATTAGCTGCAAAATGCTCTGGTTTTAAATTACCGTTCTTTTCGTAATTCCACTCTTTCACTATCTCTGGATTAGAAAGCAATAAAGAAGCTTCTTTTTCCGTATGTTCCCGAAAATTTTCTATGACAATATTATCTCTTTTAAGGTCGATATCTACATTGGTTTCAGCGATTTCACTTAAAAGAAGTTCAAGTATTTTTGAGAGATCTTCCTGATTCCGTTGAACAACATAATCTATAGAACTGTCATCGAGGGACGGTAAACCTTCTCTAATTCGATATAGTTTAATTCCATCTTTTACACACTTTTTATTCTTTTCTAAATCTTTTTTTGCTTTATTTTTGTGCCAAAGATATCCGTCATATTCAATGGCAATTTTCTTAGATGGGATATAAACATCTAGTTCGTAACCTTTTTCTCTATATGAGTGTAATACATCTAATTCGTATTTTTTTAGATAATATACAATTGCATATTCGGGAAAAGATGTGCTTCGTTCCGAATTGCAAACAGGACATCCCTCTCCTTTGTTCCTGTTGTGTATTGATGCCTGCCATTCATGACCTTTATTGCATTTCCACCAAACTTTTATTCCGCTATTTGCTGTAAAATTTTCCGGCTTTGAAGTGCCATTTTTTTCACAACTCCACTCTTTTGCCAATAATGGATTAATTGTTTGTAAATCATTGTATCCTTTGATTGCAAATCTACCCGAACAATAAGGGCAACCTTTACCGCCGTTCCGATCGTGTATTGTTGCTTGCCATTCATGACCTTGACTGCATCTCCACCAAACTTTTTTACCACTATTGGCGGTAAAATCTTCTGGTTTCAGATTCCCGTTCTTTTTGTAACTCCAATCTTTTGCTAAAGATGGATTGACTGTTTGCAAATCATTGTAACCTTTCAAAACTTTTTTACCTGCACAATACGGACATCCTTTTCCGTTGTTTCTATCATATATCATTGCTTGATATTCGTGTCCTTTTGAGCATTTCCACCATGCTTTTTTTCCACTACCAAGAGTTAATGTTTGAGGGTAGAGTTTTAATTCATCATTCTTTTCCCAATCCCACTCAGCCATGAGTTGAGCATTTTCCGATATATAATGTTTTTCTGACATAGTTTTACTCAACTCCTCTTAATCTATTTCAATATGCTTTATATTGTAATCAACGTAGTGCTGCATCTCGGGAAACTGAAGATA
>JAZQGR010000076.1:0-1535 GCA_045540115.1 Eubacteriales bacterium
CGTATTTATTGCGTCCGGTTCTACGATCGCAGCTGTTAAGAAGGCAGCTCTTACCGCTAACTATGCGCTCGATCCGTTCCAGGGACTCGAAGTCATTCAGAAGGACGGCGTTACAGGCGCTATCGTTGGCGATCTGTCCGGCGTACAGGCTAACCTCCCTGAGGGCGACGCTGTAAGGTTCATCTTCGACGAGTATTCACTCGCTGAGGCGGATCTCGTGAAGATCGTCGGCAAGCTGCTCGCGGCTATCGCTGTAGTCGGTCCTAAGATGTTCGCATACATCACAGGAACACCGGCGTCGGAATAATTAGCGACGGACGGAAAGCGTCTCCGGATCTGTCGAGCATGACAAAGGCGGAGCTCTCCGCTTACGCTGAGGAGCTCGGCATTTCGGTCCGCTCGTCATGGACTAAGGCGCAAATAATCGAAGCTATAGAGGCGGCTCTTTAAGGGTCGCCTCATTTGTGAGGTAGTAAATCATGCTGGAAAAGGTAAAACTCGCGCTCAGAATTTCGACGAACGCATACGACTCAGAGCTTAACGATCTGATTGAAGCGGCAAAGCTCGATCTCGGTGTCGCCGGGGTCGTAGTTCCGCAGACGATCGACGCACTCGTCTCGAAGGCTATAATCACCTACTGCAAAATGTCGTTCGGTCTCCCTGAAGATTATGACAGGCTTAAAAGATCATACGACGAGCAAAAGGCTCAGCTCTCGAACGCGACAGGTTACACCGATTGGGAGGTGTCTGAGTAATGTATGACGGAGTCGCTATTTTGAAGAAATACGGGGCGAGCACGTTCGACAAGTACGGAAACGAAACGACTCCGGTCACAGAGACGACCGTCTATGTTCAGCCGCGAGGCGTTTACCAATCGGAGTATTATAACGCCGCTCAGCTCGGACTAAAGCCGTCCCTTACGCTGTTCATGACAAACAGGGAGGATTATTCCGGGGAGAAGCTGCTCGAGTACGAGGGCAAAGAATACAGCGTTATTCGTGTCGATTGGAGCGCTCAGCGGGACGGGATCTCGCTGATATGTGAGGAGCGTGTTGATAATGGCTGATAGTATTACTGTTCAGTTAAAAAATATTCTCGATGAGTATATGACAGAGGTCGATCAAACTGTCGAAAGGGACACGGCACAAGCGGCAAAAGATACCGCGAAAGATTTGCGCGGATCCTCACCGAAGAAAACCGGAGAGTATGCTTCGGGATGGACTTCGAAAAAGATCGACGCAAAGACCGCTGTAGCATATAACCGCAAAATGCCAGGGCTGACGCATTTGCTCGAGAATGGTCACGTTATTAAGAATAAGAAAGGCGAGTTTGGACGTGTTGCAGCTCGAAAACACATCGCACCGGCTGCCGAACGAAACGAGATCCAATTTGAGCAAAAGATCGAGAGGGATTTATCATGACGCTTTACGAAATACTTACAGACGAGCAAACAGGGCTCGGGCTGCCGTGTGCTTTTTCTCATTTCAAGGAAAAGAATTCACCGGCTCAGCCGCCTTATTTGGTTTATATCGGTA
>JAZQGR010000077.1:0-27093 GCA_045540115.1 Eubacteriales bacterium
GTGCTGGATAAAAGATTTGTAGATTCAAGGTGGCGTGGACTGCGAAGTACATTGAAGAGTGCATTTGTCAACTGCGGGAAATCGTGCCCAGAGAAAGTAAGGCGAATTGTATTAAGGCATAGACCAAAAGAAAGTAAAAGAGAAAATGACTTTAGGTATTGTAATTACTTGATCAATGAAGTCGAATGTGCATATAAATCTGCAATCGACATTCCAAGCACTTTAGAGGAAGCAAAAAAAATATTGCCTAAAACTAGTTTTTCCGAAAGTTGAAAAAGATAGAAAAATCAAAAATAGGCGGTAATCGCATTTCGCGATTGCCGCCTTAAACTATAAAAAATCAGCCGACAATAAGCCAAAAATCTCCGCAAGTGGTCAAACATGTGGTCAAAGGCGAAAAACTGGCTTGTTTAACCCTCAAAGCAGGGAAGAACAAGCCCATTGATTATATTGCGAAAACGCGAGATTTCAAGAGATTTTGGGAGATAAATAAAGAAAAATCGGGACTCTAACGACTCCCGATTTTTGGTCTGAGTGACAAGACTTGAACTTGCGGCCTCTACCACCCCAAGGTAGCGCGCTACCAACTGCGCCACACCCAGATGCAACATCGTGTATTATAGCACATGATTCGACGTAAGTCAAGTGTTTTTGAAAATTTTATTTGAAAAGTTGAGACTTTTTTAGATGATTGGTATTGACAATCGGGATTTAAGGTGGTATAATAATCCCGTTGCACCGCCAACGGTAAAAAACGGGCCATTAGCTCAGTTGGTTAGAGCTACCGGCTCATAACCGGTCGGTCCTAGGTTCGAGTCCTAGATGGCCCACCAAGAGAAACGCCACCCGAAAGGGTGGCATTTTTGTTTCTCTTGGTGAGCCATCTAGCCAATGAGAGCCTAGTTTTCGCAGGCGGAGCCGAGAAAAAAGGTTCGCATTCCAAGCGAAGCCGTCGGGGAGCTTGCTCGTAAGAGATGCGAAGGAATATTGCACAAAAAGGGGAAATGCAGAAAATCTGTAATGGTGTTATGTTAAATTGCCTTTGAGAGCATACTATGAAGGAGTGGTCAAACGCAGCATGTTTTTAATAATAGTGCATTGAAATGTCTCTTGCTATTCTTTTTTGATTTCAACCTTGTAAATTTTGAAAATTAAACTATTAAGTTTTCTTTCGCTATTTTGAGAGTAACTGTTGTCAAAAATTATGGACATTGCATAGAGTTTTTTATTGCCTTTTTGGTAATACATTTGGCGAATAACGTTTTCTCGTTTGCGTGTATAGATAACGCTAAAAATATCAAACGTCTTTATCTCTAAAATCGCATCATCTGATGACAAATCGCACAGAGCCAAGACGCGGTTGTTTTCTGATAAAGTTAATTCCTGAGTTCTAATTTCTTTATTATCAAATACTTTTTCGCGAATGTAATCTATAACTTCGGTTATTCCACTTCTGATAATATTGCTCGTTTCATTTACTGATCTAATATAATCTTCAAATTGTGGATCAAGAGATTTTAGAGTTCCATCTTCTCTTTTCATAACAGGGATTTCTTTGCGTTCGGAAGGAAGTATACCCACCATCTTTAGCTTCATGAAATTGGAGATTAGAAATTCTCTGTTATCACATTCTTTTGCTCCTATCATTGAGTTAATTATATTCTCAATAGATATTCCGCTGATATTTGTTGGAAATTTCCTGATTTTCTGTATTAAGTTTGATGGAAGACAATACTAATAAAGTAAAGTTTTTTGATAACTCAGATTTGGCACCTCAATATTTGCAAACTCTGCCAATTTGGGGAAGTTGGTCAGGTGAGAAGCGGGTATCACATAATCTTTGCTGAATCGATATATATAATTGTCATTTACCAATAATCTGTCGTAAGCATATTGTTCAAACAGTTGCCACTCCAAAAAGCAATCATTGATACCACTGTGTTTTTCGGACACACCCCTAATTCCCAACGCATTACACAAATTATCTTTTGTAAGGTTTCCTGTTGAGTAAGTGCTCGATGCTATTCTGTCCTTTATGTTTTCGAATTTTAGCAGCTCTATTCCTGCAATACCGTGGCGTTGACAGTATTTGTTCAAAAAATTATAATCGAATTTACCACCGCTATAATACAAAATTGTTTTATGTGTTAAATCAAACTCTTCAATTAAATCATTGAATTCTTTTTGGCATAACGGAATGGCATTTTCTACGTCAGTGTCGTCTATGCCGTTTATATATGTAGTCAAAACTGTCGGTTGCAATTCCAAAGGCAAAAGACGGTTATAGATTTTACCTGTAGATGGATCGTAAATTGAAATGGAAAGCAGATCGTCACTTGCTGGTCTAAGGCCGTTAGTCTCTAAGTCTAAAACTATATATTCTGAAGCAATGTTGTTATATGAGATTCTTGTTTTATCAATAATAATTGATTCGGAACATAACTGCTCACCGGAATTGAAATCAAAATATTTTGTGAATTTGGGCAAAATCCGATCGATGTTCTTGTCTAAATATTCTAACCACTTTATTTGCTCGTCTAACTTCTTTGAACGTTTAAACTTTTTTCTTTCATCTTTCAGTTCATTAAGCTTTTCCTTAATAAGAGTATATTCTGTTACGCCGTCTCTAAACGCAACGGTTATATTGTCTAACTTAGCGGTAGGTGTAGTGCCAAAATTAGTCCATGAACAGTAATAATGAATATTCATTATTAGATTTGAAGTGAATTTGTAATAAGAATGATAGGGACGAGGCTCTACATCTTTTTTCCACATATTATCTTCATAGTTATTCAAATAACCGCTTGATTCGTAAAAATCCTTTAAGCTCTCGATTATTGTATTAGTCGACGTTAAAAAGTTTTTTCTAGTCGCTCTTTTGTGAGAAGTTGTTGCCTGTTTTTTTATACTATTAATGGTGGACGCAATTTTTGTGTAAAAATCGGAATCATCTTGAGTACAATATGAATAGCCGTATGCGGCAAAAAAATCAAAAACGGTCTTGTACCCCAGCCACAACGAAAAGGCACATATAACGTCGTAAAGTTCCTTGTGCTCTAAAACAATTTGACAGTTGATGTTCTTCTCCGGATAACATTTTTCAAGAGCTTTTAGCGTCTTCGAAAAAAGCGGTTCTAGGCACCTTGGCTCGTTCCCGGGCGAATATAACACTTCGGTGCGAAATGATTTTACTTCATTTTCTGCGATAATTACATACCCGTATTCAGAAATAATTTGCTCACACGCGATCCCTGATTCTTTGGCTATTCTCGTTAACGATCTTTTTTGAAGTTGGCACAATATGTCAAAACAAAATATTTTCTTTTCCGGATAAAACTCATCAATTTCTTTAAATAGTAAGTCTAATTTATCTTTTATTTGTTTTGAATATATGCTCTTTGCTTTCATGGTTTTTCCTCATAATGATCAATTATGTGAATTATTAACATTAGATAGCCATAAAGATTAATAATTCCATTGTGTTTTAAAAGGCTTATCCTACCCTTGTGCCGAAATACTAAATAATTACTTTTGCATTAACTACAATTCAGTAATACGATTTGAGTACAGCAGAACATAGAGTATTACAACTATTCTACCATTATCTTGTGCGGTTTTCTATTGACACAATCACCAAAATTAACCTGTGTATTTTTGCCGTCTGTCTCGAAACAAAAAAGCCCCCATTCGGGGGCTTTCTCTCATTCATTATTCCTTGGTAACGATCAAAGGATAGCGTTTCCTGCCTTATCCATTTCCTCGAAGATGAACTTGACGGATGCGCAAGCATCGGGGAGGGTAGCCTTATCGGGCTTCTTACCTGCTACGAGGCAATTTGCGAAGTACTCGAGCTCGTTGAAGTAGCCGCCGAGGTCGGAGATGTTACCGCCGCCCTGAACTGCGATCTCTCTCTTGTTGAGCTTGATGGGGGTAGCGGCCTCATCGGTGTAGAGGGTGAAGCCTGCGTTGGTGTACTCCATAACTGCCTTCTCGAAGGTTACGCGGAATGCCATTTCGAACGGGAAGGATGCGGGAAGGTCCCATGTTCCCTCGCTCGTTACTACGAAGCCGTCGTAATTTGCGATCGTCATAGTATAGGAGTTGCCCTCGCCGCCGTGAGCGATAACGGTATTGAAGTTATTAGGTCTGCCGAATGCATGGAGCATGAAGTCGGTATCGTGAACGTGGAGGTCGAGCATAGCGCCGCGGGAGCGTGTGAGCTCGAGATCCCAGTTTTCCCAAGTCCACGTAGGACGGGGGGAGAGACGGCGGAATACCGCGTTAACTACCTTACCGTACTTACCGGTGTCGATAGCGTCCTTGAGGCAAACGTACTCGTCCCAGAAACGAACGACCTGACCGACCTGAACGCCGGCGCCTGTTTCTTCCTGAGCCTTAAGAAGTGCATCGCACTCTGCGGGAGTGAAAGCAACGGGCTTTTCGATAAATACGTTCTTTACCTTGTGCATAGCTGCGATAGCGTGCTCTGTGTGAAGGAAGGTGGGGAGGCAGATGTCGATCGCATCAACGTCTGCGTTAGCGATAAGATCCATACCGGTGCTGTAAATTTCAGCGCCGGAGATCTTAGCGAGCTCCTCTGCCTTGTCGCGGCGGATGTCGGCAACTGCAGTTACCTGAACGCCGTCGATAATGTTGTACGAATTTGCGTGCATGGATCCCATGAATCCACAACCAATAAGACCAATTTTAATCATTTTTTATTTCCTCCCTAAAATTTTATCGATGGAATTTGAAGTGTTATAGATTATCTGCTCGGAGTGCTGAGCGTAAGCGGGGATCATTTCTCCCGTTACCCAACCGTCGTAGCCGACGCTCTCGAGCGCATTTACGACTGCATCCCAGTTAACGTCGCCCGCAAGCAGGTCAACGAAGCCGTCGAGCGTGCCGACGTTTGTTCTGAACTCCTTGAAGTGTACCTTCTTGATTCTACTACCGAGGATCTTGATCCACTGCTCGGGGTAGCCCGTCAGCATTACGTTACCTACGTCGAAGTAGGACTGTACCCATGGGCTTTCAAAGCTGTCGATAAAGGTACGCATTTCAAGAGGCGAAAGGAGGAACTTGTTCCATACGTTCTCGACTCCGATAACAACGCCGTACTTTTCCGCATCGGGAATGAGGTCCCTGATGCTTTCCTGTGCGCGTTCGTAAGCAACGTCATAGTCAACAATGCCGAACTGAGGCGCGAAGGAAGCCGAAACGACACCGGGTACGATGAGGATCGTGTCTGCGCCGAGGATAGATGCAACCTCGAGCTGACGACGAACGAACTTCTTTGCTCTCTTTCTTTCCTCGGGATCGGGGGAGGTGAGAGAATTGCCCCAAACGAGGTCGTTACATACGGAATAGATCTCAAGACCGAGGTCGTTTGCCGCCTTCTTGATCTCAAGAAGCTGTTCCTTGGTTACGTCAAGACCGAGCTCACCCGTGTCGGAGATCGCAACCTCGATGCCCTCGAAGCCTGCGTCGGCGGCGAGCTTGAACTTGTCGAGGAGCGTTCCGCTTGTGAAGCTCCAGATGTTAATGCCCTTTTTCATCTTTTTCTCCTTATTATGATGATTTTTTGTGTCAATTGCTCAAAAAACGCATCACGTTTTCGTGCGCTTTTAACAGATTGACAACTCTACGCTTTTATGATACACTATATTAGTGCAAATGTCTTTGAAGAATTATCCCTGATGTTTGCACAATTGTACCCGAAAGGAGCGGCGCAAAATGTCGGATAACTTCGTCAGGCAGTCGAATAAAAGGGAAATACATGTCAGCCGTATAGTGACGGTCTTGTACCTTGAAAATTCGTCGGACTTCGTTTTTGGCGGCGAGAGCCACGATTTTTGGGAATTTAACTATATTGACAAAGGGCAGATGGTCGTAACGGTCGGCGGCAAGGAATATCTTTTGAAGAGCGGCGAGCTTGTTTTCTTCAAGCCGAACGAGTTTCATTCGCTTGAAGCGCGAGGGCTTTCTGCGCCGAACCATACCGTCGTCAGCTTCGTTTGCAACTCCGACGCGATGAAATACTTTAAAAACAAGATAATTGCGCTCAATTCGCAGGAAAGGAAGCTGCTTTCGATACTCCTCCGAGAGGGGCTCTCGGCATATCGGCCGATAAACAGCAAGCCGCCGATAATGGGAATGGCTGAAAAGGAAAACGCGCCGATCGGCGCGGTTCAGATGACCTTCAATCTGCTTGAAGAGTTTCTTATTACTCTGCTCAGGCGAAGCGAAAGCGGTATTTCGATCGGAACGCGACTTATCTCACCTATGTACGACGAGAGCGTTCCCGACCGTATAAAGGAGGTCGCGCGCTATTTAGAGCAGAATATCAGCGAAAATCTGACCGTTGGGCAGATCGCGAAGCGGTTCTCCCTCTCGGAAAGCGCGCTCAAGAAGATGTTTTCGTCCGACGTCGGCTGCGGTGTGACCGACTTTTTCAACAATATGAAGATCGAGAAGGCGAAGCAGTTTATCCGCGAGAACGATAAGAATTTTACGCAGATATCCGAGGAGCTTGGGTTCAGCTCGATTCACTATTTTTCGCGCCTGTTTAAAAAGAAAACGGGTATGACACCGACCGAGTACCGTTCGTCTGTCATATACCCGAATGAGTGAGGATTTATGGAAGTAAGGATTGCATTTGGTGATGATATAGAAAAGGTCTACGGGCTTCGTTATGAGGTCTTTGTAGGTGAGCAGAACGTTCCGCCCGAGATCGAGCTTGACGATGAGGATAAGCACGCAACGCATGTAATTGCCGAGGAAAACGGTGCGGCGGTCGGATGTGCGAGGGTGCTTTACGGCGATGATGGCGGACATATTGGACGCCTCGCGGTCAAAAAGAGCAAGAGAGGGCAGGGGATCGGAAAAGAGATGTGCCGATTTATTATATCGCTCTGCCGTCAGCGCGGATATAAGCGCGTTTGGCTCAATTCGCAGCTCCACGCAGTTCCTTTTTACGAAAAGCTCGGCTTTTCCCGCCGAGGTCAGACCTTTTTTGAAGCGGGGATCGAGCATATCGAAATGGAGCTGACACTTGAATGAAGAAAGCCCTTGAAGCGGATTCAAGGGCTTAAATTATTTTCGTATTACCAGCCGAACTTTTCGTAATGGGGCTCGATCACGGTCTTGTTATAGTCGTTTCCGCCGGGGAAGTTTGCGCTTTTGAGGATACCGGGGGTGAAGCCGTCGGCGAGCATTTTTTCAACGCAGACCGAGGTCAGACTCCACACAATGTAGTCCGAAGCGATTCCCGATGCAGCCGCGAAGCGTGCCTCAATGCCTTCGACCTCAAGCATTGCCTCCGCAGCAGGAGCGCAGTTGTCAAGGGCGAGGGTGACAAATTCGTGCAGCTTCTTTCCCGATTCGTGAACGGGATCGACCTGCGTTGCGTATGTCATACTTGTAAGCGCGATTACGGTAACGCCTTTCTGTATTGCCTCCCACGCGAGGTCAACGATTTTCTTCGTTCTGCCCGAGACAGACGAAACGAAAAGTACGTCGCCCGCTTTAAGCTCGGTGTCTTCCTTATATTCCTTGTAGAAGATCGGGCCGCCTCCGCGGTAGATGAGATCCATTTCGATACCGTGGACTATGTGTCCGAGGTAAATCTTGTGTCCGTTTTCAACTGCGGTTGCGACCAGCTCGCCTGCCTTGATGATATTGTCGCGCTGAGTTTTTCGCACGGTGGTCAGAAGCTCGTCGATTGCCTTATGGTATCTGTCGATCAGCATATTGTTATCCCCTTATCACATATAAAAAATATTGTCCTTGTGCTCAGCTATGACCGCCTTGTTATAGACGTCTCCGCCATCGATGTTACCGCTCATAAATACGGGCGGCTTGATGCCTTTTTCCCAAAGGATCTCCGATGCGCGGACTGTAACGGCGTTAAGTATTGCCGCGCCGATGACGGTTGACGTCGATGCGAGTTTCTGGGCGAAGCCTTCAAGCTCGATCGCCGCGTCGCCGCGGTCGCCGTGGTTATCTATCAGAATATCGGCAAAATCGTGAAGCATTTTTCCCGACGGGTGACGGGAGGTGACGGTAGTTGCCGTGTTCATATTGGTGACGACGATGACGGTCATACCTTTTTCGCGTGCGCACTCCGCCATATCGACGGTAACTGCGTTTCTTCCCGAGACCGAATGGATGATGATAACGTCGCCTTCCTTTACGGGCTCGTTATTCAGAATGATCTTTCCGTAACCGGGGATCCTCTCCATTTCGCTTGTCATCGTCGGCGGAGAGAGCTCAAGCATCATTCCGGGAGCGCGGACAGGATTTACCGTTACCATTCCGCCTGTGCGGTAGAAAAGCTCAAGTGTAATGAGTCCCGCGTGATTACAGCCGAAGGCGAAGATCGAGCGTCTCTGCTCGTTTGCAAGCGCAATTACCTGCGCCGCCTCCTCCATCTTTTCTGCTTCCTTTTCAAAGACTTCAGCCATGATCTCGTTTACACGTTCGTGATACTTATGAATAACGCTCATTTTCGTTCCCCTTTCTTATTTGTATAAAAAAGCCTTAAACCCTTCGATAAAAGGCTCGCGGATCTCCTCGGTCGAAAGCCCGTCACGCCAACATCGCAAAACGGCACAACCGACGACAGGCTCAAAGAGCGGCTTTCCGAGTTTTATCTCGGGGTATTTTGCCGTGAGCATTTGCCTGTAATGCTCAAACATTCCCTCGTAGCCCTTCCATGCGCCGCCCATTATAATGACATTTCCGTTCCATTCCTCACGGTATTTCTCAATAATCGCTCGGGTGAGCCGGAAAAGCTCGACCGCAGCGTGCTCGTAGATCTTTACGGCGACTTCATCGCCCGCCTTTGCCGCTTCAGAGCAGAGAATCGCGACGGACGCGACCTCATGGCGCGTATCGGGGTTATTTGCCAAACGGTAGATCATATCCGAAAGCCGCGTAAGCCCCCATTTTTTCATTACCATATCGTAAAGGACGGTCTTTTGCCTTCTGCCGTCGTGCGAGTATATAGCTGCCTTCAGCGTATTAAGACCGATGTCATATCCGCTTCCCTCGTCACCGAGAAGCGGTCCCCATCCGCCGACACTCGATACTACCCTTCCGTCCCTGACGAAAAAAGCGTCTGATCCGGTGCCTGACAGCGCTATGACACAGTCGCGTTGAAATGAAGCGGCAGCACCTATATCGGGCTCGTGATAATAGTGCGTTTGCTTAACGGACGCTTTTTTTCTGAGTGCATCCTCAATAATGCGTTTCGGATCCTCGCTGACAAGACAAAGGTCTGCCGCGTCAATTTCGGTTATCGGCTCATGCGTGCCGTCGCCAAGCAAGAGCTCGTCTACCAAGCGATTTATATTTTCTCTTACCGCTTCAAAGGGCTTGTAGATCGTATTAACGCCCGTTGTCTTGGCGGCGCGGATCACTCGGAGATCGTCGTCGTATAAGATCGCTTGAAGCTTGCTTCCGCCTCCGTCGGCGGCAAGATAATATTTTTTCGGCATAGTAAAATCCCTCAATACTACGGTTTGAAAGCTTAGCTTCATTTTATCATTACGGCTACTTTTGTCAAGAGGTTTTGCAAAAAAACGCACTAATTTCACATCAGACGGATAAAAGCCCTTGAGCATTATCTCAAGGGCTTCCGTTATTTAAGAAACAGTTCGATTACGGGGACGGTGACGTCGGGCTTGATTGCGGGGAGCGTGAGAAAGAGGAGATCGTCACCCTTTGAGAGTCCGTCGCTGATATGCACGGGCTTGCCCTCGCACATCTGAAGCTCGCTTCCGTCGTGCAGGAACTGCGCGTAGGCGACCTTGCCCGCGTATCCGTGCATTTCAAGGAATCCGTAAGGGTATTCCATAAGGTGAACGTAAAGGCGTTTTCCGTCACTGCTCTGCGTCAGGCGGCAGCCGCGAGGCGCAGTGAACTGGGGCTCTGCCATCGTGCAGTTGTAGATCGAGCGGCTATTATATTTCATCCATTTCGCGTAGACGTCAAGTGCCTTTTCTGCGCGGCTGTCAAAATATCCGCGCGAGGTCGGTCCGACGTTCATAAGCAGGTTTCCGCCGAGCGAAACGGAGTTGATAAGCAGATCGATAAGCATTCGCTCGGATTTCCACGTCTGCTCGTCGCGGTAATAGCCCCAAGAGCCCGAGAAGGTATGGCAAGCCTCCCAGACGACCTTCTCGCCCGTTTCGGCGTGCGTCAGCCATTTTTCTATCTGATACTGCTCGGGAGTCCAGATGTCCTGATCGATGCCTGCGCGGTTATTGATTATGATGCCGGGCTGAAGTGTGCGGGCGATCTCGATCAGCTTCTCGGATTCCCATACCTCCTTGCTCTTGCCCTTGCGAATGGCTTCGGGGAAGCTCGGATCGTCGGGATAGGAGAAATCGAACCAAAGAATATCGATCTTGCCGTAATTCGTCATCAGCTCGGTCACCTGATCGCGCATATACTGCGCGTAGCGCTTGAGGTCGCGCCCCTTGTTCAGCTCGTCTACGTTCGGCTCATCGCGGCGCGGATGGTAATAATCTATCGTGAAATCGGGATGATGCCAGTCGAGAAGCGAATAATAGAAGCCGACGCGGAGCCCTTCGGCGCGGAATGCCTCGACGAATTCCTTGACAAGGTCTCTGCCTGCCTTTGTATTTGTGCATTTATAATCGGTATACTGCGAATCGAACATACAGAAGCCCTCGTGATGCTTCGTCGTCAGGATCGCGTACTTCATGCCTGCCGCCTTTGCCTTTTTTGCCCACTCGCGGGCGTCGTAAAGGTCGGGATCAAAATACTCAAAATACTTTTCGTACTGCGCCTCGGAAAGCTTTTCGTAGTTCTTCACCCATTCGTGACGGGCGGGCATCGAATAAAGCCCCCAGTGAATGAACATTCCGAAGCGGTCGGCGGTGAACCAGGACGTGTCACCCGGCGATCTTCTTGTAACAAAAGATGACATATAACTTTTTCTCCCTTATTGACATATATGTGTTTTTGTGATAATATGTCTACACTACTGTTGATATTATAGCATATAACGGGTGTTTTTCCATGCATTTTTGAACTGCAAACATGGATATTTCGACAAAACGGGGGTTCGGTGTGGATATAGAGATAAATCGGAAATTTGATGAAAAAAGGCTCACCTGTACCGTTGCGCACAGCGGAATCGTCACGACTGACAAAACGTGGTATCAGAGCCCGATATACGGCGCGTTTTCGCGGCTGTATTTTGTTACAAACGGAAGCGGTATGATCGTTTCGGACAAGGAATCGATGGTCCTTCAGCCGGGCTACGTTTACCTTGCGCCGTGCGGTATACCCTGCGGCTTTCACGGAACGCCGTCGGTCAGCAAGCTGTTTTTTCACGTTCAGGTCACATCCTCTGAGAAAACGGGAGACCTTTTCTCGGAATTCGGGCATTTTCAATGCCTGCCGTACAGGGTGAAGGACACGGAAACCCTGATGTCCTACTATCGCTCCGACGATCCTCGCGAGCAGCTTTTGCTTCACGCCGAGATCGAGGCGACGGTTGGCAGATTTTTGCTCAGCCGAGGACAGATGAGATCATATTCGTCGACCGTAAATGCGGTGATCGATTATATACGCTCGCATCTTTGCGCAAGCTTGACGGTTGAGGAGATCGCGGGAGCGGTATTTTGCTCGAGAAGCAAGCTGTCGTCGATCTTCAAAAACGAGGTCGGGCAGACCGTCGCTCGCTATATTGAGGATCTCCTTATGAACGAGGCGCAAACGATGCTCCTATACAGCGATAAAACGGTAAGCGAGATCGCAAGAGCGCTCGGCTATTGCGACGCGTTCTATTTTTCGCGTCGTTTCAGACACAGATTTGATATTTCCCCAAGGGAATACAGAAAACAGCACACTTTATGATTTAATGCGAGGTTAAAAAAATGAATTCTATTTGTTTTGTCGGGCTTATAGACGGCGATTGCGTGAACGAGCGCGACGGCGCAAAGATCGAAAACGGAATTAAGATTCCGATCACACTCAAGGCACCGAGCGGCTGTGAAATTACCCTGAACGGTAAGATGATGAAGGAAAATAACGGCGTATATACCGAGGAGATCGAGCTTTACGGCTACCGAAATACCGTTGTTGCCGAAAACAAGACGAGCGGAGAAAGCGCGGCTCTGCGCCTCTTTTACTTAAAGGACGCGGTCGGAAAATTCCGCTTTTCCTCCGATGACAATATAATTTTCCTGTATGATATAAACGAGCACAAGGACGAGTACAAGTCGATATTCGATAACCCGTATCTCGCCATATACAAAAAGGCGCACGATAAATACGGCGCGAAGGTGCATCTTAATCTGTTCTACGCATTTGACGAGAGAGCGAGAAAAGAGTTTTCGAGTCCGCGCCCGTATTTTGATCTGTCAATGATGACGGACAAATTCAAGGACGAGTTTGAAGCAAACTCCGATTGGCTGAAGCTTGCATTCCACGCTTATTCGGAATTTCCCGATAAGCCGTACGTGAACGCGACGCCCGAGAAGATGCTTGACGACTGCATAAGAGTTCACCGCGAGATCATCCGCTTCGCGGGAAAAAGCTCGATCAGCAATTCGACGACGACGCATTGGGGGAGCGGCAACCGCGAGTGCATAAGGGCTCTGCGATCGCTCGGCTACACCTCGTTTACGGGATATTTTGAAATAGTGGACGGCGAGGGACTTGTTTCCTACTATCAGCCGCTTGATATATGTGAACACATAGGCGAGCGTGATTTCTTTTGCGAGACCGACGAGGATATAATCTTCGGTCGTATCGACCGTGTGACGAACATCGGAACGCTCGACAGCGTTATGGAGGACCTGAAATCGGTAATCAATAACCCGCACCGCGGCGGATTTGTATCGGTAATGATACACGAGCAGTATTTTTACAGCGATTATTCGGCGTATCTTCCCGATTTTGAGGCGCGGATACTTGAGCCCTGCCGTGTTCTCTGCGAAAACGGCTATGTGGGCGCACATATTACCGACGTAACCCGCGAGCCCGATCTTAAAGACAACAAAAGATTTTAAAATAAAAGCAGAGGCATCGCCTCTGCTTTTATTTTTATTCAATAATCAGCGTTACGCAAGACATCATCGGAAGCTTGGTATTGACCGTGAGCTTTCCGTTTTCGAGCGTGAAGGGAACCTCTCTTGTGATTCCGTCGTGGCAGATCTCGGAGACCTTACTTACGTTCAGTCCCTTGGTGTCGAGGACAATATTGTCAAATTCGTCGAGCAAGGCGTTCGTGACCATAACGTGAGTCCGGTTTTCCTCGGCGTAGACGTAAGGGTAAAGACCAACGCTTTCACTTACCGCAACCTTTTCGGTGTGCTTGAGAACAAATTCGTTTATTAGTGTGCGGCGAAGCTCGCAGAACTGGTTATCGTGCTTGTTTTCGACCATATAGGGAACAAGGAGGAAATTCTTGCCCTCGGCAAAGCCGTTTGCGGTGATCTCTCCGCTTGCGGAATATACCTTAGTCAGCACCTTTACGCCTGAATCTGCGCTGAAGGATGCGTCGAAATAGCGTCCCATATCGCCTCTTATGCTGGAGCGGTATCCGTTTATGCCGAGGATCTTGCGGTTTTCGGCAAGCATCTCGTAGGCGTACGTGGGATTTTCAAGCGGGATCTCGCGTATGTTCTCAAGCCCAATAAGACCGTTAAGACCGCGCTGACAAAGAACCGACGCGACCGAGCCGTCGAGAATGACTGCGTTATTCTTGAAAATATCGGTCAGCTCCTCGTCCGTAAAGCAATGGACGCTGTCGGCGCAGAGGAGTACCGTTTCGCCATTATACTTGCGCTCGCTTGAATATCTGAAGGAGGTACCGAGCGAGGCGATATATGCGCCTGCCTTGAAGGTCGCGGTCGTAAGATCCCAAATGCTGCGCTTGATATCAAGATTGTAGCAGACGTCCTCGAATACGGGAACGGTTACGCCCGCAAGGGAGGAGAAGCGAATATTTCTGTCTCTTACCGCGTTAAGATAGGGATCGAGCCTTTTGACCTCGGCGCCGTAGCCGAGCTTCTCCATAGCTCCGTTTCCGCAGAAGCCGTTTATGCTGTACGTCATTCCGTCGAGAATAAGCGGGAGCGAGCCCTCAATGTGGAAGCGGAGGAATCTCGGGCTCTTGCGCATCATGTTCGGCGTTCCGTTTTCGACCTCCGGCCAGATCTTTGTATCGTCGCCCGAAAGGTGTCTTATTCCCATACTTACACGGTTGAAATTGTAGATATAATCCTTGCCCGAGCATTCGAGATACGCGGGAAGATGGATTCTGTTAAGCTTGTCACCGCCCTGTGCGATCGCATCGAGGAGGCTGTTCCAGTCTCTTGCCTCCATGCAATGGTTTTCGGGGGCGGACGTCATGATTCCGATCTCGGTCTTGGGAGAGCCCGCCTTGATAGCCTTTGCTATGCGCTGGGCAAGGTCGACTATGCTCTTTCTTTCGGTATCGAGCCAGACCTTTCTCTCGGGTGTGAGCTTGCCGGGGGCAAACGCGTACTTGACGAACTCCTCGCGCGTGTAGGAAGTTCCGAGAATGCTGTTGAAAAGCTCAATGTGCTTTTCGCAGAAGCATCCGCCGAAGGAAAGCGGCGCGTGGTTGTGGTAACGGAAATCGTCCTCTATCCAGAAGTAATCGGGCTCGAGCTCGCTTACAAGATAGCTTGCATAGTCACAGAAATAATCCTGCCATTCGGTATCGATCGGACAAGCGACGAGCTCGTCGCGCAGACCGTTATGGTCGACCATCGTCGTGAAATTCTGTCCCGGCTTGAGCTTTCTTCCTCTTGCGAGGTGTCCCATTTCAATCCAGTTGTTAACGCTCACGCAAATACCTGCGTCAAGAAGCGCCTGTCTTACTTCCTTGAGCTTTTCAACCCAGAGCTTTGCCTCCTCGATCGTGATGTGACCGAAATTAAACTCCTCGGCGTTTATCATAAGCATAACGTCGTTGAATCCGAACTTATGACAGAAGTCGATAAGGACCTCGGTTCTTTCGCCGATAAGACTGTCGGGGAAGAGCTGGATCCTGAGCGAATGAACGAATTTTTCCTTTTTCATATCAGTACCTCTTTCATTTTTTTCGAGTGTAAGATGATTATATCATAGATAGGTCGGCAAATCAAGATTTATATCGGAACGTATTGAAAAAAATGTGGTTTTGATGTATAATGACATCACAGAATATAAAGAAAGAGGATAGAAAAATGCGCAAGAATTTTGGAGCGAAAACATGGCTTTACCCGATGCCTGTTCTAATAATCGGAACGTACGACGAAAACGGTCTCCCGAACGCAATGAATGCTGCGTGGGGTGGAATTTATGACACAAATCAGGTCATGGTCTGTCTGTCCGACGATCATAAGACAACGGAGAATATCAAGAATAATGGCGCCTTCACGGTAAGCTTCGCGACGGCAGAAACGGTCGTTCCCTGTGACTACGTCGGAATCGTTTCGGCAAACGACGTTCCGGATAAGCCGGCAAAGGCGGGATTCACAACGGTCAAGAGCGGATTTGTCAATGCGCCGATCATAAACGAGCTGCCGATGACGGTCGAATGTAAGCTTCTGAAGTTCAACGAGGACGGTATCTGCATAGGTGAGATAGTCAACGTTTCTGCCGACGAAAGCATCCTTGACGAAAACGGCAAGGTAGACGTAAAGAAGCTCGATCCCATCATTTACGATAGTGTTACCCACGCGTATTGGGGCTTCGGTGAGCGCGTCGGTCAGGCATTTTCCGACGGAAAGAAGATAAAATAATAAAATAAGACCTCGAAAGAGGTCTTATTTTATTATATGATCTTGCCCGATCTTGCCATATTGAGAACACGTTTATATATTGCAGAGTTTTTATCAAGCTCGCAGATACGCTGAAGTATTCCCTCGTAGCCCTCATTATCGAGCATCGCTTTCCATTCGACCTCCTCGTCGGGAGTGTAGAGAAGCGCGGCGGCGAGAGTCATTTCGAGAACCGATGAATCCTTGCCGTATTTTTCTTCAAGGAGCATCGGGGCGACGATTCTTTCCTTGAAGGTCACCTTTCTTTGCGGCTCGCGTGCATTGCGTGCTACGGTGTCGACGAGAGTGCGGTCGGTAAATTTGTCTTTTGAAAGCAGCGCAAATTCCTTCTGATCGTTTTCCTCATAGCCGTATTCACGGCAGATACAATCGTTTATTATCTCATAGTTTTTGTCGAGCAGGGAAAGGATCTCCTCGTCGTTTGCCGCGTCGGAATAGACTGTATATCCCTTCTGATAGCCGAGATACGCGATTATACAGCTTGCGCTGTTATAGGTGTAGAGCTTGCGGTCAAGGAAGCCGCCAAAGCCCGATATCGGTTTAAGACCGTCAAGGGAGGGATAGTCGTCTCCGAATGCGTCACGGTCGAATTGCAGGTAGGGATACCATTCGGAATTGATGGCGGTGCCGCTCTTTTCCTTTTCGATCGTTGTGCAGAAAACTGTCGATTCGGCGATCCTCAGCCCCTCTATGCCGATTGCATCATAAAGCTTTTTTGCGGGCGACGATGCGTTCTCGCATACGATAATTTTATTATCCGCCGATATGTATTTTTTTAGCTCGCTTCCGACGTCGGAAAGGTTGCTTCCGCCGACGGAAACGAGGATGACGTCAACGTTTTCAAAGGCAGACGCGGAAACCGATTCCCATGTGTATGCCTTGTAGCCGTTTATGAATAGCGAGGGTTTTTTGTTTCCGAAGAAATCGACGGTAAAGCCTCCGTCGTTGTTGAGAGCATTGACAAGGGCTTCGTTTTTGTCGATGAAGACTATCTCGTTATCTCTGAGCAGACGTGAGATGAATCCGCGTCCCGTTTTGCCTGCGCCGATAATTACGACTTTGCTCATTTGAGCCACCCCCATTCCTTGATGAGCGCGAGCTTTTCCTTTATGAGCAGGGCGAGCTCGCTTTCGGGATCAAGCTTGCAGACCTCGGAAAGAACCGCATCGTAGCCGCGCTTCTCTCTTATTTCTGCCAGCTGAAGTGAAAAGGGATCGGTCGGCTCGTCATAGTGGATCGCACAGGCGATGGCGACGGAGAGGCATTCGGGCTTGACTCCGTAGTCCATACATAGGCGCGCAGAGCCGACAAGGCGGTCATCGGGACCGAGCTTACGCATCGGATCGCGGGCGTTGCGCTCAATATAGTCGACGATATTTCTGTCCTGAAGCTTGCGGAGCGAGGTGCGGGTGAATGCCCATTGCTCATCAAACGGGAAATTATGCTTTTTCGAGAGCGCGGTTGCAGTCTCGGTATAGACGCCGTCGAGGAGCTTCAGGATCCTTTCGTCGTGGGCGGCATCGGCAATATACTTGTGACCGAGAAGCGCACCGACGAAGGAGGTAGTGCCGTTCGCGGCGTTATAGGTGTAGAACTTTCTTTCGAGGAAGCCTGTAAACTCGTATATCGGCTTTTGGCAGATCATCTTTTCGGGAAGCGGAGCCTTGAGACGACTTGCGTCGTAGGGGAACTCCCAGAAGTCCTGTGCGTTTACGACGAGCGGATCCTTCTCAAGCAGCTCGGGAGTGGATTCGATGGCGGATCGCATGATGACCGCCTCGGTTATACCTACGCTATTTTCAAAAAACTCGCGGCAACTATCCGAAATGCTCTCGGAGATGCCCTTTCTCAGCACGTCTGCGGGAAGCTTCCAATTCTCGCAGGTGACGATATTGAGCGGCTTCGGGTTAACCGACGCGCGCTTCTCGATTCCTTTCGTAAGGAAGGGAACGATCTCGGGTAGGTTTTTGCCTCCGACTGCGTCGAAAATGCAGTCTGCACTTACTATCGCGTCGCAGATCTCGTCCGTCTGCGAGAATTTGAGCGCCTTTGCGCCCGTGACAACGGTGTTTTTACTCGGATCCCCGAGAATGTTTACCGTGTACTGTCCTCTTTCGTTTATAAGGTCGCAAAGAGCATCGACCTTTTCGACGAAGATAAATTCAATGCCGCTCAGATATAAAAGGTGACCGACAAATCCGCGGGCGATCTTTCCCGCGCCAAAAATAACACAACTCATATTTACTCCTTTCAGAGACCGTTAAATTCCCCGAATGCTTCCTTCAGGGACGGATATAGTTTTTTGTATACGTTAAAGCGCTTCATAAGAACGTTTCGGTATTCGGGTTCGGGCTTTATCGGCTCGGAATAGCTGACGCATTCCTTTATTGCCGAGGCGATATCGGGATAAGCGCCCTCTCCGACCATTGCGAGCATACAGGCACCGAGCGCCGAGGTGTCGGGCTCGCATACGCTTACGACCTCACAGTCGAAAACCGTTGCGCGAAGCTTGTTCATAAAGATGTCGCGGGAGGAGCCTCCACCGCAGACGAGCCTGCTCACTTTTGTCGCGTTCATTGAGGTCATAATATCGTAAAGGCTGAATACCACGCCCTCAAGCGTTGAATACGATAGAGAGTGGGCGTCAGCGTTACCGTTCAACCCGAAATAAACACCGCGCGCATTTTCATCGTATATCGGCGCGCGCTCGCCGTTAAGATACGGTAAAAATATCGGAGGCTTTTCTTTGAGAATATCAAGCGTCAGCCCGTCGATGCCGAAGCAATTTATTGCGAGATCGTTTGAAGCTCCGCTTGATTTTGTTCCGCCGTAGGTACAGTTTCCGACAAAATATCCGCCGCTGACAAAACCGTCGGGATTTATCTTATCGGAGATATATCCGATATGCTCGCTCGTTCCCGAGAGGTCGAAAAAGTCGCCGACGCGGTGTATTCCCATTCCGAGAAGCCCCGCAAAAAAGTCGTTACAGCCGAGATAAACGGGAGTGCCTGTCTTAATGCCGTAGTCCTTTTCCGCCTCGTAGGTTACTCTGCCTGCGATCTCCGTCGGTTGCTTTAATGCGGGCAAGCCAAGCCCGACACCGAGCTTTTTCATTATTCCGTCGGCATATTTTCCCGTTTCTTGGTTAGATATACCGCGCATCGAAAATACGTCTGTTACGGTTTTACCCGTAAGGGAACGTATGAGAAGCTCCTTCGGCATGAGGACTGTCGTGTCCTTGCCGTAATGCTTTTGAATATACATAAGCCTCGGAAGCGGATATGAGATTATATCGGGGTGCTTCATTCCGATCTCCGAAATGAACTCCTCCTCCGAAATGACCGATTTTATATATTCAAGCTCTTTTTTGCCGACATCGCAGCTCCACGTTATAACGTGACTGTCGTTTGCGATGTAGGTTCCGACCTGCGACGATATTGATATCGCGGCGATTTCCCCGTGCGTTGAGAGCTCGGCGATAACAGACTTTACCGCGTCGAGCCAGCACTGCGGTGCTTCGCCATCGTATCCGCGCTTTGCCTTTACGGTCTTGCCACTTTTGCTCCTCATTACTGCCTTGACGGACGAGGTTCCGATATCAAGACCGAGATAATACTTTTCCGCGCTCATTTTTCGAAGGTAAATATTGCCTTGACGAATCCGACAGGGCGGTTACGGGCATCGGATAGTCCCTTTTCAAACTCCGAAAGGTCAAGCGTTTCGGAGATGAATGGCGTCATATCGACGGCACCGTCAGCCATCATCTGAATCGCCTTTTTATGCTGATTCCAGTTGTTTCCCGCGCCGATTACGTGAAGATTGTTTACGTGAATGTCGTCAATTCGGACAGACATTGTCTTGCCGCGTCCGTAGCCCGCAAGGGCAATGTAGCCGCCCTTTTTACATAGCTTGAAGCTGTTCGTTATGCACTCCTCAAGTCCTGTTGCCTCGATTATGTAATCGGTTCCCTCAGGGTGATACTTTTTCATTGCCTCGAAGAGATCCTCCTCGCGCGTGGCAACGGTCGCATAAGCGCCGAGCTCCTTTGCGATGGATAGGCGCTGAGACGAGGCCGCAACGACTACGATCTTTCGCATCCCCATCGCCTTCGCTACCGCAAGACAGCAAAGCCCGATCGAGCCAGCGCCGAAAATAAGGCAAGTCTTTCCGTATACGGGATCGAGCTTTTCCCAGGTTCCGAGAGCAACGCCCATCGGCTCTGCGAGAGCGGCGTGGGTGAAGGAAAGGGAGTCCGGAAGCTCAACGAGACCGTAAATCGGCACGTCTATATATTCGGCGTAAGCGCCGTTGCGGCGGAATCCAATCTCCTCAAAGTCCTTGCAGTATCTCCAATTACCCGAGCGGCAAGCCTCACACTTACCGCAGGTTACGTCATTTGATCCTGTGACTCTTTTGCCGATCCAATGCGCGGCGTTTTCGTCGGCAACCTCCTCAACTATTCCCGACCACTCGTGACCGGGAGTAAGGGGGTAATTTGCGGGAATATTTCCGTCGATGACCTCGAGGTCTGTCGCGCATATCGCTGCCGCCATTACCTTTATTCTCGCAAATCCATTTTCAAGCGGAGCAAGCTCGCGCTCGGAAAGATATACCTTCCCCGGCTTTTCAATAACAACACATTTCATGATAATATCCTTTCATCTTTATATTATGAATGATCTGACCGCCGATCTTATCGACTCAACAGCCGCGCCGTAGGCGGCGGAAATTCCGGGATCGACGCTTATATCAAGCTCACATCCGTCAAGAGATGAAAGCGCGCCTTCGGTGAAAGCCGAAAGCGATGCCGCCTTGCCTGTCAGTATAAGCTTTTGCGGACGGAACATTATATAGGTATTGTAAAGAGCGGCGGAGAGACGCTTGCCCGCCTCGCGAAGCTCTTTTTCAAATTTTTCGGGTGAAGACATTACCGCATCCGTTCCGCTTCCGATCGCCGAAAGCGAGCCGTATGCTTCAAGACAGCCGCGCTTGCCGCACGAGCATTTTTTGCCGTTCGGAACGGCGAGAGTGTGACCGAGCTCGAAACGGTCGGTGTCGTCAAGGATCGTTCCGTCGAGCGAGACCGCCATACCGATACCGCCGTCAACTCGCAAAAGAACGCAGTTATCGGTTTTTTCCTTATACGTCTGACCGAGAAGCATACACTTCGGGTCGTGTCCGAGATATACGGGGAGAGCGTATTTGGCGGCAAAATGCTCCTTGATATTTATCGGCTCCCAGTCGGGAATATTCGGGAACAGGGAAGATACTCCGAGCCGTCCGTTCACGCTTCCCTGCATTGCGATACCGAGGCTGAAAACAGTAAGGCTGTTTTCGCTACACCACGAATTGACACTTTCAAGCAGGCTCTCGGCTTCGGCAATAATTCCCGACTGTGTCCGCGCAGTCAGGTCGGCTTCGAACTTGCTTATTATTCGCGAGTCGAGTGCGACGACCTCGCAGGACAGCCCCGAAAGATTAATGTCAAGCCCGATGCTGACGGTCTTATCGGTGGAGGGCTTCAATATGTATGCAGTTCTGCCCGCGCCCGTGTTTTCGCTTTTTTCCTCGACGACATAGCCCTTTTCGATAAGGAGCGCAACGTTTTGGGATACCGTTCCCCAAGAAAATCCCGTCTCGGCTTCGATCTCGCGTCGAGATGTAGTTTTTCTTTCAAGAATGAAAGCGAAAATATCGGATAAGGTATTCTTTTTTTGTCTGTTTTGCGTTATATACTTCTTCACCATAAAAAACCTTTACGATTTTGTATTTAACCGTTGACAATTATATCAAAGTTTGATATAATTGTCAACGGTATTAAGAATATTTTTCGAAGGGAATATTTCGTATGAATAAAAACGACGTTTTACGCCTTAAGCTCACGCCCGAGCAGACGGCTCTGCACTATATCGGTCAGGTCGGCTTTATAATCGGAAGCTCGGGAAAATATATATCGGTCGATCCGTATTTAAGCGACTACGTTGACCGCAATTGCTCGCAGCTTGTAAGCTGGAAGCGCCTGTACGATGCGCCGATAGACGCGGGCGAGCTTGATTTCCTTGATGCTGTGCTTTGCACTCATCCTCATTTTGACCATGCAGACCCGTGGACTCTTCCAAGGATCGCGGAGGCGAACCGGAAAACGGTATTCATCGTTCCCGCGCCGATAGTCGACACTATCGCTTCTTACGGGATCGGCAGGGACAGAATAATTCCCGCTATTGCAGACGAGAAGATAGAGCTTGACGGCTTTGAGATAACTCCGATCCCGTCGGCTCACGAGGTCTTCCATACCGATGAAAACGGTAATTATTTCGAGCTTGGGTACATTATTGATGATGGAAGTAACCGAATTTTCCACGCGGGCGATATGTGTATGTACGAGGGTCTGACCGAACGGCTTACGAATATAGACGTAGCGATCCTTCCGATAAACGGCAGGGACTACTTTAGAAATTCGCTTGATATTATTGGTAATTTCGATTCCGTTGAGGCGGTCAAGCTTTCCTCCTCAATAGGCGCGAAGCTTCTCGTTCCCGTTCATCACGACCTTTACGAGGTGAATAAGGTTAACCCCGCGGTCTTTGTCGACACCTTGATGACGCTAAACCGCGAGCAGTGCTATCATATCTTCGCTCCCGGTGAAAAGTACATTTATCAAAAATAAAAAAGCCCGAAAGGGCTTTTTCTATTTGAATTTTCTGTCATAGAGAAGCGCTGCGATTAGGATAACGAACACCGAGCCTGCGTTATGGACGAGTGCTCCCGTCGCGGGATTCAAAAGCTTGAAGAAGGAGAGAATTATTGCGGCGAAGTTTATGATGAGCGAGAGGAAAATGCTGAATTTTATCGTTTTGACGGTTGCGTTGGAAAGACGCTTGAGGTAGGAAAGCTTGCTTACGTCGTCGCTCATTATCGCGATGTCGGAGGCTTCAAGGGCAACGTCGCTGCCCATCGTCCCCATAGCGATTCCGACGTCAGCGCTCTTGAGCGCGGGAGCATCGTTTACGCCGTCGCCGACCATCGCGACGGTCTTTCCGCCTTCACGGAGCGAAAGCACGCAGTCGACCTTGTTTTCGGGGAGAAGCTCGCTCTTTATGCTCGTAATGCCTACCTGAGAAGCGAAATATTCTGCGGCATATTTATTGTCGCCCGTCAGAAGTACGGCTTCGGTTCCAAGCTTTTTAAGTGAATCAACGGTTTCAGAGGCGTTCGGCTTAACGGCGTCGGAAAGCCCAATAACGCCGAGCACACTTTCGCCGTCGGAAACGGTGACCGACGCCTTACCGCTTGCGCGGAGCTCGGTCAGCGCTTTTGCTGCTTCGTCGGAAACGGTAACGCCCTTTTCGGTCAGGTATCTTTCGTTTCCGCAGTATACGGTCTTACCGTTTATCGTTGCGGAAACGCCCTTGCCCGCCTCCATTATGAAGCCGTCGCAGGTCGGGACGTCGCCGTTTTCCTTACCAAATTCATATATTGCGCGGCCGAGCGGATGCTCGCTTCTGCTCTCTGCCGATGCGGCGAGGGTAGTCAGCGCCTCTTTGCTTATTCCGAAGGGAATTAC
Source organism: Eubacteriales bacterium (assembly GCA_045540115.1). Taxonomy (GTDB): domain Bacteria; phylum Bacillota; class Clostridia; order Oscillospirales; family CAG-272; genus Colimorpha_A. The sequence goes on from JAZQGR010000077.1 coordinate 23,398, forward strand.
GTCGGAAACGGTGAGCGCGCCGTAGGTGAGCGTACCTGTTTTGTCAAAACAAACGGTATCGACCTTGCCCATTTTTTCAAGCGCCTCGCCCGATTTGATGATAACTCCGTGCTTGGTCGCCTGACCGATAGCCGCCATAATGGCAGTCGGTGTTGCAAGCACGAGCGCGCAGGGGCAGAATACGACGAGGACCGTGACCGCAACTACGATATCCTGACGGATAAGCCCGAAGGCTATTGCTATAAGAAGCGCGACGGGAACGAGAATGCTCGCCCATTTATCGGCAATACGGTGCATTGGAGCCTTGTTTTCCTCGGCTTCCTTTACCATTCGGATAAGCTTTCCGAGAGAGGAATCCTCACCGACCTTGGTGGCTCTGACGTCAACCGAGCCGTAAAGGTTGATCGTTCCGCTGTATATTTCATCGCCGACGGTCTTATCGACCGGGAGGCTTTCGCCCGTCATAACCGCTTGGTCAATACTCGTCTGACCGCTGATAATGATTCCGTCGACAGGTATGCTTTCGCCGGGAAGAACGCGGAGAATGTCTCCTACCTTGATCTCGGTCGCGTCAACGGTTCTCTCGCATCCGTTTTCGATCAGCCGTCCCGTTGTCGGCGCAAGGCTGATAAGCTTCGTCAGACCTCTTTTTGCTCTGTCGGTTGTCAGGTCCTCAAGGAGCTCGCCGATCGCCATAATGAACGCGACCTCGCCCGCGGCGAAAACGTCGCCAATTGCGATCGCGGCAACCATCGCGCTCGTAATCAGAAGCGCGGAGGAAATCTTTGAAATTCCCTTGTTGCGTATCAGCTTTCCGATCGCATTTTCAAGAAGCGGTATTCCCGATATAATGACGGCGAGCCACGCAGGATCGTACCACGTTTTGATTTCTACTCCGAAGATCGGCAGAAGCAAGCTCGCAAGCACCGATAGACCGCTGATAAGCAGCGCGATCTTGCTCTCAAGCGCGTCAAGAATTTTTTCTAACATCAGTAAATCTCCTTTACAAAAAAGACGGGTTGGTGTATAATCATATCGAACATATTGTTCGGTATCATTTTATCGCCGACGGCGCGAAAATTCAACGGTCAAATGATCCAAGGTGTATTTTACTGAACAAAATGTTCAAATTGTACCGAAAGTGAGAAAAGATGGACAGACGGCAGAAAAAGACGCGGAAGGCGATACTTGATACCTTTCGCTCCCTTCTTGAAAAGAAGCGGTATGACCGCATAACGGTTCAGGAGATAATCGACGGCGCAGACGTCGGCAGGAGCACGTTCTACTCGCATTTCGAAACGAAGGATATGCTTCTCGACGCGCTTGCCGGCGAGATCTTTAATCACATATTCGAAAACGACCCGTGTCCGTGGGTCGGCAAGGACGACGAGCTCGAGGGCAAGCTCTCGCACATCCTCTGGCACATAAGAGCCGAGAGGGAAAACCTGTCGGGAATACTCCTTTCCGACAGCGGTGAGCTTTTTATGGGCTATTTCAAAAACCACCTGAAGGCAGTATTTTTGCGTTACACGGAAAGCTTTTCGCAAAACGTGCCGCGCCAGTTTTTGCTCGAATACCTCTCGGGAAGCTTCGCCGAGACTGTTCGCTGGTGGATGAGAGAAAACATGAAAACGGAGCCCGAAAACGTCGCAAAATACTTTATAGGAATGGTGAATCAGAAATGAAGGTCAGTGTAATTCAGCCCTATTATTCGTTTGATGAAAAGGATATAGATTCCTGCTACGAGGGAATGTTCGATCTGCTCGATAAGTGTGATAGCAGTAACGATATAATCGTTCTCCCCGAATACTGCGATATTCCCGCCGCAACGAAGGGCGGAGGATCCTTTCACGCATCGATTGAAAAGAGAAACAAGGACGTTTTTGAGCGCGTAAAAGCTGCCGCTATCCGTTGTAACTCGATAGTTTTTGCGAACTTCGCGGACAAGACCGAAACGGGCTACCGAAATACGACGTTTGCCTTTGACAGGACGGGCAACGTCGTCGGAAAATACTATAAGGCGCATCCCGCACCGAGCGAGGTCAAGACGCTGTCCGAGGGCGGAAACGGCGTCGACGTTTCCTATTCATATACGGCAGACGAGCCGTACGTAATTGAGATCGAGGGCATACGCTTTGGCTTTATGACCTGCTACGATTTCTATTTCTACGAGGAATTCGCACAGCTCGCAAGATATGACGTCGATATCATAATCGGCTGCTCGCATCAGCGCACAGATACTCACCGTGCTCTTGAAATAATCAACAGCTTCCTTTCGTATCACACGAACGCGTATCTGCTTCGCTCGTCGGTATCGCTCGGAGAAGACAGCCCTATCTGCGGCTGCTCGACGGTCATCGCGCCCGACGGAAATATCCTCGTCGATATGAAGAGCAAGGTCGGCATCGGCACCTGTGAGATTGATCCGAAAAATAAATACTACAAGCCCGCCGGCTTCAAGGGCAAGATGAAGTCGCACTACGAGTATATTGAGGACGGGCGCCGTCCGTGGCTCTACCGCAACGGTGGAAAGAGCGTCGTTCCGTTCGATAAATATATGCCGTATCCGCGCCTCTGCGCGCACCGTGGCTTCAGCGCGGCGCTTCCCGAGAATACGATGGTGTCGTTCGGTGCGGCGATCGCGCTCGGCGCGAGTGAAATCGAATTTGACCTTTGGGTGACCAAGGACGGAGAGCTTGTATCCTGTCACGACGCAACGCTTGAACGCGTCTCAAACGGCGTCGGAAAGGTATACGAAAAGACACTTAACGAGCTTAAAACGCTCGATTTCGGTATCAAATACGGCGAAAAATACAAGGGGCTTAAGATCGCGACCCTTGAAGAGATCCTCGCAAAATTCGCTTCGCAGACGGTGATGAATATTCACTATAAGCCCGACACGATGTCTGACGAGATACTTGGTAAGATCGTGGGTCTCCTTCATAAGTATGACTGCGATAAGCATATCTACCTTATGATATCGAGCGACGATGTCATCAAGAAGGTCAAATCGCTTCGTCCCGAGATAAAGATATGCGTGGGCGAGGACGGAACCTACCGTATCGTTGAGCGCGCGATAGAGCTTGGCTGCGAAATGGTGCAGATATATACGCCCGAGGGCAAGAATATAAACAAGGAAATGATAGACAAGGCACATACACACGGCATTAACGTCAACGTCTTCTATTCCGATACGGTCGAATTCGCACGCGAGCTTCTCACAATGGGCGCAGATACGATCCTTACGAACGATTATCTGACACTTTCAAACGCGCTTGGAATTAAATAAAGAAAAAACAGCCACATTGTGGCTGTTTTTTACAGTATGCTTTCAAGCACCGCGTCAAGCTTTGCAAGCGCGTCGTCGCTTTGGTTTTTGTTTTTCAGATAATCCGAAAGCATATCGAGTGCGCGCAGGCGGTCTGCCGTCTTTTCTTCGGGATCAAAGGCGATCTCCGCCATTTCGCGCATTATCTTTTTTTCGTCGGGAATTTTTCTTCTCATCATATCACCTCGTTGTTATTCAGTAATATGATAGCACGGAAAAACCTAAAAATCGTCCCCTAAAATTCCCGTGTTTTTCCCACATAAGGAGTTTGCACTACATAATCGTAGGGCGGGGGCTTGCTCGAAACCCCCAAAACTCGCGTTCGCTCGTTTCGGGGAACCCCACGCGCTCCTCCCGTAAAACGGGCG
>JAZQGR010000078.1:0-1777 GCA_045540115.1 Eubacteriales bacterium
TCCGCCCTGGCTAAATACTTGAGAGCGTTCCCGCGACAATATCCTTCGAATCGTTCCGGACCGAGAACGGCGTAAATAATGTCGATAGTCTCGAGCCCGTCGATATATGTCTGATAGTGCGCTGGATGATTTACGTTGTCAGCCATTAGATCGCCTCCTAAACTTATCCGCTGCCGGACACGTTGCATAATGTGAAACATAACCGTAATCGTCGGAGTCGAGATCTAAATCCGCCCTTGTAACACGTCCATCCGGGAGAACAAGATTATATTTCCCATCATGTAAATTGACCCTGTACGGGATTCGCTGAGTATCACACGGCATTATTTTGCCGCTTTTCATCGGGATCCATATTATCGGAGCCCCGCAAGCCTTACACTTTGCCATTATTCCGCCTCCCTGATCTCGTACTCTTCCGGAGCCTTGAGCACCTTCGTCGATTTGCAATAGTCGCATTTCTCGCAGCGGATCGGCTCAACGTCGCCGCTCTTGATCAGATCGAACCTCTCGATCTTCGCCTCAACCATTCCGAGCGCTCCGTCGAGAATATGCTGCGGAATGTGAATAACCTTAATGTCCGGAGTCTTTTCCTTTGTTACGGCTGCAATATAGAACGGGAGCGGTTTGTCTCGTCCTGTGACGATCTGCTCGATTTTCTGATAGACGGCTCCCTGTATGTCGTAACCCCAATACTCGACCCATGAGCGCCAGCCGTAACCCTTGTCGAATATATCCTCGAAGTCGCGGACACATTTCAAATCGACGATTCGCTGCTCGTCATAGACGTCAAACTTTGCTTTCCAGGGAACCCCGAACAGCTCCGCAGCCATGACGACCTGTTTCTCGCCGGTGAGATAATCCATCATGAGCGGATCAGCTTCGACCCTGTCGATTATAGTGTTCGCCTGTTGGAACTTCGCCAGGAGTCCGCCGCCACGCTTCGAATACATTTTGTCGCCGTTCTTAGCGATGAACTTATCCATTTCAGCCGGTCCGGAGAAATACGCGTCGACATAACTACCGATCAGGAGCGCGTCGGTCTCTTCGCGCTGGTACTCGCCTCGAGCCTCAGCAAGTCCGCAAGCCTCGCATTTATTGAAAGCCTTGAACTGTGAGACGGACCAATATTCCGAAGCCGCCTCCGGGCTGAAATAGTTATCATTGTTCAGATTCATTATTTACCCTCCTCGTTCAGCGTCTCCGCGAGTCTCTCAGCCTCTTCCCTGGTCTCATACCAGCCGCCGCGAGTCTCACGGTTTCCGCTGTGATCTACGTCGTTAATGTCGCGGATCCGATAAACGCCGTAAAACAATTTACCGGCGACCGGATTCGAACTGACTCGCCACTCGCTCGGATTTTTATTCGTCATCGTCCTCGCCCTCCTCAGGATCCTCCGGCTTAACTCCGACGTCGAACATTCCCGTCTCGGTGAGATCAGCCAGGAAACGGAAAAAGAGAGTTTTATTCATTCCCTGGATCTGTTTCGGGAGCTGCTGCATAATGTGGACCGCCTCCGTGACGATCGTTTTGCCTGTGCCTTCGATCTTGATAGCGAGCTCTGTCCGATTGCCTTTTGATTCTGCTGTGATCTTAATCATTTGATTCGTCCTCCTCTTCCTGTTCGTTATCCTTATCCGGCTGATACACTCTCAAAACGACGCCGGTGTCCTCTGTATGTCCTCCGCCGATACTCGGTCCGATTCCCTTCGAGTCGTGAAAATATTCTTTCTGTTCGAGGGAGAGATCTTTGCCCTGAGTCATCGCTTCGGCTGCTATC
>JAZQGR010000079.1:0-1733 GCA_045540115.1 Eubacteriales bacterium
GTACCACTTTTGACGAACTGTCATCGCGTCGAGCAATGCAGCCATTCCGTCAATGTGAGCGGACGGTTTAATCTTGATCAGCTTGCTCCGCCCTTTTTCGGTGCTGATCTTGAGCGCCGAATTGAAGAAATGAATTTTCAAGAGATCATTATCTCCGATATGTATTTTCCCGTCTTTCAAAAGTCCCTCGGTTTCCTGTATGACCGGATGAAGGTTAAACCCTTGAAAAACGTCGTCCATATGAAAGCCGTAAGCCTCCATCTGTTGAACTAAGTAAGCCGCCGAATAACGGTCGTATCCGACTTTAAGCGGATAGATCTCATAACGCTCGACCAATTCGCGGAACCAATTAAACACGTCATTATAATCGATAATGTTCGCCCCGGACGGCTGTAAGAGTCCGCGCTGGATATAAATGTTATACGGAACTCCGTCCGTGTTGATTGCGTCCTGGATCCGCTCCTCCGGGAGAAAGAACTTCGCGAGTACATAAAGCTCGCCCTTCTTCTCGATCACGACACACGCAGCCGTTAAGTCGGTTGTCCTGGATAAATCGAAACCGCCGACACAATAACAGCCCCGGAACTGTTCCGGATCCAGCGGCTCGCCGGTCGTCTTGTCGATGATCTTCGACTCGAGCCACGCGAGCGAACTGTTTTGTTTGAGATTGCAATACTTCGTGATGAATTCGGCTTTTTTAGAGAGCGAGCCCTCTGCAATATTTGCCTCTTCAATCAGAAAATCGACAGACACCGAAACGCCGAGATTCGGATTCGATTTCCGGAGCTCGTTTATGTCGTTCCACTTATCAATGTCGTCGATCATGTAGAGGAACGGCAGCAGCTTCGTCTCTTTCGAATCGCCTAATAAAAAACGAGTCGCTCGTCTGAGCAGCTCGTCATAAATTGAGTCGTGGACATATCCCGCAGTTGAGCAGCTGAATAATATTCCCTCAGGACGTGCTCCCTGTCCTGACTTCATTACCTCGTATTGCTTGAGTCCTTTATCGCCTTCCCAGGCAGCAATCTCGTCGCATATTGCGAGGGATGGATTAAAACCGTCTGACGTCTTTTCGTTAAACGCTATCTTTTTTACGGAGCTATTTGTTTCCGCAAGGTAAAGATCCGAAACTCTTTTTTTCGCGAGTTGATCCGTGTCCATGCCTCGCTCATGACCTTGTCGTGAGGCTTTTATGGCTTCGTCAAGTTTAATCCATTCCGGATCGAGCTTTGTCATTTGCCATATTGAAAGATATATAATATCCGCTTGGTCAAACTTCGGAGCGAGACAATAAACCTTTGCCCCGTAGCCGCCCTCATATAGCCATACATATTTACCAATAGCCGAAGCGAGCAAGCTCTTCCCGTTTTTTCTTCCCACGATCAGAACAACCTCGCGGAACTGTCTCTTTCCGTTTTCGTCTACGATTCCAAATAAGCAAGACAGGAGCGCCTTTTGCCATAGCTCGAGAGTCATATTTCCAGGAGCCAGGACGCCCTCAACGTGAAAAGCGTGTTTCTCAATCCACTCTATCGCGTGATTTGCTTTCCCTTGATCAAAGAAAAATCGCCGTTGGTCAAGTCCGGCGATTATATACTCATATAAAAGCGAAATCCATTTCCCGACGGTGATATTCCCGCTCTTAATCTCTTGATAATACTTCCAAATATAGTTATCTCTGCTCATATTCCGACTAACTTTAATTAACTCGCGGGGAAAAGTCACGAACTGAG
>JAZQGR010000080.1:0-2320 GCA_045540115.1 Eubacteriales bacterium
CAGCGCGGAATTATTACAGGCGTTCGCGAATACGTCCGCATATTTCGCAGCGTCATCAAATGACCCATGAAAGCCGTTGATCGTTGCGACGAGTCCAGCCGATACCGTGTCGAGCTCTCCGCCTTCGCCCGCTGCTAATGCCATAGCCGGAGCGAGTGCGCTCGCCGCCTGTTTTGCTGATAATCCAGCCCTGGCGAAATTAAGAGTCGCCGTCGCTGCGTCGCTCATTCCGTAAGTCGAGGACGCCGCTGCGTCTTTCATTGCCTGGTTAAGCAGCTGAGCCTCTTCGGTCGTGTTGTTCATAGTCGAATTAGTCAGCTGCATGGTCTTATCGACCTCGGCGAACTTCTTAGCCGCTACGGTTCCGACCATAGCGAGCGGGACGGTGACCTTTGTCGTCATTTCCTTACCGACCGCCGTCATCTTGTCGCCGATCTGTTTGAACTGAGCCCCGAGCGCTGTAAGTTTCGCATTGCCTAATTTCCTGAGCTCGCCCTCGAAATGTTTCAGTTTCGACTCGGTCTCTATGATTTCGCGCTGGAGTTTTCTGTATTCCGCGGAATTCTTATCGACCCCGGACGCGTCCATTTGAGCCTGTTTCTGTTTGAGGAGATCGAGCTTCTGACGTGTCTCGGTTATCTTTTGCGTGAGGAGTTGCTGTTTCTGTCTCCATAAGTCGACACTCGTCGGATTGAACTTCAACGCCCTGTCGACCTGACGGAGCTCGGTGTCAATCTTTCGAGCACTCTGAGAGACGGATCTCAACGATTTGTCGAGCTTCGAAGTATCGCCCTGGAATTCAATTGTTATTCCTTTAATGTTTCCAGCCATACCTTTTACCTTATCCGAAAAAAGCATTTATCTCGTTCTGTGTCGCCCTGTGACGCTTTCCGCGCTTCTCTTCCCTCTTCGCCTGAGCCTCCGCCTTCTTTTGACGCTGGTTATAAGCGATGACGAAATCGACGACCTGACCGAGCTGCATTTTTCTAATGTCAGTTATTGAGAGTCCTCGCTCGAGTCCGGCGAGGATGATTGTGTCGAGATCGATGACGGCTGAATTCTCTTTTTTAGATCCTCCAGCCTCTTCAAGTTTTTTGACGATACGACACCCTTGAAAATCAGACTAAACACCTCCGGAGCGATAACATCGACCGGGAATGTGTCGAACTGAGCGACCCACTCACGCGGCGCCGGAATATCCTCGTCCGCGCACTTCGCAAGCGCCCAGGTGATACAGATCAAATCCGTAAACTCGAAAGCGCCCAGGTGAACGGCTGCGTCGAGAAGAGCGTTCCCGTTCGCCAGCTTTGCGAGATCCGTCAGATCTATGTCGTCCGTTTTGCCGGTCTCGTTAATGATTCCGGAAATAATGTCGAGCGCTGACGCGAATAACGGCATAATCGTCGGTATAATGTCGCGCCCGAACTGATCTCTATAAGCAATCGCCCAGCTCACGTTATTATTGAGCCGGACGCTCTTCTTTCCGATTTTGATAGTTTTCTCCATGATCAGACCTCCCATATAGAAAAATAAGAGAGGCGACCCTCTTGAGCCGCCCCTCTTGTCCGTTGATCTTTATGATTCACTTTCAAACTCCGGAGCTTCCGGGCTTGTAAACAGAGTATCATAACCAGCGTCGTCAGGACGGAAACTCGCCATCGATACGCCTGTAGCATTGTCGCCCGTAACGGTGACCGCCAGCGTCTCGGTAGCCGGTTCCTTCTCCTCTTCGATCGTCGCGAACTCTCTCGTAATTGCTCCGAGCTGAGCGTTATACATGATGACCCTTCTGCTCTCAGCGTCGCCCTCAACCTGGAACGCGATATAAACGTTCGGCTTGATAGCGTTCTTAACGTTTGCAAGACCGCCGTTCGCGAGAGTCTTATATCCCAGGAACTGAGTTTTGAAAGCGTCATCGAACTTAGCGACCTCGAGATCACCCTCGAAAGAACCGCCCGAGTAACCGCTCCAATAAACGATATTGTCAGCGTAGAAGTTTGTCAGCTCGCTCTGTTCCTCAGGGGAGAACGAAACGGCTCCCTTCTGATGATACGGAGTCCCCAGCGTAACAGTACCGTCATCGGCGACGGTATATGTTCCGACGTGGAGCTGACTAATTCCGAATTCCACTTTGTTAGCCATTGAATTGACTCCTTTCTAAACGTAGTAGTAAATCACGAAAACGCCTTGCTCTTCGATATAGACGTCCTCGCTCTTATCGTAGAGATAGCCGTTGTCGAGCAATAACTTCTCGATAGCTGCCTCCTGATTTTCATCTTTTGCCGTGAAATAATACTAAGTCGGAGGCCAAGCGGTCTTA
>JAZQGR010000081.1:0-4818 GCA_045540115.1 Eubacteriales bacterium
CCTTTGTCATGCTCGACAGATCCGGAGACGCTTTCCGTCCGTCGCTAATTATTCCGACGCCGGTGTTCCTGTGATGTATGCGAACATCTTAGGACCGACGACAGCGATAGCTGCGAGCAGCTTGCCGACGATCTTAACAAGATCAGCCTCAGCGAGTGAATACTCGTCGAAGATAAATCTTACAGAGTCGCCTTCCGGAAGGTTAGCCTGTACGCCGGAGAGATCGCCGACGATAGCGCCTGTAACGCCGTCCTTCTGAATGACTTCGAGTCCCTGGAACGGATCGAGCGCATAGTTAGCGGTAAGAGCTGCCTTCTTAACAGCTGCGATCGTAGAACCGGACGCAATAAATACGTTGTTCTGAGCCTCGTCGCCCAGCTCAGCGATAGCGTCAATAATTGCCGCTGCGTCGACAGTAGCCTCAATCTGAGCCACGCCTACAGCTGAGGATGTGCTTGCTGCCGGTGCCCCAGCGATAGCAGCGACTACCATGTCGGCGGCTTTCTTGACGATCTTATATGTCAGCTCGTCGTAAATGTAAGCCAGGAATTCCTCGGCTCCCATTGCGAGCACCTTGTCAGATACGGAGATCCATTTCTTGATGTACTCCGGAACCATGTTCACGATACCGAGAACCAGCTCCTCCTCTGCCGGTGCGTCGGCTCCCTCTTCATGAACAACGGCGTCCGTTGCGGAGATCTCGAAACCGACTTTCAGATTGCCCTTAACAAATGTCTTTGAGACTCTGCTGAAAATCTTATCGTTCTCCCATGCCTGGCGAACTCTGTTCTCAACCAGCTCCGGAACAGGAACGACTCCGTCAGTAGCGTCCTCGGTGAGGAGTGCTCTACATTCTGCGTCCTTTCCGGTCTTGATGTACTTAGCAAACGCCTCGATATATTCGCGGCTGTTTCTGATTTCCTTGTTAGTCATCTTTTCCGTTTCCTTTCTTGTTTCGATTTCCTTACCAGCTCCGGCGGCGACCGCCTCGGCTGCCTTTCTCTTTTCCTCGACTTCGAGCTTGAGAGCTGCCTTTCTCTCTTCAATGGCGTCGAGCTCAGCGTTCAGCGTTTCGAGCTGATCCTTATCGGCGTCAGCTGTTTCGGCTGCGATCTCTGCCGCTCTCTTCTCAAGATCCTCAAACCCGAGAGACATGATTTCTTCTCTTGTCATGATCTTAGTCCTTTCCGAGAGCTCTCGCTCTCACTACTGCGCGACGTCTCTCGAGCTCAATCTTTTCAGCTTCGAGTCTCTCCGCTCGAACCTCTTCGATCACTCCGTCGATTCGGCTCCTGGTAGAAACCCCGATCGAGGTTCCGTTATTGGCTGGAATTGAAACCGCCGAAACGTCAAATAATTTAGAGATACCTGTAATCGTTCTCAGTATGTCGACGCGACCGTCCTCGTCCTTTGACCGAAGCTCTTCGTCTGCGCTGACAATAAAGCCGAACGACATTTTGTCGGTATATCCTCCGCGGATCTCATCGAAGAGCTGGCGTCCCAGCTCAGTACCTCCGAGATCTGCCTCAATAAACAGCCCCTTATCGTCAGGGCTGACTCTGAGCGTGTTGTTTGTGATCCGGGCAAATACTCGACCCTCGTGATTGTATTGCATTATGACGTCGCTCATATCGGTCTCGTCAAATGCGGAGCGGTCCACCTGTTCCCGGTAAATAAGATCCTCGTCCTCATAAAGCGTATACGGCTCGTTGAACGTGCTCGCATATCCGGCGACGGTCTTTTTTTCTTCTCTCTCCTCGTCCGGTCCGTCCTGATCTGCGACGACCGTGAGGATCATATCTCTGTACTCTCTGTTATTCTTCATTGGCATTACTCTCGTCCTCCGTTAATTCGTCAGTAGCTTTATACTCGCCTCTGATCGGAGCGACCTGACCGGCTCCGTTAGGCAGCGGCGAATAATTAAATAGCTCGCGGATCTCATCGATGAGGATCGCTCCTCTATCACCAAGCTCCCGAGCCATTGCGACCTTTTGAGTCGTGCTCATATATTGCAGCCTGTTCGCCGTTGCTATCAGATAGGATCCGTTAGCTCTTTCCCGCTCGCTGAATAACATTTTCGTCATTGCTTCGCTGAGCTGGATAGCAAACGGCTCGATCGCACCGTCGAAAAACGCCTCGAGATCTTCGTTCTTAGCGCTGTTCTGCAATACGCCCTCGCTTACTGCGAAGTAATTGAACACGTTCTCGCGGATCTGTTTCATTTGATCCGCGTCTATTGAGTACGGTCTGACGTCGACCTGTTTAATGACCTTGTATGTGTTCGGGAATAACAGGAACCCGCCCGATTCTGATTTTGTCGAGAGGTTTGCCTCTGTGAAACGCTCCCGTTCTTTTTTCAGATCCGACGCGTTCGAGAAGTTGTTAAGCGTCGCCATGAAGCGGAACGTCGCCGCGTTCTTAACGCCCTCCTCGATTCCCTGATTCTGTATGTGAATCAGCTGCATAGTTTCCCGGAGCGGATAATTCGAGTCTCCGAAAAAGTCGTTCCTGTATTGGTGTTTAGTCAGGACCGCGCATTTCTTAAACTCGACCGCTGCATATTGTCCGGTGCTGAACTGATAACGCAGCCATATCTCACCGTCATACTCAACAAGCGAGCACATTGTCGGGAGCACCGGAAAAACGCCGGTTATTATCATACGCTCATCGAACACCGGAACAATAAACGCCGTATTGTTGACGTCGAGGATAGTGCTGGCCCTATACAGGAATTGACTCCATGTCTGCCATTGGTTCGGACCCTGAGCGAGTTTTTTCTGTAACGAGGGATTAGCTGTCCCGACGGTCTCAACCTTGAGTTTTGAAATGTGTCTCGCCCTGGCGTCAATCGAAGCCCGGACGATCTCACTCTCATAAATTGCCCCGCCCCAATTCGTAAATACGGGAGCGTAAGCGGTCAGCGTCTGAAAGAACGCGCTCGCCTCCTGGAGTGCCTTCTCGGATTTCTTCGCCTCCGCTGGTCTAAATATTTTGTCAAGTAGTGACATCGTTGCTCTTCTCCGTTTCGTTCTCTTCTTCCTTCACGTTCCGGAGCTGCTCACCGATCTCGCCATACCACTTTTGACGAACTGTCATCGCGTCGAGCAATGCAGCCATTCCGTCAATATGTGCGGACGGCTTGATCTTGATCAGCTTGCTCCTCCCCTTCTCGGTGCTGATCTTGAGCGCCGAGTTGAAGAAATGAATTTTCAAGAGATCATTATCTCCGATATGTATTTTCCCGTCTTTAAGGATTCCCTCGGTTTCCTGTATTACAGGATGGAGGTTATACCCTTGAAAAACGTCATCCATATGAAAGCCGTAAGCCTCCATTTGTTGAACTAAATAAGCCGCGGAATAACGGTCGTATCCGACTTTAAGCGGATAGATCTCATACGTCTCGACCAATTCGCGGAACCAATTAAAGACGTCGTTATAATCGACAATGTTCGCTCCGGACGGCTGCAAAAGTCCGCGCTGGATGTAAATGTTATACGGAACACCGTCCGCAGCTGTCGCGTCATCGATTCGCTCAGCCGGTAAAAAGAACTTAGCGAGAACGTAAAGCTCGCCGTCCTTCTCAATCACGACACACGCAGCCGTTAAGTCGGTCGTCCTGGATAAGTCGAAACCGCCGACACAATAGCAGCCCCGGAACTGTTCCGGATCCAGCGGCTCGCCGGTCGTCTTGTCGATGATCTTCGACTCGAGCCACGCGAGCGAACTGTTTTGTTTCAGATTGCAGTATTTTGTTATGAACTCCGCCCGCTTCGAAAGCGATCCCTCAGCGACCGCGATCTCCTCGAGCATATAATCGACGGAGACGGAGCTGCCGAGATTCGGATTCGCTTTCCGGAGCTCGTTTATATCGTTCCACTTATCGACGTCGTCGATCATGTAGAGGAACGGGAGCAGCTTTGTCTCTTTACTGTCGCCTAAAAGAAAACGAGTCGCTCTCCTGAGCAGCTCGTCGTATATGCTGTCATTGATATAGCCCGAAGTCGTACAGCTGAGGAGCAATCCCTCCGGACGTGCTCCCATACCTGATTTAATGACCTCGTATTGTTTGAGACCGGCGTCCCCTTCCCAGCTCGCGACCTCGTCACATATTGCGAGCGACGGATTAAAACCGTCTGACTTCTTAGCTGAAAAAGCTATCTTTTTAACGGTGCTGTTTGTAGCCGGAATGAACAGATCGCTCATCCTGTGACGCGGCAGCTCCGAGTCGTCTCTCACTAATCGCCCGCGCTCGTCCGTCTCTTTGACGTATTCCTTGAGCTTCTTATACTCGGGATCGAGCGTGACCATCATCCAAATATCGTTATAAACGAGATCCGCCTGATCGAGCTTCGGAGCGAGACAGAACACTCGGGATCCGAACTCTCCGGACCCGCGAAATTCGTATTCGCCTTGAGACGCTGCGAGCTTTGTCTTTCCGTTCTTACGTCCTACGACGAGAACGATCTCCCGGAACTGACGGCGTCCCTCTTCATCAACGAGACCATACTCGCAAGAGATAAAAGCCTTTTGCCAGGGCTCTAACTTGAGCGGTCCCGGCGCGAGCGGTCCCTCGGTGTGAAAACAATGCGTCTCCATCCATTCGATAGCGTCGTTCGCCTTCTTTTGATCAAAGAAAAACCGCTTCTCCTGTAGTCCCTGGATAATGTAATCATATACAAGCTCAATCCATCGTCCGACGGTATATTTCCCGTTCTTGATACCCTGATAGTATGAATAAATATAATTATCTTTCGTCATTGTCCGCCCTTGTTCCGGCTTTGTCTGCCCTTCTCGAACCTAAAATATAGGTTTATCTGA
>JAZQGR010000082.1:0-87865 GCA_045540115.1 Eubacteriales bacterium
CCGCAAGTTTTCAACCCTATTGTAGGGGCGACCATTGGTCGCCCGAGTAATAGTGATGAAACAAAACGGGCGACCAATGTTCGCCCCTACAATGAAGTCCAGATAATTACGGATTTTTTTTGAATCAAATATAAAGGACGCATTATGAATTGCAATCTATGCCCGCGTTCCTGCGGCGCTGAAAGAGACAATGGAATAATCGGCTATTGCGGTGTCGGATCGATTCCCGTGGTCGGGCGCATTGCGCCTCATCTTTGGGAGGAACCCTGCATCTGTACGGGAAGCGGCTCGGGAACCGTCTTTTTCTCGGGGTGCAATCTCCGTTGCTCATTCTGCCAGAACGGGAAGATAAGCGGCGGAAAGCTTGGTCGTGAAATGACCGAAAAGGAGCTTGCCGAGGCGTATATTTCGCTTCAGGATATGGGCGTTTGCAACATCAACTTCGTGACGCCTACCCCTTGGGTGCCGAATATAAAAAGGTCGCTCGACCTCGCTTGGGAAATGGGGCTTCATCTGCCGACGGTTTACAACTGCGGCGGATATGAGAGCGCCGACGCGCTTCGTTCGCTGAAGGGATATATCGGCGTTTATCTGCCCGATTTCAAGTATATGGACAGTGAGCTTGGCAGACTTTTTTCGGGTGTCAGTGACTATCCCGAAAGGGCTAAAAAAGCTCTCAGCGAAATGGTGAATCAGCGCGGAGACACGGTCTATAATTCCGACGGAACGATGGTAAAGGGCGTGATAGTCCGTCACCTTGTTCTGCCGAATCATATTGACGACAGTATAAGGGTGCTTGACTATCTTCACCGCGAATACGGCGACAGCATCGTTATCAGCATTATGAGCCAATATACTCCTCAGCCGAACGCGCCCGATGAACTGAATCGCAAGCTGACGGCGGAGGAATATGATACCGTCGTTAATTACGCCGAGAGCATCGGCATCAAAAACGCCTACATTCAGGACGGCGAAAGCGCGTCGGAAAGCTTTATACCGGAGTTTAGGTAAAATGTTTTAAGTATATGATGTTATTGCTTTTTGGAAATTCCAAAGTTAAAAATTTGTAGGGGGCGAAGTATCGGAAGGTTATCTTGCCTTCCCCTGAGGGGAAGGTGGCATTTGCGTAGCAAATGACGGATGAGGTAAGACGCGGAGCGTCTGTGTGCCAAAGGTGATGTTACTTTGTTATTGAAACGCCGCCTGCGGCGGCTATACCTCGGGGAATCCCCAAAGCTTATTTCATTCGCTTTGTGGAACCCCGTTCACCTCATCCGCTTCACTTCGTTCAGCACCTTCCCCTGAGGGGAAGGCAAGACGAAATGCCGAGGCGTTTTAATGTCCGAGACAGAGTGATTGTACCCTACGAAATTGTGTAGAATAGCATTCAAAAGCAAAAGAGCAAACACAACCGTGTCTGCTCTTGTTTTTTATATTTTCTCGCCATCAACGTAAACTTCTTTAATTGAAAGGTCATCGGATATTCTGAGAAAATCCGCCTTATATCCGTTTTCGATTTTGCCTACGTTCTTTAAACCGAGAAGGTTTGCAGGGTTTTCGGTCGCGCAGGCGACGGCTTCGGGGAGAGGGGCGCCTGTGAAGGACATATAATTCTTTACGCCCTGCCAAAGCTCAAGGGTGCTTCCCGCGATAGTACCGTCGGACAGGCGCGCGGTGCCGTCCTTCATAAATATTTCAAGCCCGGCAGAATAAAAGCTTCTTTCGGGTCCCTCGTAGCCCGCGCCGAGGATCGAGTCGGTTATGAGGACAACCCTGTCCTTTGACTTCGCCGTTCTAATGAGCTTTACGGTCTCGGGCGCGAGGTGGTAACCGTCACAAATGACCTCCGCATAAGCATCCGAAGTAAGCGCCGCGACGACTGCACCGCCGCCTCTGTGGTGTATAAGCGGCATTGCGTTAAAAAGGTGCGTAAAGGATCTTACGCCCTTTTTGACAAGCTCGGCGGCTTCCGAGTAAGTTGCCGTCGTGTGTGCAAGGGAGGCGGTATAGGAGCGCGAAAGGATCGCGTCAAGAAATTTTCCGTCTCTGTCAAGCTCGTAGGCGCAGGAAAAATGCAGGTGCATATTTTTTGCTGCTTCGGCAAAATCTTCAATTTCTTTCGGATCGAGGGACGCAAGGTACTCGGGCGCGTGAGCGCCTTTTTTCTCGGGATTCATATATCTTCCCTCTATGTGCATGGCGGGAAATCCGAGATCCGACGCTTCTCTTACGCGCTGAATCATCTTCCCGTATTCGTTTGATGCGAGTGTCGGGATCACGGTCGTAACGCCTTTTTTCGCGTATAGGGTTTTGAGCGCAGTCAGCTCCTCGGGCGTGGTTTCGTCGAAATCGAAGCCGCATCTGCCGTGGGTGTGAATATCGATAAGCCCCGGAATTACGGTGTCGCCGCCGAGGTCGATGGCGTCCTCACCTTTGATATAGTCGGTGAAAGTTCCGTTTTCGATAGCGAACGTGCCCTCGGTTATTTTGCCTTCACGCAAGAGCTTTGCGTTAATAAATGCTTTTCTCATAATGCTCTCGTTTTGGAATGAAAATTTATTTTTGTTTATCTATGATTCGATTATAACACGGTGCATTCACTTTTTCTACAATTATACCGAAATTTACGCAAAAAATATTTTTTGGCGGTATTCGCTTCGGTAACGGCAGGGAAGGAAAGACATAGAATGGTATCAAAGGGCGGCAAAACCGACCTTTTGAATGAAACAGAAAGGATATTAATACCATGGGATGCCTCTGCAACATTTTTGACGACTGCAACGTTTGGATCGTAATCCTTATTCTCCTTATTCTCTATTGGTACTGCAACGGTAGCAATACCTGCGGCTGCGGCTGTAACTAACTTAATTTGCCGATAAAAAGCCGAGCGCATTTGCGCTCGGCGATTTTGTTTGCATTTTTGCGGGCGACCAATGGTCGCCCCTACGAGACATTTCAAACATTTCGCCGCGTTATCCGTAGGGCGGGGGCTTGCTCCCCCCGACCGTAGGTCGTCAGACCTACGGAAAAAGTTACATTGATTTTATGACGGCGGGAGCGAGCCCCCGCCCTACGAACAAATGCCGAACAAAAACACACCCCGAGCGTGGTGCTCGGGGTGCTACACTTATATTAAAGTCCGAGAGATTTGAGATAATCTCTGCTCATCTTTGCAGCCTCAAGGGAACAGGTCTCGTAGGAGTCGTCCTGCTCTACGATGACGTATTCAACGCCTGCCTCGTCGGCTGCGGTAAGGATCGCGTTCCAATCCTGAATGCCCGAGCCTACGGGAGTGAACTTAAAGCCGTTATCTTCTCTCGATGCATTCTTGATCTCGTTTCCGTCCTTGTCGATAAGAGCGTAAACGGGACCGCCACCAAGCTTCGTGCAAACGAAGTCCTTGAGATGGAGGACCTTGATCTTGCCCGCGTACTTCTTGACGTATTCAGAGGGATTAACGCCTGCATAGTGTACCCAGCAGGTGTCGATCTCAGGCATAAGAGTCTCGGAGTCAAGTGTGCTGTAAAGCTTATCGAGGATATATTCACCGTCGATCTTTGCGAACTCGAAATCGTGGTTATGATACATAAGCTGTATTCCGCCGTCGGAAAGAAGCTTCGAAACCTCGGCGAACTTCTTTACCGTCTCGTCCCAATTGGTATGGAACTCGTTTTTGTTGTACCACGGAATTGCCGAGTACTTAACGCCGATAGTGTTGAGGTAATCGACAGCCGCCTTGCCCTCTTTTTCAAAGAGGTCGATAGCCTGATGAACCGATATAGCGGTCAGCTCGTACTTATCGAGAAGTGCCTTTACCTCCTCTGCGGTCTTACCGAAATAGCCTGCGAACTCTACGTAGTCGTAGCCCATTTCCTTGACTGCCTTGAGGGTGGCGTCCATATCCTTTTCCATTGCGCCTCTTACGCTGTAAAGCTGGAGACCTACCTTAAACTGTTTCATTGTATTCACCTCAGATCTCGGGGATCTCTACCTCGATCTCACGGCCGAGCTTAGCGCTCTTTATGATCGAGTCAATGATCGCCTGATTTATGATGATCTCCTCGGAGGGAACGGGGGCTACGCCGCCGTTCTTGATAGCATCGAGGAAGGTTCTCATCTTGTAGTAGAAGTTGCTGTGCTCGCGCTTCGGTCTCATCGGGAATTTGGTCTCGACCTCCTTGCCCGCAATTCTGGAGTAGAGGGTGAGAGGACCGCCGACAGAGCCGTTCCAGCACTCGGTGGAGGGGATACGAAGGCTTCCCTTGGTACCCATAATGATGGTGTCGCCCGATGTATCGAGGTGCATTGCCCATGCGATACGGAAGTCGAGAATGATTCCGCCCTCAAGACGAACGAAGCCTGCCGCGAAGTCCTCGACCTCGAAAATGTCGGCATACTCAGCGGGTTTGCCCTCGGTTACGAAGTAATCGGGGTCCTTACCGAAGTAGTCGGAAACGTAGCCCGAAACAGTCAAAGGCTTCGGATAGCCGATGGCGTTAAGAACCATATCGAGAGAGTAGCATCCTATATCACCCATAGCGCCGATAACGCCGGTGTCACCCTGAATGAAGGTGGTACCGAAGGGAGTAGGAATACCGCGGCGGCGTCCGCCGCCTGTCTGGATGTAATATACCTTACCGAGCGCGCCCGACTGAACGATGTCCTTGACCATCTTCATATTGTCGTCGAAACGGGGCTGGAAGCCGATGGAAAGAATCTTTCCGCTTTCCTTTTCAGCCTTACGGATAGCAACAGCCTCTTCAAGAGTTACGCACATCGGCTTTTCGAGAAGAACGTGTACGCCGTGCTCAAGAGCGTAGATAGCGCATTCTGCGTGAGTTGCATTGTAGGTGCAGATACAAACCGCGTCGCATTCGCCCGCGTCGATCAGCTCCTTATGGCTTGGGTAGGTCTTTACACCCTCAACGCCGTAATTAGCGAAAAACTTGTCTGCCTTACCGGGAACAAGGTCAGCGCCTGCGACGATCTCAACGTCGGGCATCTGAAGCAGAACGTCTATGTGAGACTCTGCGATCCAGCCGGTACCGATTATACCGATTTTAACCTTTTTGGAGGTGTCGATAACGGACTCCTCCTGATTGTACTTAAAAGCATCTAAGCCTTTATGTGCCATAGTTTTGTCTCCTTTCGAAAGGGCATATTGATTTTTTTAATTTAATATGCTATTATTATAGTACCGAATATTTGATTTTTTGACTACACGGATTTTAACTTAAATTTGTACGATTTTCACTTTTGGAGAAAAATACAATGCGCGAAGAGATAGTTAACCTCGACAACAACATATCAATTCATATTTCCTGCCCCGTCCTCCCACCGCTTGAAGAGGGCGTCGCGGTAGAGCATCGCAGACGCTTGCTGAGCGATATGCATCTGCACAATGAATATGAATTTTTACGCGTGAACCGCGGTGTTTTCAGGTGCGTGACACTCGACGGCGAGTTTGTTCTGCACGAGGGCGACATTATTTTTATCAATAAATACGTTCCGCACAGCACCTTCGAGGAGACAAGCGATACTCACAGCACGCTTATCCAGTTTCGTCTGCCCTCCGAGGGGGATTCGATAACGAGATACATATCGCGCTTTACGAGTATTTCCGATACCCCCGCCTGCGTTTTCAAAAAGGAAGCGCCCGGATTTGACGAGATACGGCAGAGCTTTGATACGATCCTCCTTGAATATTCATCGAAAAAGCCTTTCTGGAGCGACTACATATACAATCACATGCTTATGCTTATCTCCGCACTTCGTCGACAGGGCGTCATTTCCGATCAGATACAGAAAAAGCGCGAGGAGATAAACAAGCTTCGCCCCGTGCTTGAATATATAAACGACAACTGTGGAGAGAGCTTGTCGACGGCGGACCTCAGCAATATGTTCAACTTCAACGAGCAGTATTTTTGCCGTCTTTTCAAGAACATAGTCGGCACAAGCCCGATAAACTATATCAATTTTGTCCGCGTCAGCAAGGCGGAAAAGCTCTTAAAGACTGAAACGAGCCTGCTTAAGGTTGCAAACGATATGGGCTTTTCCTCGCTTTCCTATTTCAACCGAGTGTTTAAGAAGTACAAGCATTATTCTCCGGGAGAATATAAGAAGATCATAAGAGCAAGAGAGTTTGAATAAGGTTTTATTGTAGGGCGGGGGCTTGCTCCCGCCGTCTACTTCCGTGCTCACCCTATTCACCACATCGAAAATATTCGCCACGCAGTTTACCTTCTCCAGCGGGATGAAGGTAAGAGGTAAACCTCGGATGAGGTGTCCGCGGTGTGATGTAACATCATTTTGGCATACGGTTGCTTCGCAACCTACACCTCGGGAACCCCCCAAGCTCATTTCATTCGCTTCGGGGAACCCCGTTCACCTCATCCGACCGCGACTTTGTCGCTTGCGCCATTCCCCCTCTGGGGAAGGCAAGACAAAGCGGCGGGGCGTTCAGACGCTTGCAATAGAGGGATCGCCATCCTTAAAAACCAATTTCAAACAAAAAAGAGATACGGTTTTCACCGTATCTCTTTTAATTTAATTATTTTTCTCTTCTCGGACGGAAGGGACGGCGGGGACGCTCAACGGGAGCTTCTTCCTCCATTCCCTCGGGGCGGGGAAGAGTATCCTTATGAGAAAGGTTCATTCTGCCCTTTTCGTCGATTCCGAGGAACTTAACTGCGAGCTTGTCGCCGACGTTGCAAACGTCCTCAACCTTCTCGACTCTGGTATGAGCGAGCTTCGAGATGTGAACGAGTCCTTCCTTACCGGGAGCGAACTCAACGAACGCGCCGATCGGAATTACGCGGGTAACGGTACCCTCATAGATTGCGCCAACCTCGGGCTCGAATACTATATTCTTGATTGCAGCCTCAGCAGCAAGACCGCCGTCGCGGTTAACTGCTGCGATGAAGATCGAGCCATCCTCTTCGATGGTGATCTCGGTTCCGGTCTCAGCCTGAATCTTCTGAATTACCTTACCCTTAGGTCCGATAACGTCGCCGATCTTCTCGGGGTTGATCTTCATGGAGATCATCTTGGGTGCCCACTTGCAAACCTCGGGACGAGGCTCTGCGATCGCCTTGAGAAGAACTTCATCGATGATGTAGTCACGGCCCTTGTGAGTGGTCTCAAGAGCTTCTTTTATGATCTCGGGGGTAAGACCGTCGATCTTAAGATCCATCTGAATGGAGGTGATACCCTTATGAGTACCTGCTACCTTGAAGTCCATATCGCCGTAGAAGTCCTCAAGACCCTGAATGTCGATCATGGTAGTCCAGCTGCCGTCATCCTCGGTGATAAGACCGCAGGAGATACCTGCAACGGGAGCCTTTATCGGAACACCTGCTGCCATAAGCGCGAGGGTAGAACCGCAAACGGATGCCTGCGAGGTAGAGCCGTTGGAGGAAAGGACCTCGGATACGCAACGGATAGCGTAGGGGAACTCCTCAACGGAGGGAAGAACGGGAACGAGAGATCTTTCTGCAAGAGCTCCGTGACCGATCTCGCGGCGTCCGGGAGAACGGACTGCCTTTGCTTCACCGGTGGAGTAACCGGGCATATTGTAATGGTGCATATATCTCTTCGACTCTTCCTCGTCGATGCCGTCGAGCATCTGAGCGTCACCGAGAGTACCGAGAGTTGCTATTGTAAGAACCTGAGTCTGTCCACGGGTGAACATACCCGAGCCGTGAGTACGGGGGAGAAGGTCGACCTGCGCGTCGAGGGGACGGATCTCGTCCATTCTTCTGCCGTCAACACGCTTCTTGTCGTTGATGAGCCAACGGCGAACGATCTTCTTCTGAATCTTGTAGATGAGCTCCTCATAGCGAGCCTCGATGTCGGGATATTCCTCGAGGAACTTCTCGATGATTGCGTCGCGGAGGGGATTCATACGAGCGTCACGGACGTTCTTATCGTCGGTATCGAGAGCGAACATAACGTCCTTTTCGCAGAATGCGAATACCTTATCGAACATTTCGTGGTCGAACTCGCAAGAGGGATAGTCAAACTTGGGCTTGCCGATCTCGTTTACGATTCCGTTGATGAACTCAACGATCTTCTTGATCTCCTCGTGAGCGAGCATAATTGCATTGAACATATCGCTATCGGATACTTCCTTTGCGCCCGCCTCGATCATAACGACCTTCTGTGCAGAGCCTGCAACGGTAAGCTCAAGGACGCTCTTTTCTCTCTGAGCAGAGGTGGGGTTGATAACGAACTCGCCGTCAACCATACCTACGAACACACCTGCGATAGGTCCGTTCCACGGAATATCGGAGATGGAGAGGGCGATCGACGCACCGATCATAGCGGTGATTTCGGGGGAGCAGTCGTTGTCAACGGACATAACTGTAAGGGTAAGAGCTACGTCGTTACGAAGGTCCTTCGGGAAGAGAGGACGAACGGGACGGTCGATAACGCGGGAAGTAAGAATTGCCTTCTCGGAGGGCTTGCCCTCACGGCGGAAGTAACCGCCGGGGATTCTACCTACAGAGTACTGTCTTTCCTCGAAGTCGACGGAAAGGGGAAGGAAGTCTATACCGTCACGGGGCTTAGCCGATGCGGTCGCGTTACAGAGAACGGCAGTATCGCCGTATCTTACGAGGCAGGAGCCGTTTGCAAGTCCTGCCATCTTGCCGGTCTCGATAACGAGAGGTCTTCCGGCGAGCTCATACTCATAAACCTTGAATTTTTCGAACATTTTTCTTTTTCCTCCAACTTATACATCTTACCGGCACTCGTCTCTCGGCGCCGGTCTATATAAACTCAATCTGAGCTTATTACATAAATTTAGGGGAACCGAAAAAATATCGGTTCCCCACTTGTCCCTTATATTTGTGGGGTGCAGTCGAATACTAAACCCCGTCGGGCTTACTTTCTCAGGCCGAGCTTCTCAACGATCGCACGGTAACGAGCGATATCGTTTTCCATAAGGTAGCCGAGAAGGTTTCTTCTGTGACCAACCATCTTGAGAAGACCGCGACGGCTGTGGTGGTCCTTTTTGTTGGTCTTAAGGTGCTCGGTAAGAGTGTTGATTCTGTAAGTAAGAATCGCGATCTGTACCTCGGGCGAGCCGGTGTCACCTTCGTGAGTAGCGTACTTTTCGATAATTTCCTTTTTGATTTCGGGAGTGATCATTTTTTTCACCTCATAAAATAATATTTTTTTGCGGTTATCCCAGCAATCGGCGGGTGAAAATCGACTTGTTTACCCAAGTCCTTTCCCCGAAAGCCGAGGTACCGACAATACTTTGACATTATAACACTTAAAATTGTTTTTGTAAACACTTATTTTATTGTTTACACAAATTTAACAATTAGTTTCTGGCGTTAAGATATTTCTGCAGCTCGTTCTTCGTCTTATTTATATAGGAAGAAAGAGAATTATTGCCCTTGACGGCGTTATGGAAGGTTATATAGGTGCCGTTTCGAAGCTGCGAATAGTTGCTTCCGAACATAACGGCGTGATCGTATGTCGTATGACCTTCGGTGATCAGCTCGAGCATATCGTAGGTGTAGTAGCTTGAGGCGTAATTCTGCATCGCGTACTTGATATACTCGGTCTGCATGTGCTTATAGGATGCCGCGCCGAGTGCCTGAAGGATATATCCGTTCTGCTCTATGCTCTTGCTCGATTTAAGAAGCACGAGAACCGGCGCGCTTCCCGTCGCCGCGGAGCTGTATTTACCGCCCTCGCTGAACATCGGTATCGGAAGGATCTCCCATTCGAAGCCGCAGTTTGCGATCTTCTTCATATCAGAAACGGTTCCGAGCGCGAAAAGAGATCTTCCTTTTATAAATATATCAAGACCGCTCAGCGTCTCCTTTTCGGCCTTTTCGGTTCCGTCCTCGCCGACAACCGTGTTCGTTACCGTCATTTTGTCGGTACGGTATGGGAGAAGCTTTTTGAGAGTCGATATAACGGTTTTTGAAAGCTCGGTGTTGAAATCGGAGGCGAGGGCGCCCTTTGAGTTCCTTGACAAGAAGGTCTGCCCCGCTGTATTGAGAATCGTGCTTGACAGCGTCTGATTATCGCAGCTTGCGCTCAGTATGGCATTGTCGGTTTCCGCCGCCGCCATCTGAGAAAACAGCATGTCCCAGGTGAAGTTATGCTCATATACAGCCCTGTAATCGACGTTTATGCCGATCTCTTTACCGAGAGTCTTGTTGAAAAAAAGACATCCGTAGCTTTCGGGTGTGTCGGTCATTGATCCGATTACGCCGTATATTACGCCGTCGAGGGTGATCTGATCCATCGCGTCCTGATAGAAATACGGTGCTGTGAAGTCGCCGTAGGTCAGAACCTTATAGTTCTGTATGCTCTTGCTCGAATAGTATGCTCCGAGTTCGCTACCCTTTATCGACGCGAAATCTGCATAGAAATCGCCGCTCATATAGGACGATTTGATCTTCTGAAAGAGTGCGCTTGAGGTGGTCTTGTTGCTTGATACGACGGTATTGTATTTGTCGGCGATGAAGGAATTTCGCTTCAGCACCGCCGAAACGTAGGGACCCTCAACGTCGTCGAATATCGACGAGTTCGATTCGTCCGACGCGATAATGACGGTATGACCGTCAAGATCTGTATCGGGGAGCTCGTTCAGGAGCGCTTTTGCCTCATCCTCGTAATTTGGGAGGGGCTTGGTGTCGTATTCGTTCGGCTTGTATTCTTCTTCCGTCGTCGTTACCGATACCGCGCCTCCTTTCCCATCGTTTACGATGATAAGTCCGCAGGAGGTTAGGAGAGATATGACGAGAAGAAGTGAAAGTAATTTTATTGCTTTCATTGGTTCTCCTTGATTTTGGAATAGAAGGATTGCCGTAGGGCGGGGGCTTGCTCCCGCCGTTTGCCTTCTCCGTCGGAGAAGGCACTTTGTTACATTGTTTTAATACGGCGGGAGCAAGCCCCCGCCCTACAAAACGTGGCGATAATCTTACCCTATCTTATAGGTCGTTCCGTTCGGAGTATCGATCAGGGTTATACCCTTTGCGGCGAGCTCGTTACGGATGCGGTCTGCTTCTGCAAAGTTCTTTGCCTTCTTTGCTTCGGCACGGAGTGCGATCTGCGCAAGTATCTCGGGATCGCCCGCCTCGGTCTCTTCCTTCTTTTCTTCAACCGCGAAGGGGGTAAGAAGGTCGAGCGCGAGAACCTTATCGTAATCGGCAATTATTGCGCGCTTGGTTGCACCGCTGACGTTGAGCTTAAGAACGTCGTAAACTGCAGTGATGGCAAGAGACGTGTTTATATCGTTGCCGACTGCGTCGGAGAATGCTTCCTTTGCTTTTGCAACTGCTTCTGCGTCGATCTCGCCCTCGTCCTTGATAGAAGCGCAACGGTTGCGGAGCTTCTTATACGCGGTCGACGCGTTATCGAGCGCCTCGTAGGAGAATACAAGCGGCTTTCTGTAATGAGAAAGGAGGCAGAAGAAGCGGTACGCGAGGGGATCGTAGCCCTTGCTCTTAAGCAGGTCGAGAATGAGAAACTCGCCCTTGCTCTTACTCATTTTACCGCTTGCGGTGTTGAGATGGAGAACGTGGAACCAGAAGTTGCACCACTTATGACCGAGGAACGCCTCGGATTGTGCGATCTCGTTCGTATGATGGGGGAATGCGTTGTCGATACCTCCGCAGTGAATATCGAGATATTCACCGCCGTATTTGAGAGAGATAGCCGAGCACTCGATATGCCAGCCGGGGTAACCGACGCCCCAAGGGGAGTCCCACTTCAGCTCCTGATCGTCAAACTTACTCTTTGTGAACCAGAGAGCGAAGTCTGCGGGGTTTCTCTTGTTATCGTCGCCCTCAACGCCGTCACGTACGCCGACCTCGAGATCGTCAGCGTTGTGCTCGCCGAAAACGTAATACTTATCGAGCTTCGAGATGTCGAAATATACGTTTCCGCCCGCCTCGTAAGCGTATCCGCCCTCAAGGAGCTTTTCGATCATGTTAATGAACTCGGGAATGCAGCCCGTTGCCGGCTGAACGTGTGTTGGCATCTTGATGTTGAGCTGCTCGCAGTCCTTGAAGAATGCGTCTGTATAGAATTTCGCAATCTCCATAACGGTCTTCTTCTCGCGCTTTGCGCCCTTGAGCATCTTGTCCTCGCCGTCGTCGGAATCGCCCGTGAGGTGTCCGACGTCGGTTATGTTCATGATGCGGTTCACGTCATAGCCGAGGTATTCGAGTGAGCGCACGAGCGCGTCCTCCATTATGTAGGTGCGGAGGTTACCTATATGCGCGAAGTGGTATACGGTCGGTCCGCAGGTATACATCGTTACCTTTCCCGCTTCGTTCGGGATAAATTCGTCCTTTGTTCTTGTAAGACTGTTATAAAGCTTCATTTTTTATGTCCTTTCGGTCAGTTGCCTTTGTTTTCCATTTCTGTTATCTGTTTTTCAAGAAGCTCGATCTTGTGATTAAGACGGCAGAGCTCCTGAGAAACGGGGTCGGGGATGTGAACCTGGTCAAGGTCACACTTGATATTTCTTCTCTTGACTATTCTTGCGGGGATACCGACAGCCGTTGAGTCGGACGGTACCTCGGAGAGAACCACTGCGTTTGCCGCGATCTTCGCGTTATCGCCGACCTTAAAGGGCCCGAGTATCTTTGCGCCTGCGCCGACCATTACGTTATTACCGAGCGTCGGGTGACGCTTGCCGACGTCCTTACCCGTACCGCCGAGTGTGACGCCCTGATAGAGGGTACAGTTATCGCCGATCTCGGCGGTCTCGCCGATGACGACGCCCGTGCCGTGGTCGATGAAGAGACCTTTGCCGATCGTTGCGCCGGGGTGGATCTCAATGCCGGTGAAGAATTTTGCTGTCTGGCTGATGAGTCGCGCGGCGACCTTATAGCCTCTGACGTGGAGAATATGCGCGATCCTGTATGCGAGGACTGCGTGGTAGCCGGAGTAGAGAAGTGCGACTTCTGCGTTTGAATCCGCCGCGGGATCACGCTCGCGGATCGAGGTCAGCTCTTCCTGCATATTTTTATAAAGGTTAAGGGCGTATTTTACTATTTTGTCCATAGTGTTGGCTCCTTATGTATGCGAATAGTTATTCAGTATATTATTATAATACATTTTATTGAGTTTGTAAATAGTTGTGAGGGAATTTCCACTTTTCTTTGCTCGTGCAAAGAAAAGTTCCAAAAGAAAACACGCCAAGGGGCAAACCGATGAAAATTTGCCTTCGCAAATTTTCAAACGTTTTCCCCTTTGGAAACCCCTTTCGATTTAGGGAAAATGCGCCACGTTGTCTTGCCTTCCCCTCAGGGGAAGGTGTCAACCGAAGGTTGACGGATGAGGTGTAGGACGCGAAGCGTCCGTTTCAAAACGATGTTACGTCATAAAGTCAAAAGAAAACACCGCCGAAGCGGTGTTATTATTTTTGCACATTTGGATTATCTGTTCTGTCAAGAAGATAATCAATGCTTACGTTATAATAATCTGCGAGTTTGATTATCATTTCTGCCGTAAGAGAGGTGACGCCCGTTTCATACTGTGAATACGTACTTTGAGATACGTTCAAAACTTTCGCTATATCTTTTTGCGTTAAATCGTTATCTTCCCGTGTATCTCGTATTTTTTTGAACATAACATTATCACCTCGCAAGTATTATACATCATATAAAACGATAATGTTGTTTTTATCCGTAATACAGATAAAACATTTTTCCAAAATAAAAAACAAGCTGATTTTATCAGAATTTATGATAAAATTCAGTATTCAGGCAGTTGATGAGTTATACTTCAAATGAACAAAAACAAAGGAGAACAACAATGCAAAAAATACTTGAAGAATTATGGTACGGAAACCTATGCCCTATTGAAAGCTACCGTGAATCGTGTGAGCAGATGTCGGATCTGACAGAATACATAAAAAAGCACAGAAAAGATTTGAAAGACACAATGACCGACGAGCAAAAAGCGATATTTGAAAAGCTTGACGATTGCAGTGACGAGCTTGACAATATGAGCCAGCGCGAGATTTTTTCTTACGGCTTTCGTCTCGGCGCGAGAATTGCCATTGAGGTTATGAAGCTTGACCTTGATTAACAAAAACACCGCCTCGCGGCGGTGTTCTCCATAATTATTTCTTTTTGATCTTATCCCAATACGCTTTTGCGGCTTGTTCTGTCTTATTATCGCCGTAAGAATAATATTTTGCGTTCTTGATGTCGTCGGGCAGGTACTGCTGATCGACGTAGTGATCGGGGTAATCGTGCGGATATTTATATCCGTCATAATTATTCGACGGGCGCATATAGGGCGGGATATTTTGTCCCTTTCCGCTTGCAATGTCCTCTGCCGCTGCGGCGTATGCCGCATAAGCACTGTTCGACTTCGGCGCGGTCGCGAGGAGTATCGCCGCCTCGGAAAGCGGAATCCTTGCCTCGGGCAGTCCGAGATTGTTCGCCATCTGCACACAGGAAAGCACGATCTGCGCCGCCTGTGGATAAGCAAGTCCTATATCCTCGCAGGCAATTACCTGAAGCCGACGGCAAGCACCGATAAGGTCGCCGCCCTCAAGAATTTTTGCAAGGTAGAATATTGCCGCGTCGGGATCTGAGCCGCGGATCGACTTCTGAAGTCCCGAAAGCAGGTCGTAATGCACCGTTCCGCTTTTGTCGAAGTTTCCGATGACGGAGGGCGTGAAGTCCTTTGCCGCCTCGAGCGAAAGCTCTTTTCCGCTTGTGAAATAGGTATTTTCAAGCAGGTTTATCGAGCGTCTTACGTCGCCTGCCGCGCTTGCGGCGATATAGGAAAGAACCTCGTCGGGTGCGGTCTTGCTTCTTCCCGTTTCTTCGTTAAGAAGATCAAGGGCGCGGCTGAGCGCGGGAACGATGTCGCTATCGCTTACAGCCTTAAATTCAAAGACGGCGGAGCGCGAAATGATTGCGTTGTAAACGTAAAGATACGGATTTTCTGTCGTCGACGCGATGAGCGTAATTCTGCCGTCCTCGATATATTCGAGGAGCGACTGCTGCTGTTTTTTATTGAAATACTGGATCTCGTCGAGATATAGGAGGATTCCCTCGCTTCCGAGAAGCGACGAGGTCTCGGCAACTACGTCCTTGACGTCGGAAAGGGAAGCCGAGGTTGCATTTAGGCAACGGAGCGTCATTCCCGAGCCGTCGGCAATTATGCGCGCGGCGGTCGTTTTTCCTGTCCCGGGCGGGCCGTAAAATATCATATTGGGGAGGTAATTCTCGGCGCATATCTTGCGTATCGCGCCGTTTTTGCCGAAAAGATGGCTCTGACCGACCATCTCGTCAAAGCTTTTCGGTCTTATTCTGTCTGCAAGCGGACTGCTCTTCATACCGTCCCTCCTTTGTTTTTATTTAGGATATTATAACGCGAAACGGCTCGAATGTCAATAAATCGTGCCGTTTCACGCGACTTGTTCACACAAATTTAATAATTATACTATTGCCAACTCGATTTTTTTGTGGTATAATACCCTTTGCAGCAAATTGGAGAAGTACCCAAGTTGGTGAAGGGGCTCCCCTGCTAAGGGAGTAGGTCGGGAAACCGGCGCGAGAGTTCGAATCTCTCTTTCTCCGCCAAAAAACGCCGCCCATTCGGGCGGCTTTTTGTTTTTTGGCGGAGAAAGAGAGATTCTCTGCGACTGCGTCGCAGCTCGCGCAGCGGGCGGCGGCGCAGATAATCGAGCAAAGCCGAGTCGGCAAGCTCGCTTGTCAGCGAGGCGGCGAAGATTGCTCCGCGAGCGTTGCGCGAAGCGCAACAAGGCACGAAGTGCCAAAAGCAGAGCTTTTTGCTCGCAGGGAGTATAGTTCGAATCTCTCTCTCTCGAGGGAACCTATTTTTCGGCGGGAGCAAGCCCCCGCCCTACAAAAATGCGGCGAAGCTTTTTAACGTTGATAATAGAGCGGATGTGTAAATAAGGAAGGAGTAAGTAATTCCCTACCAAATAGAACGCTTCATCTGATCCTTGATTTAGACGGCGTGCTGTGATATAATGAACACAGAGGTGATCGCTTGAAGAAGAAAATAATAACCGTATCAATCATCGGCGTTTCGCTGATTGCCGTGATTCTTGCTACAATTTTTGTTTTGGTCCTAAACGGAATTATTATTTTGAACGGCTCAAATGCCGACAAATATGATATAAAAGGAATTGACGTTTCATCACATCAGGGCAAAATAAATTGGGGCGTGCTTTCCGAGCAAAATATTTCCTTCGTGTTTATCAAAGCCACTGAGGGAAGCACTTTTGTAGACAAAAGCTTTGACTACAACTTCACGGAGGCGCAAAAGACCTCGCTTGCCGTCGGTGCTTATCATTTCTTCAGCTACGACAGCAGCGGTAAGACGCAGGCGGAAAATTTTATAAATACGGTAACACCCTTTGAGGGTATGCTGCCACCGGTAATCGACTTGGAATTTTACGGCGACAAGGAAAAGGATCCACCGAACAGGGAAACGGTTAGCACTCAGCTGAAAATAATGCTTGAACTGTTGGAAGAGCATTACGGTCAAAAGCCGATTATATATGCTACGGAAAAATCCTATAAACTGTATTTGTCGAATGATTATGAAGAATACGACATTTGGATAAGAAACGTGATTTCAAAGCCGAAATTGTCCGACGGCAGATCGTGGACTTTTTGGCAGTATACGAATCGCGGCAAGCTCGACGGATATAACGGCAAGGAAAAATTTATTGATCTGAACGTTTTTAACGGAAGTAAAGAGGAATACGCTTCGTTTTTGCTAAGTAGAGGATATAAAAATTCTGACGCAGAACCGTAAATAATATTGAATAACAACACCCCCGACGGAAACCGTCGGGGGTGTCACTGCTTTTATTATTTTGCCTTGATATATCCTTCTGCGGTAAGAAGCTCTGCGATAAGCACTGCGCCGCCGCCTGCGCCGCGGAGAGTATTATGAGATAGTCCGACGAACTTATAGTCGAAGAGGGTATCTTCACGGAGACGTCCGACAGTTACGCCCATACCGCCGTAGATGTCGCGGTCGAGCGCCGCCTGAGGACGGTTATCTTCCTCAAAATAGGTGATGAACTGCTCGGGAGCAGAGGGGAGTCCGAGGATCTGCGGCTTACCCTTATATTCCTTCCAGCGCGCGAGGATCTCGTCCTTGCTCGGTTTTTTTTCAAAGTCCACGAAAACAGCAGCGGTGTGTCCGTTTGACACAGGAACTCTTATGCACTGAGTCGTGATAAGCGGAGCGTCTGCCTTTACGATAACGCCGTTTTCGACCTTGCCCCAGATGCGGAGCGGCTCCTGCTCGCTCTTTTCTTCCTCACCGCCTATGTAGGGGATTACGTTGTCGATCATCTCGGGCCATTCCTTGAAGGTCTTACCTGCACCGGAAATTGCCTGATAGGTCGTTGCAACGACGCGTGTCGGACCGAAGTCAAGAAGGGGAGAGAGCATAGGAACGTAGCTCTGGATAGAGCAGTTCGGCTTAACTGCGATAAATCCGCTCTTTGTACCGAGGCGCTTTCTCTGATACTCGATTACTTCGAGGTGAGAGTCGTTTATTTCCGGAATTACCATAGGAACGTCGGGCGTCCAGCGATGCGCGGAGTTGTTCGAGATAACGGGCGTTTCAGTCTTTGCGTAAGCTTCCTCAAGCGCCTTTATCTCGTCCTTTTTCATATCGACGGCACAGAACACCATATCGACGTTTTCTGCAAATTCTTCAACCTTCGATGCGTCGTATACAGTCATATTCTTGACCGACTCGGGCATATCGAGGTCGAGCTTCCAGCGGCCTCCGACCGCCTCCTCGTAGGTCTTGCCTGCGGAACGTCCGCTTGCGGCGAGCCCTGCTATTTCAAAATAGGGATGGTTGTTGAGAAGCGTGATAAAACGCTGTCCGACCATACCCGTCGCACCAATAATTCCTGCCTTAAGTTTCTTTGCCATTGTATATATTTCCTTTCAAGAATTGTTTAATATAAGTTTATGAAATAAGCCGACCTTCGGCGTCAAATTTGTAATAGGTTCCGTTTATATAAGTTTCGCCCGTTACCGCTGCACCGTCGTCTCCGAAATAATATGTGCTGCCGTTTACAGTCACGAAGCCGAACATCATTGCCTCCTTGTCGTGACCGCCGTTCGGATTGAAGTAATACTTCTTGCCGTCGATCTCAACAAGTCCCTTTTTGAGGTTTCCGTTTTCGCTGAAGCAATATTTGAAGCCGTCGATCTCGACGATTCCCGACACCTTTAAGCCGTGATCGTCGAAGTACCAAAGCTTGCCGTCGATTATCCGCATCTCGCGGCAATACAGTACTCCGTTGTTCTGGAAGAGATACGTTTCACCGTCGATCTCGCATTCACCGACTGCCATTTCGCCGTTATCAAAGGCGTAATATCGGAAGCCCTCGATCCTGCACCAGCCCTTTTCGAGCGTGTGAGAGCCGTAGTCCGAGAAAATATAGGTCTTACCGCCTATGGTAACGATTCCCGACGCGCGTCTGAAAGGAAGCTCAAGATAGTATTTCTCCCCGTTTTCCTCGTACCAGCCCGGAATGAGGGAGGAACGGAAAACGAATATAAGAATAACGGCAGAGAGAAGAATTGCCGCTAAAACGATATATTTTATTGCCGTTTTCGACATCGCTTTCATCCGCTGTTCTCCTGAAAAAATATTCTCACACAGTAATTATATATCAAAACCCCGCACTTGTAAATAGTTTTTTTAACCAACTAAAATTTTTTTCCGGGCAGGAGTATTGGTTTTCTTTGATATTTTTCTGTAAAGCATTCAATATTTTTGCGAAAAAATGTCTTAAATCGGAATATGTTTATGATATTTTCTATTGATAAACAAAACGCATTCATTTATAATTAAGTCATAAACCTGTTGCCGAGGAGGATAATATGGCGAGGATATTCATAGAACATAAGAAAAGAAAAACGCAGAGCCTTGACGGCGCGTGGAAATTTCTGACCGACAAAAATGACGTCGGAAAGGAAAAGGGGTACGGCAAGCGTCTGCCCGACGGCGAGACCGTGATAGTTCCGTCCGTTTGGAACACCGAAAAAGCTCTACTCAAATACGAGGGTGCCGTTTGGTACGAAAAGAGCTTTTATACTGAAGGCGGTTGCCTCCGTCTTCATTTCGGCGCGGTAATGACCGAATGCGAGGTATATTTTGACGGAGAGCTTGTCGGAGGTCATTACGGCGGCTTCTGTGAGTTCGATTTTATCGTTCCCGAGGTCACGAAGGGAATGCACGTTCTGATACTCAGAGTTGACAACCGATTCGACGAGCATTCGATCCCGCAGAAATACGTTGACTGGTATCATTACGGCGGAATCACGCGCTCTGTTACTGTCGAAACGCTTGAGGGAATATGTGTCCTTAATCACCGCTTTGAATATACCTTGTCGGATGGGCTGACGAGCGCAGAATGTACTCCCACTGTCACCGTTTACAATGCGGATAAGATCGAGAGGGAGAGCGTCCTTTCCTTGAAGCTCGAGGGTGAGACAAGGAGCAAAAAGGCAATTAAGCTCGGAGGCGGCGAGAGCGCCGACGTTATGCTTCCCGCATTTACACTTGATAACCCGCGTCTCTGGAATCCGGGTGCGGCGGAGCTTTACGAGATTGAGATCGCGACCGAAAGCGACGATCTGTATGACCGCATTGGCTTCAGGCGTGTCGAGGTCAAGGACTGCAGGTTGTTTATAAACGGTGTCGAGATCGAGATATGCGGCGTTAATCGTCATAACGATCATCCCGATTTCGGCATGGCTTTCCCGCCCGCGAGAATGAAGTACGATATCGATCTTATAAGCGATATGGGCTGTAACGCTATCCGCGGCTCGCATTATCCCAATTCGCGCGACTTCGTCGATATGCTCGACGAGCGAGGATTCATTTTCTGGAGCGAGATCCCGATCTGGGGAGGCGGTTTTTCACAGCAGGCGCTCGGAGATAAGATAGTAGTTGAGCGCGGCCTTGAGATGCACCGCGAAATGGTCAAGTATTATTACAACCATCCCTCTGTCATATTTTGGGGAATGCACAACGAGATACTCAGCGATACGAACGAGGCATACGAGATGACGAAGCTCTATTACGAGTATCTGAAGGAAAACGGCGGGAACCGAGCTGTTGTTTACGCTTCCGATAAGCCGCTTATCGATATCTGCTTCGAGTATTCGGATATTATCTGCATCAACCGATATCACGGCTGGTATTCGGGAGGAATGGAGCAGTGGGACAAGTTCCTGCCTCAGATGGATAAAAAGCTCGAGGAGCTTGGCCTTAGCAACAGACCTATGATAATAAGCGAGTTCGGCGCGGGCGCGATCTACGGCTTCCACGATGCCGAAATGCCGAAGTGGAGCGAGGAATATCAGGCGAAGCTGATGGATCACTGCCTCAGCCTGTTCCATGAGCATCCGACGGTCATCGGAACGTTCATCTGGCAGTTCTGCGATATGAGGACCGCCGAGGAAATGGGCTTCAGCCGCGCAAGAGGCTTCAATAATAAGGGTATTATGAACGAATACCGCCGTCCGAAGGCGGCATACTATACCGCGCAGAAGCACTTCCGCTCGTTTTTGAATAAATAATCTGCACTTGAATGAAAAAAGCACTTGCGAAAGCAAGTGCTTTTTGCCTTAAACGTGATAAAAGGTGTCTAAACAGGGGTAAAAACGAACAAAAGGTGTCTGATTTTTTTGTGCTTCTGCCCGACAAATTCTTATTTGTCTCTCTGGATTAGTTCTCCGTGATTATTCTCCAAAACAACTTTTCAGCAATTACATAAGTACTGTGTTTTCCGTTAGTGGAAATCGGTTTTTCTTCCGTATAATTTATGGGATTAAATCCATCCCAATTCGCCCATACTATCAGATTGCCATCACGTGTTTTAGCAAGTAGGTCGCTATGAAAATTCAAATATGCACCAAAGATATCGCAGAAATAATTATCCTCCCAGCCAACAATATTACATTTTCTTACTCCCGTAAAACGCAGTTCAATAGGTTTATTACACTGACTATGTAATATCATTTCAATGCTATGTTCAAGCAATCCGCCATTTGCCATAGCACCCTTATCATCAACAAATGCTCCGCTTTGATAGTTTATTGATACTATACAGCTATCGTGAAAGCCGCTATATTCTTTCATCAAATTTTCAGTATCAATTTCATTTTTTATTTCATTCCACATATAGTACCAAAACTCCTTCTTTTATTCTCGCGATAGTTATTCATCAAATTCTTATTTATCGATGACTTTATTATACCATGCTTTTGTAAATAAATCAAGGCGCAGCCTTGTATATCATTCGCAACTTGTTGCGGATTTTTAATGAAATATTCGGTTTACGCCGAATGTGAAATAATTTCCTTGCGGAAATTGTGAAATATCTCCCGCGCCTACGGCTCTGGTCGATGTGAAATAAAATTCGTTCCCCCACACGCCGCAGGCGTATTTCACTGCCGCAGGCAATTTCACACGCGTCAGCGTATTTCCCTCGTTCCGCAGGAACGAATTTCACTGAAAAAAGCCATCCGCTTACGCGAATGGCTTTTTTCTTGGCGGAGGGTGTGGGATTCGAACCCACGTGGGCGTGAACCCAAACGGTTTTCAAGACCGCCTCGTTATGACCGCTTCGATAACCCTCCGTAATATGATGCACAGTTGTGCATCATATTACGGAGCCAAATGAGAACGGCTCGGCGAGCTTTACTCGTCGAATCCGCTTCACATATCCCGTCCGAAGATCGACAAGCTCGCTTGTCAGACGCAGGACGCGGATATATTCGCCGCAGGCGAAATAACCTCTGGATGCATACTGTACATATTTGATTTTGTTGCTCGAAGCCCTTGAATTATACACCAAAATAGCGGATTTGTCAACCTGTTTTTGTGAAATTGACTTTTAACATTAAGTATATTGCAATTTTTGACATCATCGTGCTATAATAAATTTGCAATCAGTGAAGAGGAGGAAATAAAATGGCTAAGGAAAAGAGATTCAAAAAGGTATACAGTCAGGGCGCGGGCTCGACTGAGATCTGGATTGACAAGGAGACCGGTATCAATTATTTGTTTCATTCAAGCGGTTATGCGGGTGGGCTTACTGTTTTGCTCGACAAATACGGCAAGCCGATCGTCACGCCGATCGAGGAGACAGAATCCTGATAATATTTAAAAAGCCAAGTCATTCGACTTGGCTTTTATCTTTTTTGCCTGAAATTTTCTTGAACATCAGCCAGCCGAAAATGACCGTGATGCCCGTGACGCCGAAAATGACGAGCGTCAGCATGAATTTGTTTTCGCCGAGCGCTCCGCCCGCGAGGGTTGAGGTGAGTATCGACGGGATCCGGCAAAGAACACTTATGAGTAAGAACGGTAAGAATTTTATCTTCGTGATCCCCGCAAAGTAGGTTATCACGTCCTTCGGAGTGCCTGGAAAGAAATAGAGCAGGAAAAGAGTCGTCGTCAGCTTTTTCTCGTCGTTCAGGAAGCTGAATTTCCTCAGATCCTTTTCGTCGAGTGTGATCTTTGTAAACTTCTTTCCGAGCAGTTTTGTAAGACCAAATATCAGGCAGGTCGCGGGAAGGACGCCGATAAGGCACAGCAACGTTCCGAGAAACGGTCCGTAGATATATCCCGCGGCGACCTCTATCAGCTCACCGGGAATGAACGCGAAAATGACCTGCAAAAACTGTATTCCTATAAATATGAGCCAACTTCTCGGATTGTTGCCGCCGATATCCTCGCGCAGTTTTTCGGGATCGCGAGCGGCGTTTACGAGCTTCGGGCCGAGCGTGAACGTGCCGATGAGGAGAAGTGCGACAAGCACCAGAAGCGATATTATGAGATACCAGTCTCTTCCGCTTATACGGAATTTTTTCTTTTTCTCCATGCGCGCCTCCTGCCCGTTTTTACAAATTATAACATTTTTCTTTGTTTTTTGCAATAATTTCCGAGAAAGTCTGTAATATGATTGGCATTTTTAAAAAAACAATTCGGTGAATACAGTTTATGAAAAGCGGAAGCGGTGGTGAAAACAAAAGAAAAAGCCTCCGATGAGGCTTTTTACTTTTTCGTATTCTGATATTTTCTGTAATTGCCGGGAGAAATATTCTCCTTGCGCTTGAAGATAAGGCTGAAATAGTTGGGCGATGAGAATCCGCAGCTTTCGGAGATCTCCTTTATGCTCTTTTCGGTGCTTACAAGCTCCTCCTTCGCTTTTGCGAGGCGGAGCATGAGCAGATAATCCATCGGCGGGCAATGAAGATACTTATTGAAGTTATACATTATCGTTGCCTTTGAGACAAAAAAGCGCTTAGACAGGCTGTCAAGGGTATGATTTTCACCGTAGCTAACGTTAAGATAGTTGACTGCCTTGAGGACAAGCGGAGGTATATAGCTCTTTTCGAAAATGACCGTGTCCATATCGGGAGACTCGATCTTGCTTATAGCGTGAAGAGTATAGGATAAGAGCGCGTCAAGGATGTCGTCGGCATATTTGGAGTGACGGTCTGTCTCGATCATCTCTCTGAACAGGCGCAAAAGCTCGCTTGCCTGCTCGTCTGTCGGCTTAAGTATCATCGTCGATTTTTTTGCGAGAACGAGCTTCTGATATCCGTTCAGACAGTCCTCGGAAAGGTCGATGTTTATTCTTTCAAAGGGGCCTCCCTCCGTCATGTGCATCGTGTACGGAGGAATTATGATAAGGCAGGGCGCCTCGATATGGTACGAAGTGTTCGTGAAGAAGTATTCTCTCGTTCCTTTTGTGAGATAGTATATCTCATAATGAGGATGAGAATGCGGGCTGTTCATATTCCACGGCGCACTTTTTGCGGTTTCTTCAATTTCAAAAAAGCGTTGCATAAGGTTTACTTCCCTAAAGTTTTTGAAATATATATGTATTTTGGCAGTATTTTAACATATTTTATATTGAATGTCAAGGGATTTCTCGCTATAATGGACTTACAATATATTCCTTCACACATAGAAGGAGAAAAAAGGAGAAGCATTATGATTAAGGAAATTAAAGGCGACCGTGTTCATCAGTATCTGACAAAGTACGTAGCTCCGAAGCTTTCGTTTGACGAGAGCCGCAATTATGACGAGTGGAGAGACGAGATCAAGAGCAAGCTGAGAGAGCTTCTCGGTCTTGATATTATTGCCGAAAACGCTTGCCCGACGAATATTGATATTGAGGAAACGGTTGAATTTGACACATATACGAGAATCCGTTTTACTTACGAGAGCGAAAAGGAGAACTTTGTTCCCGCGTATCTTCTCCTTCCGAAGAAGGAAGGAAAGTTCCCGCTTGCAATAGCGCTTCAGGGACATTCGACGGGCTTCCATATTTCCATCGGTGAGTCTAAATACGATATTGACTCAAGATTCCTTGAGAGCGGCACCTTCGGTCTTCAGGCGCTCAAGAACGGCTTCGCGGTTCTCTGCATTGAGCAGAGAGGTATGGGCGAGACGCGTTCTCCTCGTTATCCCGGCCCCGGCGGAGTTCATGCGTGCTGCTTTACTGCTATGACCGCCGTCAACCTCGGAAGAACCGTTATCGGTGAAAGAGTATGGGACGTCAGCCGCGGTATTGACGCGCTTGAAGAAATGGCTTACGATTGCATCGACCTCGATAAGATCGTCGTTCTCGGTAACTCGGGCGGCGGTACAGCTTCTTTCTATGCGGGCTGCTGTGAGGAGAGAATCGGAATCGTTGCTCCCTCCTGCGCGTTCTGCTCTTACAGCGCGTCTATAATGTCGATCCTTCACTGCGTCTGCAACAACATTCCGCAGGCGTCGAGATGGTTTGAGATGGAGGATCTTTCCTGCCTTATCGCTCCGAGAAGGCTTGCCGTACTTACAGGTAAGCTCGACGATATCTTCCCGCTTGCAGGCGTTGAGAAGTCCTACGAGACGGTAGAAAAGATCTTTGCAAAGGCCGGCGTGCCCGACAATTGCTCGCTCACCGTTATGCCGAAGGCGCATTATTGGTGTGAGACAGAGGCTTGGGAAACCATAAATAAAGTGAAAGCGGAGCTTAACTGGTAATGACAAAGATTCTTCAATACGGTCAGGGCAACTTTCTTCGTGCCTTTGCCGACACGTATTTCAACACGCTTAACGAGGAGGGCGGGGATTATTCCGTCACGGTCATAAAGCCGATACCGATGGGAGATCTTTCCGACTTCGATAAGCAGAACAACGTCTATCACACCGTTCTTCGCGGAAGCAAGGACGGAAGAAGCGTTGAGGACGTATACAGGATCGAGGTTCTCGACAAGGTGCTTTCGCCCTTCGAGGATCCCGACAGCTACTATGCGCTTGCTCGCGATCCCGAGCTTAAGATCATTGTTTCGAACACCACCGAGGCGGGAATCTGCTTTAACGGTGATGACGATATAAACGGCTTTGAGGATATAACCTATCCCGCAAAGCTTACAAAATTCTTGCTTGAACGCTTTCGGGCGGGTCTCGGCGGGGTTTATCTCCTCCCCGTTGAGCTCATTGATAACAATGCGGACGTTTTACGCGATTGCGTCGGTCGTTACATTGAGCTCTGGGATCTGCCTGAAACGTTTAAGATATGGAACGAGAAGGAGAATTACTACTGCAATACCCTTGTCGACCGTATCGTCTCGGGTTATCCCCGCGATATAGAAACGAAGGAGCGTCTTACCGCTCTTATCGGTGAAAACGACGCGCTTATGACGATAGGCGAGCCCTTCGGACTCTGGGCTATCGAAAACAAGGGAGATATTGCCGACTACGTAAAGGAAGGCAAGCACAATATCGAGGTCGTTCTGACGAACGATATCGGATATTACAAGAAGCGCAAGGTTCGTGTTCTTAACGGAAGCCATACGAATCTCGTTCCCGCGGGACTCTGGGAGGGTGAGCACACCGTTTACGATTGTATGATGAACGAAAAGCTTCGTTCCTTCCTGCTCGAAACTCTCGAAAACGAGATCGTTCCTTTCGTATCAAACGATATAAATGCGACAAAGGTGTTTGCCGACAGCGTGCTTGACCGCTTCGCGAATCCTTACCTTAACCATCAGCTTACCTCTATCGCGCTTAACAGCATCTCGAAATGGAGAGCGAGAAATCTGCCGTCCTTCAAGGATTATTACGAGAAGCACGGCGTTGTCGCGCCTAATATGACAAAGGGCTTCGCATATCTTATGCAGCTTTACCGTTCCGTTTCGGAATGCGAGGGAAAGTACGTTGCGTCACTTCCGAGCCGCAAGATCGAGGTGGTCGACGATAAGCCCTATCTTGATTATTTCGTCGGCGGCGGAAGCGTTGAAGCCTTTATGAAGGACGAAAAGGTATGGGGCGAGGATCTTACCGCATACGAAGGATTCCTTTCTTCGGTGCTTAAGTACGTTAAGGCTCTTGAAAATGGAGAATCGCTTATATGAAAACGCTTGTTATAAATGAAAAGGATAACGTTGCCGTCGCTCTTGAGGACGGCACGGTAGCGAAGGGACATAAATTCGCCCGCCGCGACATTCGTAAGGGCGAAACGGTCATAAAATACGGCGAGATCATCGGTCGTGCGACTGCCGATATCAAGGAGGGCGAGTGGGTACACAGCCATAACGTCCGCTCCCATCTCGACGAGGATATGGAATACAGCTACAACCCGATCGAATGCCCGAAGGGAAGCGGTCACGATACCTTTATGGGTTATCGCCGTCCCTACGGTGAGACGGGTATCCGTAACGAGATATACATCATCCCGACTGTCGGATGCATAAATCAGGTCTGTATCAAGATGTGCGAGCAGGCGCAGAAGCTGATCGGCGGAACGCTTGAGGGTATATATACCTTTACTCATCAGTTCGGCTGCTCTCAGCTCGGCGACGATAACGAGAATATAAAGAAGCTTCTTTGCGCGATCGCGCTGAATCCTAATGCCGCTTACGTTCTTTTCGTCGGTCTCGGCTGCGAAAACAACGGTCTGTCCGGCATCAAGGAGTATCTTGCGCCATTTGGCCGTGACAACATCGAGTTCTTCAACTGTCAGGAGGTCGAGGACGAGATCGCATACGGTCTTGGTATAATCGAAAAATTCGCCGAAAAGGCAAAGGAATGCGAAAGGGAAGAACGCCCCTATTCCGAGCTTAAGATCGGTCTTAAGTGCGGCGGATCCGACGGATTTTCGGGTATTACCGCAAATCCCCTTGTCGGCACCGTTTCAGACCGCGTTATAGCTGCGGGCGGAAGCACGGTTCTTACCGAGGTTCCCGAAATGTTCGGCGCAGAGCAGATCCTGATGAACAGATGCGAAAGCCAAGAGGTCTACGAGGCGTACGAAAAGATGATCGTAAACTTCAAGAAATTCTATACCGACCACGGATTCCCCGTATACGAGAATCCCAGCCCCGGAAACAAGGCAGGCGGAATCACGACGCTTGAAGAAAAGTCGCTCGGCTGTATAAAGAAGGGCGGCAGTTCAGCTGTCGTTGACGTTCTTTCCTACGGCGACAGAGTGAAAAAGACGGGGCTTTCCGTTCTTGACGCGCCGGGTAACGACCTCATCGCCGCGACGGCGCTTGCGGCGGCGGGCTGTCAGCTTGTCCTCTTTACAACGGGAAGAGGAACGCCATTTTCGACCTTCGTTCCGACGATGAAGATATCGACGAACGAGGCGCTTAGCTCAAAGAAGAACGGCTGGATAGACTTCAGCGCCCACAGTATGGACGCCGAAGGACTTTACGACCTCATCAAAAAGACGGTAAACGGCGAATATATCTGCAAGAGCGAATGCGTTCGCGAGATCGCCTTCTATAAAACGGGCGTTACCCTTTGAGACGGATTGCGTTTTTGCCGACAAAACCAAATAATCCGTTCAAAAAGGTTGAAATCCCAAGCCCTTTAGTTTATAATAAAGGTAATAATAAAGCTCTAAAAAGGAGATAATTATGAGCTA
The DNA here is from genome assembly GCA_045540115.1 of Eubacteriales bacterium. GTDB lineage: Bacteria > Bacillota > Clostridia > Oscillospirales > CAG-272 > Colimorpha_A. The sequence continues at coordinate 27,944 of JAZQGR010000082.1, forward strand.
TATAAAGGAAAATTTTCTGCTGACCACAAAGACGGCGGAAAAGCTGTATAACGAATACGCGGCAGATATGCCGATATTCGACTACCATTGCCATCTTCCCGAAAAGGTGATCCTTGAGAACAAGCAGTTCTCCGACCTTTACGAGATCTGGCTCTCGGGCGACCATTACAAGTGGCGTCTTATGAGAAACTACGGCGTTGACGAGGAGTACATTACGGGAAGCGCGTCAAACAAGGATAAGTTCCTTGCATACTGCCGCACTCTCGGTACCGCCTTCGGAAACCCGCTCTACCATTGGTCACAGGTAGAGCTTGAAACCTTCTTCGGCTGTACTTTAGACATCAACGAAAAGAACGCCGAGGCGATCTGGGAGCAGTGCAACACCTACATAAAGGAAAACAACGTTACTCCCCAAAGCCTTATCGAGGGCTCAAACGTTGCATATCTCTGCACGACGAACGAAATTTTCGACGACCTCACGACCTTTGAGGAGATCGAAAAGAAAAATTACGCTTTCAAGGTATATCCCGCATTCAGAGCAGACAAGATAATGAATATCGAGGCTGACGCGTATCTGACCTTCGTAGGTAAGCTCGGAGATATTCAGTGTCTTAACTGTCTTGAACGCAAAATCGAGGAAAGACTGAAGGAGTTCATCGCTCACGGAACCGTCGCGACCGATATCGCGCTTCAGAAGGTTTACCCCGTAGCGGCGAAGGAGGAAGCCGCAAAGGTGTTCGCAAGCCGTCTTGCAGGTAATCCCGTTTCCGCTTCGGAGCAGGAGATCTTCAAAGGATACCTTACATATTTCCTCTTCAAGCTTTATGCTAAGTATGATCTCGCGACCGAGCTTCACGTCGGTGCGATGAGAAACAATAACAGCGTTATGCTGAATAAGCTCGGTCTCGATACCGGCTATGACAGCATCGCCGAGGACAACAGCATCGCGAATATGTCGCGCCTGTTCGACCGACTCAATAACGAGGGCAGCCTTCCAAAGACCATTGTGTTCAACCTCAACCCGAAGATGAATACCGAGATCATGACTCTTATCGGCTCCTTCCAGGACAGCGTGGCGAAGGGCAAGATGCAGTTCGGCCCCGCTTGGTGGTTCCTCGACAATAAGGTCGGTATGGAAAATCATCTCCGCGACCTAACCGCGACGGGACATATCGGCGCCTTCGTCGGTATGCTTACCGACAGCCGTTCCTTCCTCTCCTATCCCCGTCACCACTACTTCCGCCGTATTCTTTGCTCTTACTTCGGCGAGATGATGGAAAACGGCGAGATGACGGGCGATATCGAGCTTGTCGGAAGCGTAGTAAAGGACATTTGTATAAACAACGTAGTTGAATATCTGGGGGTAAAGAAAAATGGATAAGCTCATTCCTGTTGTTGTAATCAAAGAATTAGGTGAGACCGATAAGATTCTCACCGCGCTCAAAAAGAGCGGAATCAACTGTGCGGAGATCACCTTCCGTACCGCTTGTGCCGCAGAGGCTATCGCTTACGCGGTCAAGAATTATCCCGAAATGAATATCGGTGCGGGAACTGTTATCAATGCCGAACAGTGCGAGAAGGCACTTGAGGCAGGAGCGAAGTTCATCGTTTCGCCCGGTCTTTCGATCCCCGTTGCAGAGATCTGCAAGGAGAGAGGGATCACCTATTATCCCGGCTGTGTAACGCCTACCGAGATCATGCAGGCGCTCGAGCTCGGAATTACGGTCGTTAAGTTCTTCCCCGCAAACGTTTACGGCGGTCTTAAGGCTCTCAAGGCACTTGCGGCTCCCTTCCCGCAGATCAAGTTCATTCCGACGGGCGGAGTTGACAGAAACAATCTTGACGATTTCCTTAATTTCGATAAGGTATATGCAGTCGGCGGAAGCTTCATGGTAAGCGAAGCACTTGAGAAAATGGAGGCGGAAAACAAATGAAAACAGCAGTAACCTTCGGCGAGCTTATGCTTCGTCTTGCGCCCGAAAACTATCTCAGATTCCTTCAGGCGGAAAAGTATCAGGCAACCTTCGGCGGCGCCGAGGCAAACGTGGCGGTATCGCTTGCAAATTACGGAATCAACGCTCAGTTCGTAACCAAGCTCCCGGCTCACGAGATCGGTCAGTCGGCGGTAAACAGCCTCCGCAAGTTCGGAGTTGATACCTCGAAGATCGTTCGCGGAGGCGAGCGCGTCGGTATCTATTATTGTGAAAAAGGCGCTTCTCAGCGTCCGAGTAAGGTCATCTACGATCGCGCTTACAGTGCTATCGCAATGGCAAAGAAGGAGGATTTCGACTGGGATTCCATCCTCGACGGCGCTGAATGGTTCCACTTCACGGGTATTACTCCCGCTCTCTCCGACGAGATGGCTGAGATCACTCTTGAAGCCTGCAAGGCGGCAAGAGCAAAGGGAATCACCGTTTCCTGCGACCTTAACTTCCGCAAGAAGCTCTGGAGCAAGGAAAAGGCCGGACAGGTAATGGGAGAGATCTGCAAGTACGTTGACGTATGCATCGCAAACGAGGAGGATGCGAAGGACGTATTTGGAATCGAGGCAGACGGAAGCGACATCACGGGCGGAAAGCTTGACCGCGACGGATATATCTCGGTTGCGAAGAAGCTCACCGACCGCTTCGGCTTCAAGGCAGTTGCTATCACTCTCCGTGAGAGCAAGAGCGCAAACGACAACGACTGGTCGGGTATGCTCTACATCGGCGGTCAGGCATATTTCTCCAAGAAGTACAGCATTCATATCGTTGACCGCGTAGGCGGCGGCGACAGCTTCGGCGGCGGGCTTATCTATTCGATGATGAACGGCGTCGAGCCTCAGGCGGCAATCGAGTTTGCAATTGCGGCAAGCTGTCTCAAGCACTCGATAGAGGGCGACTACAATCTCGTTTCCGTAGCCGAGGTAATGACTCTCGCAGGCGGCGACGCAAGCGGACGAGTACAGAGATAATTATAGAACGGGCGGATATACTGTCCGCCCGTTTGTTTGACGCTTAACATATCGATAACGAACAACGTTGTCTTGCCTTCCCCTGAGGGGAAGGTGTCAACCGAAGGTTGACGGATGAGGTGTTCCATAGGTGAAGTAACTAATTTTAGTAAATCGGGGTTTTTTTGTTCAATACACCTCATCCGACTTCGCTCGGCGTTGCCTCACTCAGCCACCTTCCCCTCAGGGGGAGGCAAGAAAGGAACGCCTACAAAATATTTATAGGAGAAACACTATGAACACTAAAATTTCAAGCTGGCTGACTCACAGCTACGACAAGCTTCTTTCCGATTCCCCTGCCGCAACGGCAAAGGAATATACCGTATATATGGCTAAGGGCGAGACCGAGGGCTGTCAGATCGCTTTCCGTCCCGAAAGCGACGCGAAGATCTCTCTCAAGCTCGTATCGGGTGAGCGCAGTATGATTTACGGCATCACCTCCTGCGATCATAAGCATCTTATTGAGGGCAAGTATTATACCGACTCGACCGTTCCCTATAACGGCGATGAGATCGCAGTTGCGGCAAATGAGACTACCCCGTTCCTTATCGAGTTCAGAACATCGGCTAACGTAGAGGCGGGCGACCACGAGTTCGTTTTCGAAGCAAAGGACGGCGATAACGTTATCGGCAGCTACAAGGTGACTGTTCACGTATGGAATTTCGCCCTTCCCGTAAATAAGACGCTTCAGACCGCAGTAGGTCTTGGCAGATGGCGTATCGAGAGCCTGCACGGCTACTGTGACGACGAGCTTTACAAGAAGTATTACGATATGCTCCTCGATCACGGCATCAGCGCGTACGTTCTTCCTTACGATATTCTTGACGATCGTGCGGACGCTTATATGTCAGACCCGCGTGTGACCTCCTTCTCGATGTACTGGGAGGCGGATGATGAGAAGCTTCTCAAGTACTATAACAAGGTAACAAGCAATCCCGAATGGACGAGAAAGGCGTTCTTCTATCCTCTTGACGAGCCGTATAAGCCCGAGCATCTCGAGGAGCTTCAGAAGAGAAGTGAGCGCCTTAAGGCGCTTTGCCCGAAGATCGGACGCACATCCCCTTTCTTCACCGATATTCAGATGGGCGAAAAGACCGATCAGGTCGACCACATGGCGCAGTATATCAATATCCACTGTCCTAAGCTCGCTCTTTACGACGACGTTATGTCGCATGAGCGCTATCTTGACTACAAGCCCGAAAAGACCTTCTGGCAGAGAATGGACGATCTTATCGCGCGCGGAGACAAAATGTGGACATATATCTGCAACGCTCCGATAAAGCCCTACGGCGCGCTTTTCGCCGACTATCCCGGCAATTGGCAGAGACCGATCTTCTGGCAGTGCTATGAGAGAAGAGCAACCGGCTTCCTCTATTGGTCTTGCAACGCGTGGGATTATCACGGAACCAGAATCGATCCGTGGGAGACCGTCTGGAACAGCTGTATGGGAGGAAATCCCGGTGAGCCTAGCGTTCCCGTTTATGCGGAGGGAATCCTTTTCTATCCCGGAAAGAAGCTCGGAATCGACGGACCTATCCCCTCGCTCCGTATGAAGATATTCCGTGACGGTATTGAGGATTACGAGATGTTCGTGCTCGCTGAAAAGCTTCTCGGACGCGAGTTCGTTATCGAAAAGATAAACGAGGTCACTCCCTCCCTTACCGAGTTTGCGTCGGATATCGACAAGATCACGGAAGTCAGAAAAGCCATCGGCGAAGCGATCGAAAAAGCAATATAAAATCAAAAATCAGCCGTGAAAACGGCTGATTTTTTTGCTTACTGTATTGTATTATTCGAAAAGAGATGTTATAATTAAGAAAAAATTACAAGGAGGGCTATGTTATGATAAAAACATGGATAACTCACGGCTTTGATAAAATTGTCGGAAGTGCGAAGGCACCCGAGACGCTTTCTTCTTCGTACGACGTGTTTATGGCGAAAAACGAGGCGGAGGTTTGCCAGATTTCCTTTGTTTCCGACGAGAAAAAGAAGGTTAATATCAAGCTGAGCTCGGTTTTGGGAATTACTCATCAGCTTTATATAGAGCATTTCGTTCCCGTTCGCGGAGAGCTTTGGCCCGATCCGCTCGTTCCGACCGACGGCGAGGTCGAGCTTTCGAGCGAGACTCCGACAACGGTTATGATCGAATTTCGCTCAACTGCCGAAACGAAGGCGGGCGACTACACGGTGACAGCCGAAGCGGAATGCGACGGCGAGATCATCGGAAAATACACTGTAAATATCCGTGTATGGAATTTTGCAATGCCTGTCGCTCCGACCTGCGAAACGGCTGTTGGTCTCATTACGAGTCAGATCGCAAGATTCCATGGTCTTAGCGACGAGGAAGAAAAAAACGAAATGTACAAGAAGTACTACGATACTCTTCTCGATCATCGCATCAGCGCCTACTCTCTTCCTTACGAGCTGCTTGATCCGCGCGCAGATGCATATATGTCAGATCCCCGCGTAACTTCGTTTGCTTGCGACCTCGACCTCGGCGGCTACGGCTCGGCAAGAACTGAGGATGAGCTTAAGAAAATGGGCGAAAAGCTCGCTTCTAACCCCGATTGGCTACACAAGGCATACGTTTATCCGCTTGACGAGCCGACGACAATGGAGCATCTGATAAAGCTCAAGGAGCGCTCCGAGAAGCTTCATTCCCTTATGCCCGGTGTTCATCAGGTCGTTCCCTTCTACGTTGACCTTGACGTCGACGAGAACACAGACCAGATCGAATATATGTCAAAGCTTCACGATATCTGGTGCCCGAAGGCGAAGCTTTTCGAGGATATTTACAGCGAGGAGCAGAAGAAAAAGTATGCGCCTGTTTACGACAGAATGAAGGAGTTCAAGAAAAAGGGAGACCGCGTCTGGTGGTACGTTTGCAACTACCCTCAGCCGCCATACGTAAACATTTTCGCAAACGATCAGGGCCTCGGCAGCAGAATCCTTTTCTGGCTTCAGTACAGATACGAGGTAGACGGTTTCCTTTACTGGGGAGCGAACTATTGGACACGTATCGACGATCCGTGGAATGACGTCGATACCTTCCGAAACGATATCCACGGCGACGGCATACTCTTCTATCCCGGAACGAAGGTCGGTATCGACGGACCTGTCGTTTCGCACAGAATGAAGCTCGTCCGCGACGGTATTGACGATATTGACCTCTTCAATATAGCGGAAAAGGTGCTCGGACGCGAGAAGATCGTCGAAATGATCCTTTCTGCCGCGCCCTGCCAGACTGTTATAAATGAATCGAGCGACGGATTTGCCAAGATCCGCGCCGAGATCGGAAATGCGCTTTCCGAAGCACTTTCGTAACAAAAAAATCACGGCTGAAGCCGTGATTTTTTTGTTATTATAATGCAATTTGATGTTGAGTGTGATTTTGATGAAAAAAACCGCGCTGAAACGATGTGTTTTTTGTTGACATTTACATAATTTAATATTATAATACATATATAATGCACTCCACGGAGGTATATATGGATATGAAAAAAGCGATAACAATGCCGCCCAAGCACGCGGAATTTGTGAAAAGATCCGCAAGAACACACGTTACGGTATATTATTTGTCGAAAACCGATCCCGACGGCTTCGGAGAAAGTCCGCGCGCGGGTGTCAAGCTCCATTGGCTCAGCCACAGAGTTCATATTGATACGTACGAATTTTGCGCGGGAAGTGAGCCTCTTTCTGTATATGAGCCCGAAAGCGAGACGACCGTTTTCGGTTATGCAAACAACGACGGACTGTATTTCTATCGCGATATGGCGTCAGAGACCGCTGACGTTTTCACTATGAGCGCGATAAAGGAAAATGCCGTTATCAGATTTGTCGCTCCCCGCTCGGGAACCTTTGAGATAACTGCCATTCTTTGTAGAGAAACGGCGGGAAGCTCGTCCTTCAATGCGACAAAAGACGGCGCCGTTATACAGAGCTTTACCGTCACCGATAAGGAGACAGAAGTAAAATTCAGGGCGGTTCTCGATGAAAACGAGACTGTTGCGCTTGAGCTTGTTTGTGACGGAAGCGGCGACAAGGTATCTGCCCGCTCGCTTTCGACAGCGATAAAGCTGCTCTACACGGGAAAGCTTGACCGTGAATACGATAACGAAGGACAGACTCCCATACACAGCGTCGGCATTATGTGCGATCTTCATATAGACGGTAAAAAGCCGTTAAGCGTTTTCCCGCCAAAGCAGGTGATCGTTAACGCGGTAGACTATCTGAGAGATCGCGGTGGCGTTGACGTTCTTCTTCTCGGCGGAGATATTATCAGCGAGGCTATATATCATACCAAGGAAATCGAAAAGAGCGCTTGGGATTACGATAATATAATATCGACGATTGATTGCCTCGACGAGCTTCTTTCAAAGTCGACAAAGACAGGAAAGAATATTTTCTACGTTTCGGGCAACCACGATAAGCAATGCGGAGTCATTGCCGAGCAAAAGGATCCTTCTGTCCGAATCCATTCCGGCAATTACAGAAAATGGATAACCGCAAGAAGCGGAGATTTTCACTCTGCGCTTTATATGGCGGATATAACGGGCGATCCTTTGCTCTGCCGTTATCCCGACGAGGTACTCTGCTATCGTTATAACGTGGACGGTATGGAGTATATAGGAATAAATCAGTCTTACACCGGTTATCCCGATGCCCGAGAGGAAGACAGGGGTGCTTCTCAGCAGATGTACCCTCAGCAGGTCACTTGGATAAGGGAGCAGCTTGAGAGCATCGGAAAAGACAAGACCGTAATGCTGATCTGTCATTACAGCTATTCGATCGACGGTGAAAAAAAGGAGTTCTATACTCCGGCGCATCTCAGCCATCTTGGCGATTCGAGAGATATGTTGATAGAGCTGTTTGAGGAATATCCGAACGTTATCTACAACTACGGTCATCTTCATTGGATGACTGAGGAGGAGGGCGCCTGGTACAATACTTCAGAGCAGATCTGGAGCTTCGGCAATAAGGTTCAGAATGACGACGGATCGTTTACTACCGACGGATATCATTATATTCATGCTGCGTCGATATCAAATACCGCGACACGTGTTGACCCCTCAGTCACGCCCGGAGAAAGCACGAACGTTAGCCAGATAATGATCGTAGATTTTTATACTGATCACATTACATTTGAGATTGTAAACGTCGGTAAAAAGGAAAATGTCGACGGTGTTCGAAAGATGACGACCTATACTATAAAGCGCGACATGAAGCAGATTAAAAAATAATGGAGGAAAGTATGAAAAAGCTATCGTTTTTATTACGAACAGTGTCCCTTATTCTCGGCATGGCTGTTATGCTTGGTACTGTGGCGCTCGGCGCTACGATGCCGCCGAAGCACGAGGACCATCACAGCATTACTGCGCAGGTTCACAGAGCAGTTTATGATCTTTCTCCCGCGAAGGGTATAGACGGTTTCGGCGAGAAGGATCGTGCGGGCATGAAGTTCAATTACGAAAGTAAATGGCATTATCTTGACACCTATGAGTTTTATGCGGGAAGCAAGAAGCTCGGGATTTATGTTCCGACATCCAAGGAAACCCCGACCTTCCGTGCCTACGGTGTAAATGTTGCAAGCGGTGAGCAGGTAAACCTGCTTCCAACAGAGCCTAGCAAGAACGTTGATTATAACTATGTCGGTGACGGAGACAGTGGTCTTAACGTAAACAAGTTCAACAGTTCTTATGCGGAGTATCAAAAGGACGATATCTTCATGGCTGCTCCGTCAAAAAACACGAAATTCGTCATAGCCTTCCATGCTCCCGCAGACGGAAGCTATGATTTTTCCGAAATCGTTCTCAAAAGAACGACGCTTGGTGGAATGCCGAAAAAATATTCGGGCGTGACTTATTCGGTCGTCAAGGGTAATGATGTTATCGCGACTGTCACGAACGAAAAGACCGATGAAAACCTTACCGATGCGCAGAAATATACCCTCGAAGGAACAGTAAACCTCAAAAAAGGCGAGGATCTGCTCTTTATAATGGAGGTTGCGGCAGATAACGAAGCAACAAACGGTTTCGCATCGCGCGTAAAGAAGCTTGAGCTGAAGTGCGGTAGCAAGACCTATAAGCTTGATAGCTATCCGGGGAACGATCTCGTTTCAACAGCTCGCGGTTATGCGGACGGAAACGATCTTTACTTCTGGTATGAGACTTCGATAGACAAGGATCCCGATCAGAAAGTGACCGATGCCTGCGGAATGAGCGCGGTAAAGAAAAACGCCGTTCTCTCCTTCGTCGCGCCTCGCTCGGGAAGATTTGAGATCACGGCAAAGCTTCAGAGAGCGACGGCAGGAACCTCGACCGTCAAGGTAACGAAAAACGGAGCTACGATCAAGACTTATCAGGTTACGAACAGCGTAACGACAATTTTTGAATCGGTAATTCTCGATCAGGATGAAAAGGTGAATATTGAACTCGTTTATGACGGAAGCGGCGACAAGGTGTACGTGCGCTCGCTTTCGACCGCGATCAAGTCGCTTTATACGGGCGAGCTTGACCGTGAGTATAATAACGAAGGTCAGACACCTCTTTACAGTCTTGCATTTATGTCCGACCTTCACATTGAGGGCGAAAGAATAAATACCGACGAGCCGCTCAAGGAGAACGTAACGAGAGGAATCAATTATATCAAGGAACGCGGCGGCGTTGATGCGATACTTCTCACGGGCGACGTAACAAGCGAGGCTATCTACCATTCAAAGGATATGCAAAAGAGCCCCTGGACTTATGAGAACATAATCTCGACCTATACCGCTCTTGACAATGCCCTCGCTACCGCGACAAAGACGGGAAAGAACATTTTCTACATTTCCGGCAACCACGATAAGCAGCCCGGCGTTATCGCGGAATGGAAGGATCCCTCAGTCCGTATCCATTCGGGAAGCTATACGTACTGGATGCTGAACAGAACGGGCGGATACTATGCCGCGCTTTATATGAAGGATATAACGGGCAATCCTCTTGCCTGCCGTTATCCCGATGAGGTGCTTTGCTACCGTTACAATGTCGGCGGACTCGATATTATCGGAATCAACCAGCCGTATACGGGCAACGCCATTCCAACATCTGAGGACCGTGGCACAAGTCAGGTCATATATCCTCAGCAGATAATCTGGCTTCAGGAGCAGCTTGCCGAGATCGGTGCCGACAAGACCGTAATGGTAATGTGCCATTACAACTACTCGGTTGACGGGGTCGGAAAGGAATTTCGTCCTCCAAGCCAGTATGCAAATCTCGGTCATCCCGTGGATATGCTAATGGAAACGATGGAGCAGTATCCGAATGCGATGTATATCTATGGTCACCTCCATTGGAGAACCGAGGAGGAGAGTGCTTGGTACAATACATCCGAGCAGATCTGGAGCTTCGGCGGAAGGACTCAGAATGCAGACGGCTCCTTCAATACGAACGGCTATCAGTACATTCACGCCGTCTCAATATCCAATACCATGACGCATCTTGATCCCAACACCACAAAGCCCGGCGACAGTACGCAGGTTTCTCAGATAACACTCGTTGATTTCTATGAGGATCACATCACTTTCGAGATAGTGAACGTAGGCCCGTCTGAAAACGTTGAGGGCGTTCGCAAGATGACAACCTTTACGATAAAGCGCGATATGTCTCAGCTTGACGTTTACAGCGGCAAGGAAACCTCGAGTGAGACATCGGCGTTTGAGACGATGCTTTCTCCCGGAGAAACGACCGAAAAAAAGGAAACAACAAGACCGACTCGCCCGAACCGTCCGATCGTAACATACGAGCCGATGGAAAAAGAAGGCGGCAAAAAGCTGAATCCTCTTGCAATCATCATTCCCGCGGCTATCGTTCTTGCCGGCGTCGGCGCGGCTGTAACGGTCACTGTTATTAAGAAAAGGAAGAAAAAATAAAGAATAAATAAAAAAGAAGCCTCTGACGGTCGCCGTCGGAGGCTTTTTCGTTATGGCTTTTTGTGGTCGCTTTTAGGGCTGACGCCGAACTCCGCTTTGTAAGCGCGGTAAAAGGAACTGTATTCGTTGAAACCGCATTTTTCGTAGACGCGATAGGGATTTTCGCCGCTGAAAAGCAGCTCCTTTGCCATCAGCAGTCGCTTACGCTTGATGTATTCCCACATAGACGAGCCGGTCATTTGTCGGAATTTTCTGTTCGTATGCGAGCGGCTTGTGTGGAATACCGAGCAGATGCTGTCGAGCGATATATCGTCGCTCAGATGCGAGTTTATGTAAGCAATGACCTCGGAAATGTTGTCACGCGCCTCGCTGTCGGGGCGGATATCGTGAGCCGAATCGCAAAGCTCGGAGATCAGGACTGTAAGATAAAGCTTTTGAGTGCTTAAGTCGTTGCTCTCGCAGATCTTATTCAGATAATAAAGCCAATTCTTTTCCTTGAAAAGCGAGGCGGGAAAGCGATTGTTTTTCCCGAGAGGGCGATCGTTTAAAAAAGTGAGCAATCGGTCTCTGCCTTCTCCGACGAGCGAGTCTGCGCCGAAGTGTACTGCTATTCTTTCATAAGGCTGATCCTTCAGGAGCAACAGCGTATGCGACTCTGCCTTTTTCATTATCAGAATATCACCGGGGCGGAGGGGGTAAACTGTACCCTCAACGAAATATTTTGCCTTTCCGCCGAGAAAACAGTAAGCCTCGTAGCCGTCGTGAGTATGCATCTGAAACAGTCTTGTATCGGGATTCTCGGTATATGTTTTTTTTGCATCAATTATTGGCATCATATTAATATCACCTCGAAATCATTATACAATAAAAAAGCGCGATTTGCAATATATTTTTAGCTTTTATCGTAATTGCATTTAAATTCAGCTTGTAATAAAATATACTTGAGGTGATATTATGAATAAGGTGAACATCTACGCTTTCGCCGACGAGGCTTGTCCGCAGATCGACGGACAGATAGAAGCGATTCTGCGAAACGATCTTAGCGGTCTTGAGATACGCGGCGTTGACGGAATGAATATTTCCGATATTACGCTTGATAAGGCGCGCGAGGTCAAAAATAAGCTCGACGCGTCGGGAGTATCGGTGTTTTCGATCGGATCGCCGATAGGCAAAATCGGCATCGACGATGATTTTGACGCTCATCTTGACAAATTCAAGCACACCCTTGACCTTGCAAATATTCTTGGCGCCTGTAAGATGAGAATTTTTTCCTTCTATATTAACGGCAATGTCGATCAGTACAAGGACAAAGTGCTCGAAAGATTGAGCAGGCTTGCCGAGGCATCGGTCGGAAGCGGAGTTACCCTCTGCCACGAAAACGAAAAGGGGATATTCGGTGACGTTCCCGAAAGATGCTTGATTATTCACGAGACCATTCCCGAGATCAAGGCGGTGTTCGATCCCGCGAATTACGTTCAATGCGGAGTTAATACCCTTGATGCCTACGGAATGCTGAAAAATTATATTGAATATATGCATATCAAGGATTCCCGTCTTGACGGAAGCATCGTTCCCGCGGGATACGGTGAGGGGAACGTTTCGAAAATCGTGACCGATCTTATCGAGAACGGCAAGATTTCCTTCACGCTCGAGCCGCATCTTGCGGTATTCGAAGGGCTTTCAGGGCTCGAAAGAGAGGGAGAAAAGAGCAGCATCGGTACATTCTCCTTCCCCGATTCAAATACGGCTTTTGACGCCGCTGTAACGGCGTTTGATAAAATTGTTGGGAGGATAAGACAATGAAAATTGGTGCGCAGTTTTACACGATCCGTGACTTCTGCAAAACTAAGGACGACCTTTACGAGTCGCTCAAAAAGGTAGCTGATATCGGCTATACGACCGTTCAGCTTTCGGGAGTATGCGAGTACAATCCCACCGAAATGAAGGCGGAGCTTGATAAGCTCGGTCTCAAGTGTGTTCTTACTCACATTTCGCCGGAAAGAATCCGGAACGATACTCTTCAGGTCGCGAGGGAGCATACGATACTCGGCTGTGATAATATCGGTCTCGGCTGGTTTGATTTTGGCTGCGACGGCGGCGAAAACAACGTTCCGCTCTTTGCCAAGACCTATACCGAGCCCTGTAATATCCTTAAGAGCGAGGGCAAGTACTTTATGTATCATAACCACGCGGCAGAGTTCAAGAAGCTTGGCAACAAGACGGTTATGACGCTTCTGGCTGAGGCGATGCCGAAAGACCTTATGGGCTTCACGCTCGATACTTATTGGGCGCAGGTCGGCGGCGCAGATCCTGCCGATTATATTGAGCGCTTGAGCGGCAGAGTCCCCGTTATTCACCTTAAGGACTGCGCCTTCGGACAGAAGATGGCGGTAGTAGGAGAAGGTAATATTAATTTCGACCGCGTATTCAAGGCTGCCGAGGCATCGGGCACAAAATATATGATGGTCGAGCAGGACGACTGTAACGGCGAAGATCCATTCGACTGTCTTAAGCGCAGCTATGATTATCTGACCGCTTGCGGATTCAATTAAACGAGGTGATATTATGGAAAAGATTCGTCTTGGTATTATCGGTATAGGAAATATGGGAACAGGCCACGCGTCAAACGTGGTAAAGGGAAGCTGCCCCGACTTCGTTCTTTCGGCGATCGCGGATAACGATCCCGAGCGCCTGATATGGGCAAAGGAAAAGTTCGGCGCGGAGGTCAATTATTTTGACACAGCCGAGGAGATGATAAAGAGCGGGCTTATCGACGCCGCTATCGTCGCAGTTCCTCATTACGATCACGCCTCACTTGCGATTGCTTGTATCGAGAACGGTATTCATGTTATGGTCGAAAAGCCCGCGGGCGTTTACACAAAGCAGGCAAGAGAGATGAACGAGGTTGCGGAAAAGCATCCTGAGGTCGTTTTCGGCATGATGTTCAACCAGAGAACGAACTGCCTTTACAGAAAGCTTCGCGAGCTCGTTCAGAGCGGTGAATACGGAAGGATCCGCCGCACAAACTGGATCATCACAAACTGGTACCGCCCGCAGGCATACTATAATTCGGGCGGATGGCGTGCGACTTGGGCAGGCGAGGGCGGAGGTGTTCTCCTGAATCAGTGCCCGCATCAGCTTGACCTTTGGCAGTGGATCTGCGGAATGCCCGTAAAGGTTCAGGCACATCTCCATTTCGGAAAATGGCACGATATCGAAGTCGAGGACGACGTAACCGCTTACGTTGAGTACGAAAACGGCGCAACGGGCGTGTTCGTTACAACGACGGGCGACGGACGCGGAAGCAACCGACTTGAAATACAGATGGATAAGGCGAAGTTCGTCGTTGAGGACGGCAAGCTCATAATGGACGAATTTGAAATGAGCGAGCCCGAATTTTCGGCAACAAATAAAGAGGTGTTCGGCTGTCTTATCGGTAATCTCAAGGAGATCGAGACCGACGGAAAGAATCCTCAGCATATCGGTGTTCTCAATGCTTGGGCAGATGCGATCCTTCGCGGCGGCAAGCTTGTTGCACACGGCAGCGAGGGCATAAACGGACTTATGCTCTCGAACGCTATGCATCTTTCGGCGTTCCTCGGTAAGGAGGTCGAGCTTCCTATCGATGAGGATCTTTACTACGAGGAGCTTATGAAGCGTGTCAAGACCTCGCGTAAAAAAGATTGCGTCAAGGCGACGTTTGCCGACACCGCGAATACCTACGGCGATCCCCAAAAGCAGAAAATGATCGACGAGCACTATAAATTGAAATAATAAAAAATCCCCCGACGGGGGGATTTTTTATTATTTCAGAGTAATTTCAATCGCCGCGACAGCCGCCTTGGGGAGCGTTACGGTGTTGCCCTCAAAGGCGGAAACCGTTTCGTCGAAGCAGCCGATGGTTTCGGGAGTTATTTCGGTTTCGGGATCGGCATCGATGCAGAACATCTTGCCCTCGAGTATCTCGCGTCCGCCGAGGTCGAAGGTGATGCTCTCGGCTTTATCCATTGAGGTGTTTGCTAAGTGGAGGAATATCTTGTTGCCGCTTACGGATGCGACAGCATCGATGCTTCCGTTGTAGGATATATCGAGCGCCTTTTTGCCCTGATGTGCTCTGAACAGACGCATTATCTCGCCGACGGGCTGGAGATAGCACTTTCCGTTATCCCACATAGGAGCGGTCATCAAAACGGCGTTGCACTGCCAAACGGTACCGATGAAGTCCGCCATGGTAGCGATGTCGAGAACGTCGGAATGGCGCATAAGCATATTGTGCCATACTGCGTAGGATACGCCGACAGCCCAGGTCGAGAGAAGCTCGTTGCGGTTTCTGCCGGGAACGCAGTAGTGACCCTCGGTCATAGCAAGGCGCTTATTGCCGATGTCGTTTCTTATTTGCTTGAGGTGATCCTCAACCTCGCTCGGTGCCTTCATTAGCGCATCCCAGGCAGCGCCCATATCCTTGCGGTAATTTATGTCGTAAAGAGGCGAGCCCTTGTCTGCTCTCGGATGATGGTGGAACGCGACGATATCGACCTCGTCGACCTGACTTATCTTGCTCGGCCATGTAAGGTCGCCGTCGTGGTCGTAATCTCCCCAACCGATTATCTTGATGGACGGGTCTACCGCCTTCATCTTTTTTGCAAAGCGATGGCAGATGTCGCGGTTTTCGTCAGCGGAGAGCCACTGAGTGCCGAGGAGCTTGTAGGAGGTCTCGTTTCCAACCTGCCAATATTTGACGTTGTAGGGAGCTTCGTAGCCGTAGGCTTTGCGGAGCGCGTTATCGGGGTTATTACAGTAGTCGACCCATTCGGCAGCCTCATCAGCCGTACCAAGACGGATAGTGTCGTTTTTCGGGTACTGCCATATCTTGACGCCCTCGGTTTCCATATTGACGTTCAGAAGGGGCTCAGCGCCAACTCTGCGGCAGAGCTCGAGAAATTCGTGAGTTCCGACCTGATTAAGGTACTTTCCTTCCCAACAGAGATTTCTCATTGGAACGCGCGTTTTCTGCGGCCCGATTCCTTCCTTCCAATGGTAATACGAGGCAAAGCAACCGCCGAAGCGGATCATCGTGGGCGAAAGATGCTTTATAATGTCGACCACCTGCGGGAACCAGTCGTCATTTTCAAAATCCCAAGCGGCGTCGACGGAGGGATCTGCGTTTCCGAGCGGCTCCATAAACTGCATATAAAGGTAAGGCGAAATTTCGTGTTTTTCGGTAAGATTGATCCTGATTACAGACATAGCGTATTCCTTTCGTGGTGGTTATGATTAGATTATAGCGCCGATAATTTTGAAAAACAATTGAGAAGACGGCACGATTTGATCGACAATGTCCTTTTTTTAAGGTTTTTCGGAAATTGCTATTGATTTTATGTCAGCTTGGTGTTATCATTCAGATATGGAAAGACATGCATTTTTAATAAACAGCCGATCGCATAAGCTTAACGTGTTCGGAATCGGAGAAGCCGCAAAAATACTTACCAACGGGAGAAGGGATGAAAATGCCTTTGAGGTGGTTCATACTCATTTTACCTACGAGGTGTTTTTTGTAACCGACGGTCAGCTCAGGCTGATAACCGAAAATGGGGAATCGGTATATGAACGATCTGCCGTGATAATCCCCCCGAGAATAGGTCATTACTCTGTGCCGAGTGATGATAAGAGCTATTGTTTGTTGCTTTCCTTCGCCAAGGAAAACACCGTGCTTGAAAATGAGATAAAGAACAAAATAAGCTCGGTCACACTCTCCGACGATGCAATATTCTACGTAAGAAAAGCCGCGGAAAAGCTTGAGTCGAGGGAGAGTGGCGATAATAATGACGCCGAGCTTCTTATCACGCTTTTGTTCAATGAGATAATTGAGGCGCTGCTTCCCGATGTAATATCGGACTACGCAACACAAATATCGCAAAGGCACATCAACGCTATTGAGACCATCATAAACAGCCATATAAAATGCGGTGTTAAGCTATCGGATATCGCAAAGAATGTGTATCTTAGTAAGCGTCAGGTTAGCCGAATTATTTCGAAAGAATTTGGCTGCAGCCTACCTGAGCTGATAAACAGTAAGCGGCTGAAGGCGGCAGAGATACTGCTTCGGACGAAGGATATAAGCGTTGCGCGTGTTGCTGAAGAGGTAGGCATCAGCTCTGACGGATATTTCCACACGCTTTTTAAGAAAAAATACGGAGTCACGCCGCTTCAGTACAGAAAACTGAAGAAAAAGGACGTCGAAAAATGAAGAAACTATTGATAACAGGCTTTGAGCCGTTTGATGGCGAATCGAGAAACCCTTCGTGGGAGGCGGTCTCACTTCTTCCGGACAGAATAAATGAATACGAGCTGACAAAGTTGCTTGTTCCCGTGGTTTTCGGAGAGGCGGCAGAACGCGTCATAGCGGTTGCAGATGAGATCCGACCCGATATTATATTATCGGTTGGTCAGGCCGGAGGGCGAGATGCGGTCACTCCCGAGCTTGTCGGAATTAATCTGCGCTATGCACCGATTCCCGATAACAAGGGAAACATGCCGATCGACGAGCCGATCGTAAAGGGAGACGAAAATGCACGCTTTTCTACTCTACCCATTCGAAAAATGGCGGAAGCAATAAACGCACGGGGGATCCCTTCGAAGGTCTCCTATTCAGCCGGTGCTTACGTTTGTAACGACCTGCTTTATACGCTGCTTTCACATTTCGACGGCAGCGAGGTCAAGGTCGGATTTATCCACGTTCCCTATTCAAAGGAGCAGAACAAAGAGCCGTCAATGGAGCTTGACAGTATCGTTCGTGCTCTGATAGTCGCAATTGAAGCCATATAATGAAGAAAACACCTTGAATAGTCAAGGTGTTTTTTGCTGTAATCGAATAGCTTAGCTGCTTGCCTTTTCGCAATCATAATGCCGTTCCTCGAGGACCTCGTTTGCTGCGGTTCGCACAATGATTGCCTTGACGAGGGTATCGAGATCGGAATCTTCACGGTAGTCGGCTGGGGCGAAGTACTTTATCCTGTTATCTGAAAGCATTTTGTGAACCCTCGATTTGTCGCTTGTCTCTCCGTTGTAGACTCCGATGGAATGACCTCCTCGCGAGTTGACGAGCTTCATGCATGGAATATCGGTAGCGCTGTCGCCAATATATACCATGTTCCTGAATGGAACTCTTATGTCCTCGGGTTTAAAATGATCGTTTACCCCTGCATCGTTTACGTCGAGGACACCTTTTTCAATCCTGAAAAGGAACTGAGTTTTATTCGTGTAGTTTATCGCCTGTGCCGGCCAAACGGCGACACCTCTGCTGTCGAACATAAACGAGCTTGCATAAATTTTTTCAAATGCGCCTGCTTTTGCGATTGAGGTTCCTTCGATCATTTCCTTGAGCCCGGACGAGATTATGTAGTGTTCAACTATGACGCCGTTTTCGGCGCCGAAGCTTCTTATTCTCTCAAACCATTCCTCGACACCGGGAAAAAGCTCGACCTTAGCTCCGTAGTCCTCGAGCGTCTTTTTTGTGAAAACAAGACGGCCGTGAGCTTCGTTCACCATTTTGTACATATAGGCGAGGTTCGTGTCCATTTCGTTTGACTCCGAGAGGGCGTTGCATTCTGCCCAAAAGGAACTGACATCTCCGTCATAAACCTCTTGTATGAATCCCTGCGCCTGCATATCATCGGGCGAGAGCGTTTTATCAAAATCATAGCAAATTGCAAGTACAGGCTTGCTTTCTTTTGTTTTTCTTGTTGCCATAAACGATCCTTTCCTTTCTTTTGCATTATAATTATATCATAAACGAATGCGAATTGCAAATGGTTTTGGAAAACGCTGTATTTTTGTTGACAAGAGATAATTAAAGTCTTATAATTAAATAAAAGAATCAAAGACTGCAAAAACGAAATATGACAGATATTGTCTTGACCGATCGGCTTGAGGTTCTTAACGAAATTACGGCATTCGGCACGGGACGGCTGTTCAGGTTATTAAGAAGAAGGAATAACTATGAATTTTACAGAAATAGCAGAAAACAGGCAGTCCTGCCGCAGCTACGATCCTTCCCGCGTGGTCGAGACGGAAAAACTGAATAAAATACTTGAATCGGCACGCTTGTCACCTTCCGCTTGTAACGGTCAGCCTTATTTTATAACCGTTTGCCGCGGTGAAGCAGCGAAAAAGGTCGCAAAAGCGACACAAGGAATGGGAATGAACAAATTTGCCTCCGATGCGCCGATTCTCCTCGTAATATCGGAAATGCCCTACGTTGCGAGCGCCGCGCTCGGCGCAAAGGTCAAAAAGAACGATTACCGTTCGATAGACATCGGAATAGTTTCGGCATATATAACGGCTGAAGCGGCATGCGAGGGGCTTGGAAGCTGTATTCTCGGCTGGTTTGACGATTCGACAATACGAGAAATATGTGATCTCGACGGCGCAGTCCGTCTCGTTATCACACTCGGGTATCCGAAAGAGGGCGATAAGCTCCGCGCAAAAAAGCGCAAGGATATGAGCGAGCTTGTGAAAATAATGGATTAAGACAAAAGCAGGTGACTGTCAGTCACCTGCTTTTTATTATACGGTTATAACGTGAATGTTGCTGTAAGCTCCGTTTGCCTCGATCTTAACGATGCTTTCCTTCTTAGTCAGATCGTGGTCGGTCTTCGCATTATCGGGGAGTGCGCTCCAGGGCTCTATGCAGAGGAACTCGCCGCCCGGCTCGTGCCAGAATGCGATGTAATCGCAGTCGGGATATTCGACCTTGACCGTTCTTTCGGTCTTGCGGTTGCGAAGAACGACCTCTCTCGATTTGAGGTTCTTGAAGATGAGGGTGTCGATCGCGAAATACTTTTCGTAGATCGAAAGGAATTCGGTGTTCTTCGCAAGAGTCATCGTCTCGTCGGTGACGAGGGGACCTTCGAGCATAACTGTATCGAGATCCTCCTTGTACGGGAATACGATATCGTAATCCTCGACTCCGCCGGGAGTGGCGTAAGCCTCGTGACCTCCGACAGAGCAGTACATTGTCTTGTCGGTCAGGTTGTTGACCTTGTATTCGACCTTGAGCGAGCTTCCGATGAGGGTGAAGATCGCGCGGAACTCAAATTCGTAAGGATACATAGCGAGCGTTTCATCGTTGTGCTTGTAAAGCATTGTGACGGAGGAATCGGTCACGCTTTCGACGGTAAATTCCTTGAGAATGAGGAAACCGTGCTTCTTCATATTGTATGTCTTGCCGTCGAGAATGTAGGTGTTGTCCTTGGTCGAGCCGACCATGGGGAAGAGTATCGGTGCTGTCTTGCCCCAGAATGCGGGATCAGCGCCCCACATATATTCGGTTCCGTCCTTAATAAGGCTCTTGATCTCGGCGCCTATCTCGGTGATCGAGCAGGTCAGGTTTTCGTTTTTGATGGTTATCATAGCTTACCTCACAATAATGCTGTATATATTTCCTCTCCGCCGTTTACGTAGACCTCGGTCAGGTATCCGTCGCGGAGAATTTTTACGTCGTTAATTTCGCCCTTGTAAATTATGGGATCGCGTCCCGTTCTTTCGATAAGAAAGCCGTTTTCCGTCATCTTTACCGACGGATCTCTGTCGGCAAGCAGGTGACGGACTTCTTCTATCGGATATGCAGTGATTCTGCCATTTTCGAGCTTGACCTCTCTCGGCACCGACATACATCCAACGTCTTTTTCGGCGTAGCCGCCGTATGCCCAGCCGGGCGCCCACGAAATGAGAATGTTTCTGCCCTTATGGTCGCGGAAGATCTGACCTGCATATTGATCGGGGCCCTTATCGACCTCGGAGGAATATCTGATCTCGAATTTTCCGTCCTCAAAGGTGCCGTACATCACCTTGAAATAATGTCTGCTATCAAGCGGACAGACCGACGCCGAAAGCAGGTACAAGCCGTTTTCTGCCTCCATAAACGACGGACATTCGCAGTATCGGCAGTTTTGCCATTCCGCCATAATGCCGAGATAATCCCAATTGTAAAGGTTGTCGCTCCTGTACAGCAGAAGCCGTCCCGTCCTCGTCCCGGGATTTCCCGATGCCATTACACAGTAGTATTTTCCATCGATATAAGCGATCGCAGGATCGCGGAAGGCGGGACCGCCGTCAGGCGGATAGTGCTTTATTACGGGGTTGTTTTCATACTTCGTGAAATTGACACCGTCGGTCGAATACGCGACGCACATTGTCGATTCAGTTTCCGGCTCGCCCCTTTTTATTGCCGCGTAGAAGAGGTATAGTACGCCGTCCTTGACGATGGCGGTTCCCGACCAACATCCATCTTTATCATAGTCCTTATCGGGATAAAGCGCGACGGGAAGCTCTTCGTAGGTTATGAAGTCCTTCGTTCTCGCGTGTCCCCAATGCATCGGCTGCTGCCACGGCTTTTCATAGTCTGGCGCGTGCTGGTAGAAGATATGAAAGTAGCCGTTAAAATAAACGAGCCCGTTCGGATCGTTTACCCAGCCTTTTTTGGGGCGGTAATGGTGCTTTAATTTTTGCATGTAGTCCATAAGGCGCTCCTTTTAAGAGGTGAGTATATTTTAACATAATTGGGATATTGTAGTCAAGGTGGTTTTTATCAACTTTCTTGCTCGTGCAAGAAAGTTGCAAAGAAGCACGCCAAGGGGCAAGCCGATGAAAATTTGCATTTACAAATTTTCAGACGTTTCCCCCCTTGGAATCCCTTTTCGGCTTTTCAGGAAAACGCGCCACGTTGTCTTGCCTTCCCCTCAGGGGAATGGTGCAAGAGGCGTTGCCTCAGTCGGATGAGGTGTAAAAAGGACGCCTTTCGGCGTCCTTTTGAGCATATCTTATTAAATTAAGGACGAAGTCCCATTCCGCCCTCAAGGGTGAGCGTTTCACCGTTCATATACTTGAAGTCGGGGTTAGCAAGCTGAACGCAGACGCGTCCAATCTCGGTCTCGGGATCGCCGAAGTGACCTGCGGGGGGCATCTTCACGTTCGCCTTGAACGCCTCGGGATATGCCTTCTCAAATCCCTCAAGCTGTGCGGTCCAGGCAAGGGGGCATATCACGTTCGTATTAATGCCGTCCTTTGCCCATTCGGTAGCCGCAACGCGGGAAAGACCTCTGATGCCCTCCTTTGCAGCCGCGTAAGCGCACTGACCGTAGTTGCCGAAAAGTCCTGCACCTGATGCGAAATTGATTATGCTTCCCTGAGTCTCCTTGAGATAGGGATAGCATGCCTGCATATAGTAGAACGCGGCGTAAAGACCTGAGTAGATAGCGAGATCAAACTGCTCGGTCGTGTGATCCTGAATGGTAACTCCCGAAGCCGACGCCTGCGCGTTGTTGATAAGCACATCGATCCTGCCAAACTCCTTGATTGCCGCGTCAACGACTGCCTCAGCTGTCGCCTTGTTGTCGTTTCCTGCCGAGATATCTCCCGCAAGTGCGAGAACCTTTATTCCGTAGAGCTTTTCAAGCTCTTCCTTTGCCTTTTCAAGCTTCGGGATATTTCTTCCCGTGATAACGAGGTTGGCACCCTCCTTTGCGTAAGCGGTTGCGATGCCGTAGCCAATGGAGCCGCATCTGCCGTCAGAAAGAACGGAGTAGCCACCGCCCGTGATTATTGCTGTTTTGCCTGTCAAAAATCCCATTTTCATTCTCCTTTAAGATATTCGGTAA
Organism: Eubacteriales bacterium; assembly: GCA_045540115.1. GTDB lineage: Bacteria > Bacillota > Clostridia > Oscillospirales > CAG-272 > Colimorpha_A. The sequence goes on from JAZQGR010000082.1 coordinate 50,499, forward strand.
GATAACCGATACATTCTTCAAAACGAACTCCGTACTTGTGCTCGTCATCGCCTATCGACTTCTTTATACATTCGACAGTATAATCGACAGCGATGCGTATGGAATATTCAAGACCGCGTCCGAGCGCGAGAGCGCCGCACATGGTCGATGCGAAAATGTCGCCCGTGCCGTGGAACTTTACGGGGAGGTTTTCGTTGTAGTAGGAGCAAAATTCGTCCTTTTCGCTGTCGTAAGCGATAACGCCCTGCTTGTCGGGTGCACTGTCAAGCACGACTCCCGTCATAGCCGCGACTTTGCAGCCGAGAGCAGCGAGGTTTTTTAGAATATCCTTGATATATTCTTCGGAATAAGGACCGTCCTTATACTCGATGCCGAGCATAAAGCACGCCTCGGTCATATTCGGAACGATAATGTCCGCCTGTGCGCAAAGCTTTGCCATCTCGAGCGCGAACTCAGGGGTGAAGCCGGTATAAAGCTTGCCGTTGTCGGCCATTACGGGGTCGACGAATTTGACAGCTCCGTCGCCAAATTTTGCAAATATATCTTTTACGATCGCAATCTGCTCAAACGAGCCGAGATAGCCCGTCGAAATAGCATTGAATTTTAGTCCAATAGATTCCCAGTGGTCAGCGATCTTAGGAATATCCTCGGTAAGATCGCGGTATGTGAAGCCGGTGAAGCCACCTGTGTGTGTAGAAAGAATCGCCGTCGGAACGATGCAGGTCTCGGCGCCCATAGCCGACATTATCGGAAGCGCAACAGTAAGCGAGCATTTTCCGAAGCAGGAAATGTCCTGAATTGACATTACTCTGGTTTGGAACATAGTATCATCCCTTTCATAAATGATAACAGTATTATAAAACATCGTTGTGGGCGTGTCAATAGTGAGAAAAAATTTTTTAAAAAATTCAAAAAAAGTGTTGACAAAGAGAAAGTGATGTGCTATAATATCAAAGTCGCAAGGCAAGAGCCTGCGAGATAATGGGAGCATAGCTCAGCTGGGAGAGCATCTGCCTTACAAGCAGAGGGTCATAGGTTCGAGCCCTATTGTTCCCACCATTACGGCCCGGTAGTTCAGTTGGTTAGAACGCTAGCCTGTCACGCTAGAGGTCAGGGGTTCGAGTCCCCTTCGGGTCGCCACTTTTTATTTCGGCATTCTGCCAATCTTTTCTGAGTTGCCGAATATGCCTCGATAGCTCAGTTGGTAGAGCAGTAGACTGAAAATCTACGTGTCGTTGGTTCAATTCCGACTCGAGGCACCATAATAACGCGGATTTAGCTCATTTGGTAGAGCGCCACCTTGCCAAGGTGGAGGTGGCGGGTTCGAGCCCCGTAATCCGCTCCAAGCAAAAAATCCGCTTTCGTTAGAAGGCGGATTTTTTGCTTGTATTATTCACTATTCATCATTCATTATTCATTATTCATTAAATAAAAGCGGATTTTTAATGAATAATGAAGTCGCACAGCTAATGAAGAATGAATAATGAATAATTAAGGTAGCTTTTTTCCCGTTGGTCAAAAAGCATTTTTATATATTGAAAAAATGTGGGTTAAGTGTATAATGATTATAAAGAATGAGGTGTTGTTATGAAAGAGAATTTTTTGATTGATAAATCTATTGCTTTTGCTTCTCGCATTATAAAGCTTCATCAATATTTGATTAAAACGAAAAAGGAAACGATTATATCAAAACAAATAGTTCGTAGCGGTACGAGCATTGGCGCAAATATAAATGAAGCTAACTATGGTCAAAGTAAAGCTGATTTTATTTCTAAAATGCATATTGCATTGAAGGAAACGGCTGAAACGGAATATTGGTTGAAGCTGCTTACAATGTCTGAATATATAAATGAGGATATGGGAAAATCGCTTTTGAATGACTGCTTGGAGATAAAGCGAATTCTTATTGCCTCAATCAACACCGCAAAAGATAACGCAAAATGAATTACAGTTTTATTAACCTTTTCCGCTGTTTTTCATATAATAATACCAACCCCGATAAAAATAATTTCTCAAAATCCATTGACAAAACGCTCACTCCGTGATATAATACCCATGTTCCGAATACGGCGACATAGCCAAGTGGTAAGGCCACGGTCTGCAAAACCGTTATTCTCCAGTTCAAATCTGGATGTCGCCTCCAAAAAATCCTGAAAGCATCGCTTTCAGGATTATTTTATCCAAGCCGCAGGCTTTGCATATCATCAGCCCCTTTGGGGCTGTATCTCATCACGCGCCAGCGTGCATTTCCCTGCGACTTGATGATATACAATGCTTCGCATTGATGATATACCGCAATAAGTTGCGGATGATATACACGCCTACGGCGTGATTGGGATGCGAATTATGCTCAACCTCTTGCCCTCCTCCCCAAAGTATGCTATAATAAAATCAGAAAGGCGGTGGAGGTATGAAAAAACAAATTTCTGTTCTTCTTTTATTTGCTATTTGCGTACTATTGTTTTCTTCGTGTAGCAAAATGATCGTATGCAACAGTATAGATACGTCATTCCTCAATATTGCGGAGAAAGACGGAGAAATGTATATTCAATCTCAGTTTGATTACGTATATTCGATAGATTTTGAAAATAAAAAATATGTTTTGGTAGACGATAGCGATACGAGATTTTCTTGGTTTGAAGAAGATCCCCCCAATGCTTTCAAGATCTGGTTCCATCAAGGTGGAGCATACCAATATACCATTCCCGAAGGATACGAAGGTGTGACTTCGTATGTTGAAGGATGTGAATTAGAAAACGATAGCTCGGTCGTAGATGCTTGTGGATACGTAAAAGATGGTCTTTTGGTTGGCTTCGTGCAGGTTTATGAAGATATGCGTACTGTTTATGCAAATTACGCTATTGAGGAAATTGACCATAGTTTGATATTCACATATAATGTTGAAAATGACGAATTTACCGTGGTACATAGACTAGACGGGGTTGTAGTTGTTGCTGTATATGAGGATACTATCATTTATTGGAAGGATAAGGCATACTATAAATACGATCTCAAATCACAGTCGGAAATATATTTGATTGAGGATAAAGCGTATGACGCAGGCTTTAGCCAGCTTTCTTCCTCGGGAGTCTATTTCAATTCTGAATTTTGTATCATACATATGACCAAAGGTAAAACCAAAGATAATGTCAATTATATGTATGTTTATAATTGGTCAAATGGCGATTTCTTTGAATTAACACAAGGATAATCAGCAGCATCTTTTTTGTCAACACGAGCCAAAAAACTCTCGTTCTTTTGAACGAGAGTTTTTTATCCAAGCCGACAGGCTTGGTATATCATCACGACGCAGTCGTGTATATCATCGCCGTAGGCGTATATCATCACACGAAGTGTGTATTTCTGTCGGCTTGATGATATACAACACTTCGTGTTGATGATATGCAATTCCTTCGGAATTGATGATATTCACGCCTTCGGCGTGATGTGCGCTTCGCGCAAACTGAATTTTTCCCCCTCAGGTCTTGAAAAACACCGAAAAATGTGCTATAATATATTTGACGCAAGCGTCAAATGACAGAAAGGCGGTGTGGATATGACACTTTCAAAAAAACACATACTTCTCTGTATTATATGCTTAATATCGGCAATTTTGCGTAGCGTGCCGGTTGTTTCCGTAATTATTCCGTATTTAGCTTTTTGCCTCTGTTCGTTTGTTGTTGGCGTGAAAGGCAAAAAGGCTTTCGGGATTATTATTGTTTTACTGTTTGGCCTTGTTGGTTTACCTTTATTTGAATTTGTTTATTCCATGCTTATGACGTCGCTAATGACAACAATGTTTGTCAGTGTTCTAATTTTGCTTGTACAGACCTGTGTTTATTTTGGCTTATTTATACTTGTTAATTCTTCGATAAGTAAAGAAAAATTTTCTTTTTCATTGATTACGGGCATACTGACGATTTCCTGTATCGTAGTATATTCCGTGCTTGAAGGATTACAAGCATTTGCATTATTTAATGCTATGAATCAAGCTGTTGAACAAGGTGCTCTGGTTGATTGGTTGAATGTGATAGACAGTGGAAATATTTTTGTCAGCATCCTTTTGGGAATAATATTTTATGTAGCACTTTGGTGCACATCTATAAGATTTATTAAAGAAAAATAAGTGGCATCTTTTTTGTCAACACGTGTTGGAGGCGACCTTTTAAGTCTTGAGATGCAGCGCGTAAGCGCGGCAGTTCAAATTTGAAAGCTAAGCGAAAACGATTGATTATCGTTTTCGCAACGCTTTACACCGCAAAGCAAGGAGTATGCCGAGTCGGGTATATCGAGGCGAAGGCAGACGACTATGCGACCGGTGAGTTATGTCGCCTCCAACACGTGTTGACAAAAAAGATGCCAAACGGCATTTTGGGGCGAGGGATCGGAAATGAACCTTTCCCATGTTATTTTTACGGCAAATATTGAAAAACATCAGAAAATATGATATAATGTGGAATATAATTCTTTATAGATAATATTAGACTTTTTAAACAAGCAATATTAGAGGGAACGAAACAATGTGGATATTAGTAATATTGGCAGTCATTATTGCGACTGTAACAGTTAAAAGCCGTCAAGCTTTAGGGAAATATGACGATGTAAAGTTTTTTAAAGAAAATAGAGAAAAACTGGTACGTGCAAAGCATATTATCAAACGAAAAAATGAAATAGCAACTATCTTAAAAAAATTCCTCAATAACAATGAATACAAACAGCATTCACATTATTCCCATAGTCGGCGCGATATTCGGCACAGTGACGGCATACATGAAGAGGGAAAATATGTTCCGCTTACTGAAGCTTGGAGATTCTCCATGCTGGTTGATCTATAATATATCGATCCCATCTATTGGTGGAATCATTTGTGAGATCATTAATGTCGCATCAATTTTGATAGGTCTTATCAGATACAGAAAAGACGGTTTTTTGACAGAAAAACAGAGAGGATAACTTAAAAAATGACAGAATTACGAATAGAAAAGCTGACGCTGCCCTCTGTGGACTTTAACGGAGACAGCTCACTTCCTTCGATCTCCGAAAATTTGAGACTTTCCTTTATGCAAAATGAATTCGAGCTTGGTGAGGATGACGGCCTGTTCGTCAATTACGGAATGGTGGATTATGCCTTTCCGTATAAGGCGCAGGACAATTATACCCGTGATCTTACCGACCGTGAGCAGAGTTGTGTCGTTTTGGAAAACGAATTTCTAAAGGCCACCTTTTTCCCACAGTTTGGCGGCAAGCTTCATTCTCTCTTTGACAAAAAGGAGAGTAAAGACCTTCTGTTTTCAAATAGCGTAGTGCGTCCTTGTCATCTTGGCGTTCGTAACGCTTGGATGAGTGGCGGAGTTGAATGGAACTGCGGATACGTGGGTCATAATGCCTTCACCTGCGATATGATGCATACCGCTATGACGAAGCTTGAAGACGGAACTCCTGTTTTGAGATTTTATCAGTATGAACGCATCCGCGCTATCGTCTATCAGATGGACTTCTTCTTGCCCGAGAATTCCAAGCTTCTCTTCGTGCGAACCAAAATAATAAACCCCTCGTTTGAGGTGGTTCCTATGTATTGGTGGAGTAATATCGCTACTCCCGATGTAGATGGAAATCGAGTTATAGTTCCTGTAAACGATACGTATACGGCGAGAGATTCTCACCCCGTTAAGATCGCAGTACCCGAGTATAACGGAATAGACGTGACTTATCCTGCGGATAACGTCATCTCGATCGATTATTTCTGGAATATCCCCGAGAACGAAAGAAAGTTTATCTGTCAGGTAGATAAGGATGGTTACGGTCTTGTTCAGACCTCAACCAAGCGGCTAAAGGGAAGAAAGCTTTTCGTGTGGGGCAACAGTAAGGGCGGTGACCGATGGAAGAATTTTCTCACCGCTGATGCCGAAAGTGGAAGTTATAACGAAATTCAGGCGGGTCTTGCTAAAACGCAATACGAATGTCTGCCTATGCCTCCTAAGACGACTTGGGAGTGGGTCGAGGCGTACGGTGCTATCCATACCGATTCGGGAAAGGCCCACGGCTCGTGGGATGAAGCAAAGCACGAGGGTGCCTGCCGTTTAAATGAGCTGATAAGCGAGGATGAGCTGGAAAACATCCTGCAAGCCACTAAAAAAATGGCAAAGAGCCCCGCACAGCAGCTCTTGCTTCACGCTGACGGCTGGGGAGCGTTGGAGCAGGAAAGAAGACGTATGTGTGGCGAGGAGGCAATGTGTGACTATCTTGATTTCGGCGAGCTCACCGCAGAGCAGCTTCCATGGCTCTCCTTGCTAAAAGATGGTACCGTTGGAAATCACAATCCCGCCGATCCGCCCATATCCTATATGTGTCAAAGAGAATGGACGAACGCTCTCAAACAGGCGGTCACGGATAAGGACACTGACAACTGGTTTGCTTGGCTCCAGCTCGGACTTAACACTTTTATCGAAAAGAATTACGAGCGTGCGGAAAAAATGCTTGAAAGATCGATAGAGGTCAAGGAATCTCCTTGGGCACTCTATTCACTTGCGATATTGAACCGAGATCGCGGCGATCATGAAAAAGAGATAGAGCTTATGCTTCGCGCCTTTGCGTTGCGCCCCGATGACGTCTCTCTTGCCAAGGAGGTCCTGCGTTGCCTTTATAACAATAAGAATTTTGAAGATCTGAGCAAGGTATATGAGAGTATGCCGCTAAAGATCAAGGAAGAGCCGAGGTGTATGATCTATTACGCTTTTTCGCTCTTGGATAGTGGAAACATATCCGATGCGGAGAATATTCTTTACAAGGACGGCGGAATTTTGCTGCCTGATATCCGCGAGTGCGAAACGATAACCCTTGATCTGTGGATCGCGCTTGAAAAAAAGAAGGCGGAAGCATGCGGGAGAAGTTTTGACGAGAAGAACATAGACCCGCCTACGTTTGTCGACTTCCGTATGTTCTCCAATGCCGATTGGCTTAACGGAGGAGAAATAATCAGAGAATGATATAGTTGCTTTTTCCGAAGCTCGCGGCGATGTTTACAACACCATGGGAGTTCGGAAAGGTCAAAGTCCCCCGAACGATCACTTGATCTTCGGGGGACTTTGGAGTGTGTCTTTATCTATCAAACGCGGAGTTGGCCGCGTAAAAACTTCGAGTTTACTATGTGACTTTCCAGCCACATAAAAATGGAGTCTTTTTAGTAAAAACTTTGATTTCGCAAAATAACGCTACCAACCGATCAAACGGCTGAAAAATAATTGCTATAAATCTTGAAGTTCCTTATAATACAAGGATTGTTACTATTTTCAAGGCGGCATCTATTTTGTCAACACGACTCAAAAAACCCGTTCACGAAAGTGGGCGGGATTTTTACTTATTACCTTTTCACTCTTCACTTTTCACTAAAATTTTTTTGTACGGGATTTTTGAAAGTAAGAAGTAATAGTGAATAGTGAATAGTGAAGAGTGAATAAGCAAGGTGTGGCTTCGCCACAAATTATAAAAACAATTTGAAGGCAGACAACTATGCGACCGGTGAGTTATGCTGCCTCCAACACGTGTTGGCAAAAAATATGCCAATCGGTATTTTCGGGCAAGGGAGTAGAAGTGAACCTTTATCGCGTCGTTTTGACGACAGGTATTGAAAGATATTAGAAAATGTGATATAATAATATCACATAAACTTATAAAAGAGAGAAATGAAATATGTTACAACTCAAAAACAACATATTTGAAAATATTGAAACTACCCCAAAAGAACATTATACATTTCAATTTGATCCGATCGCAATAGTATCTGTTGAGAAAAAATGTATAGGGCTAATGAAAAAACGAATGCTAGGTTCTATTATTGCTGGATTACTTCTCATAATTATAGGCATTTTTTCGGATAGAGCATTTCTCGGATTTGGAGCAGGCGCGTTATTTATTAGCGTGGTTGGACATATTAAGGGGATTTCAGCTTACAAAAAGCTTTATGCAAAAAGCAAAGACAAGTACACAAAAACATTGTATGATTATACCCTATATGACGATTTCTTGATTGTTTGGATTTCCTCAGATGACGCAATTCGACAAATAAAAGTGAGATTGGACGAAATCAAAAAAGCACAAGTGATTGCAGATATTCTTGTTATGGAAATTGATGGGCAATTATTTCTTATGAAGAAAGACGAATTGGTTGAAGATTCTTATTTTCTTACCGTTTGCAACAAAAAGTAAGTGGCATCTTTTTTGTCAACTCGTGCCAAAACAAAAGAGCACCCGATTGGGTGCTCTTTCGCTTAGCTTTATACCGCAAAGCAAGGAGTATGCCAAGCCGAGTGTATCGAGGCGAAGGCAGACGACTATGCGACCGGTGAGTTATGTTGCCTCCAGCACGTGTTGGCAAAAAATATGCCAATCGGCATTTTCGGGAAAGGGAGTAGAAGTGAACCTTTCCTATTTCATTTTTATGGTAAATATTGAAAAACATCAGAAAATATGATATAATTTACTTAAGAAAGGTGGTGGATGTATGAAAAAACAAGCAATAACCAAGCAAGATATACAGCGCGATCTGCTTGCTCTTCTAAACAAACGTAAAGCCGTTACTGTTTGGTTGACGTCCTTTCTGAGTATCTCGATTTTATGTTACATTATGTATGCCGTTCTTTATGCAAATGGAGTTTATTTGCCGCCTCTTCATCTTACTTTTGTAAGTCCAACGGCGGTAATGATTATTGTGCCTGTCATCCTGCTGTTTATATTAGGATTTCTTCTTTGCTATTATTATTTGAATTTCTTTGAAATTAAAAGTGGAAGATTTAGCGTTAGCAAAGAAAAACTATATCAAAAAGGGCAAGAGCTAAAAAGTTACTATCGACGTATGGAACAGGAGAATGCGTTGTATTTCCATAGCGGAAGAATTGTGGTCAACGATAAGGTTTATTCGTATTCAGAAGTCGATGATTCCTTTTACCTTGTTAAATTAAAATCTTCAAAAACACCTTTTTTCGCATATCATACGAATTTTTATGAAATAAATGATGTTTTATGAGTGGCATCTTTTTTGTCAACGCGTGCCAGAAAAAAGCACTTCGAAAGAAGTGCTTTTTTCAATGAAATAAATCCCTCACGGGATTTATGAAATAACGCTTTGCGTTGTGAAATAGCTGACGCTATGAAATACGCTGCGGCGTATGAGGGATTTATTTTATTTCACATTTTGCCGACAGGCAAAATATTTCATAATCCGTCGGTATATTGGCTCGACCGATAAGCAAACCGATTTTATGGAAATGAGCAGGCAGGGTATTTGCGATCTGTTAAGCTGCCTCGAAAGGTTTCTTGAAGTGGAAAATATGGATTATTCCTTTGACGATTTTGGTTTTATTAAGTTTTGATTTCAACCTCGGCGACTTTCCTTCCGGGGCTTTAACCCTTCAGGCGAATAACAAAAACAAAACAGCCATCTCGGATGGCTGTTTTTCATTTCCGATACAGTATTAATTCATTGCGCAGGATAGTATACGGTGATTATCATTGATTTTTCAGGGCTTTTGTGATATAATATACAGTGAATAATAATCGAAATCACAAGAGGGGAAATTATGTATCTGATATCTCCATTTAAAAAGCAATACAAAGCAAATCTGCATTGTCACAGTGTTTTTTCCGACGGCAAAAACACCCCGCAAGAGCTTAAAGAAATGTATAAACGAGAGGGATATTCGATTCTTTCGATAACCGATCACGAAACGCCGAAAAGCCATTCGTATTTAAGCGATGATGAGTTTCTCGCGATAACAGGTTATGAAGCGTACGTCAGGCTGAACGCCGAATGCCGTTACGATCCGTACGGTAAGGAGATCCACATAAATCTTTTTGCCCGTGATCCCGAGAATGAGGCGATCGTATGCTATAACCCCAAATATTGCAAATATATTTCGGACAAGCGAAGGAAAAAGCTTAAAAAGGTCGGCTCTCAAAGACAGCGCGAATACAGCGTAGAATATATAAATGAATTAGTTAAGACTGCGCTTGAAAACGGATATATCGCGGCTTATAATCACCCCTGGTGGTCTATGGAGGATGAAGCGGATATATTGTCATACGAAGGCTTTTTCAGTATGGAAATGTGCAATTACGGCAGCTATCTGATCGGTCACCTCGAATATAATGCCGCCCTGTATGATAAAATGCTGATAAGCGGCAAACGAATAGCCTGTCACAGCGCGGATGATAATCATAACGCAATGCCGCCGGATTCGCCTCAGTTTGACTCGTTCGGGGCATTCACAATGATCTTGCCCGATGCGTTTACCTACGATTCCGTCATAAGTGCAATGGAAAAAGGCGAAATGTATTCATCTATGGGACCCATCTTCAAGGAGGTTTCAATGGTTGGAAACAAGATCCATATTGAGTGCTCGGAGGTGGAGCGGATAACGGTGTTCACGGGAAGCAAAAAGCCGAAAAGCAGATTTGCGACTGTAAATGAAACGGTCACCTCTGCCGATTTTGAAATTGATGACCGTGCAAAGTTTGTCCGAGTGTCTATAGTAGACAAATATGGAAAATTTGCCGACACCCGCGGCTTTTTCAGAGACGAGCTGGAGTTTTGAAGCGTGGAGGTATTTTATGAAAAACAATAAATATCTGACGGCTGCACTTTTTGCCGTCGTATATGCGTTTTTTCTCAGCCTCGGAACGGAGTGTCTGTTCAAGTGTCTGGGGGCGATTACCGCCACCGCGATGGGCGGGTATTTCCCGTATCTTTATTGGTTTTCGTTTGTTCTCGGTATCATTTGCATCGCCGCGCTTATTATGACGCTCATATTCAATATCAGAGTCGCGGATAAATTGGGCTATCATAAATATCTGTGGTGGCTGCAGTCGATCGCTGCCGCAGTTCTTGCCTTTTTCATGGTCGAGCCGTGGGAAAAGCTGTTCGAATTTTTGCAAGAAACATTTTAATAAAAAAGCTCCGAGAACGCTGTTCTCGGGGCTTTTTTTAATCATATATTCCCGTTGAGAGGTATCTTTCGCCGCCGTCGGGCAGGAGGGCAACTACTGTTTTGTCGGGGTTTTCGCGCGCGAGCTTTGACGCGGCGAAGAGCGCGGCGCCCGAGCTGATTCCGATGAGGAAGCCCTCGGTTCTTGCGAGTGCCTTGGCACATTCGAACGCATCGGAGTCGGATACGGTCACGACCTCGTCGCAGACGGAGGGATCGTAATTCTTCGGCACGAAGTTCGCGCCGATGCCCTGAATACCGTGTGCGCCCGCCTTGCCCTCCGTGATGAGGGGGGATGATAACGGCTCGAAGCCGACGATCTTTACGCTCGGATTCTTTTCCTTAAGATACTTTCCCGTGCCTGAGAGAGTACCGCCCGTGCCGATTCCGCTGACAAATATATCGACCTTGCCGTCGGTATCTGCCCAGATCTCGGGGCCCGTCGTTTTATAGTGCGCGTCGGGGTTCGACGGATTGTCAAACTGACCTGCGATGAAGGAGTTTTTGTGTTTTTGAGTAAGGCGCTCCGCCTCCGCTATCGCGCCCGCCATACCGAGATTTCCGTCGGTGAGTACTATTTCCGCGCCGTAGGCGGAAAGAAGTCGGCGGCGCTCGATGCTCATGGTGTCGGGCATTGTGAGAATCACCTTATAGCCCTTTGATGCGCCGATAGCGGCAAGCCCTATGCCTGTGTTTCCGCTCGTCGGCTCGATTATGACCGAATCGGGCTTGAGAAGCCCCTTTCTTTCGGCATCTGAGATCATCGCAGCGGCAACGCGGTCCTTCGCGCTTCCCGCGGGATTGAAATATTCAAGCTTTGCGATCAGATTTCCCTGCGGGAGAAACCGGTTCAATCGCACAAGCGGCGTCGAGCCGATCGTCGATGCGATGTTTTCGTGAATTTTCATTGTGTGTGGTTCCTTTGTTTATAGGGGTTGAAGAATCTTGACAAATACCTTCTCCCTCAGGAGAAAGTATGTAAACGTGGCGAAAAGCTTTGACTTCTGCGACAGAGTGATTTTATTCCCTGTAATATTCCTCTGCAAACCTTACAGCGCCCATTGCGTCGGGGGAATACTTATCCGCGCCGATATTCTTCGCGTATTCCTCGTTGAGCACCGCGCCGCCGACCATTACCTTTATATCGGGATCGTATTCGTGCAGAAGTGAGACGGTCTTTTCCATGCTCGGTACAGTCGTCGTCATAAGAGCACTTAAGCCTACGAGTTTACAGCCGGTATTTTTAACAGCGTTAAGAACGTCATCGGGCGGAACGTCGCGCCCGAGGTCATACACCTTGAAGCCGTAGCTTTCGAGAAGCACCTTTACGATGTTCTTTCCGATATCGTGAATATCGCCCTTGACGGTCGCAAGGATAACGGCACCCTTGCCGCTCTCCGACGAGCTCGGCATAAGCTTTTTCAGCTCGGAGATCGCAGAGCTTGCCGCGTCTGCGCTCATGAGGAGCTGGGGCAGATACGCCTTTTTATCTTCAAACTGCTGACCGATCTCGTTCAGGGCAGGGATGATTTCGGAGTTTATAACGCCGAGGGGATCGCTTTTCACCCTTGAAGCTATTTCCGACGCTTCCTTTGCCATTCCTTTGAAGATACAGTATGAAAGCGTAAGATCCGTTTGCGGCGCTTCTGTCCTTTCTGCTTTTGCTTTGTCGGCATAATAAATGTAATCAAGGCAGCCGTTATCAAGACCGTGAAGAACTCTGAACGCGTGATAGGTGTCAAGCATCGCGGTTGAAAACGGATTCATGATAGCGGAGGAAAGCCCGTTTTCAAGCGCAAGAGCGAAGAAGGTAGAATTTATCTTTTCACGCTCGGGAAGTCCGAAGGAAATATTCGACACGCCGAGCACGGTCCTGAAGCCAAGCTTGGTTATCTTTTTGACCGCACCGAGGGTTATCATAGCGCTGTCCTTGTCGGCAGAGACCGAAAGGGCAAGGGGATCGACGATTATATCCTTTTTCTTAATGCCGTATTTTGCGGCCTCCGCGGCAATTTTGAGCGCGATTTCGGATCTGCCGTCGACGGTGTTCGGAATGCCGCTTTCGTCCATTGTGAGGGCGACTACCGTTCCGCCGTATTTCTTGACGAGAGGGAAGACGGCGTCCATTTTTTCCTTTTCGCCGTTAACCGAATTGACAAGCGGCTTGCCGTTGTAGATCCGCATGGCGCCTTCAAGCGCCTTAGGGTCGGAGGAATCGAGCTGAAGCGGAAGCGAAGTTACGCTTTGAAGCTCCTTAAGTACCTTTTTCATCATCTCGGCTTCGTCTATGTCGGGAAGCCCCACGTTCACGTCGAGAATGTGCGCGCCCGCTTCCTCCTCGCGGCTCGCCTCGACAAGCAGATAACCGATGTCCCCCTCGCGCAGAGCTGCTTTCAACTTCGGCTTGCCCGTGGGGTTTATTCTTTCGCCGATAAGGATCGGATCGCTGCCGATCCTGACCGCCTTTGCATAGGAGGAAACAAAGGTCTCGGTCTTTTCGGTCGGTGCCTTGAACGGCACACCCTTTACAGCCTTGACGGCTTCTTTTATATGCTCAGGTGTCGTTCCGCAGCAGCCGCCGAGGAGCGTCACGCCCATTATTGCCATTTCTTTTATATATTTCGCAAATTCGTCGGGCGTCGTCGTGTAGACGGTTTTTCCATCTACAACGGTTGGAAGACCTGCATTAGGATTCATAACTATCGGAGTTGATGATACCGACAGGAGCTTTTCCGCGATCGGAAGCATCATATCGGGACCGAACGAGCAGTTCGCACCGAACGCATCGATGCCGAGTCCCTCAAGGAGTGCCGACATCGCTTCGGCGTCCGCACCCGTCATGACCTTGCCGTCGGAGCCGTAGGCGTTCGTTACGACTATCGGCAGGTCACAAGCTTCCTTCGCGGCAATAACAGCGGCTTTCGTTTCGTAACTGTCTGCCATCGTTTCGATGAGAACGAGGTCGCAACCAAGGTCGGAAGCGCAGCGGAGGCACTTAGAAAACGCCTCGACCGCATCTTCAAACGAAAGATCGCCGAGCGGGCTCAGAAGCCGTCCGAGAGGACCGATATCGTAGGCAAGATATGCGTCGGGATAGCCGGCAAGAGCTTCTTTTGCGCAACCGATCGACGCCGAGATAAGCTCGGCGTAATTAGTGTATTTGAGGGGATTTATCCCAAAGGTGTTCGTCTTTATTATATCCGCGCCTGCTTTCAGATACGCGCGGTGAAGCTCGGTTATTTTCTCGGGGTGCGTGAGCGACCAATTTTCCGGCGCTTCACCGGGATTCAGACCGAGCGACTGCAGTACGGTACCCGTACCGCCGTCGAAAAACAGATATTTACTTTTCAGATCGTTTCTAAAATTTTTCATTCAATTATTCCCGCAATAGCTGTAATTGATTTTGTCGGAGTCATTAAGAGCGACGAGGAAAGAGCGATGCCGACGGTCTTCTCGGCATCGAGAAAGTTAAGAAGTGGCTTTTGCATTTCAAGCGGAAGATCGCCGTAGCCGGGGCTGAAGCGCGGAGCGTGCGTAAGCCCGTCGAAAATGAGCTTTTCCGCCTCGTCGCAAGCCGTCTCGGTGAGAGCCGACGCGATAGCGTCGGTCACGAACTGCTCGGACGGCATAAGCTTGCCGAGCTTGATGAGAAGGCGGTCAACGTCGCTTCCCAAAGTGACGGCGAAAACCGCCGCACGCTTGCAGGAGGAAAGATTTTTCATCAGATCCTTTGACGTTATATAGCCAAATCCGAGATCAAGTCCGTTTTCGGTGCGTCTGATATCGCAAAAACGACCGACAAATCGAGCCGAAACGCAGCTTCTCAGCGTGTTTAAGCACTTCGGGATGAGAGAAACGCTCTCTATCGGACAGCCGAGCCGAGCGCGAAGCTCGTTTTGGTCAACCTCGGGAAGAACTATTATTCCGTGCTTTATCATTTGATTATTTCGCTCACGTTGTCACGGAGCTCGCGCGCAACGTCGGGCTTGTTCATGGAGTAAACGTGAACGGCGTTCACGCCGTTTGCGTAAAGATCAATTATTTGCTCCGTCGCGTAAGCGATTCCCGCCTGACGCATGGCATTTGGATCGTCACCGTAACGGTCGACGATGCGGAGAAAGCGCTGAGGAAGCGCGCTCTTTGAGATCGAACAGATCCTCTTGATCTGGCTTGCGCTCGTGACGGGCATTATTCCCGCAACGACGGGAACGTCAACGCCCGCGCGGAGAAGTCGGTACATAAAGTTATAAAGTATGTTGTTGTCGAAGAACATCTGAGTCGTAAGATACTGACAGCCGCTTTCGACCTTCATTTTAAGCCCCTCGATATCGCGTGCGCTGTTCTCACTTTCGGGGTGACATTCGGGATAGCAGGCACCGCCGATGCAGAACGAGCCGAAAGCATTGATCTCGGAAGCGAGATCGGAGGCATATTTGTATGTAAGGGAATCGGGGGTCACGCCGTCGGGCAGATCGCCGCGGAGCGCGAGAATATTTTCAATTCCGCGGGAGCGGAGGTCGGTCAGCTTGCTGACGATGCTCTCACGCGTCGCGTTGACGCAGGTCAGATGCGCAACGGGGGTCACTCCGATGGCGCTTATCTTCTCCGCAATTTCCGCAGTATATGACGCGGTTGTTCCGAGCGCGCCGTAGGTGACGCTCATGTAAGACGGTTCAAGCGATGCGATCTCAGATGCTGCCGCCATGACAGAGTCGAAATTCGCGCTCGTTTTCGGAGGAAACACCTCAAAGGAAAGACTCGGTTTTGCGCCTTTTATTATATCTATAACTTTCATAAACATTACCCCATTTTAGTACAGTAAAGTCATTATATCACGCTTTTTTGCCAAATTCAATAGTATGAAGAAAAAATTGCGCTTTGTCATTCCTCTGCTGACTTACATATAATACTTTTGAGGAGAAAACGCTCCTCAAAAAAATACAGGAGGAACAAAATGGCAACCTTTTTTAACCAGGCAACGCTGACCTATTCCGGCGGAAGCGCGGCTTCCAATATAGTTTCGGGCGAGCTTGTCGAGGCGATCAGCGCGATCAAGACCGCAACGACCGTGACCTACCGCGAAGGCGAGAGCATAACGTACGTTATCAGCCTGATAAACGATTCCGACTCTCCCTCGTCGGCACTTACCGTGACTGATGATCTCGGCGCATATACGGTCGGGACACAGACGGTATTTCCGCTTGTTTTCCGTGATGGCTCGGCAGAGCTGTTCGTTAACGGTGTCCCGACGGCGGTGACCGTCGCCGATACTCAGCCGCTTACCTTTACAGGAATAACGGTTCCCGCAAACGGCGACGCGGTACTCGTTTATACCGCGACTGCAACGGAGTTTGCTCCGCCCACATCGGACGGTACGGTAGTCAATACCGCGACCGTGACGGGCGCGGGAATTACGACGCCTATTACCGTCACCGAGACCGTGACGGCAGAGGGCGGCGCACTTCTCTCGATAACGAAGGAGATCTCCCCCTCGACGGTAACGCCGAATGCTCCGCTCACCTACACCATTACGGTTATTAACAGCGGTAACGCGGAGGCAATCACGACTGACGATCTTACCGTGACTGATATATTCGAGCCGATCCTCGATATTACCTCCGTGACTCTCAACGGCGCGACATTGACCGAGGGAACCGACTACACCTATAACGAGACTACGGGCGAATTTGTAACCGTTCCGGGCAGAATAACGGTGCCTGCGGCGACATTTACGGTCGATCCTGTGACGGGCGCATACGTTATTACTCCCGGCGAAGCAGTCCTGACCGTAACGGGAACAGTACAGTAAAACAAAACACGAAGCGGCATCGCCGCTTCGTGTTTATTTAATTTTCCCCAATTCTCTTGCTTTTTTGGACGCGTTGTCGTATAATGTCGGTTGACATCATAAAGCGAGGATATAAAATGGCAAAATTCGTATTTACAAAAGACAGTTGGGACAGAACCAAGCTCGCTCACGTTTATTCGTCGGTTGCAAAGACCTTCGTTCCTTTTACTGAGGAAGATAACTGCATAGTAAGCGGTTACAACCCCGAAATTGATTATTACGATTACATAAGTCTTTCCGACAGGCTCGAGCATAAGGCGGGCGTAACAGTCCGCACGAAATGCTCCTTCGATAACTTCGGCGCACCGCTTATCGTATTTGCAAATGATATATACGAGGACGAGCACGGCTTCCGCTACGGGCTCAATTACGAATTTGTTGTATGGGAGGGCGGCTGCAATGTGTGGAGGGTTGAGACAACTCCTCCCGGAAGCGAGAAAGCCTTTATCTCGACGCCTATCGTTCAGGTCAGCTTCCCGCTCGAAGAAAAGAGCATCGTTTCTCTCGAGACAAAAACGGTCGGAAACAAGCTTGTCGAGGTTAAGGTAAACGAGCACGCGTTCGCGGTTCGTCTCGAGGATATAAGCGAAAGCTTTTACGTTGGCATCGCAGGCTGCGAGGGCGTAAACCGCTTCTACGAGCTTGAGATCGAGGAGTGACAGAGCTATGGAAAATCAGAAAAAATACAAGAAAACGCTTATCGCCTGTTATCTCGGCTTCGTCACACAGGCAATATTGGCTAACTTCACGCCGCTGCTCTTTCTGACCTTCAAGGGAAATTACGGTATTTCCCTCGAGCAGATCGCATTTATTCCGCTCGTGTTTTATCTGACGCAGCTTCTTGTTGACCTCGCGGCAACGAAATTCGCCGATAAAATTGGCTACCGTGCCTGCGTTGTCACCTCTCAGGCGGTGTCTGCGCTCGGTCTTATACTGATGGCTATACTGCCCGATATATTGCCGTCGCCCTTTGTCGGAATTATTATTTCCGTTGTTTTGTATGCAATCGGAAGCGGACTTGTCGAGGTGCTCGTCAGCCCGATAGTCGAGGCTTGCCCCTTTGAAAACAAGGACGGAATGATGAGCCTGCTGCACTCCTTCTACTGCTGGGGCGCAATGGGTGTAATCCTCGGCTCCACGCTTTTCTTCAGTATTTTCGGTATAGAAAATTGGAAGATATTGACCTTCATCTGGGCGATAATACCTCTTCTTAATACCTTTAACTTCATTTCCTGCCCCATCGAGCGCTTAAACGAGGACGGCGAGAGCATGGGAATCGGAAAGCTTCTCAAAACCCCGATCTTCTGGCTTATGATAATACTCATGGTCTGCTCGGGTGGCTCAGAGGCGACAATGGCGCAGTGGGCATCGGCGTTCACGGAATCCGCAATTGGCGTTTCAAAGACCGTAGGCGACCTCGCGGGACCTTGTCTGTTTGCGATGTTCATGGGTATAACCCGCGTGTTTTACGGCAAATTCAGCGAAAAGCTCGATCTTACGAAGGTAATGCTTTTCTGCGCGGCGATGTGCACGGGCTGTTACCTTGTCGCGTCGCTTTGCGAGTTGCCCGTTCTCGGGCTTGCGGGCTGTGCGCTTTGCGGTCTTGCCGTCGGTATTATGTGGCCGGGCTCGATCAGTATTTCCTCGCGCAGCTGTCCGAGAGGCGGTACGGCTATGTTCGCATTTTTGGCGCTTGCAGGTGACCTCGGTGCGACCGTCAGCCCCTCGATGGTCGGAACGATTTCCGAAGCGGCAGGCGGAGACCTCAAGAGCGGCTTGCTTGTTGCAACGGTGTTTCCCATTGTGCTCGTTATCGCGCTCGCGATCCTCAAAATTCACGAAAATAAAGCCAAAAACTGAAATAAAAATAAAAGAACGCCAGTGGGCGTTCTTTTTTTAGTGTATATTAGGATCATCAGTACGGTTGAGAAGATAATCGACCGAAACCTTATGAAAATCGGCAATCTTTATCAACGTTGACATCGGAATATCAATATCACCGCGCTCATAATTGCTGTAAACGCGCTGACTGCAGGAAAGAATTTTTCCCATCTGTGCCTGCGTCAAATCCTTATCTTCACGAAGATCGCGAATCCGCTTGTAGTACGACATTTTTATTCTCTCCCAAACAAGTAATCGAGAGAGACGTTCAATATTTTTGAAATTGCATCAATTTCAATATCGGTCACGGCGCGTCTGCCGTTTTCTATTCGCGAAAGAGATCCGCGGCAGGTATATACTGCCATAAGCTCAAGCTTTTCAGAAAGCTGTTTTTGGCTCATTCCTGCCTTGATCCTTGCTTCCTTTATTCTTGCGCCGATTATATTAACGTTTTCTGTATCAATAATTCTTTTCATAAAACACACCGTTTGTCTTGATTTTGGACAAATATAGTGTATAATATTATTGTCAAAACTATGTCCCATCAGTAGGACACATACGGAGAGAATTATGATTACCTGCACATTTTTTGGGCATCGTGACGCGCCTTGGGAGATAAAGGAACAGGTCAAGGATGCGGTTATTGATCTGATAACGGAACACGGTGTCGAGATGTTTCTCGTGGGTGACAGCGGCGGCTTTGACAGATTGGTTAAAAGCGTCTTAACTGAACTTATGCCGTTATATAATTTTGATCTTCAGGTCATCTTATCGCGGATTCCGACGGCGAAGGATTCTGAACGGTATAAAGACGGTACAATATACGTCGTCCCCGACGGAATTGAATCGGTTATACCGAGGTTCAGAATCGATTTCAGAAACAAGTATATGTTAAACGCGTCGGATTATGTAATCGTGTATGTTGAGAGGGAATACGGCGGTGCGTTCAAATACTATAAAATGGCAAAAAGGAGAAATCTGACGGTCATTAATCTTGCGGAAAAATAAAAGAACGCCGATGGGCGTTCTTTTTCAGTTTTTATGCAAAATACTTTTTGACGAAAGCGATATCGCGCTCGGAGTCACTCGCACCGTAGCCGTCGTAGACGGTTTCGATCGCGATTCCGCCGTCGTAGCCTGCCGATTTGAGGGTATGGAGGTAATTTGCAACCTCGCAAACGCCGTCGCCAAGCTTGACCTCGATAAGCTCCTTGCCGTCATTCGTTACCCAATGCGGATTTTCTGATACGTCGTCGCCTTCAAGAATAATGTAATCCTTGACGTGAGCGTGAAGAACTCTCGATGCGTAAACCTTGTAGAAATCGGTCGGGTGAGTTTCAGCGAAAAGCGTGTTTCCGACGTCGCCGCAAACGCCTATTTTAAGACCTCGGCGCTCCATCTCGTCGTAAAGACGTCCGAAGTTCTCGATTCCGTTTACAAACGGTCCCTGCGGTTCGTAAAGAACGGTAAGACCGAGGGAGTTTGCGTATCTGCCGACCTCCTCGTCGGCTTTGCAAAGACGCTCGAAAAGGGTATCGAAGGTGTCGGGGGTTTCCTTGTTATTGTTATAGCCTATCGTCATCGTGTGATGGAAATAGGGCGAGCCGAGAATCGCGGCATACTCTGCCGACTGCTTGAAGGTGTCTACGCCGTTTTTCTCGCCGTACAGTTCGCCTTCTTCGGCAAGAATGTTTCCGCCGACCGAGTAGCAGGCGCACTTTAGACCGTAGCGGTCGAGTGCGTTCTTCAGCTCGTATGCGTACTCCTTATTCGGGATTCTCTTGACCGTCGGAACGTCGAGAAATTCGACTGCGGTAAATCCGCGTTCAACAGCATAAGCGAGTGTTTTTTCTATTCCGTCGCTTTTCAGCATGTTGACAAAATAAGAATAAAACGTTACGTCCATAATCAAATCTCCTTTGTCAAATATCCGCATAAGCGTCTGCCTCGACTGTGTAGAGCGAGTCAAACGCTTCGTTTTCAAGTGCTTCGTGGTCGTACTTCTGCTCCTGCAGAATCACCTTTTCAATGTCGGGGCGCGTCTTGGGGTGCTTGGGGGTGAACACAGTACAGCAATCTTCAAAGGGAAGGATCGAGGTCTCAAAGGTCTCGATTCGGCGCGAGATCGCGATTATTTCTTCTTTATCCATACCGATACAGGGACGGAAAACGGGGCACTTTACGACGGCATCCGTGACCGTCAGCGCGTGCATCGTCTGCGATGCGACCTGACCGACAGCCTCGCCCGTAATGAGCGCCTGACAGTAGTTATGGTCAGCTACTCTCTCCGCCAAACGCATCATTGAACGGCGCAGAAGCAGGGTAAAGTATTCCTCGTCTACCGAGTCGCGGAGCACCTCCTGAAGGTGCGTAAGGGATATGACGTGAACCTTTATCTTTCCGCAATATTCCGAAACGATCTCGGCAAGACGAATGACCTTGTCGCGCGCCTGCTCGGAGGTGTAGGGGTAGCTTTCAAAATGTACGGCTTCAAGGGTAACGCCGCGCTTTGCCATCATAAAGCCGGCAACCGGGGAATCTATACCGCCCGAAAGGAGAAGCAGTCCCTTGCCGTTCGAGCCGTTCGGCATACCGCCGGCGCCGGGGAAGCTTCCCGCGTGAATGTAGGCGTTTTCCTCGCGGATCTCGGTCATAACGATGACGGAGGGCTTGTGAAGATCGACCTTGAGATAAGGCATCGCTTCAAGCACCGCGCCACCGACCTGTCTTGCGATCTCGGGGGACTTGAGGGGGAATTTCTTATCGCTTCGCCGCGCGTCAGCCTTGAAGGATACGTGTCCGCGCAGATAAGTCGGCAGGTATTCCTTCGCGACGCGCTTGATGTCGTGGATATCCTTTTCGGCAACCGCCGCGCGTGCGACTGTAGTTATACCGAACACCTTACGGCAGAGGCGGAGCGCCTCGTCGATGTCGCAATCGTCGTCCGTCGGTTCGACGTATATCGTGCTTTGAGCAAGAGTTACCTTAAAATTTCCTGCAAGCTTCAGGCGCGTTTCAAGCTCTCTCTTGAGCAGCTTTTCAAAATATCCGCGGTTAAGCCCCTTGAGGGCAAGCTCACCGTATTTTAGGAGCAGTACTTCTTTCATGTTTTATGTTCCTTTGCGTATTTTTTGCATATAGAATTAAGCGGACAGCTATCGCATTTCGGGCTTCTTGCCGAGCAGGTTTCGCGCCCGAAAAGGACGATCCTGTGGCAAAAGTCCGACTGCTCGCTCGGCTCAATTATTTTTACTAACTCTCTTTCTACCTTGACGGGATCCTTTAATGACTCGGGGTAAAAACCGAGTCGTCCGCAGATACGGATGCAATGTGTATCGGCAACGATGGCTGGCAGATGATACAGATCTCCGCGAATGAGGTTCGCGATCTTCCGTCCGACGCCCGAAAGGGAAAGAAGTTCGTCCATGCCGCTCGGCACCTGTCCGCCGTGCTCCTCGATAAGCTGACGCGACATCGTTTTTAAGTCCTTCGCCTTCATGCGGTATAGGCCGCAGGAGCGTACAAGATCTTCAATAACGGTAATATCGGCATCAGCCATCGCTTCCATCGTTGGAAGCTTTTCAAAGAGCGTTTCGCAAACGAGATTTACCCTCGCATCGGTGCATTGAGCCGAAAGCCGCGCCATTACGAGCAGCTTCCACGGATCGCCCTTGTAGTTAAGCGCGCACTCGGCGTCGGGATAGATGTCGCGAAGAATCCGAACGGCATCGCTTCCGCGCTGTTTTTTCGTGATTTTTATTGGATTTTTATAGTTATTCAGCGTTTTTTGTGCCATTTTACTCTTCCATTATTGAGAGATAAGTAGTATAATATATTATATAATAAATTTATACGTTTTTCAAGAGTTTTATATAAAGGAATCGAAAAATGGAAAAAACAAAAATGGCTATGCCCGAGCTTCTTGCCCCCTGCGGCTCACTTGACGCGCTGACTGCGGCGGTCGAGGGAGGAGCGGATGCTGTATATTTCGGCGGAACGGTGTTTAACGCGCGAATGAACGCGAAGAATTTCGACCGTGCCGATATTCGCTCGGCGGTCGGCTACTGCCACGAAAACGGCGTCAAGGCGTACGTTACGCTCAACACTCAAATATACGACCGCGAGCTGAAAAGCGCGCTCGATCACGCGGCGTTTCTTTACGAAAGCGGAGCTGATGCGCTCATCACCGCCGATATGGGACTTTCGTCGCTCATTAAAAAATATATTCCCGAGCTTGAGCTTCATGCTTCAACCCAAGCGACCGTCCATAATCTTGCGGGCGCGGAGAAGCTTTACGACCTCGGATTTAACCGCGTTGTAGGTGCAAGGGAAATGGATCTTGACAATATAAAAACGCTCTGTAAGTCACGTGCTGAGATCGAAATGTTCATTCACGGTGCGATATGCGTGAGCGTTTCGGGACAGTGTCTTATGAGCGCAATGCTCGGAGGACGAAGCGGAAACCGCGGTCAGTGCGCCCAGCCCTGCCGTATGTGCTATAACAGGGAATATCCGCTTTCGATGAAGGATATGTGCCTCGCTTCTCACATCACGGAACTTACGGACGCGGGCGTTGCTTCGCTAAAGATCGAGGGAAGAATGAAGAGCCCGTCCTACGTTTACGGAGTGACGAAGATATACCGCCGCCTCCTTGACGAAGGAAGAAATGCAACCCGCGACGAAATAAACGAGCTTCAACGCCTATTCTCGCGAAGCGGCTTCACTGACGGCTACCTTACGGGTAATATCGACAGGAATATGCTCGGCATCCGTACCGAAAACGATATCGCGAAAACGAGAAACGAGGGTAGCTTCAGAGGCGGCTCAATCAAGGCCGTTGAGGAAAGCGTGAAAACGGCGCCTGAGCTTCCGTCGAAGCTTGACTTCCCGCAAAAGAGAAGAACCGAAAAGGCGACCTTCACCGCTTCCTTCAGAGAAGCGGGACAGATCCCCGAAAGCCATAATATAGATATAACCTATCTGCCGCTGTCAAAATACAGAAGCATATCGAACGGCGTGTCGCTTCCTCCCGTGATCCTCGACAGCGAGCTCGATAACGTAAAGCGCTCTCTTGAAAAGGCTGTAAAGCAGGGCGCTAAGCACGTTATGATACACAATATCGGTCAGCTTGACCTTGCACGCGAATTTGGTCTTATCGCGCACGGAAGCCACCGTCTTAACGTGTTCAACAATTATTCCGCCGACTTCTGGCAGAACAACGGAGATCTGAGCAGTATAATCCTATCGGCAGAGCTCATTCTTCCGCAGATAAGAGATATAATTCTCCCCGAGGGAGTAAAGAAGGGCGCGATAGTCTACGGACGCCTTCCGCTTATGACGCTTCATAAGCCCGTTGAGAAGAAGGTCCTCCGCGATAACAGGGGCGCATCGTTCCCCGTTTATCCCGAGGAGGGAAGAGACGTTCTTTATAACAGCGTGAATATCTATATGGCAGACCAGCTTGACCGCCTTGACGCCGCGGGAATTGAGGAACGGCACCTCATATTTACGGGTGAGGACAGAGGCGAGGTAATGAGAACTCTCTACGCATATATGCATAAGCTTCCGCCGAAGGAGCGCGAGGCGATAAAACGAATCAAGTGAGGAAAAGGATATGAATATAAAGATAAAAATTCTACGCGAGGGCGCACATGTTCCAAAGCTCGGAACCTCAGGTGCCGCCGCCTGCGATCTTTACGCACTTCTGCCCGAGCCGATCGTTCTTCAGCCGGGCGAGCGCCGTCCGATACCGACGGGAATCGCGATCGCGCTTCCGAGCAAGGATTACGTCGCCATTGTTTGCGCAAGAAGCGGTCTTGCTCTCAAGCAGGGACTTGCGCTATGTAACGGCATCGGCGTTATTGACAGCGATTACCGCGGCGAGATATTCTTCGCAATGGTAAATAACGACTCCGAGCCAAAGACCGTTGAAAACGGCGACAGAATAGGTCAGCTTATGATAATGCCGGTAATTCAGCCGAATTACGAGATAGTTGACGAGCTTGACGAAACGGAACGTGGAGAGGGCGGCTTCGGCTCTACGGGGGTAAAATAATGGCGGTTTTTCTCTCCACACTTGAGCAGATGGGATTTCTCTTTTTCCTGCTCATAACGGGATACGTCCTGACAAAGAGCAAGGCAATGCCTCAAAGCAGTGCAACGATACTCAGCAAGCTTGAAAACAACGTTTTCATT
Organism: Eubacteriales bacterium; assembly: GCA_045540115.1. Taxonomy (GTDB): domain Bacteria; phylum Bacillota; class Clostridia; order Oscillospirales; family CAG-272; genus Colimorpha_A. The sequence goes on from JAZQGR010000082.1 coordinate 75,402, forward strand.
CCCGGTCTTGTTATAGGAACCCTTATGAGCGATTTTACGGTCGAAAAGCTTTCGTCGGCTTGGCAGTTTCTGCTTGGCGGAGTGATCGTTCTTGCTATCTCAATACCGATCTCGATACTTTTCTCCCGTATGACCGTAAAGGACAGCTATACGAGAAATATCTATACTTACGGCTTGTCCTTTTCAAACTTCGGCTTTATGGGAAATGCCGTTGTCAACGCGCTTTTCCCGAGCGTTTTTCCGAGCTATCTGATATTCACGCTTCCTTTCTGGATCGGAATATATATGTGGGGCGCTCCGTCGCTTCTCATACCGAAAAGCGCCGAGAAAAAAGGATTTTTCTCGCGTCTGCGCGCAGTTATAAACCCGATGTTCATTTCAATGCTGATCGGAATGATCCTCGGCATCAGCGGACTCGCAAAATATCTTCCCGACTTCGCGGTTTCGGCGATAAATTCGCTCGGAAGCTGTATGTCGCCCGTTGCGATGCTTTTAACGGGTATGACAGTCGCGGAGCTCGGGCTCGGAAAAGCGTTTTCAAAGGGCTCGGTTTACGTAATTTCGATAATCCGACTTCTCGTTATGCCTCTCATGGCGATAGGCGTGCTTATGCTTATACCGTCAGTACCGATGCCTGTCGCTATCTGCACCGTCTGCCTGTGCGCAATGCCGCTCGGACTTAACACGATAGTAATTCCGAAGGCTTATGACCTCGATACCTCGACGGCATCGTCGATGGCTCTTATCTCGCATATTATGAGCTGCGGAACGATTCCGCTCATATTTATGCTGTTTGATATGCTTATGAAATAAAAAAGCGCACGAATGTTTGTATATTTTTGCTTATATTGGCACAATTTGCGTTAATTTCGTTTGACATTTTGCCCGAGCTGTGTTATAATTTATTCATAATAATCCGTTTGGGGGAGATATTTTGACGCACGAAGAATACAAAAGAGCGATATGGGACGGATACTGTGACTGCGCTTACGAGTATCTCGGCTGTCACCGTGACGGAGACAGCTACGTTTTCCGCGTATGGGCTCCCGAGGCAAGAAGCGTAAGAGTCGTCGGTCGGTTTAACGGCTGGGATCTGAATGCTCCCATGATGACAGACCTCGGCGGCTTCTTCGAATCCCGCGTTCAGGCAGATCAGTTCGACGAATATAAATACTATATAGAACGCCCCGATGGCTCGTTTGTAATGAAAGCCGACCCCTACGGTTTCCATACCTGCACCCGCCCCGAAACGGCGTCAAGAGTTTTTGATCTCTCGGGCTACGAATGGGGCGACGCAAAATATATGAGGGCGGCAAAAAAGAAAAATCCGCTCAACTCTCCCGTAAATATATACGAAATGCATCTCGGCTCCTGGCGCAAATACGAGGACGGAAACTTCTATTCTTACCGCGCTATTGCCGACGATCTCGTCCCGTATCTACTTGATATGGGATATACTCACGTGGAATTTCTCCCCGTGGCAGAGCACCCGTTTGACGGATCGTGGGGCTATCAGGTGACGGGTTACTACGCACCGACCTCACGCTACGGCACGCCGCACGACTTTATGTACCTCGTCGACTGTCTGCATCAGGCGGGTATCGGAGTGATAATCGACTGGGTTGGAGCACACTTTCCGAAGGACGAGTGCGGTTTATATGAATTTGACGGCAGCTGTTGCTATGAAAACCGCGATCCGAGCCGACGCGAGCATCCCGAATGGGGAACGCGCCTTTTCGACTTCGGGCGTAACGAGGTAAGGGCGTTCCTTATCTCGAATATAAGATACTGGATAAAGGAATATCACGTTGACGGTATCCGTTGCGACGCCGTCACGAATATGATATATAAGGACTACGCGCGCGATCCCGACTGCTGGCGCAAGCCGTACGATTCGGTCAATCACGATGCGGTTCGCCTGCTTCGTGATATGAACGCGGTGGCGTATAAAACGAACCCGGCCGTTATGATGATAGCGGAGGAGGCGACCTCCTTCCCGCTTGTAACAAAGCCCGATTACGACGGAGGGCTCGGCTTCGGCTTCAAGTGGAATATGGGCTGGATGCACGATACCCTCGACTATATGTCTGCGGATCCGATATACAGAAAGTATGACCACGATAAGATAACCTTTTCGCTGACTTACGCGTTCTCGGAAAATCACGTCCTTCCGTTCTCGCACGACGAGGTCGTACACGGTAAGCTCTCGCTTATCGGACGTATGCCGGGAGACTACGGAACGAAGTTCGCGTCGCTGAAGGTTCTCTATTCCTACCTGATGGCGCATCCGGGTAAAAAGCTCTTATTTATGGGCGGCGAGCTCGGACAGTTTATCGAATGGGACGAAAAACGCGAGCTCGATTGGTTCCTGCTCGGCTACGAGAGTCACGCCGATATGCAGAGATTTACCCGCGCGCTCAATCATTTCTATATAAATAACCCGCCGCTTTGGGAAAACGATGCCGATTGGAACGGCTTTTCGTGGCTTAAGGTCGACGACCGCGACAACAGCGTCTTTGCTTTCCGCCGTATAGACAGAAAGGGAAATGAGCTTATCGCAGTTTTCAATTTCTGCCCCGTCGAGCGGCGCGGCTACCGTATCGGAATACCGAAAAAGTGTATACTCAAGCAGGTATTCACGACGGGCGGAGGAAACGAAAAGATAAAGACCGAGGACGTCCCGTTCGACGGACAGGTTCAGTCGGCAGCCTTCGATATCCCGCCAATGTCGGCAAGCTTTTATAAGATGACGTACGTAAGAAAGCAAAATCAAGTATTAAACGCTTTGTCGTAAGGCATTGATTGTAGGGGCGACCATTGGTCGCCCGCATAACGTCGGCGTAAACTAACGGGCGACCAATGGTCGCCCCTACAAGGTGTTATCGTTATTTTGAGCATTTTTTATACGACCTATCTCCGCCGAGAGTGCGGACAAATTATAAAACTAATCTTCGTATAACGAGGAAAAGAAAGAAGGTTTATTTAATGCCAGTAAGAAGCAAGGAATGCATCGCGATGCTTCTCGCAGGAGGCCAGGGCAGCCGCCTTTACGTTCTGACCGAGAACACGGCGAAGCCCGCAGTACCCTTTGGAGGAAAGTACAGAATTATCGACTATTCGCTTTCCAACTGCGTTAACTCGGGTATCGACACCGTCGGTATCTTAACGCAGTACCAGCCCCTTGAGCTTAACGACTACATCGGAAACGGTCAGCCCTGGGACTTAAACCGAAACTTTGGAGGAGTTCACGTTCTTCCGCCTTATATGAAGACGAAGGACAATTCGTGGTACAAGGGAACCGCGAACGCGATCTATCAGAATATCCACTTCATAGACCGCTATAATCCCGAGTACGTTCTCATTCTCTCGGGCGACCACATCTATAAGATGGACTACTCGAAGATGCTTACCTTCCATAAGGAAAAGAATGCGGAATGCACGATCGCAGTCCGTACCGTTCCGATCGAGGAAGCATCGAGAATGGGTATCATGAGCACCGACGAAAACGACCGTATCACGGAGTTTGAGGAAAAGCCCAAGGTGCCGAAGAGCAATCTCGCATCTATGGGTGTCTACATCTTCACATGGGAAACCCTTCGTCAGTACCTTATCGACGACGAGAATGATCCGAGCTCGAGCAACGACTTCGGTAAAAACGTCATTCCCGCGCTCTTGAACGACGGCAGAGGTCTCTATGCATATACCTTCGACGGCTATTGGCGTGACGTCGGAACGCTCGATTCGCTATGGCAGGCGAATATGGACCTGCTCGATCCGAGCCGACCGATAAACGTAAATGCGCCGAAAAAGTTCCGCATTTACAGCCGTAACTACGCTCAGCCACCGTCAAATATCACAAAGGGCTCGACGGTTAAAAATTCCTATATCGCAGAGGGCTGCGTTATCAAGGGCAGGGTTGAAAACTCCATCATTTCGACGGGCTGCTATATCGAGGAGGGCGCTGTCGTTACCGACACGGTAATAATGCCTAACTCGACCGTTAAGAGCGGTGCGACGGTAGAATACGCTATCGTCGGCGAAAGATGCATAGTCGGCGCAGGCGCACACGTCGGTGCGAAAAAGACCGACGATCCCGAATGGGGCGTCGCGGTCGTTGGAAGCGATAAAACAGTACCCGATGGCGAAATTATCGCCGCAAAGACGGTTTATTGAGAAGGAGGCAAGCGTTATGAAAGCAACAGGAATTATTTTCTCCGGAATGTATAACGACGGTCTCGATTACTTAACGAGAAACCGCACAGTCGCGTCGCTTCCGTTCGGCGGAAGATACCGCCAAATCGACTTCGTTCTTTCTAATATGGTAAACTCCGGAATCGAGCGCATCGGTGTCATTACAAAGTATAACTATCAGTCGCTTATCGACCATCTCGGTTCCTGTCAGGACTGGGATCTTAACCGTAAGCGCGGCGGTCTTACCATTCTTCCTCCCTTTGCGTCGAGTAGCTCAGGCGGCTACCGCGGTAAAATAGAGGAGCTTCGCGCGGCGCTTCCGTTTTTGCGCCGTCACGAGGACGAGTTCGTCGTTCTCTCCGATACTGACACTATCTGTAATATCGATATAAAGAAGATAATCAGACAACACGAAAAGAGCGGCAAGGATATTACCTTCGTCGTTTCCGAGGCACTTGAGAACGAGAGCAATATCTCCGAGCTCGTCTTTGAAAAGGACGGCGACGAGGTCAGCGCAATGTACCTGAACTACGCGGCAATCAAGGGACAGTATACCTCTATCGGTATGTACATAATCTCCCGTGAGCTCCTTATCGAAAAGGTTTCGGCTCTCGCATCGCGCGGTTTCTATCATTTGGAGCGTGACTTCCTCCAGCAGGAGTTCAATAAGGGCGAGCTCAAGGTTGGCATTTACTGCCACGACGGTCTCATTATGAAGAACCGCAACATTCTTGAATACTTCAATAACTCCCTTTCGATGAAGAACGAGGAGGTAAGAAAGGCGATCTTCCGTCCGTCAAGACCTATCTACACGACGGTAAGAGACGAGATCCCGACCTATTACGGCGAAAACTCCGAGGTTACCGACTGTACCGTTGCCGACGGTTGTCGTATCGAGGGCAAGGTCGATAACAGCGTGCTTTTCCGTAAGGTCATTATCGAAAAGAACGCTGTTGTCCGCAACTGCGTTATTATGGCGAGCTGCGTCATCAAGGAAGGCGCGGTAGTTGAAAATGCGATAATTGACAAGGAAGCAACCATTTCGAGCCTCCGCCGTATCGTCGGCGCACCGACAAGCCCGATGATAGTTCAAAAGGGAGAAATTATATGAAAATACTTTTTACCGCCTCCGAGGCGGCGCCGTATATTAAAACCGGAGGCCTCGGCGACGTAGGTCAGGCATTGCCATCGGCGCTCGCGGCACTCGGACACGAGGTAAAGGTCGTGCTTCCGCTTTACGGAAGGATAAAGGAAAACAGAAATCTGTTTCCAAACCTGACCTTCTGTCAGGCTGTCAATACACAGCTCAGCTGGAGAAATCAGTACACCGGTATTTTCCGCGAGGGTGAGGGAAAGAATCCCGAATATATATTCGTCGATAACGAGTATTATTTCCGACGCGGAAGCGCGCCGATATACGGTCACGGTGACGACGGAGAGCGCTACGCGTTTTTCTCACGCGCGGTTATTGAAGCGATGATAGCTATCGGCTTCACCCCGGATGTGCTTCACTGTAACGACTGGCAGACGGCGCTTACCCCCGTATTCCTGCGCAAATTCTATTCGCAGTTCAATAAGGTACGAACGGTATTTACGATACACAATATTGAATATCAGGGAAAAATGCCGATCGGCTTTGCATCCGACGTTGTAGGTGTTGATGCCGAAACGACAGCGGCACTCACCTATGGTGACTGCATAAACTTAATGAAGGGCGCGATTGTGTTCTCTGACGCGGTAACGACGGTCTCCGAGAGCTACGCGGGCGAGATTTTGACCGAGTATTATTCACACGGTCTTTCTCTGATCCTTCGTGAGAACTCCCATAAGCTTTTCGGTATCGTAAACGGTATCGATATGGACGTGTTCAACCCGCAGACCGATAAATCCCTCTACGCAAATTACGGTGCAACAATAGAGACCGTCAAGGATAAACAGAAGGATAAGCTTTTTCTTCAGGAAACGCTCGGACTCCGTCCCGAAAAGGACACGCCGATCGTTGCTATGATAACCCGTCTTGTCAGCCACAAGGGAATGGATCTCGTCGCCTGCGTGATAAACGAGATAATGGCGCTCGGCGTTCAGGTCGTAATTCTCGGTACGGGCGAATACGCTTACGAGAATATAATGAAAATGACGGCAGAGAAGTATCCCGGCAGAATGGCGGCTGAGATCAGATTCGATCCCAAGCTCGCAAATGCGATCTATGCGGGTGCCGATATTTTCTTGATGCCGTCGCAGAGCGAGCCGTGCGGGCTATCGCAGATGGTCGCAATGCGTTACGGTACTATACCGATAGTAAGAGAAACGGGAGGTTTGCGTGACACTGTTCCCGCTTACGATCCTACCGACGGAAGCGGCCGCGGATTCACGTTTGTCGACTATAATGCGCACGAAATGCTCCGCGCAGTCGAGAGATGCGTTGACTTCTACCGTAACGATAAAAAGGGCTTCGACCGACTTGTCCGCAAGAATATGAAGACTGATTTTTCTTGGAACGTATCGGTTAAGAAATACCTTAAGGTGTATAGGAATAAGATTTGATTTTTCCGTGTTAACAGAACGGATAAAACTCTTTCGTAGGGGCGACCATTGGTCGCCCGAAAATGCACAACGAAAAACCGGGCGACCAATGGTCGCCCCTACAAAATGCTTGAATAATTATATAAAGCGTTTTTAATATTTTCAGCAAAGGAAACCAATTTAACCAATGAACACAGAACTTTTAAGAAAACGGACAGAGGAGACCTGCCTGCAGAATTTCGGTACGTCTCTCTCTGACGCATCGAATATTGAGGCTTACCGTTCGGTATGTATCGCTGTTCGCAAGCTTCTCGTCGAGAAGAATCACGAATTTCGCAAGGGGATAAAGGAAGACAAGAAGGTCTATTATATGTCGATGGAGTTCCTCGTCGGAACCTCCCTCCGCAATAACCTTTTCAACCTCGGCATTGAAGACCAAATGAAGAAGATCCTTTCTGATGCAGGCAAGGACATTCAGACTCTTTACGACATCGAGCCTGACGCAGGCCTCGGTAACGGAGGTCTCGGACGTCTTGCATCCTGCTATATGGATGCGGCATCCTCTCTCGATATTTCCTGCACGGGATTCTCCATCAAGTACGAGTTCGGTATCTTCCGTCAGAAGATAGTCGGCGGCTGGCAGATGGAATTTCCCGACGATTGGCTCGGAAACGGCGGCGTCTGGCTTAATCCCCGTACCGATGACGCGGTACAGGTCCGCTTCGGCGGTGAAGCGGTCGGTCGCATTGACGAGAACGGCAAGTACCGTGTCGACCACCGAGATTACAGCGTCGTAATGGCGATCCCTTACGATATGTATATCTCGGGCTACGACAGCAAGGCGGTAAATAAGCTTACCCTCTGGGAAGCAAAGTCGCCTAACAGCTTCGATATGTCCGCTTTCTCAAGAGGCGAATACGCAAAGGCACTCGAGCAGGAAACCATGGCTGAGGTCATCTCGAAGGTCCTCTATCCTGCTGACAACCATATTCAGGGTAAGCGCCTCCGTCTGCGCCAGCAGTACTTCTTCGTATCTGCCTCGCTTCAGACGATACTCCGCGACCATCTTCGCCGCGGTCATACGCTTGAACAGCTTCCTGAAAAGGTAGCAGTGCATATAAATGATACTCACCCCGCACTCTGTGTTCCTGAGCTTATGAGATTACTCATCGACGAGCACGATCTCGACTGGGATAAGGCGTGGGACATCACCTGCCGAACCCTTTCCTACACTAACCATACCGTTATGAGCGAGGCGCTTGAGCGATGGAGCGAGCAGCTCTATTCCGAGCAGATGCCGCGTATCTATCAGATCACGCAGGAGATCAACCGCCGTCTGCTCATAAACCTCCGTGCATTCTACGGAGATGACCGCGCAAAGCTTGACTATATGGCAGTTATCGCGGGTGGTGAAGTTCGTATGGCGAACCTCTGCCTTGCCGCTTGCCATAAGATAAACGGTGTTTCGAAGCTCCATTCCTCTATCCTTAAGGAATCGCTTTTCCGCGATTACTGCGTAATGGATGAGAGCAGATTTACGAACGTAACGAACGGTATCGCATACCGCCGTTGGCTCTGCCAGTCGAACCCGGGGCTTACCTCGCTTCTTTCCGAGCTTATAGGTGACAATTTCAAGCACGATAGCGTTCATCTTGAGAAGCTTCTTAAGTATTATGACGACGAGGGCGTTCTTGATCGCCTCAATGCTATCAAGCTCGATAATAAGAAGCGCCTCTCCTCCTATATCGCGGAGGCAAACGGCGTGAACGTCGATCCGACCTCGATCTTTGATATTCAGATCAAGCGTCTGCACGAGTATAAGAGACAGCTTCTTAACGTCCTGCAGATACTTCATATGTATATTACCCTCAAGAATAATCCGAATATGGACTTCCGTCCGCGCACCTTCGTGTTTGCGGCAAAGGCGTCTGCAGGTTATCTTATGGCGAAGCAGATAATCCGCCTCATTTGCGCGGTTTCGGAAATGCTCAAAAACGATCCCGTTTCGCGTGACCGTCTCCGCGTAGTGTTCATAGAGGATTACAGAGTCTCTCTTGCCGAGATCATAATTCCCGCGGCCGATATTTCCGAGCAGATCTCTATTGCCGGTAAGGAAGCTTCGGGAACGGGTAATATGAAGCTTATGATAAACGGTGCAGTTACCCTCGGTACTCTCGACGGCGCAAACGTAGAGATCTACGAGCAGGTGGGTGAACAGAATATGTTCCTCTTCGGTCTTAAGGCACACGAGGTCGAGGAGCTTTGGAGACGCGGATACAATCCTATGGATTACGTTGCGTCGAACCCCGATCTTAAGGCGGTGCTCGATCTCCTTATGAACGGAATAAACGGCGAGCGCTTCGATGACATCGTTTACGCGCTTCTCCGCGGCAACTACGGTCCTGCAGATGCTTATATGTCGTTTGCAGACTTCGGCGACTACGTAAGAGCGCAGAACGATATCTCTATTGCTTACGGTGATCGCCGCGAGTTCGCAAAGAAATCGCTTGTCAATATCGCAAAGGCAGGAATCTTCTCTGCCGACAGAGCAGTCAAGGAGTACGCAGATAATATCTGGTATCTTAAATGAGTAATTACCCCCTGCGCATCTTGTACGACAGCGCAAAGATAGAGCACAAATCACCCTTCGGGTGCATAGTAGCAGGTGAAAATTGCCGCGTTTCGATCTCGGTGCCGATAAGCACGGGAGCGATAGAGGTAAAGATCATTATTGAACAGGAGGGCGGTCAGACTCTGACCGTCCCCCTTGGTTCTACCTGCGATGAGTATGAATACAGACGCTTTTCGGGCGACTTTTCGCTTAACGAAGAGGGGCTGTATTTCTATTATTTCGTAGTCCGCAAGGAGTGCGGATCGTTCCGACTTTTCCGCTACTGTGACCACGATACGAATATCGAGGACGGCGAAAAATGGCAGCTCACCGTCTTGCCGAGAGATTATAAGGTCCCCGACGGCTTCGGCGGTAAGGTCATGTATCAGATCTTCCCCGACCGCTTCCATAAAAGCGGTGAGTGTGACCTTACCGATAAGCTCAAGCCGTTCACGGTACATGAGGATATTACCGAGCCGCCAATGAAGGGCCCCGACGAGCACGGCTTCTGGAACACCGATTTTTACGGCGGAAACCTGCGCGGAATCGAAGAAAAGCTGCCGTATTTACGTTCACTCGGCGTCGGCGTTGTCTATCTGAATCCGATTTTTATGGCGTTCTCGAATCACCGCTACGATACCGCAGACTATATGCGTATCGACCCTATGCTCGGCACGGAGGACGACTTCGTCTCACTTTGCAGTTCGGCAAAGGAGCAGGGAATAAAGATAATTCTCGACGGCGTTTTCTCGCACGTTGGAAGTGACAGTAAATATTTTGACCGCGAGGGCGTTTTTGGCGGCGGCGCAGTAAGTGATCCCAATTCGCCATACCGTTCGTGGTTTGACTTCAAAAAATATCCGAGTAAATATACGTCGTGGTGGGATATCGACACGCTTCCGTGTGTGAACGAAATGTGTGACGGCTTCCTTGATCTTATTATAAGAGATAAGGATAGCGTTGTCGCGCATTGGCTCAAGCTGGGGGCAAGCGGCTTCCGTCTCGACGTCGCAGACGAGCTGCCCGACGGCTTCATTGCGCTTCTGCGTAAGAGGGTAAAAGAAATTGATCCCAATGCCATCGTCATCGGTGAGGTCTGGGAGGACGCGTCGAATAAGATCTCTTACGACGTAAGACGTAAATACTTCAGCGGCGGAGAGCTTGACGGAGTTATGAATTATCCGTTCAGAGACGCGATAATCAATCTCCTCTGCGGACGTATCTGCGCGATAGAATTCAGATCAATTATCGAGCATCTCTACGAAAATTACCCGTTCGACGCGCTCAACTGCTCGATGATCTTTCTCTCAAGCCACGATACGACGAGAATCCTGACCGAGCTTGGCAGAGAGATAAGTGACACAGTTAAGGCACTCAAGCTCGCGTCTGCAATACAGTTTTTCCTGCCGGGAATGCCGAGCATATACTATGGCGACGAGGTCGGAATGACGGGCGGAAGCGACCCGTATAATCGCGGCTATTTCTGCCCGACAGAAAATGCTGACGAGCTGACGGCACACTATAAATACCTCGCCTCGCTCCGCAATACCACCCCCGCGCTTCAAAAGGGTGATCTCTCTATCACCCTCGACGGTGACACCGTCACCGTCACGCGCTCGCTCGAAAATGAGAGCATTTCTCTCACGTTCGACCCGCACGAGCTGAGCTATCAAATTAATAAAAAAACCGATTAAGGTAAAATAAAAATCCTGCCGAAAGGCAGGATTTTTGTTTGTATATTTCATAATTTATTGTAGGGGCGAACTGTGTTTGTCAAGAGCAAGATTGTAAACAGTTGTGCAAGAGGATTGTATACACATTTTATGTTCATTCTTTATGCTTTTGGAAGCCGAACGGAGCGTAGCGGAGAGAGGCTTCCAAAAGCGGCGCGCGGCTCAATCGAGGCGAGAAATGCGACGGTTGAGCAGTTGCTCAATCCGCAGATCGATCTCCGCGATCTTGTAGTTGCGGTAGCAGAGCGAAGCGAAGTCTGCGCCTTCCGGACGCATCTCCAATTCCGCTCCTACCATAGTCTCGCTAAGATAAAACACCTTGCTGTCGAATCTCAGATAACCCTTGTAATTAACTTTGAGAATGCGGTACAATCCACTGTATTCGTAAGATTTTATGGTGTCGGGATATTTTCTATCGCTTGGTATGTAAATGTCCGCAGGGCAACGCATATCGATTGCCTCGTGAGGTCTGACCTCGTTATACTTGGTACGCCACTCTTTGAGGTGCTTATCCGCATCGGCAAGGTCTATGAAGGCATTTCTTTTGAGAAGCTCGTTCTTCATCGTACGGTGAAATCGCTCTATCTTTCCTTGCGTTTGAGGGTGCAACGGGCGACCGTGAATCGGGAGCACATCGAGATCCATAAGCCAACGTTCAAATTGTGTATACCCACCCTTAAAACCCGCGAATTGTCCACCGTTATCGGATAAAATAGCCTTTGGAAGCCCATATTCCTTGAAAACTTGCTCCATACTTTGTGTTACTCCGAGCGTGTTATTCTTTGGATATATGCCGAGGCAATAACGAGAACAATCGTCAATAATGTCAAGAGGAAAACATCGAGTGCCGTCGAGCAAGGGGAAGTCTCCCTTAAAATCTATCTGCCACAATTCATTACAGTGCTCACGTTGAAAGCGAAGAATTTCCTTGCGCTTTTGTGACTCTGTTTCGCTTATACAACCATTTCTTTGCAGAATGTTGTTTGCTGTGCGGATACAAGGCAGATCGGTATATCCGTTGTTTTCAAGTACCTTTAGAATGGTTTTAGCGCCCCATTCGGGATTGTCGGCGCGAACGCGTAAAATTGCCTCTTCGATTTCGGCAGGCGTTCTGCCTGGAACGTGAAGCGGTGCATGACTTCGGTCTGACATTGAGCAAGATTGATTGTTTCGTTCTACCCACTTGTAGCCGGTTGCTCGTGTGATACCGAACTCTCGGCAGAGTGAGCTGAAGTTTTTTGAGGTTTTTGCTGCCTCTACAAATTCTTTTCTTAATTCTTCCACAGTTTTGTCCTTCCAAGGCATTTTAATAACCTCCTTTGCGGTCATTTTTCTGCCTTTATTATATCACAAAACTGTATACAATCATCTTGCACTACCTGTATACTATCATACTACACTGTACA
>JAZQGR010000083.1:0-21739 GCA_045540115.1 Eubacteriales bacterium
TCGTGATATTCTCGTTTGCGAGCTATGCTCCCAAACGAGCGTGATATGCGCACTTTGTGCGCGTGGAACGCCATCGCCTTACGTCGCGCAAGCGACATATCACGCACCGACAGGTGCATATCACGAACGCGAAGCGTTCTATATCACGCGCCGTAAGGCGTTATATCACGTCGCTTTGTCTGACCGTGTCAGACAAACGACACTCTCGATGTGGGTCAAGACTCCAAAAGGTATATTTTTGTGCCAAAAATGGGGGTTGTAAAGCCAAAAGGTATATTCTTTACTCGTAAATCCCGTCGAAAAGCATTGAAATGCTATCATAGTCAATGCCATGTTTTCTCGTCCAACGGTTTACGGGATAAGCCGCATACCCCCTGTCGCTTAACGGTAACAGCATATCTTTTTCACAAATGTGTCCAGCAGTAACGCCGAAGGAATCGCTTGGATGTAAAATATTGAGGTATCCCAACATATCAATGAACGCCTCGATCTGCTCCATTGTCATTGCTAATAGTCCGGATTGCTTCAGTTCTCGGCGTAGTTTTCCTGATGTTGTGTTTTGAGGTGAATTTTCTATGACCTCCATAATTTTTTTGAAATGCTCGTAATCCGCAAAGAAATGAATGGGGTGAGGAAGCGTTTTGTATTCTTCCAAAAATATGATTGCCGTGTTAAGATCAAATTTGAATGGAATTAACGCTTTAAAATAGAATTGCTCCATATCAACGTTGATGTGCCAAAATTGCATCTTTGGCTCTCGGCTGACAGTGTGCTGATATCCGCATATCTCGCAACGATTTTCGTTGTATCTGTCCTCAAATTCACCGTCCTTGCCGACTACCGAGCCGACGTATTTTTTCTCAAATTCGTGAGCGGGCAAATTTTTAATATAGTAGTAACAAGCAAGTGCGGTTCTGTATTCAGGCGCATTGTGTGCGACACCGTAGAGAAAATCTTTTGCCAATTCTTTAACCGAAAGTGTTGCAATTAATTCTTTCGCGTGGAATATTGCCTCATCGTGCGGATAAACAGCTTCGCATAGCTTCATCGTACCTTCACTAACGGCAGGAAGGTACTCCCAGACAGGAGCTGTCCAAAAGTCGTGAAAATCCTTGCGAGCAAAACGCTTTAAGAGCTTGAGTGCGGTAGTCTTATTGCAAGGTGCAGTGGGAGAAGCTTGATACGCCTTGATTTCCTCAATATAAGCAGCATTGATTTCGCCCGATTGCGAGCCGTTTGTTTGCCAAGCTGCAAGCGGCAGAGTAAAATCTTCATCACCGACAGCATTTGCAATGGTTTCAGATATTACTTTTACAATGTTCTTTTCTTCTTTCAAGGTGCTGCTCCTTTCGTTATGTTATACTAAACTGCTGTAATTTGTATTTTCGAGTATTGCTCAAAACTCACATTTGTCCCAACGCAAAATTGGGGGGCTTTTTGATTTTGAACACCGTAATCGTAGGGGCGAACTGCGTTCGTCTGCATAATTGGGCAAAAATTTCTCATTTTCGGGCGAACACAGTTCGCCCCTACGGGTTTTGCGGTTATTTTCTCGTCAGACAAACGACATTCTCGACGTGAGTCAAGACTCCAAAAGGTATAAAAATCGGCTAAAAATGGGGGTTGTAACGACAAAAGGTATATTTTTATTTCACGGATACATCTTCGAAAGTTATGGAGAAAACATATCTTTCGCCTTTTGCATCCTCTATTTCCACTTCGAGTAAAAAACGGTTATCTGGCAAAAGGGTTAACTTATCTCCCATCCACCAAGGCTTTTTCAATGTGCTTATATCAAAATCGCTTTTCAAGGAATAATTATAAAACACAATTTTTTTGATTTTTGTCATTGCACCGACAGAATTTAATTGAATTTCCAAGCAGTTATATCGCGGAGTTTTACTTTTCCAATCGGTAGGCAACTGCATTTCTGAAAAGGACAAAATTTCCGCATCATGCAGACCATATATCCAATACCATTCGGGAAAACCTGAATAATATTTTTCGAGTTCGGATATTCTCTTTTTCATATTTCAACTCCTTTCGACATGTTATACCAAACAGCTGTAAATGATAGTTTTGAGTTTCGCTCAAAACTATCATTTGTCCCAAGGCAAAATTGGGAAATTTTTGATTTTGAACACCGAATTTTTGAATTTTTATCTCAAAATCACTCAAAAAGGCTCATTTTTGCCTGTTTTAAGCCGATTTCGGCTCATTTACGGGACAGACAAACGACACTCTCGACGCGGCAGAGAACTCCAAAAGGTATATTTTTATGCCAAAAACGGGGGTTGTAACGACAAAAGGTCTCACTTTTTTCTGTTCTTGGTTATAAGAATGATGCCGCAAATTATGCCTACAAGCGCAATTACAAACAGCGGTAGCGTGATAGCAAGACCAAAAATATGTTTTTCTGCAATTTGATTTACTAAATTAAAGACCGATGCCAAAAACAAAGCGAAATATCCGATGCTTTGAATAATTCTTAATGCTTTCATTGATTTCCTCCTGATTTTCTCGTCAGACAAACGACACTCTCGACGTGGGTCATAAGGTCAAAAGGTATATTTTTGTGTCAAAAATGGGGGGGTTGTAAAGCCAAAAGGTATATTTTATGTATCGTTTTTAGGGGAGATAAATCTTTTTTCTATGAAGCCTTTCGCACGACGCCCCAAGTGGAAAACCAGATCATTAGACGCAAATTTTGTAATCAAAAATTTCTCGCCTTGAATTTGTTCGAGAGAAAATCCGTCAATCTTAAAGGAATAGCACCCCGGATCGTTTTCCTTGGTAGAAAAGCCGTGCTTTAAGTCCGCCGTAATTCGCAATTCGTCATCAACAAGAAAAATGCAAACATCTCGATTCTTAAATTTTTCATCACTCGAATCATAACACTTTGTCACAATACAAGGCTCTGTCCAACCGTAATATTCTCGCAAGAATATTATAGATTTATCAAAACAATTCCTCTTCTGAATAACCAATTTTTCTTGTGCCATTTTATAAATCGGAGAACTGATAAATGAGCCGATCAAAACGGACACAAGAAGTGCGCCAAATCCTAACATGATCATAGCAATAACAACCAAGACAAAGAGAAAAGGATTTTTGGGCGTTGGGATTTGCACAATTAAAAACAGACTGCCAACAAAAACTGCAACAAATACAACGAAGAATAAAAGTGTTCCTAAAAAGTTCAAAAATCTACCTTGACGGTCGCTTTTCTTTTCTTCATGCGTCAGCTCTACATCTTGATAGACCATTTTTCGATCTTCCTGTTTTAATGTATCGCATTGAAAATATCGCATCACCTTCTCCTTTCTTCGATATGTTATACCGTACTGCTGTAATTTGTATTTTCGAGTATTGCTCAAAACTCACATTTGTCCCAACGCAAAATTGGGGCATTTTTGATTTTTAACACCGATTTTTTGGATTTTTAACTCAAAATCGTTCAAAACGGCTTTGTTTAGCCTATTTTTAGCCGATTTTTGCTCATTTTCTCGTCAGACAAACGACACTCTCAACATGGGTCAAGACTCCTAAAGGTCTCAAAATCGGGCAAAAACGGGGGTGGAAACTCCAAAAAGTCCCACTTTTATAGGTGGAAATCATCATTTGTCCCTATTTTTAAGTGATGCTTGGAAACATATCAATTTATATTGTGTTGCCTTATTTATCACTCAAAATGAGAGACTTTATATTTCTTCCCCATAGCCTTTTCGTTGAAGGTAATATAAGAACGCTTTCTGCATTTCAAAATCAACCTTCTGCCATCTTCGCGGTGGGTATAAACAGGCTCAAAGTTGCCGGTAGTGGCTTTTAACTTTTCTGCTAATACCTCTACATATTCTTTCTTTTTGCCGATAATCGAGGGGCAAGCAAAAGAAAGCTCATAATTGTAACGCTTGAATATATTTTTGGAAATCAAGATATAACGAGGATTTTCAATAGGTGAAAGCATTTCTGCCATCGCCGTATTGAAAATATTCTGATCGTGAATTGATGCGTTTCTCAAATGCAAAGCAACAAAATACAGTTGCTTATGAGCAGTAGTTTCAACCTTTGCAGAAGGCGATATCAAACCACATTCACACAGCGTTTTGTAAACTGCAACACCGAGCGTTTTAATTGAGTTAGCTGGATTAGAGTGTAGCACCATCTTCTTCATGCCGTGGTACAAAACAACAAACAACCCAATCATTACAGCAAGTGTTCCTAAAGATAGGGGGATGTTATTATTTGAAATTAATCTTACAAGAGGTTGCATTAATGCTATTTCGGTCGCAACTATAATGGAATTCAACGCAAAATTCCAAAACGTAAATACGGGGATTTTCGCCTCTTTTGGAATTTCGGTTTCCACACCGACCGCAAAGCTTCCGTCTGCCACTTCTCCGCGCCATTTGTTTTTCACTTCGCCACGGTCGGCAGACAGTTTTAACATTTCCTCGTTGATTTGTTCGATGCCGCTTTTATCATAAGGCGGCTTTATCAAAGTAATTCGCTCAATTCCGCTCTCAATGGTTCCCGTCGTATAGTTGGGACCCATAAAAGAATCAAAACGGCGTTTTAAAATATCATAGTCATACGAATGGAGCTCCTTGTAATCCTCTTTGATGTATGCATAGATTCTCTCCGTAGCTTTATCTTTGAACAAATATTCGGGCTCAACTGTTACAAGATGCCATATGTTTGCCGATTTTTCGGGGTCATTTTTATCAATGCGAATTGCACGCCCGCGCATTTGGTTAGACAAAACGAAACTGCCAACAAAACTTGCCAAAATTAGCGAATTAATGCAAGGAGAATCCCATCCTTCACCGAGAAGTGACTTTGTTCCGATAAGTATTTGGATTTTGCCTTCCTCGAACAATTTTCCAACGTAATCAACGCCACGATGAAGCGCTCCTGAGAATTCCACCGTACAATAATCCGTGTTCGCTATGTCTTCTTTTTTATGCTTAACATCAGAAAGATCAATTGTTTTGGGAAGAATAACAAGAGATCCCGAAAGAACACCAATGTTTACGTTTAAGTTGGCGCGACGGAGGGTTTCAAAAATGCTTACGATATTCACCGAATTGAATTCTTCGGCAGATGCAATTTTAGTAAGATTCTCTTTCTTAATATAATCGGTAAGGACGAGCATACGAAGCCGCTTACCCATTGCCGAAACCTCATTTGAAGCGATACGCCCTATACTTTCAAGCTTTCCTACCGAGGAGATGAGAGCCCTTTTTAAACGTTCATTCAGATCAAGCGTGACCTTCTTCTTTTCGTAAACAGAATAGTTCTTTAAAACAGAAACGATCTCTGCCTTCTGTTCTTCGGTAATTAATTCTCCGTTAATAAGAAAACCGATTGCCGTTTCGGCATACTGCATTTTAAAAGGAGGGAGTCCTCGTTTGGCAGTCAGCTCACGAATCAGTTTTTTGTCAATTTCAAAGCCATAATATTTAAGCAATGTTGCAAGAGCGATATATTGCTTGGCATCCGAAAACAGTATATCGTAGTCCCGTTCTGAATTTAAGGATTGACATACATGAGCAAATATATCAAGCTTTCCAAGATCCTCCACAGCAAGTAATGCACGTTCCTTATGCGTGCGAAAGCTCTCAATTTCCGATTCTGTCGGATAATTGAAATATATGTAATCCTGATGCGGACACAACGTGTTTTGCCCGACAAGCTCGGGAACGAAAATCTCTTCATCAATCTCTCCGCAGATATTCATATATCTGCTCCATTCCGAGCCTTCCGAATCATATGGAGGGGTAGCCGTAAGAGAAATGATCTTCACATCTTTATCAAGCGCGGAAATAAATTTTTCAAGTGCTTTCTGCCACTCGTTTTTGAGATGATGCGCCTCATCAAGACATACGGTTTTTATTCCGAATTCTCTCATAGTAGCAAAGATATCAACATCAGAGCAGTCAATATCCTCGTCTTCGGTTGCAGATATCTTATCTACTGCAGTATATAGGGCTTGATATGTTATCGAATTTACAAGTTTGATCTGATGCAGGTCATTCGAAAAGAGTAGTGAAACGTCTTCTGCATTATCAAGGAACAGATCCTTAAATCTTTCCCCCCACTGCTGACGTATTGCAGTTGTCGGGGATAAAATGATACAAGGCGAAGCTAACCGACGAATCAACTCAAGCCCTAGGACGGTCTTTCCACTGCCCGGAGCTGCTACGATATTAATTTTTCCGTCCTTAAGATACTTGTCAGCATTATCGAGAACGCGCTGCTGATAATCGCGGAATGTTCCACGAAACTGTATATTTCTAAAGTGATTCATACAACAACTCCTTTCGATATGTTATACCAAACAGATATAAATTGAAGTTTCGAGTTTCGCTCAAAAATCACTTTTGTCCCTAGGCATTTTCCTTTGCGGTGGTGATAGAGGCGATGAGCAATTTGCGGATTTTGCTACACTTGGCGAACATATCCTTGTACTCTTCCTCGGTTATCATGTGCGTATCTTTGAACAAACCGAGCCAATAATCCGTTTCATAACACTCTTTAAGTGCAATTTGAAACTTGTTGATAAAGTCAGCTTTACTTGCCGCATAATTCGCCTCGTGAATATTCGCACCGATGCTTGTGCCGCTTCGCAATACCTGATTTAACAGTACGTTACTTTGGCGGTTTTCTCTAATGTCGGTACAGAGATTAACAATGTCAACGGCAAATTGCTTTGATAAATCGACCAAAAAGTTTTCTTTCATTGTAAACTCCAATTTAGAATGATTTGACACTCCGTGTCATGAATTGATGCTATCGCATCATGATTTCTCGCTTCGCTCCATGAATTGAATTGCAACCCTAATGCGCCGCAGCGCAATTCATGCCGCAGGCAATTCATGAGCACTTGTGCTCAATTCACGCAACCGCAAGGTTGCAATTCATTGTTGAATCTGTCGTTTGAGACAAACGACAGATTCAACGTGCCCTGTTCTCGGGAACATATCGACAGGTGTGACCTCGCCCAATTCATAGCCTGCTTCGATGAGCTTTTTCGCGTCGCGGGCGAGGGTTGTTGGGTCACAGGAGACGTAGACGAGCTTTTTCAGGTTGCTTTTTGCGATCTTCTCGGTCAGCTCCGCTGACATTCCCTTGCGCGGCGGATCGATGAAGACGCAGTCGAAATCTTCGATCTCGAAGGTCATCGCGTCGGCGCAGATGAAGGAGGCGTTTTTGATGCCGTTGAGCGCGGCGTTGATTTTCGCGTTTTCAACCGCCTGCGGGATTATTTCGATACCGAGGACGGAGGCATTCGGGCGGGATTTCGCAAATGAGATTCCGATAGTTCCCGCGCCGCAGTACAGGTCTGCGACCTTTTCCGCGTCACCTGCGCGCTTGATCGCCTCATTATACAGAAGCTCAGCGCAGGAGCGGTTGACCTGATAGAAGGACAGCGACGATATTCCGAATCGACAATCACAGAGGATATCCTCTATTCTGTCGGCGCCGTACAGCACCTTTATCTTCTTGCCGAGGATCACGTTCGTTTCCTCGGGGTGTATATTGAGAAGCACGCTGACCACGTTCGGGAAGCGCTTTGTCAATGCTTCCGCAAACTCCTTTTCGCCCTTCAGTGACTCGTTCGGCGTAACAAGGCAGGTCATTATCTGCCCTGTTTTCTCCGCTATACGCAGGTATATATGCTTCACCTGCCATTTTTTGCTCTTTATATAGTCCGAGACATATGATGCGATCTCGCTGAGCTCAGGTGAGGTGAGGTCGCACCTATTACACGGGATCACGGTATGAGAATGGCGGGCATAATAGCCGATATTTCCGTTTTCGTCGATTGGGTACTGCGCTTTATTGCGGTAGCCACCGGTTCTTCCGTCGGTCAGAACCTCGCTTACGTTCGCCTCGATGCCGTTTTTGCGGAAGGCGGAAATTACGAGATTTCTTTTGAGCTCAAGCTCGTATTCACGGCTTATATGTCTGAACGAGCATCCGCCGCAACGCGGGAAAACCGCGCAGTCGGGGCTTACTCTGTGCTCAGACGGGGTTATAATTTTCTCAATTCTTGCGACTCCGTAGTCCTTTGCCGCCTTTATGATCTTTATTTCAAGCTCGTCGCCCGTCACTCCGCCGTCGACAAATGTGACTATTCCGTCGATACGCGCAACCCCGTAACCGAGGTCGTTCATGTCGGTAACGGTGACGGTATGGTAAGTATTCTTTTTCAGCATTTCGCTCACCAATACTTCCTGTCGAGCGAGCGGAGCTGTATTGCCTCCGCGATATGCTTCGCTTCTATATTTTCGCTTCCGTCGAGGTCTGCTATCGTTCTCGAAACTCGCAAAATTCTATCGTATCCGCGTCCCGAAAGTCCCATTTTTTCAAATGCGTTTTTGAGCAGATTTGATGCCGCATCGGAAAGCTCGCAATATTTTCTTATCTGCGACGATTCCATTCCCGCGTTGCTGAAAGTGGTCTCGCCGTTTGCGCGGAAGCGATTGACAGCCCGACGGCGTGCCTCCACAACACGTGCACGGATCTGCTCCGAGGTTTCCTCGTTTTTATTTGAGGAAAGCTCGTCGTAGGAAAGGGACGGAACCTCTATCTGAATATCGATTCTGTCAAGGAGCGGACCACTGATTTTCTGTAAGTAATCGGATATATCCTTTTTGCGGCAGGTACACTGACGCGTCGGATGTCCGTAGTAGCCACATCTGCAGGGATTCATCGCGCAGACGAGCATGAAGGAGCAAGGGAACGTTACTCTCCCCGATGCCCTCGTTATCGTTATTTTATGATCCTCGAGCGGCTGACGGAGAACCTCTGCCGACTGCTTCGAATATTCGGGAAGCTCGTCGAGGAATAGGACACCGTTATGCGCAAGGGAAATTTCGCCCGGCATCGGTATCGTTCCTCCGCCCGCGAGTGCTATTGCCGAAAGGGTATGATGAGGCGAGCGGAACGGTCTGCTCGTCAGGAGCGAGACGCCCTCGGGGAGTATTCCCGCGACGGAATGAAGCTTCGTCGTTTCTATTGCCTCTTCAAAGTCGAGCGGCGGGAGGATGCTCGGTATTCTTTTTGCCAGCATACTCTTTCCCGTACCGGGAGGGCCGATGAGGAGCACGTTATGACCGCCTGCGGCGGCAATTTCAAGCGCTCTTTTTGCCTTTTCCTGTCCCTTTACGTCGGAAAAGTCGAAGCCGAAGGACGTGCTTCCGTTTTCAAACAGCTTCATATCAAACACCGTCGGCATGATCGGTGCTTCGTTTTTAAGATGGAGGATAAGCTCGCGTACGTTACGAACGCCGTATATCTCGACGCCGTCCGTCACCGATGCCTCGCCCGCGTTTTCATACGGAACAAATATCTTCTTTTTACCCGCATTACGAGCGGCAAGGCACATACAAAGTACACCCTTGACACCTCTTACCTCGCCTGAGAGCGACAGCTCGCCTATAAAACAGGTGTCGGCAATATCCTTCGGGAGCGAGAGCGCGCCGAAGGAGGCGAGAATACCGATAAGCATTGCAAGGTCATAAGCCGAGCCCTGCTTTTTCTTATCAGCGGGTGCCATGTTTACGGTAATTTCCGCCTCGGGAAATTCAAAGCCGCTATTTTCGACCGCCGCCTTTATTCTCTCCCTTGCTTCCTTTACCGCGGCGTCGGGAAGTCCGACCACCTCAAACTTGGAAAGTCGGTTAGCGCAGTTACATTCAACCGTAACAGGGAAGCCGTCAACGCCCGTAAGACCCGCCGAGTATATCACTTGGAGCATATTTTTCTCCTCCGATGTCCTTTATTTTATATCGTCAAGCTTGAGATTTTTCCAGAAGTCTGTAAGCTCGATCTCCATTTCCTTCTCGATTTCCGCAACCATTTCGTTGAATTTTCTGCCGAGATAGTAGTCTACGAATACCGCTACGTTTTCCTTCGCGTATTCAAGGTCGATATCGATGCGCTGAACGACGAAGAACCCGTCCTTGACGTCAATTATCGGGCTGATCTCTCCAACTTCAAGCTCATCAACAGCCTCTTCAACCGCGGGGTTGATCGAACCGACGGTGTAATAATATCCGATGTTGATAAAATTCGCCATCGTCGCGTCCTCGCCATAGGTCTTTATAAGACCGATGAAGTCCTCGCCCGAGCTTGCCTTTGCAAGAGCCTCCTCGGCGCGGGCAAGCTTTGCCGCTTTGTCCTTTTCACCGTATTCGATATAGATATATCTTATGTTTCTGAAATTGATCGGGATATCCGAAAGAACCGTTTCGTCATCGCTCTTGATAAGTCCGCTCTCGGGTGAGGTCACGTGATCGTATGCCTTGCCCCAAAGGATCGAGAAGCGCTGAAGGTAAGCGAAGGAATAGTCGGTAAAGAAATAGTCGTTCTTTGCCTCCGCCCAGCTTTCCTTGTCTTTTTTGGTCGTGCTGAGCAGGTCGGCGACCGCCTTCTTTTCCTTTTCGGTAAGCGAGAGCTTGCAGCGCTCGGCGAGCATTTCTATTGCGCGGTTATGAACGATAGAATCAAGAGTCGCCTTCTTAAGCTCGGAAAGCGCCTCAGGATTATTTTCCCAATAGCCCTCAGCCTCGCCGTATTCCATATCCGCCTTGGTATTGAGGTAGATATATTTTACGTAATCATAGTTTATCTTTTTACCGCCGAGTGTAAATACGGTCTTGCCGTTTTCCGGCTTCGGAAGCTTTACTTCCTTGTCTCCACAGGAGATGAGAAGTGCTGACAGCATAACAGCTGCCAGAAGCAGAGAAATTATCTTTTTCATTTTCTTGCCTTTCATTTTAAGGGCTATCGCCGAAGCGGTAGCCCTTAATTCAGTTTGGATCAGATATTGGGATCGATCGTATAGCCGAGATCGAAGCGATAGGTATCGCGGATCATCTTCTCAACGTTGTCTCTGTTTACGTAGAAGGTATAGTTCTGATTAAGAACGCCGTTTATCGTAAAGTAGCAGCGTGTATTGTTATACGCATAGAAATCGTATCTCTTGACGGATCCATCTGTAAGCGTAAGGATCGCGGTAGCAATGTGATCCGAATCCTCTATCTTGCTGATGTTTACCTCACCCTCGATGTAGAGGCGGATGAGGTCTCCGTATATCTGCTTGAAGTTCTTAACCTCGTCCTCAGTGAAGTGCTTGCCGGTCTTTTCGTTCCAAGCCGACTGCACGGTCTGTTCGGAGTTTTCGATAAATGTCGTCTTGATTCCGTATGCGGAATCAACGTTTATTCCCTCATCGGGGAGCGAGCCCTTTATTTCGAGCTTGACGACACTCGAGATGATCGTATTAACGATGTTCGATTCGACAAAATCGTGCGCGCCGAGATAGTACATCGGGGCTGACGAGAGCGGGATCGTAACAACGGTATCGTATACCGTCGAGTAAGCGTAGCAGTTGCCCTCCTTATCGGGAGAGGAAAGATAGATATACGCGTCCTCCGTGTACTTGTAATATACACAGTAATAAGGATCCTTTATATCGATTCTGTATTTGGTTTTAAGAGCCTCTGTCGTAATATCTTCACCGAAGGCAACAACGCGCTGTCCCGAAAGACCTGAAAGGAGGCTGAGAAGGTAATCTCGTGTAGTTACGTTCGGGTTGAAGGTCTTGAGTCCGTTAAAGGTAAACTCATAGCTATACGTCGGCTTTTCGGTCTTACCCGTACCGTTTTCCTCGGGAGTAAGCGTTTTGATTTCAAACAGAGGAACGCCGTTTTTGACCGCACCTACAAGCGTTACCTGATTATATTCATTTTCGGGAACCGGAAGTCCGATAGTCGGCGTCATAAGTCCGTACACGTCGGAAAGAAGCACCTCGAATCCCGCGGTCTTTATAAGGTAGACCGCCTTTCTGCCGTCGTACTGACAGTAGTATCCATCTCCTGACGGCGCCTTGTTGCCTATCCAGACCTTATGCGAGGTTTTATTGTCATCTGTCAAGATGAAGTAAGAGGGATCGTCCGATGGAGCAAGACCGTATACCGAAAGATCGGTATTTTCGTCGATCAGATATCTTTCGGAGGCGATTCCCGCTCCCGTTGTTGTCACAAGATAGGTAAGCGCCATAAGGTCGTAGGGGGCTGTCGTTTTCCCCTCGATATAGAAGGTGTCGTTTTTCGCCTTATAGAAGGTATAGCCGCCCTTCTTATTATGAACCTCTATCCTTTCGATCCTCGCTCTTTCAAGCGGCGGGAAGAGATAGACTCTCGTCTGATCATAGGTTCGCACCTCAAGGGGATCGATAAGCTCGATAGGAGTTACCTTTTCCTTTTCGGGCACAAGCATCGGAGCAACCACTGCAAAGTAGACGATGCCGAGAATAACGGCAAGGACCGCGCATATTACTGCGGTTATTGTTTGCCTTTTTATCATAGGTAACGTCTCCTTGCATATACAACGATACCGACTACCGCGACGATCGCAGGGAACATAACGGTGCAGATCACCGTCCATCTGTTTGCTTCCTCAGCCGTTATCGTAAGTGAATCGTCGCTGAATACCTTTGCAGTCATACCGACGGGAACGTTCTTCTTCGCAAAGATCTTCATTGCGTTATAAAGAATATCCTTATTAGCATAGGAGCTTCCGTTTATATACTGACTGTCGGAGAAGGCGTTCGTTCCTCCTGCGAGGACGAAGGACTGCTGCTGAACATTATCCTTGTACTTATTCTGAACGGTAAGGGTAAGAACGTTCATAATTCCCTTATTCGATTCACCGCCGTCCTCAAGAGGATAGGAAACGGCGTTGCTCGTTGTAGTAAGGACACTCGACGCGATACGCGCCGCACCGTTATTGCTGAAGTACTTCTCTTCATAGAGAAGAGTTATCGGACGGCAGTTCGTGATAACCGGCTTCTGAGGGCTCGAGCTCTCGCGAAGCGACTTGGTGATCGATGCCGCGGTTCCCTCCGTCACGTACTTAGCATAGATGATCTTACCGTCGGAGCCGGGCACGGAGCTTTCGTAATCACGGACGCTCTGACGCTCGAATCTGATAGCCCAATGCTCAAGGAAATCCTCAAGGATCGGAAGCTCGTTTGCCGTCTCGTCGAGGAATACCATGAGTCCCGCCGAGCCGTCGAGAAGATTATCAAGCTTCTTTATTTCGTTTACCGCCTGATCGGCTCCCCAAAAATCGGTCTTGGGGTTATTGATGACGACGACCTTTGCCGAGGGATCGAGCTCCTCTGCCGTCAGGTCGATATTCTTAACGTTATAGCCCGCGTCGACAAAAAGCTCACGAAGCGCAGTTCCCTCGACTGCCTCACCATGATTCGTTACGAAGTAAGCGATCGGGTTATCGCCCGAAAGACGCATCACAGCCGATACGATCTTCTGATCGGCGTTGATGGCATAGATAGTATCTGCACTTCCGTCGCTGCTGACGAAGAAGGTGTCGATCGCGTAGACTATCGAGTTTTTGCCGTTGGTCACGATGACGCTCGTCTTGCTCGGGGACGCCGCCGTGCTGTTCAGGTACTTATCGAGCACCTGAGGGTTTTTATTGATATCAACGTATTTTACGCTTATGAAGTCGTATTCCTCATCGTAGCGCTTGAGGACGTTGTTTACCATGTTACAGAGCTGATGCTTTACGAGCTTGTCCTCCGGCATACAGAAGATAAATTCAACGTTGAACTCCTCGCTTCCTCTGTACTGCTCAAGAAGCTCCATAGCGTTTGGATCGGGCGTGTAAAGGTCACGCTCGGTCATATCGATATACCAGCCGTTCTTCACGCAAAGAGCGGTAAAGATCGCGTTTATAACAACGACGAGAGCGATGACAGCCACGGTAAGCGTGACCGCAAAGGTGCCGTATTTGAAGCGGCGTTTTTTCTGAATATCCTTGATAGGATCGTAATTAATATTCACGGTATCTTCCCCCTCTCTTATGCCCAACGGCGCTTCTCATATACGCGTACCGTCAGGAAAAGGAATACGAAGCATATCGAGATATAATAAACTATTGCGGCAAAATCAAATATGCCGTAGATGAAATTTCCGTTTCTGCTGTATATCGAGAGCCATTCAAGAACCTCGCGGACCGGTGCGAAGGGAATGAGGTAATTGAAGGATGCAATAAACATGAAGCAAAGCAGGATCGCGATCGTTCCGATAAGCGATACGAGCTGGTTTTCCGAAAGCGACGAGATGAAAATTCCGATCGCCGCAAATGCCGCGCCGATGAGGAGAACTGCTATCGTCGGGCCGATTATCGAGAGAGCGAAGTGAGAAAAGACGTCCCATCTTGTGATCGCTCCGGCTCTCTTCGCGTCGTCGACGACCCACATATAAAGAGAGTCGGCAAATTCGTGATAAACCGTAAAGTTAAATATAGTTCCGAGAATGAAGGTTCCGGAGAATATCGTATAGACCGAGAGGAATTTTCCCATAACGATCTTTCCGATGCTGACGGGAGCAGTCATAAGAAGCTGCTCGGTCTTCTGCTTTTTTTCCTCGGAGAAGCTCTTCATCGTAAGCACGGGGATAACGACGGCGAGAACCAGCGTCACCATCGAGAAATATCCCGAAATGCTCGCCTCAGCGCCCGCCTGAAGGGTACTGAGCGAGAAAAGTCCGCCGTTTACAGCAAGGAATATCGCCATAAAGACGTATCCTATCGGCGTTGTAAAATATGAGACGAAGTCTCTTTTGAATATTGCAAACATTACTTATGCCTTACCTTTCAGTTAGCGTTGCGCTTTTTGCTTCCGCGCTTTTTCTTCGTTTCGGTGCTTCCGTTATTGATAAGCGAAAGGAACACGTCCTCGAGATTTACGTTCGACGCCTCGGCTCCGATAAGCGGCCAGCCGTTGCGCGCAAGCATCGAGAATAGCGGCTTTCTTATATCGAGCGCGGAATCGCTCTCGATAACAAACGAGAAGCTGTCGGAATCGAGGTTTCCGAGACACTCTGCCGAAAATACTCCCGGGAGCGAGCGGAGAGCCTGAGTGACCTCTTTTTCGGGACCGCAAACCTTGATACTGAGACGGCGGTTGCCCTCGACTGCGGAGGCAAGATCCTCTGTGCGCTTGTCGGCAACGATCCTTCCACGGTTAATTACAATAACGCGATCACATACAGCTTGAACCTCCTGAAGAATATGCGTCGAGAGGATAACGGTATGGTTAAGACCGAGGGTTCTTATCAGGTTTCTGATCTCAACGACCTGACGCGGGTCAAGACCGACAGTCGGCTCGTCGAGGATTATTACCTTAGGGTTTCCGATAAGCGCCTGACCGATTCCGATACGCTGGCGGTAGCCCTTTGACAGGTGTCCGATCACGCGCTTCTTTACGTCGGTAAGCTTTACGACCTCAAGTATTTCCTCGATATGCTTTTTCTTATCGAGAGTACATCCCTTGAGCTCATACACGAAATTCAGATATTCCGTTACCGTCATCTCAGGATAGAGGGGCGGAGTTTCGGGAAGATAGCCGATGCTCTTCTTCGCCTCATTCGGAAAATCGAACATATCGAGCCCATCTATTTCAACCTTTCCTTCGGTAAAGGAAAGAAATCCCGTCAGGATATTCATAGTCGTACTTTTTCCCGCGCCGTTAGGACCGAGGAAGCCGACTATTTCGCCCTTTCCTATTTCAAAGCTTACGTTATTAAGCACTATATTGCCCCCGAAGCTTTTCGTCAGATTTTGTATTTTTATCATTTATATATCCCCCATTATCGGTTGACAAATTTTCACTTCTACAGTATAACACTTAATTATAAACAAATCTTGAACATTGGGCGTCATATAGCGCTTTACGGCACTTTTTTTGCAAAAAAATCACTCATATTTTACGTCCCGAAAGAAAATAGCGCATAATTATTGTAATTTGAAATGAATTAAGGTATAATAGTAGTATAAATTTTCTTTATCCGGGAGAGATTATGGCTAAGAGCTATCGCGGAGGTATTCCGTTCACAAGAAAATATGCTCCGCCCGAGGAGTCAATAAAATATATACCCGAGCGCATCTTCCTTTCGCTCGATAACGGCTCGGAGTGCAGTCTTTCCATGGGAGATACTGTAAAGCAGTTCGGTCTTATCGCACCGGCAACCGATTCGTCTCCAGCCGTTTTTGCCGGCGTCGGTGGCAAAGTGGAGAAGATATGCCGCAAAGGGTTGAGAACCGAGATCACACTTCGTGCCGATTCCGAGGCAGGCGTCGAGGCTCCCTTCGACGCGCCCGAAAAGAAGCTTGCCGATATGACTGAGGAGGAGCTTTCCTCTCTCCTTCTTGAGCGCGGCATCGCCCCGATCAAAAAGGGCAAGCGCGAGCCGAAGCATCTCACCGTCGACTGCGGCGGCTCGCCGTATAACGACAGCCGTCTGTTTATTCTTCGCAATTTCCCCGAAAAGGTCGTTCTCGGCGCGAAGATCATTATGAAGCTCATCGGTGCAAGAAGCTGTAATTTCGCAGTGCCCTCATCCGATCTTGACGCGGCAGAGGCGATCCACACCAAGATACCGAAAAAGAGCAAGATGCTCAGGATCGTGCTGATAAAGGACAAGCTCCCCGCAAATGTTCCCCATCTTACCGTTTCGGCTCTTTATAACGTTGAGGTAAACGGAGCGAAGGATATTTTTGATACGGGCTATCCCGTCATTTCTCCCCTTCTCTGCTTCGCCTGCTACCGCGCGCTTGTCGAGGGTATTCCCTTCTGCCGCGGATATATGACGGTCGCCGAGCTCGGGGGTGAGGTCGACGTTTTCGCCATTCCCTTCGGCACTCCGCTGAAGGACGTCGCGGCGCTCCGCGACGGTGAACGCGCCATCTCCGCAGAAGGCATATACGGTGCCGAGATAACAAGCGAGGTAATGAACGAGCATACCGAGGCAATTGCCGTAATGCCAATAGATCCGATAAAGGAAAAGACTCCTCTTGATTGTATCGAATGCCGCCGTTGCTCGGATATTTGTCCTGCAAGGCTTTCGCCTATCGATATTTTTTCCAAGGTAAAGGATGGGAAGGTCGATCCCTCCCTTCCCCTTTACGCGGCGGGCTGCTTTGAATGCCGATCCTGCACTTATATCTGCCCGTCCGACATTCCGCTTGCCGAGACGGTAATCAAGCTCCGATCCGAAAGCGGCGTCGTTTCCGCAGATGATAGCGGACTCGATGATGACGGCGAGGAGGTTGATGAAAATGAATACTAATCAGAAGCACCGTCTCCGCTTGTCGCGCCGTCCGAAGGGCTTCAAGGAGATCACTCGCTACCCGATCCTTCCCCCCACCGAAAAATCGCATTCTATACGCCTCGATACTCTTATCGCGGCGCTTCCGCTCATTATTCTGAGCGTTTATCACTACGGCTTCCGTCCCGTTACCGTCACACTTATCTGCACCGTAATGATGATGGGGCTTGACGCCGCAGTCAAGTCTGTTCTAAAAAAACAGGCAAAGTTTGATATTACCCCCGCGCTCGAGGGCGTTATCGTAGCCCTGTTTCTTCCCGCATCGGCTCCGCTTTGGCTTCCGATAGTAATTTCCGTATTCGCGACCGTAATAAAGCTTGCTCTTGGCAGACTGAAAATATCTGTCTCACCGATTGCGGTCTCGCTCATACTCGCATTTTTGCTGTTCCCGGGAATAATGAACATTATCCCCGAGGTCGGACAAAGGCTTCATCCCTTCGCCTTTTCGCTTGATTCCTTCAAGGCGCTAAGCGCCACACCGCTCGAAAAGGTTCACGAGGGATTTCTTCCCGACACGACGACCTTTGAAACGTTTTTCGGGCTCAGCGGAGCGCGCATAGGTGAAATCTCGGGGTTCCTTCTTCTTATCGTTTTCGTCTATCTTCTGATAAGAAGGACCGTGAAGTTAACGCTTCCCGTGACCTTTATTCTCTCGATCGGATTGTTCGCATATCTGAACCCATCACTTGAAGCCGCATCTGATTTCATCGCATTCGACGGCGCAATTTACAACGCCTTCGGCTCGAACACCTTCCTTTGCGCCGTATTTCTTCTGTCGGCACCGAAAATGGCGGCGAAGAATCCTCTCGGAACCGTTATCTGCGGTGTTCTTGCCGGTATCATCACCGTGCTTTTGCGCGGGTATATTGCGATAGGGCTTAGTGCCCTTATCGCGGTTGTTTTCATCGAAATCGCTCTGCCGATAGTCAACAGATTTGTAAAAACCACGCCGTTCGGCGGCAATATCACTCCCAAAAAGGAGGAAAACAAGATTGAAAAACAATAAACGCTTCTGGCTGACGCTTACGATCTTTTCCCTCATCGGGCAGATCGCATGGGTAATTGAAAATATGTACCTGAACGTCTTCATCTACAAGCGCTTTTCGGCGGGACCTGACGACATTTCGCTTATGGTCGCCGCCTCTGCCGTTACCGCAACGCTGACAACGGTAATTATCGGCGCTCTTTCCGACAAGCTCGGCAAGAGGAAGATATTTATGGCGGGAGGCTATATCGCGTGGGGACTTTCAATTATGTCCTTTGCGCTCGTTGACGTCAAGCTTCTTTCCTCGCTTTTCCCGACCGTTTCGGCAATGTCTCTCGGGGTCTCGCTTACCATCGTCATCGACTGTATTATGACCTTCTTCGGCTCGAGCGCAAACGATGCGGCATTCAACGCTTGGCTGACCGACGAGACGTCAGAAGGCAACCGAGGTGCCGCTGAGGGCGTAAACGCCATTATGCCGCTTATCGCGATGCTCGCCGTTTTCGGCGGATTCATGGCGTTCGACCTCGACCGCGGCTCAAGCTGGACCGCGATATTCCTCATCATCGGAATCGCCGTTTTCATCATCGGTATTCTGGGACTTTTTCTCATCAAGGAAAGCGCGACCAAGCGCGAGGAAAATTCAAAATATTTTGCAAACATCGTCTATGGCTTCCGTCCCTCAGTTATAAACCAGAACAAGGGGCTGTATATCACTCTTATCGCCTTTGCGCTTTTCGGAATTTCGATCCAGGTATTTATGCCGTACCTCATAATCTATTACGAGGTATCGCTCAAAATGGAGAACTACGTTCTCATAATGGCGCCTGCAATTATTATCGCGGCGGTCGCATCGGTGTTTTACGGACGGCTTTATGACCGCTTCGGGTACAAGAAGGTCATCTTCCCCGCAGTCATCACGCTTGCCCTCGGCTACGTTGTGATGTGCTTTGTTAAAACCACCGTTCCCGTATTTATCGGATCGCTCCTCGTTATGATTGGTTATCTTTGCGGCAACGCCGTTTTCGGCGCTATGCTCCGCGATAAGACACCCGACGGTAAGGCGGGAATGTTCCAAGGGCTCCGCATCGTTTGTCAGGTTCTTATTCCCGGTGTCATTGGCCCCGCGATTGGCGCAAAGGTTCTTGAAAACGCCAAGGAGATCGTCAATAACGACGGCACGAAGTCATTCCTTCCCGACGAAAGGATCTTCCTTTGGGCGCTCATAGTGTCGGCACTTCTCACTCTCTATCTCATCTTAACAAATCTCAAGAAGGACAAAAAGAATGTCTGAACTAAACCGGCTTTTGACTCCCCACGCAAAAAATATCGGCGATATTCCGCTTCCCGAATATCCGCGTCCAACGCTCGTTCGCGAGTCGTTTTTAAATCTTAACGGCAAGTGGAGCTTCGGTGTCGCTGACGGCATTGAAAACGCGGTCTTTGACCGCGAGATACTTGTTCCATATCCGCCCGAATCGATCCTTTCGGGGATAAATGAGGTCTTTGATGAAGGCAAAACGCTCTGCTACAAGCGCGAGTTTTCGCTTCCCAACGGCTTTAATAGTGGCCGCGTGATCCTTCATTTCGGCGCTGTCGATCAGATCGCTGAGGTCTGTCTTAACGGAAACAGACTCGGCTCTCATATCGGCGGCTACGCGCCGTTTTCATTCGATATTACCGAGTATCTGACCGATAATAATACCCTTACCGTCTTTGTCCGCGACCGCCTTTCATCGCTCATTCTCCCTTACGGAAAGCAGTCACTTAAGCGCGGCGGAATGTGGTACACGCCGATAAGCGGCATCTGGCAAACCGTCTGGCTTGAAAGCGTGAAGGAAAATTATATTGAGTCGCTTGATCTTCCGACTACGCCCGACAATCCGATAATCATCGCACATTTTTGCGGTGAAAAAGAGGACGGAGCCGTCACGATAAGCACTCCCGGCGGAAAGCTCTCCTTCCCTCTTAAGGACGGCAGAGCAGAGATCAAATTTGAAAACCCGCGTTTGTGGTCGCCCGAGGATCCTTATTTATACGAATTTGAGATCATAACCGAGAGCGACGCGGTTCGCTCCTACTTTGCGCTCCGCTCACTTGAAATCAAGACTGTCGGCAGCTACCGGCGTCTGTGTCTGAACGGCAAGCCCTATTTCTTCCATGGGCTTCTCGATCAAGGTTATTACTCCGACGGCATCTTCACTCCCGCGTCGGTCGAATGTATCGAAAGCGATATTCTCCGCGCGAAATCGCTTGGCTTCAATATGCTCCGCAAGCATATAAAGATCGAGCATCCCTATTTCTACCACCTTTGTGATAAATACGGCATCGTCGTTTTTCAGGACATGGTCAACAACGGAAAATACTCGTTTCTCCTCGATACCGCGCTTCCGACTATCGGTCTTATTTCGAAGAGCGACAAACGCCTTCACCTCGACAAGCGGAGCAGACGAGCATTCCTTTCGCATCTTGACGAGACTGTCAAACTCCTTAAAAATCACGCATCGATCTGCCTTTGGACGATATTTAACGAGGGGTGGGGACAGTTCGACGGCGACAACGCTTATCGCCGCTTGAAGGCGCTTGATCCGACGCGCTTTATCGACACCGCATCGGGCTGGTACAGATGTGATGAAACAGACGTCGACAGCCGTCATATTTATTTCCGCAAGGTCAAGCTGAAAGCGAAAAAGAAGCCTCTGTTTCTGTCGGAGTTCGGCGGTTACAGCTACCGCGTTGATAACCACGTTTTCAATCCCGATAAGGCGTACGGCTACGGTAAATGCGGCAGCCGCGAGGAATTTATTTCGTCGATTCGCAAGTTGTACGAAAACGAAATAATCCCGCTCGCAAAGGACGGTCTTTGCGCTTCCGTTTACACACAGCTGACCGACGTTGAGGACGAGATCAACGGTCTCATCACCTACGACCGCGCAGTTATGAAGGTCACGCCCGAGGAATTTGCCGATATAGGTGAAAAACTGAAGATATAAAAAACACCCTTTGGCGATGCCAAAGGGTGTTCTTGCCTTCCCCTGAGGGGAAGGCAAAAGGTAAACCTCGGATGAGGTGTTCCAAAGGTAAAGTTGCACTGTTGTTATGCAACGGTTGCTTCGCAACCTATACCTCGGGGTTCCCCAAAACTCGCATTCGCTCGTCTTGGGGAACCCCGTTCACCTCATCCGTCTTTTTGCCTGCGGCAAAAATCCACCTTCCCCAAGGGGAAGGCTAACGACGCGGCGATTCTTCGGCACGTTATTTGTAGGGACAGGCGTCCTCGACTGTCCGTTTTGAAACGATGTTACTTTGCCTTTAGAATACGGTTGCTCCGCAACCTACACCTCATCCACCACCTTCGGTGGTCCCCCTTCCCCAAGGGGAAGGCTAACTACGTGGCGAAGCTTCGATACGTTGTTTGTAGGGACAGGCAACCTCGGAACCCCCAAAGCTCATTTCATTCGCTTCGGGGAACCCCTCACCTCGACTGTCCGCACAAAAACGATGTTACATCACATCCGAGCGGGCGACCAATGGTCGCCCCTACGAG
>JAZQGR010000084.1:0-4306 GCA_045540115.1 Eubacteriales bacterium
GACGTTACTTTTATCGTTTGTTGGAAGCCGGGCGGCATCCTTCCGCTGGGCAAAGCTCTTTCGGAATGTAAATTCGCTTATTTATCCGAAGCAAAAAAAGTTTGGTATGACGATACCGAGCTGATATGCCCGATCTGCCACGGCAGATGCTTGTGTGATGCGGAGGTTTACTATAAACGACTTGACGGGGAGACGAACAATGAAGCTTAAACTTTTGCCTAAATTCATTATTTCACTTGGAATCGTCGGACTTGTTCTTACGATTGCGATCTCGCTCTTTAGCTACGCAACCTCGAAATCCTATCTGGAAGAAATGTATGCGGAAAGAGTTATGACGAACAGCAATGCCATAGCCGCTATGCTTGACATTGAGGATGTGAAAACGATTCTTACAGAGGGCGGCGATGAGACACCCGAATATCAGAAAATGTATGATCTCTTCAATCAGTTGAAAAAGGACGGCGATATCACCTTCCTCTCCCTCGTTGTTCCCGATGAGGACAGCGTTTGCTTCTACATTGACGCAATGGTGGAGGAAATGGGAGACGATCCCGCCAATCAGCTTCCTTACGGCAGTGATATTCTGTACGTAGACGCGGCAAATCCCGACGATCCTGCCGATATGGAAAAATATATCACCATTTGGGAAAGATACAGAGATAATAAGGGAATTGACACTCCTCTCGTAACGGACAACGACTACGGATACAATTACACGGGCGTTTCGGTCATTCTTGACGAGAACGGAAACGCTATCGCGGAAATTCAGTACATACTCGATATGAGCGAAGTGAGAGCATACCTCAACTCCTTCCTTATCAATATGCTGCTGATCTCCTTTGCGATTATCGGTATTACCATCATTTTGTATATCTTCTTTGTAAGAAAGATGGTTACAAAGCCTGTTGGAAAATTGACCGCTTTTACTCAGGAGATTACCAAGACCGGTACGTTTGAAAATCAGCACATCGATATCAAAACGGGGGACGAGATCGAATCCCTGAGCCAATCCTTCAACTTCATGCTGGCAGAGCTTGAAAACTATATTGCAAATTTGTCTAAGGTTACGGCGGAAAAGGAAAGAATCGGTGCTGAGCTTGATATTGCAAAGCATATTCAGGCATCTATGCTTCCGTGCATCTTTCCGGCTTTCCCCGAAAGAAAAGAATTTGATATTTACGCCACGATGGAGCCTGCCAAGGAGGTCGGCGGTGACTTTTATGACTTCTTTATGGTGGACGATACCCATCTTGCCATTGTTATGGCAGACGTTTCGGGCAAGGGCGTTCCCGCTGCGCTCTTTATGGTTATCGGTAAAACCTTGATAAAAGACCACACCACACCGGGCAGAGATCTCGGCAAGGTGTTCACCGAGGTCAATCAGCTTCTGTGCGAGTCTAACAGCGAAGAATTGTTTATTACAGCCTTTGAGGGCGTGCTTGACCTTGTAACGGGCGAGTTCGTTTATGTGAATGCAGGACACGAAATGCCCTTTATCTGCAAAGCAGGCGGTGACTTTGAGCCTTATAAAATCCGTGCAGGCTTCGTTCTTGCCGGTATGGAAGGTATGAAATACCGTGCAGGCTCAACGAGGCTTGAACCCGGAGATAAGATATTCCAATACACGGACGGCGTAACCGAAGCGACCAATCTCAAAAACGAACTTTATGGAATGAATAGACTTGGAGCGATCCTTAACAAAGTTAAGGGAGGCACTCCGAACGATATTCTTCCCGCAATAAAAAAGGATATAGACGAATTTGTAGGAGATGCCGACCAGTTCGACGATATTACAATGCTTTGCCTTGAATACAAGGCAAGAATGGAACCCAATGAGGAGGATGCCCAATGAAGGAGTTAACCCTTTCTGCAACTGTTGAAAATATTGAGACTGTTACGGAATTCGTCAATGCACAGCTTGAGTTGATGGATTGCCCCATCAAGGCGCAGATGCAAATTGACATAGCTATTGACGAGCTTTTCGGAAACATTGCTCATTACGCTTATAACACCGAAGTTGGTAGCGCAACCGTTCGGGTTGAGGTGAGTGAGGCTCCGTTGGCGGTTATTATCACGTTTATTGATAATGGCGTTCCGTATGATCCGCTTGGCAAGGACGATCCGGATATTACGCTTTCCGCTGAAGAAAGAGAAATCGGTGGACTTGGTATCTATATGGTCAAGCAAAGCATGGATGAGATAACCTACGAATATAAAGACGGTCAAAACATTTTGAAGATCAAAAAGAACATCTGAGGATAATCTATCAGATTAAACGCTATCAAGAGGACGAAAAGGAAAATTGCTTTGAAAAATTTTGATTATTACGTTGCTTTAATTACCGCAACAGCCACCGAGGAAGCGGGAGTTATGCATATGTATAAGGATTGGAAACCTCTGAATTTAGAGGGAGATAGTCAGAAATACTATGAAACGGCGGTTGAGCGAAAAGGGAAGCGTCTGAAGCTTGTAGCCGCCCGGCAAGACGAAATGGGTATGACCGCCGCGGGTGTGCTGACAATGAAGATGATCACCCTATTCAAGCCAAGATTTGTCTTTATGGTTGGAATAGCCGCGGGGGTTGCACATAGAAACTCGGTGGAACAAATATACGGAGATATTGTAATTCCCGACGTTGTATGGGATTATTCATCCGGTAAATTCGTATCAGCCAAAAGAGCGAGAGTATCCTATGGAGAGGTTGGCTTTATTCCTCGCCCGCGCTTTGTAAACACGGACGAGAGCTTAATTGCACTTGTAGAGCGAGCAATCGAGAGTCCTGACAATGAATTTCACGTACATATCGGTCCGATGGCTTGCGGTTCCACCGTGGTCGCGAACAGTGAGGTCGTAGATAAGCAGATTCATTCTCAGTACGGAAACACGGCGGCATTGGATATGGAATCGTATGCCGTAATGTATGCGGTTGAGCAGGCTATACTTCCTAAACCCAAAGGACTGATTATTAAAAGTGTTTGCGATTACGCCGATGAAGAAAAATCGGATCAGTATCAGAGGTTTGCGGCATTTACAAGCTCTCAGTTTGC
Source organism: Eubacteriales bacterium (assembly GCA_045540115.1). Lineage (GTDB taxonomy): Bacteria > Bacillota > Clostridia > Oscillospirales > CAG-272 > Colimorpha_A. Next base: position 3,048 of record JAZQGR010000084.1, read on the forward strand.
GAAATATCTGATTGAAAATTACTTACCCTGTTAGTGATAATTCAACGAATGCCGTAACAACGGAACAAACGATCAAGAAGTGAGTGGTGAAATATTATGAACGAACAGTTATTTAGAAAGAAGAGTGTAGATCGGGTATCCTCGCCCGAGCAACTGAATGAGTATATCCGCGTATCCAATCCCGGAGTTTGGATGATACTGGCTGCGATTATTGTATTGCTTGTCGGCGCTATTGTTTGGGGTGTTGTAGGAACGTTGGATACCACCCTTTCCACCGTTGCCGTTGCAGAAAACGGTGAGGTAACAATTTATGTGAAAGAGACCGACATTGCTTCGGTTGAGAATGGTATGACCGTTCGCATCGGTGATAAAGAAGGAACCGTTACCGAGATTGCTTCATCTCCCGTGGCTGTTGACGGTACGTTTACCGACTACGCGCTTCACGTTGGAAATCTTGTAAACGGTGAGTGGGTATTTGCCGTAAAGGTCAGCGGTGATTTTGCCGATGGCATACATAACGCTGAGATCGTGATAGGGAGCGTTTCTCCTATATCCTTCATTCTGAATTGAGGTGGCGGATATGGGTAAAGCTACGAAACCGATCAAGCAACCCATAACGAAAGGCGCGGCTAAGGTTCCTGTCATTATGCAGATGGAAGCACTGGAATGCGGTGCGGCATCGCTGACGATGATCCTCGCCTATTATGGGAAATGGATTCCTCTTGAGCAGGTACGCGCAGATTGCGGCGTATCAAGAGACGGATCCAATGCAAAAAACGTATTAAAAGCCGCAAGGAGTTACGGACTTGTGGCAAAAGGCTACCGTTACGAGCCGGAGGATTTGAAGGCAAACGGAAAATTCCCCTGCATCATTCACTGGAATTTCAATCACTTTCTCGTGCTTGACGGATTTAAGGGCAACAAGGCGGTGCTAAACGATCCCGCAAAGGGATGTTATACCGTGCCGATGGAGACCTTCGACAAAGCCTTTACGGGTATTTGTTTGATGTTTGAGCCATCCGAGACATTTGAGCCGAGTGGCAAACCCAAGAGCATGCTTGCGTTTGCTAAAGCGAAGATGAAGGGGGCGGGTGTGGCAGTTGCGTTTACGGTTATTACAACGGTGATTGCTTCGCTCATCGGTATCATTGAGCCCGCATTTTCTCGCATTTTTATCGACCGATTGCTGACGGGACAAAACCCCGACTGGTTCATACCGTTTATTTGGGCACTTGCCGCGCTATCGGGTATACAGATTA
>JAZQGR010000085.1:0-4388 GCA_045540115.1 Eubacteriales bacterium
GAACTGGCATTACGCATTCCACGCATTTCTGAGCTCTCCGTATATGACCGATCACGTTATAACCACGTATATAAAATCGATATGGGATCACGGTTACCGACTTCGAAGCAAGGCGTCGAACGGCAACTGGCTTATAATGGAGATGGCAGGACTTTCTCATATCGGTATGCTTTATCCTTTCCTCAAGAATGCTTCCGAGTGGGCTGATTACGCATTCGACAGACTTGCTACCGAGCTTGATATTCAGGTGTATCCCGACGGCTTCCAATACGAGCTTACCACAAATTATCACGACGTTGTCGTTCAGAACTATTACTGGGTGCTTCGCACGGCGGAGGCTATCGGGTATAAGGTTCCCGATAAGCTTATTAAGGGGCTTGAAAAAATGTTTATGCTTGATCTGAACATTATTTGTCCTGACAGAAGGTACCCTGATCTTAACGATGGACGCAGGGCGCATATCAGCCATTGGTGCAAGATGGGAGCGAGATATTTCCACGAGAATCCGTATATAAAATACTTTGCGACAGAGGAAAGAGAAGGCAGTCTGCCTCCTTATACAAGTATTGCTCTTCCGTATGCAGGTCAGGCGTATATGAGAACGGGATGGGGAGAGAATGACATATGGCTCTTTCTGGACGCAGGTCCCTTCGGAACGGGCACGCATCATCACGAGGATAAGCTGAACGTGCTTATGTTCGCATACGGTAAGAACGTAATGCCCGATACGGGAACGTATAGATATGATTCATCCAAAATGCGTGATTTCTCAATGCGTACTTATTCGCATAACTGCGGCATTGTTGACGGGCTCGATCAGAACAGAAAAAAGAATTATAAATGGTCACCCGAGATGATAAAAATGCGCTCGGATATGAAATGGTCCTTCTCAGAAAGCGTCGACTCTGCAGAGGGAACATATAACGAGGGCTACGGTCCCTCCCTTATCCCCGTCACGCACTCGCGTAAGGTCATATTCTTCAAAAAGGGCGTAGAGGGCACAAAGCCCCTTGCGCTCGTTATAGACAGATACGTGTCAGAGGACGGAAATGAGCACGAATTTGCGACCTCGTATCAGATGGACACTCAGCCCTATACCGTAAAGGGAAGCACTTATACCGCAGACCACGGCGACGGCGTGACTATGAATATATCGGGAAGCGCCCCCCCCAGAGTCATCAGTGCTCAGTATGAGCCCTACTATGTCGGATGGAGAATGCGCGACGGAGCGGACAGCGAGGAATTTGAGCATAGCCCTGCACCCTGCCTGCAATACGTTGCGCGCGGCAAGGAAAAAAGGATCGTTACTCTTCTCTACCCATCAAACGACGGCAGGATTAGTATTAGTGAGGTTATTGCTAGCGACTGTGTAAACGATACTTCTGTCACTCTTATTATCGACGCAAAGAGCTACACTATAGATGAAAACGATTACGTTTGCTCGGGCGAGGCATTTGAGAAGCTGATTTAAGGGCGGTATGGATTATTCATAAAAAAAGACAGAGATTGCCCAACTTCTCATAAGGAAGTTGGACAATTTTATTCGCCTATAGCGAGTGATACTGCTTTGCAGGGATATTTGCTTCGCAAGTTTTGTAGGAGAATAAAATATCACTGAAGCTAAAAGCTTCAATATCACTGTTGTAATCCAATAATATCACTCTTGTTTTCTCTGCTGACTTATGTTATAACAAACAGAGGTATGGGCTTTGCCCTCAGCCTTTGTAATACAAAGGCGAAACTTGGGGTGGTAGAGGCCGCAAGTTCAAGTCTTGTCACTCAGACCAAAATCGGAGGTTCAACCGAACCTCCGATTTTCTTTTATTTTCTCGCAAAATCTCTTGAAATCTCGCGTTTTCGTAACATAACTAATGGGCTTGTTATTCCCTGCTCCGAGGGTTGAACAAGCCCATTTTTCACCTTTGACCACATGTTTGACCACTTGCGGAGATTTTTGCACTTTTCTACGCTAAAATTAAGTAACCTTATGATCATTTATCGTTTAAACTTTTTTGAGATAGCACTTCAAAAAAAGCGCGATTTTGACTAACTACTTCCGATGATTTTTCATGGCGTCTTTCAATTCTTTCAATATCATCTTTATCAGTAGTTACCTTATAATCTCCACTAATGCTTATATCAAATAGTTTTCCCAAATATTCAAGATTGCGTTTCAAAGCGCAAATTTTTGTTTTTGAATAACCTATTCCTATTGTGCCTGATCCATCCAACCCTTCAGCTTCCACTATTATTTCGTGCAAGCGTTCTACATACTGTGCTATATCTGGACATAAGAATAATCTTCTTAGTGAATAATCACAATTTTGAAAATCAGGACTGTTAATTATATCGTTATAGGACTGACTAATTTTGTCAACCATTTTTTTGAAAGTTTCCCTATCCACTTTATAGACAAAATTCGTGGGATCTTTTAGGTAAACTATTTCAATTTTAGCTCCAATCACTGTTTCTTTCTCATTATGCTCCTGCTTATAAATATCCCAAACAAAAAGAAATCTATATATCCACATTATCATATTTCGCACTGAGGTTCGTGTACTCAACAACGCATTACGTGTTTTCTTTCGTTCTGGATAATATACTTGTATTAAGTAAAAAATATATGCGGCAAAATAACTTATTGCGATGTTATACAAAGTTTTATCAATATTTGTTTCACTGGAGAATAAAAACTCAAGAAATGCGTTGTTGAAAGACAGCGATGGAATAGACCCCCTTATAATCAACAAAATCGCAACAACATTTATAGCAGTTAGTAATAGCCACATTTTTTCAAACTCATAAAACAAACAAAATCGCTTCGTTCTTAATTTAAAAGATTCAATCACTTTCATTTTCTTAAATCTCCATTAGTTAAAATCTTTATTGTTTTTATTAGCACTCCACCGCGACCTTAATAACCCCGTCGCGTTTATTTTCAAACAGCTTATACGCCTCGTCGATTTTCGATAGCGGATAGGTATGCGTGATCAGCGGCTCGGTATCGAGCTTGCCCTCGGCAATAAGCTTTAGCGTTTCTTCGCAATCGCAACCGTCAACGCCGCCGGTCTTGAAAGTCAGATTCTTGCCGTACATATCCGGCAGAGGCAAAGTCTGCGCTTTATCGTAAAGTGCCACCACCGTGACGATCGCATTCGGGCGCGCGCACTGCCACGCAAGCTCAAAGGTGTTCATACCACCGACTTCGTCGGTGGAGGCTCCTGCCACCTCAAGCACCACATCCGCACCGCCGTGATTGCTGTTCTCACGAACAAAATCAAGACACTTGTCGGGCGTTACCGTCAGCACATCGGGATAATGCTCATTCACGAACTTGATGCGGTTCTCGTCCTTCTCGCACACGATAATGCGCTTGGGATTTTTCAGTATCACGCAAAGGAGCGTGCAGATTCCTGTCGGGCCTGCGCCGATGATGAGAACGGTATCGTCCTCTGTGATCTCCGAGATCTTCGCCGCCCAATATCCCGTGGCAAGAACGTCGCCCACGAGCAGAGCTTGTCTGTCGGTCACAGTATCGGGAATCTTGTTCAGCCCCTGATCCGCGAACGGCACGCGAACGTACTCTGCTTGACCACCATCGATGCGGCAACCGAGTGCCCAACCGCCATTCTTGTCGGTGCAGTTATTGACGAACCCCTTCTTGCAGAAGAAGCACTCTCCGCAGAAGGTTTCCACGTTGACCGTGACTCTGTCGCCGGGCTTTACGTGCGTGACCGCCGATCCGACTTCTTCCACAATGCCGACCATCTCGTGACCGACCGTGATTCCTTCCACCGCTCTCGGCACGCTGCCATGCTTTATGTGCAAATCGCTCGAGCATATGCTCGCAAGTGTTACCTTGACAATCGCATCCCTCTCGTGCTGTATAACAGGCTTGGGCTTCTCCACCAAGCCGAATTTTCCTTTTGATATGTATGTGTAGGTTAACATATTTTCTCACTTTCCCCAAAAAGGACATCTCTTGCCGATGCATTGATTGTTCTGTGCGAAATGGGTACATTTGATCTCGCCAAGCTCCATTTCCACCCCGAGGTGTTCCCTTGCAAACTCCACAGCTTTAATGATGGCGAGATAGGAATCACGCTTACAGCAACGGGGGCCGCCGACCTCACCGATTGCACTAAGAGTTGCGGATGTCATCTTGTTGGACAAGCCCCACGCTTCATTTGCAAGCGGAGTCGAGCCCGTGACGATGGACACAAACATTCCTGCGCTCACACCTGCACCGCACGCTCCCCAGAATGCGCAAGCACCGCCGGGCACTCTCTTGCCTCTCGCTTGCATCTCAGAGAGTGCTTTGGGCAGGTCAATGTCACCGCCGGCATTTTTATATGCCGTAAGAAGTGCCGAGCCAACCATCACATGAT
>JAZQGR010000086.1:0-30064 GCA_045540115.1 Eubacteriales bacterium
ACCAATGGTCGCCCCTACAAGATAATTTTGGACGTTCTCGTAGGGGCGACCATTGGTCGCCCGCTAAAAAACGATGTTACAATACTTTTTATGCGGACAGTCGAGGACGCCTGTCCCTACGAAGAAACATTCAAAACTTTCGCGGTAAGGTGCGCGTCCTCTGCGCGACGTTGTGTGAGGCAACGAGAAAAGGCACTCCTTTCGGAGTGCCTTTTACTGTATATTTATGCGTTTTCGGTTTCTTCAGCGGGTGCTTCTTCTTCGGGCTCTACCTTTTCGAGCTCTACGCTGCGGTAGCGCTCCATACCTGTTCCGGCAGGAATAAGCTTACCGATAAGCACGTTCTCCTTAAGACCGAGCAGGTGGTCGGTCTTACCCTTGATAGCGGCTTCTGTGAGGACCTTTGTGGTCTCCTGGAAGGACGCTGCGGAGAGGAAGGAGTTGGTCTGGATAGATGCCTTCGTGATACCGAGAAGAACACGCGATCCGCTTGCGAGGCAGAGATCTCTCTCGCCTGCGTCTATACGCGCCTGAAGCTTTGCGTTCTCGTCTTCGAAGTCACCAACGTCGATCGTCGAGCCGACGAGAATATCGGTATTTCCGGGATCGTCAACGTTGATCTTTCTCGTCATCTGGCGAGCGATAACCTCGATATGCTTATCGTTGATACCGATAGACTGCATACGGTAAACTCTCTGTACCTCGCGAATGATGTAGTCATAAACTGCATCAAGTCCGCTGACGCGGAGAATATCGGCGGGAGCCATATATCCCTCGGTCATAGGAGTTCCCTGAGCAACAAACTGACCCTCGGTAACGGTAAGACGCGTTCCGAACGGTATAGTATAGGTCTTGGAATCCTCGCCGTCCTCACTTGTAATGGTGATCGCCTTCATCTTCTTCTGCTCGCCCATCGTGATGGTACCCGATATCTCGGCGATAACAGATGTCTTCTTCGGGCGTCTTGCCTCGAAGAGCTCTTCAACTCGGGGAAGTCCCTGAGTAATGTCGGATCCTGCGACACCACCGGTATGGAAGGTACGCATCGTAAGCTGTGTACCGGGCTCACCGATGGACTGTGCGGCGATGATACCGACAGCTTCACCGACGTTAACGGTTCTGCCGTTTGCAAGGTCAGCGCCGTAGCAGTGTGCGCAGACACCGTGGCGTGCCTTACAGTTGAGGATCGAACGGATATGAACACTCTCGATGCCGCAAGCAACGATAGCATCTGCCTGCTCCTCGGAGATCATTTCATTATCACCGACAATAACCTCGTTTGTCGCAGAATTAACGACCTCACCGATGGTGAAGCGTCCTACGAGACGGTCTTTAAGCGGCTCGATAACGTCGTTATCGTCCTTGATTGCGGTAACGACAAGGCCGTGGTTCGTTCCACAGTCGAGTTCGCGGACGATAACGTCCTGCGAAACGTCGACGAGACGTCTGGTAAGGTAACCGGAGTCTGCCGTCTTAAGAGCGGTATCGGAAAGAGACTTACGCGCACCACGTGCAGCAACGAAATACTCGAGGATGTTAAGACCTTCACGGAAGTTCGACTTGATCGGGATCTCCATCGTACGACCGTTGGTCGCGAACATAAGTCCACGCATACCTGCAAGCTGACGCATCTGGGTCATGTTACCACGGGCTCCGGAGTCAGACATCATCTTGATCGGGTTGTAGCGGTCGAAGCGTCCCTGAAGAGCCGCGACGATATCCTTTGTGGTCTGTTCCCAGATCTTAATGACGTTGTTATAACGCTCATCCTCAGTAAGCTGACCGCGCATAAAGGACTTGTGTACGTTTGCGACCTTCTTCTCTGCCTCTGCGATGAAGGTATACTTCTCGTCAGGAATGGTAACGTCGGAAATAGAGATCGAGATAGCCGCCTTGGTCGAATACTTATAGCCCATAGCCTTGATATCGTCAAGAACCTGAGCCGCAACAGCGAAGCCGTGCTTTTCGATACAGCGGTTTACGATATCACCGAGCTGCTTCTTGCCGCAGGTGAAGTCGATCTCGAGATCGAGCATCTTCTCGGGGTTGGTTCTGTCAACGTAGCCGAGATCCTGAGGGATCGGCTGGTTGAAGATTAGTCTACCGAGAGTTGCATCTATAATACCGGTGTGAATTTCACCGTTGATCTCGCGGCTTACACGAACCTTGATGGGAGCGTGGAGACCGAGAACGCCGTTGGCATAAGCCATCATTGCCTCGTCGAAGTCGCGGAATACGTGATTTTCGCCTGCCTCGCCTGCCTTATCGATCGTCAGATAGTAAGAACCGAGGACCATATCCTGCGAAGGAACGGTTACTGCCTTACCGTCGACGGGCTTAAGGAGGTTATTAGCGGAAAGCATGAGGAAGCGTGCCTCTGCCTGTGCTTCTGCAGAAAGCGGAACATGAACAGGCATCTGGTCACCGTCGAAGTCGGCGTTGAACGCGGTACATACGAGAGGATGGAGCTTGATAGCACGTCCCTCAACGAGTACGGGCTCGAATGCCTGAATCGACAGACGGTGAAGAGTCGGAGCACGGTTAAGAAGAACGGGATGCTCCTTAATTACGTTTTCGAGTGCGTCCCATACGCAGGTATCGACCTTGTCGACCTTCTTCTTTGCGTCCTTGATGTTGGAAGCCTTCTGAGTCTCAACGAGGCGCTTCATTACGAAGGGCTTGAAGAGCTCGAGAGCCATTTCCTTAGGAAGACCGCACTGATAGATCTTAAGCTCAGGACCTACGACGATAACTGAACGTCCGGAGTAGTCAACACGCTTACCGAGAAGGTTCTGACGGAAGCGTCCCTGCTTACCGCGGAGCATCTCGGACAGCGACTTAAGAGGACGGTTGGAGGGGCCTGTTACGGGCTTGCCTCTTCTACCGTTATCGATAAGCGCGTCAACTGCTTCCTGAAGCATTCTCTTCTCGTTACGGATGATTATCTCGGGAGCGTTGAGCTCGAGAAGGTGAGAAAGACGATTATTACGGTTGATAACGCGGCGGTAGAGATCGTTCAGGTCGGAAGCCGCAAAGCGTCCGCCGTCGAGCTGTACCATCGGGCGTATTTCGGGGGGAATTACCGGGAGGACCTCGAGGATCATCCACTCGGGCTTATTGCCCGAACGGCGGAATGCCTCGACCACGTCAAGACGCTTGATAAGGCGAAGCTTCTTCTGACCGCTTGCGGTCGAAAGCTCCTCCTTGAGCTGACGGGAAAGCTCCTCGATGTCGATCTCGGCAAGAAGCTCCTTAACAGCCTCTGCGCCCATTCCTACCTTGAAATCGTTCTCGTAACGCTCGTACATTTCTCTGTACTCGCGCTCGGTGATTATCTGGTACTTCTGAAGGGGAGTCGTACCCGGATCGATTACTATATACTGAGCAAAATAGAGAACCTTTTCGAGAAGTCTCGGAGAGATGTCGAGAAGGAGTCCCATTTTCGAAGGAATTGCGCGGAAATACCAGATGTGGGAAACGGGAGCGGCAAGCTCGATATGTCCCATTCTTTCACGGCGAACCTTCTTAGTCGTTACTTCAACTCCGCACTTTTCACATACCTTGCCCTTGTAGCGTACTCTCTTGTACTTACCGCAGAAGCACTCCCAGTCCTTGGACGGTCCAAAGATCTTTTCACAGAAAAGACCGTCGCGCTCTGCTTTAAGGGTACGGTAGTTGATGGTCTCGGGCTTTTTAACCTCGCCATAAGACCAGGAGCGGATCATTTCAGGAGAAGCAAGGCCGATTTTTATTGAATCAAATACGTTGTGTTCCATTGCATTTCCTCCTTATATCTCATCATCATAATCTTCGTCGCCGAAGTCGTCGAAGCCATCGAATATGTCTTCGTCGCCGAAATCATCTACATCTTCCTCGATCATCGAGTCGAAGGTATCGTCGGTCTCAACGGTCTCGCCGATATCCTCGGCGGAAACGTAGGTAGGAGCGTCAAGATCGTCTTCGCCGATGCTCGAAAGCTCGATCTCTTTGCCTTCGTGGTCGAGAACACGTATATCAAGACAGAGCGACTGAAGCTCTTTTACGAGGACCTTGAACGCCTCGGGAACACCCGGAGTCGGGATATTCTGACCCTTAACGATCGCTTCGTATGTCTTAACACGTCCGATGACGTCGTCAGACTTAACGGTAAGGATCTCCTGAAGGGTGTAAGCTGCGCCGTACGCCTCGAGTGCCCAAACCTCCATCTCTCCGAAACGCTGACCGCCGAACTGCGCTTTACCGCCGAGAGGCTGCTGTGTAACGAGGGAGTAAGGTCCGGTAGAACGTGCGTGGATCTTATCGTCAACGAGGTGATGGAGCTTGAGGTAGTACATTATACCGACGGTTACCGGGTTGTCGAAGGGCTCACCTGTACGGCCGTCGTAAAGAGTCATCTTACCGGTTTCGGAAAGGCCTGCCTGCTTGAGGCATTCGGTAATATCGCTCTCCTTTGCGCCGTCGAAGACAGGAGTCATGATCTTCCAACCGAGACGCTTAGCGGCGATTCCGAGGTGTACCTCGAGCACCTGACCGATGTTCATTCGGGAAGGAACGCCCATCGGATTAAGAACGATATCAAGGGGAGTACCGTCAGCCATGAAGGGCATATCCTCGGGAGGAAGAATGCGAGAAACGACACCCTTGTTACCGTGACGTCCTGCCATCTTGTCTCCAACGGAGATCTTTCTCTTCTGAGCGATGTATACTCTTACAACCTTGTTTACTCCGGGAGGAAGCTCGTCGCCTGCCTCGCGGGAGAATACACGAACGTCAACTACGATACCGCTTTCGCCGTGAGGAACGCGGAGAGAGGTATCACGGACTTCTCTTGCCTTCTCGCCGAAGATAGCGCGGAGGAGTCTTTCCTCTGCGGTAAGCTCGGTCTCTCCCTTAGGAGTTACCTTACCGACGAGGATGTCGCCTGCACGTACTTCAGTACCCTTGCGGATGATACCCTCAGCATTGAGGTCTTTAAGAGCGTCCTCACCTACGTTCGGAACTTCTCTTGTGATCTCTTCCGGTCCGAGCTTGGTATCTCTTGCTTCATGAGAATACTCCTCTATATGAAGCGAGGTGTAAACGTCGTTACGAACGAGGTTTTCGTTAAGAAGGACTGCGTCCTCGTAGTTATAACCTTCCCAAGTCATGAATCCGATAAGAGCATTCTTACCGAGAGAGATCTCACCGCCACTCGTAGCGGGACCGTCTGCGATTACCTGTCCCTTTTCAACGCGTTCGCCGCAGTCAACGATCGGTATCTGGTTGACACAGGTCGACTGGTTAGAGCGCTTGAACTTAATAAGGTGATAAACGTCCTTGCGTCCGTCATCGGTACGGATGATGATCTCATCTGCCTGTACGCGCTCAACGGTACCCGCTTCCTTAGCACAAACAACGACGCCGGAGTCGACAGCCGCCTTGTACTCCATACCGGTACCGACGATAGGAGAATCGTTAACAAGAAGCGGCACTGCCTGCTTCTGCATGTTTGAACCCATAAGTGCACGAGAGTTGTCATCGTTTTCAAGGAAGGGGATCATTGCGGTTGCGACCGAAACGACCATCTTAGGAGAAACGTCCATGTAATCCGGAACGGTGTTGTCAACCTCAATGATCTCAGTGCGCTGACGCGCGGTGACCTTCTTGTTTACGAATCTGTTGTTTTCGTCGAGGGGCTCGTTTGCCTGAGCAACGATGTAGTTATCCTCAACGTCGGCAGTCATATACTCAATTTCATTGGTAACAACGCCGGTTGCCTTGTCTATCTTGCGGTAGGGCGCCTCGATAAAGCCGTAGTCGCTGATACGCGCATAAGTAGAAAGGTAGGAAATAAGACCGATGTTCGGTCCTTCGGGAGTCTCGATAGGACACATTCTTCCGTAATGAGTATAGTGAACGTCACGAACCTCAAAGGAGGCGCGGTCACGGGAAAGTCCTCCCGGTCCGAGAGCAGAAAGACGGCGCTTGTGAGTAAGCTCAGCAAGCGGGTTGTTCTGATCCATGAACTGAGAAAGAGGAGAGGAGCCGAAGAACTCGCGTATAGCGGTAACTACGGGACGGATGTTGATAAGTCCCTCCGGAGTAAGAGTTTCGGTGTCCTGAATGTTCATTCTTTCCTTAACTATCTTATCCATACGGGAGAAGCCGATACGGAGCTGGTTCTGGAGAAGCTCTCCTACGCAGCGCAGGCGTCTGTTTCCAAGATGGTCGATGTCGTCAACCGACGCGAGGTCGTGAGACAGGCATATAAGATAGTTGATAGATGCGAAGATATCGTCCTTCGTGATGTGCTTCGGAACGAGGTCGGCAATACGGTTTTTCGCCTCTGCTTTGACAGCCTCGACGTCGCCGCCAAGTTGCTCCATCATTTCGAGAAGCACGGAAAGTCTTACCTTCTCGTTAATGCCGCAATCCTTAAGGTCGCAACCGAGAATGTGCTCGGGCCAAACGGTACCGTTAGAGAACACCTTGATTTCCTTGTCGGTATCAAGCTGAAGATAAACCTCATTTACGCATGCGCGCTCGAAGCTTTCAGCAATCTCGGCAGTAACGGTAACACCCGCGTCGCAAATGAACTCACCGGTAACGGGAGAAACAACGGGACGGGAGAGAGCGCAGCCGATAATTCTGTTCTTGAGAGCAAGCTTCTTATCAAACTTGTATCTACCTACGCCGGCAAGATCGTATCTCTTGGGATCGAAGAAGAGGTTGTTGATAAGCGTCTGTGCAGGCTCAACGAGAGGCGGCTCGCCGGGACGGAGCTTTTTATAGATCTCCTTAAGAGCCTCGTCACCTGCGCTTGTGCCGTTCTTGTCGGCTTCAAGCTGACAGGTATCATGCTCGATAGTTGCCGTGATCTTGGGATCGTCTCCGAAGAAGTTAACGATATCATCGTTATTTTCAACACCGAGGGCACGGATAAGAACCGTTACGGGTATCTTTCTGTTCTTATCGATTCTTACGTAGAATACGTCGTTCGAATCTGTCTCGTACTCAAGCCATGCTCCGCGATAAGGAATAACGGTCGCAGCATAGATCTTCTTACCCGACTTGTCCATATCGGAGGTATAGTAGATTCCGGGGGAACGGACGATCTGAGAAACGATGACGCGCTCTGCTCCGTTGATAACGAAGGTACCGTTATCTGTCATGAGCGGGAAATCGCCCATGAAAATATCTCTCTCAAGAAGCTCACCCGTCGTCTTGTTATGCAGACGGACCTTAACGCGCAGGGGCGCTGCGTAGTTAACGTCTCTTTCTCTGCATTCCTCAACGGGATACTTGGGAGTAGGGTCGATCGTATAATCTACGAACTCGATGCTGAGGTTGCCGGAAAAATCGGTGATGGGGGATACGTCACGAAGAACCTCGCGCAGACCTTCGTTCATGAACCACTCGTATGACTTCTTCTGTACTTCGATCAGGTTAGGCATTTCGAGTACTTCATCGATCTTCGAGAAGGACATTCTGACGTTTTTGCCGAGCTTGTGGGGCTTGACCATTGCAGTAATCACTCCATTTCTAAATAGTAAAATCATCCCTAAAAACGACTAAAAACGCAACAGGGCAGAGCGAGAAAGCCCCCTCCGCTACCCCTACGACAAGCTGGTTACCGTCGAATTTTAAGCTGCGAAAGAAACTGTCTTCACCCTTCGTGTTACGTTTAACGCGAATCAAGTATGATAAAATTGTCCAAAAAACGGCGCCATATAAGCGTTTTTCCGTTATTTTGATAATAGATGATGCGCCCTTAGGCGCTATCTATGCAAGTATAAATTTTAGCACATTTATTCACGCTTGTCAAGGAAAATTTTATTGTTTACAAATATTTAACAATTAAAAAATTTTCAAAAAGTATTGAAATTTCGCGAAAGATATGTTATTATAGATTGCTGATATAGAAAAGTCCAACTTTAGGAGGTGAAAATTTTGCCGAATATCAAGTCCGCTAAGAAGCGCGTCATCGTTACCGAAGCAAAGACGCTTCAGAATAAAATGATAAAGACCGCTCTCAAGACCTCGATGAAGAAGTACGAGGCAGCTGTTGCTGCCGGCGATAAGGAAGCTGCTGCTAAGGCATACGCTGTCGTAGTAAAGAAGCTCGATACCGCTGCTGCTAAGGGTCTTGTTCACAAGAACAACGCTGCAAGAAAGAAGAGCCAGTACACTCTCCTTCTCAACAACATGGGAGCATAAAACTTCTATAAGTAAAAAAAGCCGCCTGAAAAAGGCGGCTTTTGACTTTTGTGGAAGCAATCCTAACCTCGCCTTCCCCTCGTGGAAGGTATGACATAGTGGCGAAGCATTTAATTATTTGCAACAGAATGAACGCCGCGAACACGAGAGGAGAAGCCCCACACCAACAAAATCAATTTGCAACAAAAAAGCAGAGAACCTTGTCGGTTCCCTGCTCTTTTCATATTTTCAGTTTCTTAATTCTTTTTTTGATCCGCTTTACATCCTTTATCATTTTGACCGCGTCGCGGAAGGGATGAACCTTTGAGGCGCTCTCGCGGTGATTTATGATCTTGACCGGGATCTCAGCGATCTTCATTCCGAGCTTTTCGGTAAGAAGCAGAACCTCAAGGTCAAAGGCGAAGCCATTCACCGTACAATGCTCGAAAATACTTCTTGCCGCCTCGGCACAATAGCACTTCAGCCCGCATTGCGAATCGGAATAACGAAATCCTGCTATAAACGACACGAGCCTTATATACATCTTCGACATAAGCTTGCGAAGGAATGTATATCCGTCGTAGCCGTCGGAGGCGATATTGCGCGAGCCGATAACCACGTGCTCACCGCCCGAAATTATCCTATTATATATACTGATTATCGCATCGGTGCCGTAAGCGAGGTCACAGTCGGTACAGACGATAACGTCTCCGACGCATTTTTTGACGCCTTCACGGACAGCGCTTCCCTTTCCGCGGTTATCGGGATAAGAAACGACCCTTACGTTCTGCAGATCAAGCGCCTTAACGAGCTCACCGCAACCGTCTGTGCTCCCGTCATCGGAGAAAACTATCTCAAATTCGTTTCCGAATTTCGGACGGAGATACTCAACAAGGGTTCTTGCGGTATTTTCGGCAATATTCTTTTCATTGTACATCGGAATAAGAACCGAAAGCTTCATAGCGTGATCTTCCTTAAGAATTTGGGTTATTGTAGATATCCACCATTATGGCATGAACGGCGAGTCGTCCGTCCGCGAATCGATTATTACAGGTCGATAGAGTCAGGATCTTGCTGTTCGCGTCAAAATGAACGTTGCCCTTGTGGTATATCGACTTTTTCTCTGTTGTCTCGCCGAACTCGATGAGCTTCTCGTCGCTCGAAAAATAGGTTGTAATATAAGGATAGTATTTATCTGTCTCGTAAATAGAATAGATCTGGTAGGTATACATTCCGTCGAGCGTATAGACAACAACCTTTCCGTTGTTCATAAAGAACGATTCCTTAAGGAAATTGTCAAGCTGATGGAACATCGAGGAGTTGGACATGTGATGTCCGTACACAACGAGGTTTTTATTGTGCATAAGCTTCGGCTCACAGGTGAAATCGGCAAAAATCGAGCCCGCGCCGAGCATTGATCCGTTATAGGAATGCTTGAGATAATACTCGTTATTCGTCGTCTGCATTATCGGATAGCTGATGTTTGTCCCGGAGACGCTTATCCAGCCGTACAGGTCCGGATAACGCTTTTTAAGGTTGAGCAGCTTCACTCTGACCGTCGCGTATTCCTTATTGACAACCTGAGCGTTCGTATAATCGGAAAGGTCGTCCTTTGAAAGTGAAAGCGCAGTATTGTGATCGGGAGTTGCAAGCAGACCGCTCCCTTGGAACATCATTCCTACGCCGTTCTTATCCATGACAAAGTCGCCGACGGAATCATAAAGACGATTCTGCTCGGTATAGTCAGCAAGCGAATTGCCGATATTGTAAAGGCTAAACACAAAAACGATCGCGCATACGCCCATGAAAAAATAGCGCAGATTATCAAGCACCGTGTCAAGAACACGACGCTTTTTCTTTTTACGCACACGGATATCGTCTGCGCTCAGGCTGTCAAGCGAGCGCAGAAATTCCGTTTTTCTCTCATTATTATCGGGCATATTACACCTATATTAAAACTTATTTTACCTCGATCATCGAAGCATCCCACATATCGGGAGCCTCATATCCGAGAAGGTTGGCAACGGTTGCCGCAACGTTCGAAAGACCGTAGCTGCCGTCTGCCTTAACGTTATATTCACCGTTATGAACGTTATCGTAGAAAATGCAGGGAACGGGATTGAGCGTATGGCTCGTCTTTGCTTTTTTGCTCGGCATCTTTGTCTTCTTGTCAAGCTCGAACATCTCGTCTGCGTTACCGTGGTCAGCGGTGATAAGCGCAACGCCGCCCACCTCGTCAAGAACCTTGAGGATCCTGCCGAGCTGGAGGTCGAGAGCTTCCATACTGCACTTGGTAGCGGCAAAGGAACCGGTATGACCGACCATATCGCCGTTCGGGAAGTTGCAGCGGAGGTACTTGTACTTGCCGCTCTTAAGCGCCTCGATGAGCGCGTCGGTGATCTCTGCGCACTTCATCCAAGGTCTCTGTTCAAAAGGAACGATATCAGAGGGAATCTCAACGTAGGTCTCGAGCTCTTCGTCAAACTTTCCGCTCTTGTTTCCGTTCCAGAAATAAGTAACGTGACCGTACTTCTGAGTCTCGGATATAGCGTAGCACTTTACACCTGCATCGGTGAGATATTCACCGAGGGTATTGGTGATTTCAGGGGGATTTACGAGATAGTTTGAAGGAATGTGAAGGTCGCCGTCATATTCGAGCATACCCGCGTATACTACCTTCGGGTAACGAACGCGGTCGAACTTGTCAAATTCAACGTCGTCAAACGCCTTGGAAATCTCAATCGAGCGGTCGCCGCGGAAATTGAAGAATACAACGCTGTCGCCGTCGTTAACGGTACCAACGGGCTGTCCGTCCTTTGCAATAACGAAGGGAGGAAGATCCTGATCGATAACACCGAGCTCGGCTCTGTACGCATTGATGGCTTCCTCCGCGGAGGCGAATGCTCTTCCCTCTCCGAGAACGTGAGTCTTCCAGCCTGCCTCTACCATTGCCCAGTTTGCCTCGTAACGGTCCATTGTGATCTTCATTCTTCCGCCGCCCGACGCGATAGCGATATCGAACGACTCGCTTCTGAGATCGGAAAGGAATTCTTCGAAGGGAAGAACGTAATCAAGCGCCGAGGTTTCTCCAACGTCACGTCCGTCAAGCAGGATGTGAACGCGAACCGTCGAGATTCCCTCCTCCTTCGCGTGAACGATGAGCGCTTTGAGATGATCGATATGAGAATGAACGTTTCCGTCGGAGAAAAGTCCGAGGAAGTGAAGTGTGGAACCGTTTTCCTTTACGTTGGAAACGACCTTCTTCCACGTATCGGAAGCAAAAAGCTTTCCGCTTTCGATAGACTGCGAAACAAGCTTCGCGCCCTGCGCAAAAACCTGTCCCGATCCGAGAGCATTGTGGCCGACCTCGGAGTTACCCATGTCGTCGTCGGAAGGAAGTCCGACAGCGGTTCCGTGTGCCTTTAGCGAAAGTGTAGGATACTTAGCCATAAGCATATCAAGATTAGGAGTGTATGCGGCTGCAACTGCGTTTCCGCCGTTGTCGGGAGCAATTCCGACACCGTCCATTACGATTGTAAGAACAGGTCCCTTTACTCCGTCAAATCCGTTTAATTTGTTAAGTACTTTGTTCATAATACGTCCGTTTCTCCGACAGTTTTTTTGCGCTGTCCTTAAGTCGGATCGGACAGCAAAATTACAGATGATATTATTATACACCATAATTGTGAATAAAGAAATGACTTTTTATAATTTTTTCAAAATTATTTTTCCTTTTACGCCATTAACTTGCAAATTGAGCGTTGATGTGTTAAAATTGCCATATATCATCAAATATCAAATAACACAAAAGGAAAGAGAATCATACGTTATGATAACTTATGACAATAACTACGAAAGCATAAGAGATACATTCAAAATGGATGATCGTGATGAACACGAATTTAACCCCAAAAGCGAGAACTTTATTAACGATGCCCTTGAATATGCTCTTAGAAGATCATTTAAAGATTTTAATTTCCGAACTTTGACCTCGGTTAAATCCGATGCAACAATCGAGTTTGTATCCGAATTTGATAAATGGGTCGCCAAACAACGCGAAGCAAAAGAACTGGCAAAAACCAAAGAGGAAAAGAACTCCATAGTTGAGGGGCGCACTGATTATTTGATGAATGAGCTCAAAAACGCAAACTTTTATCAGAAATTTGTGGATTATTTTCAGTCAGACAAGGCTCCATGCAATCAGACAGATTTCAATAATTGGCACCACGAAACGTGCAAGTTGTTCATCGATACTTTAACTAAAGATTATGAGAATTTATGTTATGGAAAAGCGCAAAAGATTGTAAACATGATGTTCAAGCACCTGTTTTGCCTAAACGGCGCCAAGGAATACGACGAGTCAGGATACTTTAAATACTGTCATCTAACATTGGATTCTTTCACGTTAGAATGGTTTCATCGAAACGTAGTAAATGGAGGAAAAGTAGGCATTTGGAGCAATCTTCATTACAACGATTCCGAAAACAATTATGAGAATTATACTTACTACGTCGACAAGATAGAGGAATACTACAATAACAAAAAAATCGTTAATAACCTTACTCCCTTTAAGTTTGAATTTTATATGTGGCCTGATATGCAAATCCAGCTTGCCGCAGAAGCTTTCTTTTTTTCATTGAAAGAAGATATGGCAAACAGCGAGAGGAACGATTTCCGAGCCAAAAATACGTTGGAAAAAATTACTGAAATCCAAAATACTCTACGCGTTTTTTTAACAAAGCAATAAGAGCGTCGCAAATACTATACTCATCAAAGCCAATCGTCGAAAATCCGAAGGATAAAACCGCTCCCTCCGCAAAATTGCGGAGGGAGCGGTTTTATAATTCAATCAAATTCAGTCATGCTTCGCATTATCATTCGATATTCGCTCGGATAATTTGCCTCATACCAACAAAAGATTATTAAATACTTCAGCTCCAACACGGCAAGCGCTTTGACCGACATATAGCGTATTGTGCTCAAATAACCGCTAAGCCAATCATCAAGGCCGAGCATAGACAGCGTCTGTTTTGTGTACCCGTCGATGCCGTGCTTCGAATAATACCCGCTTCGCGCCTTTTCGGACACATCAAGAGCGAAGCCGTTATCAGAGATACCGCAATCGTTCATTGCATCGCCGATAAGCTTAAACACCTCGTCCCGTGTCGACGGAATATCGGAAAGCTTACAGACGCCGTCCGAGATAAGCTGCTCAGCGTTATTCTTCCAGACTCGGGTACCGTGTAATAATCCGATCAGCTTCAAAAGGTCATTGTAGTTTTCAGGCTTTTGGGTTACGATCAGCCTTTTTATAAGAGTTTCGCCGCCTGCACTCGCAGGCTCTCCGATTTTCGCCGACAGCACGCGGCGCCTGATCTCGCGGTCATTCAAATCGATCTCCTCAACTCGCACACCCGTTGCCCTCTCAAGCCGTTTGCAAGCTTCCGAGCAACTCACAAACGATTCCTGAAAATGAGAAGGATCGAGATCGGAAACCCTGCCGATTGGTGCGACGGCAAAATCGACGCACTTGTTCTTTTTAGCATAAGGAATATAAGCCTCGAACGGAATATCAAAGCCGTCGGGCTTCATTTCCGCGCCACACGCGCAAGTTCGCTTCTTCGCATCCAATGCGAAGCTACCGTTCAACCATTCCACAGCTCTGCACACGGGGCAGTAATGGTGCGCAGGCAAAGGATTTTCATCAACCGCGCCAAGCAGATAAGCGCTCAAGCACGCTCCAACCGCAGCCTTCACGATAAAACGCTTCCCTTCATTCTCCGCTTCGCGTCGCAGAACGGCAAGATCGGAAAAATATTTGCCTACCCCATACTGCATAAATGCCTGCTTTTCTCTTAAAAATCTGCTGACAATCCTAAGATCGGGCATATCACCATAAAGCTCAAATATCCTCTCGTATGCTTTTCCCCATGCTTCTTTTTCATTCATTTTCATTTTCTCCAATCTCATTAATAACGCGTATAGTTGTCTTAGAATCCGTTTTTGCCATATCTTTTTCTTGCAGCTTTTCCAATGCGTCAAACACCTTGTGATATACAACCTGATTCGGATAATATCGATAATCGGCAAAAATATCGATCCCGCGCCCGTCAAAATGCTCAAGGATCGCGGCGGCGCAAGCCGCGGAGCGGCTTTGCCCGAAATCACATTGACAGATAATATCGAGGCCGTCATTTTTGGCATTATAAATGAATATCGCCAGCTCATCAGCCTCCTTCAGATATGTTTCAAAGGTGTATCCGTAATCCCCCAATATTTCAATATCTATATCAGGGATCCCGACGTAAAAAACCCTATCGCATACATCTGAATAATCGAGGCGCGCATTTTTATCCTTACGGGGGCTATAAAAGCTTATCACGGCAGTCTTTTTGGGGAATCCGTTTGTAATAAGCTTGGCAGCTTCGGCACGCGAATAAATATTTACTTTCATATCTCATCCTCCATTTAAATCGGCAATCCGCCCCTCAGTACGCTGTATCAGAATCAAGCTTCTCGAAACGTATTCCATTTACTTCGGCACATAACTCTGCCGATGTGTTTGCATATCCTTTTATAACAAGCTGTGGATGTACGTATTTTGAAATTTGATGCGGCATTGGGCTCCCGTCATTAAGCATTTTACCAAACGCGGATAGCTCAAGCTCCGTACTTTTACCCAATACGATCACCTCGCGAAGCGCATCACACACTCCGAAGGCATTTCCCCGAACAAGCTCAAGCGATTTCGGAAGCGTAATCTTTCTGATTCTCGAGCCGCTGAATGCGCCGACCTCAATCACACGAACGCCCTCAGGAATTACAAGCTCCGCGATTTCACTTTTGTAACCAAAAGCGCACACACCAATAATCTCAACAGAACCGTCATTCGGAATAGTAGAGCCATTCATTCCGAGAACAAGCCTTTTGGTCTTTCGGTGAATAAGGCAGCCGCCCGTATATGTAAAGTAATCGTTTTTGTCAGAAACTCTTATCTTCTCAACCTCATCAAACGGGTACGACATCAAAAGAAGATCTGATATATCCGTCGCTTCAGGGGGAATAACTAAATCAGTATCCCCATCGTTCAGAATGTCGGTAATGATTCCATTTTCAAGTATTATCTTCATAATTTTGTTCTCCTTTTCGTACTTTTAAAACATTTATAATGTCAATCAAGATATTTCAAATATTTACAGCCATTTTTTATCTGACCAATCGATCGCCTCGTTTTTCCCGATATCAAGCAGACACGCCTTGTATCCGTCAGCGTAACATAGCGGAATCATCTTGACGCTTCTGTTTCCGTTTCCATCATAAAAGCTGACGCTTGCCGTATCAATCGTTTCCTGTCTTATAATAAACCCATAGGTTATCGGTCGTTTTTCGTAGCCTTCTACGGGAGCGATTTCATAAAATGAATGTAGCTCCTCCTCACCGCAATCCCAAGTATCTATGATCGTCCCATTTATCACGGCACTCCAATGACCAGACATCGAGATAATATATCGTCCTTTTAAATGCTCACGGCAAAACTCGTTTGCTGTCATTCGCGAGCCGTCGCCTCTTTTCGGCAGTACCACTCTCTTAAACCCCAAAACGTTTTCAACGTAGCTTCTCGGGTTTCCCTTTGAATAAAATTTCTTCGCACCGGTGACTCTTTTATGAGCGTTAAGCCCCCGTTGAACGTCCATATAGTCGATTCCCGTGGTTACGGAAATCGCTCGTTTTACACAATCGTCAACAAAAAGATTCTTCGGGTGCGCATTGTGATACACAAAGCATTTAGCGTTCATCGTATTCTCCCTTCATTCTGTTAAGATAAGCATTTCGGTACTCCTTTAAGGTCGTTTTGTTCGCACTTGAATATTCATCATCCGAACGACCGTCGTATTCCCAGCCGCATTCTTCGCAAACATAATAGTAATCAAGTGTTTTCTTCCCACATACAGGACATGTAACAACAGTATAAACGTCTTCAACCACCGTGCTGAGCGGAGGAAGCTCATGCTTTCCATATTCACCGCAACAGGCAATATAAATATCTTTTTTCATAATATTCCTCCTAAAAACCGCATTTCTCCGAGACGTACGCAAGCCACATTCCCGCCTCCTTGATTCCATTATCCGAGCACTCAAATTCCGCGCGCTCATTGTCGGTCTTCCGTCCTCCGCAAGACCACGGCTGAATCACAAAGCTTTCCGCAATCAAAATTCCCCCTTTCGGCTTGCTCTCTGAGAACCGTGCATAAACGCGATAATTAAACGTTCGTGTACTTAAGCCACCCTTATCGGAAACCGTTCCAAACGATCCCGAATACGTATTAGTTACGATTTGTCCCTCGTGCAAGCTTACAAACCAATGACGGTTCGGCAACAATATTCTCATAGCGTCTCCTTTCAATAAAATACCATTTAGATTTCGCACCTTTTCTTGACCATTACCGATTTGCATAGTTAGGGCGTTAAAGAACCGCGCTCGACAATATTAGCGGGTTGGGGCGGGTACATATAATAACACACGATTTCCAAATTTCCAAATTAAAATTAGCGCGTTCACGATTCATTCACAATTCGATGCCAAAAATATGGATTTTAGGTATAAAAGCCGCATTATGTACTGTTTCGGTTATTCGTGTATTACATCAACCGTACAAAAAAGCAATTAATAACAGTATGTCGTAACACCACATAGAGCAAAAAAGAAAAAGCTCCGCTTTCGCGGAGCCTTTTCCGTGTAAATTTACTTGCCGTTCTTAAGATCGTTCTCGTACTTCTCGATCATCTTCTTGACCATCTGTCCGCCAACAGAGCCTGCCTGCTTTGCGGTGATGTCGCCGTTATAGGAATTGTTGAGGTTAACGCCAACCTCGCTTGCAGCCTCCATCTTGAACTTATCAAGAGCTGCGCGTGCTTCGGGCACTACGTTCTTGTTGCTTTTAGTAGCCATTTTAATTTTTTCTCCTTACCTTAAAAGGTATTTGTTTTCAAGCCGTTTTCCGGCTCTGGTCTTATTATGGTTCGATTTCCTTTTTATATGAATGGTAATTTTTGCATATTGCCGTACGGATATGCCATTCAAAAAGTTAACACCCGTGTAACAAAACGTAACCGCGGTTATGATACAATATTATTAAACAGAGTCATCGTCACAACCAAGTAATTTATTGTCCATCATTTGATTGAAACCTGATAAACGAAAGGAGCTTACCATGAAAACAACGAAGTTATTCTCTATTCTGACCGCTCTTCTCATTTTGTTAACCTCCTGCGGAACTCCAAAAAATGATCCTAAAGCTCAAAAAAATGATGCGGTTATTACCGATGTAGTTTCCCTTGCAAGCGGCGGGGATCACAGCACGGCATATTCGCTTATGCTTACGGTTGCGAACAAATTCACAGACGATGAGCTGATAGAAAAAGCCAAAGAGCTTATTGAAGCAAAGAGCTTCGACGCCGCATACGTGATCCTCTCGGCAACAGATAATTCAGAAGCAAAATCCATGCTTGCCAAGTTCGTCGTTCGTCCCACCAAAGAAATACAGCATTCTACCGTTTTGTCTCACTATTATAATGAACGCGGGCAAATTATCAGAACCACATCAGCGTCAACGTCTGATCCCGACAAATACTTCGACAGCGCACTTTACGCATACGACGAAGGTGGGATATTAGTTGGAAAACTCCTCTCAGATACCGATGAAGGATATACTACATATTATTACAACGACGGACTCGTATCTAAGGAGACGCATTACGGTAACGAAACACATATTGAAAAATCATATAAATACAACAGCTCGAAAGATATTACTGAAATAATCACGAAATATCTCAACAGCCCCAGAGAAAAGACCTTTGTGCAAGAATACCTGTACAATGAAAAGGGCAAATACACCAAGACCGTTGAGTCCTCCTATTATAAACCGGGCAGATTTGAAGATGAAGTGTACGAAAACTATACTAAGGACGTCAAGACTGTCATTTATGAATATGATTCAAACGGAAATCTCGTAAAAGAAACTCAGGCATACAAAGAGTACATTACAGATTCTGAGTGGAACGTAAAGAAAGAAACTTTTTCTTCCGATGATCTGCGTACATACAAATATGATGAAAACAACAACCTGATTGAAGAATATATCTCAAACAATAACACGACCTGCTTATACGAGTATGACAGCGCAGGAAGAATGATATACTCAAAGAAAGTCAGCGCCGACGGAACCTATGAAAATAAATACAGCTACAACGATGCCGGCTTACTTTTGACCGATCATCACGTAAGAGACAGCAAGGACGTTCAAATCCTCGAATATTTCTACGATTACTACGGTAATCTGCTGAAAACAACCAACACGTTATATCCTAACAATACTGTAGAAACAATTTCTCAGACAATCTATTCGTATTTCTACTCCGAATAATAGAGGTAAACATCCTCCATACACGCGGAAAACGAACTCCCGAAAAAATCTTTTCGGGAGTTCTCTTTTTAAAATTAAAGGCTGAAGGTTCCGTGTAGTCAACGCTTTGGTCGATATATCTGTTTTGCAAAAGCAGATTATCAATTTTTTGTCTTATATATCAATCTTTTGCAGAAGAATTGACATTGAATAATCAAAATGGTATAATTATTATGTACTGATACTGCATAATGCAATCCATATTAAAAAAATGTCAAAAAAGGACGGAATGAAAGATGAAAAGAATGAAGTATTGCGTCGGCGGCGAATGGAAGGATTCAAAGACCGACAAATGGATGGAAGTTACCGACTCGTCAACGGGTGAGGTGATTGCAGAGGTTCCCTGCTGTACTGCTGAGGAGGTTGACGAAGCTATCGCAGCGGCACATGCTGCTTTCCCCGCTTGGTCGGCAATGTCTATCAGCAAGCGTACACAAATGATGTTCAAGTGGCGCAACGTGCTCGTTGAGCATCTTGACGAGCTTACTCTTCTCTGCTCCAAGGAGCTTGGTAAGAATCTTGCAGAGGCAAGAGGCGACGTGCTCAAGGCAATCGAGCCTACCGAGTTTGCTTGCTCCGTTCCCTTCGCTTCTCAGGGCTCCGCTTCCCTTCAGGTAACGACAGGCTTCGATACCGCGTCCTACCGCGTTCCGCTCGGCGTCGTTGCAGGTATCGTTCCCTTCAACTTCCCCGCTATGATCCCGTGGGGCTGGATGGTTCCGCTCGCTATTGCGACCGGTAACACCGTCGTTCTCAAGGCGGCATCCATGACTCCCCTTACCTCTATGCGCATCCTCGAGCTCTTCTATGAGGAGGCAGGCTTCCCGAAGGGCGTCGTTAACCTCGTTACCTGCTCAAGACAGGAATCCGAAATGTTCCTCACCGACCCCCGTATCCAGGCAGTCACCTTCGTCGGAACGACAAACGTCGGTAAGCACATCTATTCCGTTGCGGCAGCACACGGTAAGCGTGTTCAGGCACAGTGCGAGGCGAAGAACCACGCGCTCGTTCTCGAGGACTGCGATCTTGAAAGCTCCGTTAACGCTATAATCAACTCGACCTACGGCTGCGCAGGTATGCGTTGCATGGCTCTTCCCGTAATCGTTGTTCAGGAATCGATTGCTGACCGCTTCGTTGCACTTCTCAAGAATAAGGCAATGGCGCTCAAAGTCGGCTGCTCCTACGATCCCGAGACTCAGCTCGGACCCGTTGTTTCGGCAAAGCATAAGGAATCGGTCTGCAACTGGATCCAAAAGGGTATCGACGAGGGTGCAACTCTCGTTCTCGACGGACGCGACATCGTTGTTCCCGGATATGAAAACGGCTACTTCGTTGGTCCCACCATTCTTGACAACGTCAAGCCCGGAATGTCGGTCGGCGACTGCGAGATCTTTGGACCCGTTACCGTTATCAAGCGCGTTAAGGACTTCGAAGAAGGTCTTGCGATCATGAATGCAAACCGTTTCGCTAACGGCTCCGTAATCTTCACCTCGTCTGGCTACTACGCTCGCGAGTTCGAGATGCGTACCGACGGCGGTATGGTCGGTATCAACGTCGGTATTCCCGTTCCCTCCGCTTACTTCCCGTTCTCGGGCAACAAGGACTCCTTCTACGGCGACCAGCACGTTCTCGGTCTCGACGGAATCCGTTTCTATACCCGCGCAAAGACCGTCACCAAGCACTGGTACGACGAGGAATCGAGAAAGAAAGCTATGGATACCTGGGAAGGTACCGTCGAAAGAATTTAATCACGTAATTATCGGGTTGCCGTGCGTTGCACGGCAACCCTGAAAACCTTATACAAGGAGAATAAAAATGCTTAAGTTTGAACAAGACAGACCGCTTGACGTGATCCTTTTCGGACGTATAGCGATCGACATCAACCCCGCGGATTTCGGTAAATCCTTCATTGAAAACGTAAACTTCAACAAATACGTGGGCGGATCGTCGGCAAATACCGGCGTCGGTCTTTCGAAAATGGGCTGTAAGGTCGGATTCCTCAGCTGCGTATCGAACGACAGCCTCGGCGACTTCGTGCTTCACTATCTCGAAAGTCAGGGCGTCGATACCTCCCGAGTCGTCCGCGCCAAGCACGGCGAGATGCTCGGACTTGCATTCTCTGAGATCCTTCCGAACGGCAAGACAAACCTTATGATGTACCGCGACGAAAACGTTGCAGACCTTCAGATAACCTGCGATGACGTCGACGAGGATTACATAGCATCCGCAAAGGCGATCATCATATCGGGCACTGCCCTTTCCGCTTCTCCCTCCCGTGAGGCGGCGCTCAAGGCAATAATGCTCGCGAAAAAGCATAACACAAAGGTCATCTTTGATATTGACTACCGCGCACAGGTGTGGAAGAGCAAAAACGAGATCTCGCTCTACTACACACTCGCCGCAAAAGATTCCGAAATGATAATGGGCTCGCGCGAGGAGTTTGACCTCACCGACGCGATAATCTCCGATGGCGATACCGACGAGGTAACTGCTCAGCGTTGGTTTAACGAAGGCGCAAAGCTTCTCATAATCAAGCACGGCGCCGAGGGCTCCTGCGTTTACGTAAACGACGGCAAGAAATACAAGGTTCTTCCCTTCAAGATCAACTTCCTTAAGGCAACGGGTGGCGGAGACGCTTACGCAAGCGCATTCGTTTCCGCGCTCATCAAGGGCATTTCTATCCCCGAGTGTGCCGAAAGAGGAACCGCAAGTGCATCGCTCGCAGTTGCGGCAACAAACTGCTCCGAGGCACTTCCGACGGAAGCCGCTCTTCTCGAATTTATCGACAAGAAGCATGCCGAGGGCGAGCAGGTAATCTTTGAAATGTGAGGCAAATATGCTTGTTACTTTAAAAGAAATTGTTAAAACACAGCGCACGGTCGCCGCATTCAACGTTTTCGGCTATGAGGACGCAATTTCGGTCGTCCGTACCGCTGAGGAAATGGGCTGCCCAGTCATTCTTATGACGAATAAGGACTGCGTTGACTTTATTCCGCAGGAGATAATCGGTCCAATGCTCGTTACGATGGCGAAGAACGCATCCGTTCCCGTCTGTGTTCACCTTGACCACAGCCGCGCCAAGGCTGATATCAAAAGAGCCATCGCGTCGGGCTACACCTCCGTTATGTACGACGGCTCGCAGCTTGACATTGAAGAAAACCTCCGCAACACAAAGGAGATCGTCGAGCTTGCGCACGCGGCAGGCGTTTCCGTTGAAGCCGAGATAGGCTCGGTCGGATATTCCGATCCGAACGTTGTCGCAAAGGCTGAATACACCGATCCCGATCAGGCTTTGTGGTTTGCTCGCGAGACGGGTGTCGACGCCCTTGCCGTCGCAATCGGAACCGTTCACAGAATGAAGATACAGGAAGCAAAGATCGATTTTGATCTGCTCGGCCGCATAAAGGAAAAGGTCGATACGCCACTCGTAATTCACGGCTCCTCGGGTGTCAAGGACGATGACCTATCGAAGATGTGCGAAATGGGCGTCAGCAAAATTAACCTCGGAACCTCGCTCCGTATGGCGTTCGGTAATACCCTGCGCAAAACGGTAAACGAAATGACCGAGGAGTTTGACCGCCTCAAGTTCTTTCCCGCATCAATGAAAGCGGTATCGGAAAAAGCAAAAGAAAAAATGACCATTGTTAAATAACTTTTAACGTGGTAACACGGTTCTCAACCGCCATAGCACTTAAAAAGCTTCACTCAAAAACAAAAGGGGATTCCAAATGGGAAAACGTGTGCAGAATTTTGCTTTCGCAAAATTCAAACGGTTAGTCCCGGGCAGTAAATTTTGAAAATTTACTGCGGCGTGATTTCTTTTGTAACTTTTCTTTGCACGAGCAAAGAAAAGTTAGTAAAAAGACACATTATCTATTTAAGGAGATTTAAAGATGAAAAAGCTATCCTATAAAACTCTTGAAGAACAGAACTATCAAGGCTATCTTCTCAAGGACGCACCCGTAAAGGTGCTTCAGTTCGGCGAAGGAAATTTCCTCCGCGCGTTCGTGGATTATTTCTTTGACCTTGCAAACGAAAAGGTCGGCTATAACGGCAAGGTCGCCGTTGTTCAGCCGATACCGACGGGCCGCGCAAAGGAGATCAACGATCAGGACGGTCTCTATACCGTTCTTCTCCGCGGTCTTGAAAATGGCGAAAAGGTCGTAAGCAAGCGTATCGTAAGCTCGATCTCGAAGGTAATCAATCCTTACGAGGACTACGACGCACTTATGGCGTACGCTGCAAGCCCCGATATTCGCTTCGTTGTCAGCAACACGACCGAGGCGGGAATCGCATACGATCCGTCGAGCCGTTTCGAGGATAAGCCATCGTCCTCCTTCCCCGCAAAGGTAACTCAGGTGCTTTTCGAGCGCTATAACAAGCTCGGAAACGAAAACGCTCCCGGACTCGTCTTCCTCTCCTGCGAGCTTATTGACCACAACGGCGACGAGCTGAAGCGCTGTGTCAACTGCTATATCGACCAGTGGAACCTCGGCAACGGCTTCAAGAGCTGGGTAAACGAGAAGAATATCTTCTGTTCAACTATGGTTGACAGAATCGTAACCGGTTATCCGCGCGCAGAGGCGGACGAGATCAATGCCGAGAACGGATATATCGACGATAACCTCGACACAGGCGAAATTTTCGCGGTCTGGTATATCGAAGGACCTCAGTTCCTCGAGGACGAGCTTCCCTTCAAGGCGGCGGGACTTCCCATTATCGTAACTCCCGACTGCCGCCCTTTCAAGCAGGAAAAGGTTCGTATTCTCAACGGCGTTCAGACGACGATAACACTCGCGTCCTACCTCGCAGGCAACGACATCATGCGCTTCGCGCTCAAGGATAAGGCGATAGCAGACTTCGCATCGAACGTAGTTTACAAGGAGATCATCCCGACTCTCCCCTATTCCGAGGAGTTCCCCTTCACGAACGACGATCTGCTCGAATATGCACGCGTAATCTTCGACCGTCTAAATAACCCCTTCATCGACCATCAGCTTATGGCGATCTCGCTCAATACGACTTCAAAATGGAGAGCAAGAGTTCTTCCCTCTCTCCTCGGCTACGCTGAGAAGTTCGGTCGCGTACCGGTAGGTCTCACGCTCGGATTCTGCGCTTATATGTGCTTCTTCCACGGCTACGACCTCCGTGATAACGGACTCGCAAACGACCGTAACGGCAAGGAGTATATGATAAACGACGACCGTGCCGTTCTCGAATTCTACTATGAGCATAGAAACGACTCCCTCCACGAGCTCGCAGAGGCAGTAATGAAGCGCGAGGATTGGTGGGGACTCGACCTCACGACCGTTCCTACCTTCTTCGACGAAGCAAAGCGCATCCTTACCAAGATCGAAACGGAAGGCATGCAGGCAGCGATCGAGGAAGCTGCGGCTGAATAATAACTGTAAAAGGCAACGCCGTCGGCGTTGCCTTTTTATCTTCCGAAGCGAAATAATTGACAATTGCGGGACAGTGTGATATAATGATGGTGTATGCCTTAAATATGGCTTTACGGCTGATAAACGGTTATATTTTGCACATTCGCGGAGGAGCATTCCTTGAATAGAAACGTACTTGAATATTTGGAACAAACGGCGATCGCCGATCCCAACAAAACAGCGGTAATAGACGAAAATTGCACCGCGACCTATAAAGAGCTGCTCGACGCTTCGAAAAGAATAGGAAGCGCGCTTGCGGGCAAGGTCAAGCACGGACATCCCGTTGCCGTACTTGCCGAAAAGAGCTTCGTAACTCTCAGCACATTCTTCGGCATCGTATACGCGGGCGGTTTCTATACGCTTCTGAATACAGAGCTTCCGCGACACCGTCACGAGCAGATACAGTCGGTACTTCAGGCAGAGTACGTCATAACCGACAAGGAACACAAAGAGCTCGCACTCGGACTCGTTCCCGAGAGCAACGTTCTTGACATTTCGGAGCTGCTCAGCACCGAGATCGATGAAAGCAAGCTCGCAGACGTTCGCAAAAACGCGATAGATACGGATCCTCTTTATGCAAATTTCACGTCCGGCTCGACAGGCGTACCTAAGGGCGTTCTCGTCGGACACCGCAGCGTCATCGATTTCATAGATCAGTTCACCGAGATCTTCGGCATAAACGAAACCGATATTATTGGAAATCAGGCTCCCTTTGATTTTGACGTATCTGTAAAGGACATCTATTCAGCTATCAAAGTCGGCGCAACTCTCGTTATCATACCGAGAGCGCTGTTCTCTTCTCCTGCGTCACTTCTTGACTTTATTTGCGATAAAAATGTGACAAATCTTACTTGGGCAGTCTCCGCCCTTTGCCTCGTCAGTACCTTCCACGGGCTTGATTACCGTGTGCCGACAACGGTAAAAAGAGTAATGTTCAGCGGCGAGGAAATGCCGCTAAAGCATCTTTCGACCTGGATGACTCATTTGCCCGACGCCGAATTTGTCAACCTCTACGGCCCAACCGAAATAACCTGTAACTGCACCTACCACCGCATATCGAGAGACAACGATTATTCGGACGGTATCCCGATAGGTCTGCCCTTCCCGAACGAAAAGGTGTTCCTGCTTGACAGCGAAGATAAGCTTATTGCGAACATAAATGAAGTCGGCGAGGTATGTGTCAGCGGCACAGCGCTCGCGCTTGGATATTATAACAATCAGGAACAGACCGAAAAGGCATTTTGCCGCAATCCCCTGAACCCCTATTATCCCGAAATGATCTACCGCACGGGAGACCTCGCAAAATACACCGATAACGGCGAAATGATGTTCTGCGGACGAAAGGACTTCCAGATCAAGCACATGGGACACCGCATCGAGCTTGAGGAGATCGAACGCGCGATCTCGGGAATTGAGGGTATCGAGCGTTTTTGCGCAGTATACGATAAGGAGCGCTCAAAGCTTCACGGCTATTACGTCGGCGAGATCGACAAAAAGGAGCTTCACACAAGACTTCGCCAATCCCTGCCGATATTCATGATACCAAATTCCTTCCATAAGATCGACGCCTTCCCGATAACAAAAAACGGAAAGGTCGACCGTAAAAAGCTACTTGAAATTAAGGAAAAGCGCAATGAATCCAAGTGAAATTCTGAAAACCGAAAAAACGCCGTTTTACGTATTTGATCTCAGCGAGCTTGAACGCCGCATCAAATATCTGCGCGAGCATCTGCCGAAGAACGTTGAGCTTTGCTATGCGGTAAAGGCGAACACCTTCATCGCAGAAAAAGCATCGGCTCTCGTTGACAGGCTCGAGATCTGCTCGCCCGGCGAATATTATATTTGTCACGGTCTTGGCTTGCCTGCGAGTCAATTCGTGATCTCGGGCGTTAATAAAGAGCCCGAATTTGTAGATGAGCTCATCTCAAACAATCCTGATATCGGTTATTTCACGGTCGAGTCGGTTCGACATTTCCACCTGATACGCTCCGCGGCGGAAGAGCACGGAAAATGTGTCGACGTTCTTCTGCGTCTTACAAGCGGAAATCAGTTCGGTCTTGACGAAAGCGACCTCATTCCGATAATCGAGGAATACAAAAACGACGATTTTGTAAATATTAAGGGAATCCAGTTTTTCTCCGGGACCCAGAAAAATTCCCTCAAAAAGCTAAAAAGAGAGCTTGACTACGTTGACAACTTTATCGAAAAGCTTGAAAACGAATACGGCTTCCGCTCCGAGGAGCTTGAATTTGGGCCCGGTCTTCCCGTCGCATATTTTGGAGAAGAAAGCTTCGACGAGGACTCCTTCCTGAGCGGCTTCTCCGAGCTCCTTAACGGTCTAAAATTCAAGGGAAAGGTTTCGCTCGAGCTTGGGCGAAGCATCGCGGCGTCCTGCGGAACATACTTTACAAGCGTTGTTGATCTGAAAGAAAACCGCGAAGAAGGCTACGCGATAGTCGACGGCGGTATGCACCAGCTCGTCTATTACGGTCAGCTTATGGCGATGAAGCACCCGCATTTCAACCTTCTGCCGAAACGAAGCGGCGAAAGCAAAGAATGGAACATCTGCGGCTCCCTTTGCTCGGTAAACGATATTCTCGTTAAGAAGCTCCCGCTTCCCGACCTGAAGATCGGCGATACTCTCGCATTCCATAATACGGGCGCTTACTGCATTACCGAGGGCATTTCGCTCTTTCTCAGCCGCGACCTGCCTAAGATACTGGCGTATGAAAACGGCACTTATACGACGATGCGCGACCGCATAGATACTTATATTTTCAATACCAAGAAATAATTTAAAGGAGATAAAAATGGACAGACTTATTGAAATACTTGAAGAATTACAGCCCGAGGTCGATTACGAGACCTGCACCGATCTCATTGACGGACACTATCTCGATTCACTCACGATCCTTTCTCTTGTAGCTGAGATCGAGGAGGAATTTGATATCACCGTCCCCGCTGTTGAGATCGTTCCGAATAACTTCAATTCCGCAAAGAATCTTTGGGCAATGATCGAGCGCCTTCAGGACGAGGACTAAAATGATAAAAGCAGCATCAACCGATGCTGCTTTTTCTTATTTGATATTCTTCCAATTTTCTTCCTTGAAGCCGACGAGAACAAAATCATCTCCGACAAGTATCGGGCGCTTAACGAGCATTCCGTCAGTCGACAGAAGCGAAAGCATTTCGCCCTCGGTCATATTGGGAAGCTTGTTTTTGAGATCAAGTGACTTGTAAAGAAGTCCGCTTGTATTGAAAAGCTTTTTAAGCGGCAGACCGCTTATCTTATGCCACGCGGTCAGCTCGTCAAGCGTCGGCTTGTCAAGCTTTATGTCGCGCAGATCGTATTCGATGCCATTATCATCAAGCCACTTCTTCGCTCTCTGACAGGTCGTGCATTTTGGATAACAGATAAATTTAAGCATATTGCGTACTCCTTTAATTATTGCATCACTCTTATTATAGCATATTTCTTCGGAAAATCAATAAGATATATTTATTAAGTAAAAAGCCGCTACTTTTTTTATTAAAAAGACTTGACTTTCTACGCGGTAATATGTTATAATACTCAAGTCTTGGGGGTATAGCTCAGCTGGTCAGAGTGTATGCTTGACATGCATAAGGTCGTTGGTTCGATCCCAATTGCCCCCACCAAAATCCGATGCTTTCGCATCGGATTTTTTATTCTGCTCGTATAAACCTATAGATATATATGAATAGAACGAAAATATTTCCTTAAATGCTTCTAATTTCGTCATATTTTTTTGAAAAAGCTATTGCAAAGTACACTAAAATGGTATACAATATAGACGCAAAGGAAATAAGCACCTTTCGCATAGATTAACACCCCCCCTTTTGAAAGGATAAAATAAATATATGTCACGTTTTGTTTACGCGGATAACGCCGCGACCACAAGCGTTTCGCCCGAGGTGCTCAGCGCTATGCTTCCCTATTTTGGAAGCGAGTACGGAAACCCGTCGAGCTTGTATGGGCTTGGCAGAAAAAGTGCCGAGGCGATAGCCGAAGCACGCGCAAAGATAGCGTCACTTCTCGGTGCGAAGCCGAATGAAATATTCTTCACGTCCTGCGGCTCCGAGTCCGATAACTGGGCGATCAAGGGCGCCGCACACGCAAATATGTCGAAGGGAAAACACATAATTTCGACAGTCTACGAGCACCACGCAGTGCTTCACACGCTCGATGCGCTAAAAAAGGACGGCTTCGAGGTTACTCTTCTCGAGGTCGACAGCGAAGGACTTATAACCCCCGAGCAGCTTGAAAAGGCGATCCGCCCCGATACGATCCTCGTCGCTATGATGTACGCAAACAACGAGATCGGAACGATACTCCCGATAAAGGAGCTTGCAGAGGTAGCACACGCGCACAAGGTTCCCTTCTTCACCGACGCAGTACAGGCGGTCGGAAACATTCCGATCGACGTAAACGACCTCGGTGTCGATATGCTCTCACTCTCGGGACACAAGATCCACGCGCCTAAGGGTGTCGGCGCCCTGTACGTTAAGACGGGAACACGCCTTCACAACCTCATCGACGGCGGCGGTCAGGAAAGACGTCGTCGCGGCGGTACGGAAAACGTCGCTTATATCGTAGGGCTTGCGAAAGCGCTTGAAATAGCGATCGAGCAGCTACCCGATATGGAGCGAATCAAGAAAATGCGCGACCGACTTGCCGCCGAGATCATGAAGATCCCCGCGACGAGAATAAACGGCTCGATGGAGCACCGTCTCCCCGGAAACTTAAACGTCGCGTTCGAGTTTATCGAGGGCGAAAGCTTGATACTGCTCCTCGATATGGCAGGAATCGCGGCATCGACCGGCTCTGCCTGCTCGACGGCATCGCTTGAGCCGTCTCACGTTCTTCTCTCTATCGGCCTCCCTCACGAAAAGGCACACGGCTCGCTCCGTCTCACTCTTTCGCATGAGAACACCGACGAGGACGTCGATTACATTCTCGAAAAGCTCCCGCCCATCGTTGCGCGCCTGCGCGAGATGAGCCCTCTCTACAACAACTGAAAAGGAAAAATAATATGAATTACAGCGCAAAAGTTATGGACCATTTCGCAAATCCGCGAAACGTCGGTGAAATAGAAAATCCCTCCGCTGTCGGTGAGGTCGGAAACGCGACCTGCGGCGATATAATGAGAATATACCTCAAAATTGAGGACAACATCATAGTTGACGTAAAGTTCAAGACCTTCGGATGCGGCGCGGCGATCGCAACCTCGTCGATGGCAACCGAGCTTATCAAGGGCAAGAGCGTCGACGAAGCGCTCACGCTGACTAACAAGGCAGTCGTTGAAGCGCTCGACGGACTTCCGCCCGTCAAGCTTCACTGCTCCGTTCTTGCAGAAGAGGCAGTAAAGACCGCGATAAACGACTACTATAAGCGCAACGGCATCGACAAGGTCGTCGAGATAAACGGCCACGAATGCGACGGTGACTGCTCCGCTTGCGGTAAGCAGCACTGATAACGTTAATACCCCGCCCGATCTCGGGCGGGGTTATTATTTCGGCTCAACTTCGTGACAAGAACCGCATCGTTCGTAGGGCGGATACTTGCCACCTTCCCATGAGGGGAAGGCAAACGATGTAGCAAAGCTTCGGCGCTTGATTGGCTCCCTTGTGTAAAGGGAGCTCCGCCGAAGGCGGTGAGGGATTGTTTTTCAAACCTTTCCAGCTTTTTACAACCCCTCCGGATCGCTCTGCGATCCACCTCCCCTTGCACAGGGGAGGCTAGACAACGTCCCGATGCTTTCTCAATTAACGCTTCTAACCTATTTATTATCTATTCTCTATTCTCTAAAAAACCACCTGCCGAATGATATGCACCCCAAAAGTTAGACACTTTTGGAGGTGCATATTTTTTATGGGCAAAGCAGGAAGAAAAGACAAAAACTACTCGCCAGAATTCAAAATCGGTGTTATAATGGATATGCGAGAACACTTTTTAGCGTATCG
>JAZQGR010000087.1:0-5007 GCA_045540115.1 Eubacteriales bacterium
TATTGTGGATAGCGGACGAATCGCATTTACCCCCGCCGTGGAGCTTTCCTATCTGCCGCATGAATTGCAGGACAAGGTCGTGGAGATCTTTGAGAGAGACGAAGCCACGCCGTCCTACGCGCAGACGGTGAGATTCAGAAGACTTCACAGCGAGGGAAAGCTGACGGCAGATACCATTGAGGATATTATGGCAAAGCCGAAAGCCAATCAAAAAGAGACGGTCAAATTCAGCTACGAGAGGATCGCCCGCTTCTTTCCACCCAATTATAGCACCAAACAGATGGAAGATGCAATTGTGCGGATTCTTGAAGAGCGCAAACGAGAGGTATCTCGTCGCCGTGACGATACAGAAAGGGGTTGATCTATTGGGAAAGATAAACAGATGGAAATGGTTTTTGTGTAGGGCACGTTTTTGCCTTGACAACAAGGTGGGAGGCTACCGCTGTCGCTCCCAAGTTCCCGAGCACGAGATCTTGAAAATCGTGCGTATGTATGCGCCGATCATCACCGAGTTTTTCGACAATGAAGAAGAAATGGCGAAATTTCAAAAGTGGCGTGAGGAATATGAGGAGAAGGAACGATTAGAGAAGGAGGAGAAAACAAAGAAGAAAGTGGGAGCGGCGTAATTTAGTACGAATGAGAAAGCCTCGGCAGGGAGTTTCCTTGCCGAGGTTATTTTTTATTTATATCCGCTTCAGTTTCCTCCGGGACCGTCTCTGCGTTCACAAGTGTCGGGAACCTCGATCTTACCCTTGATATCTCCGGGCTTAGTAAGAGGCTTTTTATCTTTAGGCTCTTGTTCTTTTTTCGTATCTTTATTTTCAGACATATTAATCACTCCTTTCCTCTATTTAGTGTTCGCAAATTCAAATCAATTCATTCAAGTCGTTGGTTGGCGGTAGGCAGCTTTGACCTCGGCAGACGTAATAAGTGGTCTTGCCGTTTTTGAGCGGATATTCTTTTGTGGGGGCATCTAAAAAAATGACGATCGCATCAGGTGGAAATGCAAGAGGCAAGCCTCTGTTGTCTGTATGTTGATCGGAAACGACCGTTACTTTCATTGGCGGCTTGTCGTGCTCCAAAAGCACTCTCAAAAACATAGCGTGGTTTGTGGGATATTGTGCTGCGCTTTGCGCGAGAAAATCAAGCTGCCGTTCCGCTTCGATTTTGTATTTCTCCTCGTCTGTAATAAGAGACAGGCGAACAAGATTATACGCCATCAGCGAATTACCGCTTGGGATCGCGCCGTCGTAGGTTTCTTTTGGACGCAAAATCAGCTCCTCGTGATCTTTGCCATACAGATAAAATCCGCCCGTATTATCTCCGAAATCCGATATGACCTTATCGCATAAGCGCTTTGCCCTATTCAAATGTTCACTATCCAAAGTGGCGCGATACAGCGAAAGTTGGGCAAAAACATACGCGGAGTAATCATCGATAAAGCCTTTTACGCCCCGTTTTTTCATATAAAAGCTGACATAGAGCGCATCACCATCACACAGACATTTCTGCATAAAGCTATCTGAGTTTTGTGCGGCAGAAAGATATATTTCCTTCCCGCTGACAAGATACAGCTCACACATAGCGGCGATCATCAGGCTGTTCCACGACGTTAAGATCTTTTCGTCGCGGTGAAGTGAATATCGCTTTTTTCGGTAATCATAAAGCATGGGAAGAAAAGATTCAAAGCTGTTATTGGAAGGATCGCTTTTTAAGAGATTCGGGATATTCTTGCCCTCAAAATTGCCTGCGTCCGTTATATCAAAATGACGGTTGAAGCGCGTTCCGTCCTCTGTGCCAAGAATCTTTGTGATCTCGTCGGGCGTAAACAGATAATATTTTCCTTCTTCACCCTCGATGTCGGCGTCCTGCGAGCTGTAAAATCCGCCTTCGGGGGAGGTCATTTCAAGGAGAATATAGCTTGCCGTTTTTTCTGCGATCTCAAGATATAATGCCTTTTTTGTTACCGTGTACGCCTTACAATAGGCGAGTATCAGGAGCGCGTTGTCGTACAGCATTTTCTCGAAATGCGGAGCAAGAAACTTTTTGTCGGTGGAATAGCGGCAGAATCCAAATCCGATGTGATCGAACATTCCACCGCGATACATCTGCAAGAGGGTTTGCTCCGCCATGTTCAGACACGAGGCTGTTTTGTAACGCTCGTAGTAATCGAGCAAAAAGAGCAGATTGTGCGGTGTCGGAAACTTCGGCGCTCGTCCGAATCCGCCGTGTTTTGCGTCATAGATGCGCTCATATTGCGACACTGCCAAGTGTGTTAGATCAATATCCGCTATATCCGACACGCTCTCCGAGCTGTTCAGATGCTCAATAATTTTCTCCGAATCCCTCAAGAGCATATCGCGGTCGGATACCCATTTTTCGTGTATGGCGAGCAGTAGCTCCCGAAAGCCTATCATACCGCCCCGTGAGGTTTTGGGAAAATAAGTTCCAGCGAAAAACGGCTTCTGATCTGCCGTCATAAAGATGCTGGTGGGCCAACCGCCGCTTCCCGTGAAGGCTTGACAGACCGCCATATAGACACTGTCAATGTCGGGACGCTCCTCTTTATCAACCTTGATGGATATAAAATATTTATTCAAAATCTCGGCCATTTCTTCGTCCTCAAAGCTCTCGTGAGCAAGCACGTGACACCAATGGCACGCACTGTATCCGATACTTAAAAATATGGGCTTGTCCTCCCTTGCCGCGAGTTCAAACGCCTCGTCGCACCAAGGATACCACTCCACGGGATTATCCTTGTGTTGAAGTAAATAGGGGCTTGTTTCCTTTGCCAATCGATTGCTCATATCTTCACCTCCGTTATCTCTTTTATTTTCGGCATTTCCGAAGTGATCTATACGAGATTTTGACAGGTATGTAAGACCCGAAAATCACAAATACTATTCATATCACAAATCGGAGGTAAAAAGATGACGAAAGACGAAATGCCGGTTGGCTTTGCTATGGCGCTTGCGATGAATCCCGAAGCTATGCAGAAGTTCGGAACGCTCAGCGAGGAACAAAAGCAACAGATCATCGCAGGAACACACGCGGTAAAAAGCAGAGATGAGATGCGTCACTACGTGGATTCTCTGGTAAACGGCAAGTGATGAGTATGGATTCTATTTGGGAAGATACTGCAAAGCGTGTGCATTTTGATGCTTTGAGTAGCAATAAAAACACCGACATTTTGATCATCGGAGGCGGGATCACGGGGATTTTATGCGCCTATAAGCTAAAAAATGCGGGCGTGGATTGTATACTGGTCGAGGCGAATGAGATCAGCGGTGGTATCACAAAAAACACCACGGCGAAGATCACTTTGGGGCACGGTTTGATCTACGACAAAATGATCAAACGCTTTGGTGAGGATAAAACACGCCTTTACATTGACGCACAAAACAAAGCAATCAAAGAATATGCTCGGCTTTGTGAAAAGATCGATTGCGACTATGAAACGCGGGATAACTACGTATATTCTATGGGTGACCGCAAGAAGATTGAAAAAGAGGTCGCCGCCTTGGGGCGTCTCGGTATGAAGGCCGAGTCCTTGGATGCCTGCGAGCTTCCGTTTACGGTCGCAGGGGCGGTGCGCGTGAGAGATCAAGCGCAGTTCCACCCGTTGAAATTTCTCTATACAATTGCAAAAGATCTGCCAATCTACGAGCATACTAAAGTCGTGGAACTGATGCCGCACAAGGCAATCACCAACCACGGTGAAATCACCTACAAAAAACTGATTATTGCAACTCATTTTCCGATGCTCAATAAACATGGCTTGTACTATCTCAAACTCTATCAGCATCGTTCCTACGTTCTTGCACTCAAAAACGCCAAAAAAGTAGAAGGAATGTATGTGGATGAATCGGACACGGGACTGTCCTTCCGAAGTTACGGCGATCTTCTGCTCCTCGGCGGTGGCGGACACCGAACTGGCAAGCAAGGCGGTTGTTGGCAGGAGCTTGAAGATTTTGCCCGTAAGTATTACAAAAATGCCGAGATCGTCGGCAAGTGGGCGACGCAGGATTGTATGACGCTTGATGATATCCCTTATATCGGTCAATATTCAAAACCCACGCCCGACGTCTTCGTTGCAACGGGATTTAACAAATGGGGCATGACCAACGCCATGGTCGCCGCAGATATTCTCTGCGATCTCGTTCAAGGAAAGCCCAACCCTTATGCTGACGTTTTCGACCCCTCACGCACGGTTCTTCATCCACAGCTTGCGGTAAATGCTTTTGAGTCTGCAATCGGACTTCTTACACCCACCGCGCCCCGATGTCCACACCTCGGTTGCGCCCTCAAATACAACAAAGCCGAACACACCTGGGACTGCCCCTGCCACGGCTCACGTTTCACTGAAGACGGCGAGCTGATCGACAATCCCGCGACGGATGATAAAAGAATATAGCAGTATACGCCTTCGCATAATGGGAAATAATAGTATTAAATCTATAAACGGAGGTTAAATTTGCTATGTTCAAACATGAAAAACAATTATTCCATCCTGTAGAGGTCGAAAGACCGAACTCGCAGTACGCCGTACTGCTTCAGGAACAGCTCGGCGGCGGTAACGGTGAGCTCAAGGCGGCAATGCAGTATATGTCGCAGAGCTTCAGGATCAAGGATCCCGAAATCAAGGATCTCTTTCTTGATATCGCCGCAGAGGAGCTTGGTCATATGGAGATGGTGGCACAGACTATCAATCTTCTTAACGGTCATGACGTGGATGCCACCAAGGTGCAGGCAGGAGAGGTGCAGACGCACGTTCTGCTCGGACTGAATCCCGGACTTATCAATTCCTCGGGATATTCTTGGACGGGCGATTACGTTACCGTGACGGGTGACCTGTGCGCAGACCTGCCCTCCAATATCGCGTCCGAGCAGAGAGCCAAGGTGGTTTATGAGTATCTCTACCGCCAGATTGAGGACAAAAAGGTCAGAGAGACCATTGATTTTCTCCTCAACCGTGAAGAAGCCCACAATCAGATGTTCCGCCATGCC
>JAZQGR010000088.1:0-10537 GCA_045540115.1 Eubacteriales bacterium
AGAACAGCGAAAATGTCACTACTTGACAAGATTTTTAGACCAGCGGAGGCGAAGAAGTCGGAGGAGGCACTCAAAGAAGCGAGCGCGTTCTTTCAGACGTTGACCGCTTACGCTCCCGTCTTTACGAATTGGGGCGGGGCAATTTATGAGAGTGAGATCGTCCGGGCTTCGATAGACGCCAGGGCGAGACACATTTCAAAGCTCAAGGTTGAGACCGTCGGGACAGCTAATCCCTCGCTACAGAGTAAACTCGCTCAGGGTCCTAATCAATGGCAGACGTGGAGTCAGTTCCTTTATAGGGTCAGCACTATCCTCGACGTAAACAATACGGCGTTTATTGTTCCGGTGTTCGACGAGCGAATGATCATAACCGGAGTTTTTCCGGTGCTCCCGACAATGTGCTCGCTGGTCGAGTACGACGGCGAGATTTGGCTGCGCTATCAGT
This sequence comes from Eubacteriales bacterium, assembly GCA_045540115.1. Taxonomy (GTDB): domain Bacteria; phylum Bacillota; class Clostridia; order Oscillospirales; family CAG-272; genus Colimorpha_A. The sequence continues at coordinate 446 of JAZQGR010000088.1, forward strand.
TCAGCACCGGACAATATGCAGCGGTCGAGTTCAAGAAATGCGCGGTCCTGACTAAACATCAATACAGGAACGACTTTTTCGGCGATTCGAATTATCCGCTCCGGGAAACAATGCAGCTGATCCATATACAGAATCAGGGAATCGAGGAGGGCGTTAAGAACGCTGCGACTTTCCGCTTCATAGCGACTTTGAATAATTTCAGCACCAGCGCCGACATTGCGAAAGAACGAAAGCGCTTTACTGAGGCGAATCTTTCAACAGACTCGAAGTCCGGCGGGTTCCTGTTATTTCCTAACACTTACAAGGATATTAAACAGGTCGACGTCCGACCGTATGCTATCGACGCGGATCAAATGAAGCAGATCCGGGAGAACGTTTTCAATTATTTCGGAGTCTCTGAGGCTGTTTTACAGAACAGCGCCAGGAACGAGGATCTCGAGGCGTTTTTCGACGGAGCAATCGAACCGTTTGCGATCCAGCTGAGCGAGGCATTGACGAAAATGCTCTTCTCTGAACGTGAGCGAGCAAATGGATCCTATTTGATAGCGAACGCGAACAGGCTGCAATATATGAGCACGACTCAAAAGGTCGCAATGGCTCGGGAGCTCGGAGACAGAGGAGCGATCCTCATCGATGAGATCCGCGAGCTTTTCAATTATGCACCATTACCGAACGGAGCCGGACAGGTCGCTCCGATCAGGGGTGAATATAAAGCTACTGACGAATTAACGGAGGATCAGGACAATGCCAGCTAAGGAAAACAGAGAATATAGAAATCTTACTGTCGAGGCTCGCGCTGTAGAGGATCAGGGCGACGAGAAACGAATCGTCACCGGTTACGCGAGCACATTTGACGAGCCGTATGTCTTATATGACGGGGACGGCTGGAAATATCTCGAGGTCATAGATCGCGGAGCGTTCGACAATACGGACATGAGCGACGTGATTATGCAGTACGACCATAAAGGGCGAGTTTTCGCCAGGACAAGGAACAACACTCTTGAAGTCACTCCTGATGACAAGGGTTTGTTTATAAAGGCAGATCTCGGAGGAACAGAAATCGGACGCGAGCTGTTCGAAGAGATCCGCGGAGGCTATACGGACAAAATGTCGTTTGGTTTCACGGTCAACGGTGAGTTTGAGGAATCTCAGAAAACCGACGAGGGCGTGAGGATCTACACTCGACACATTACATCCGTCGAAAAACTCTACGACGTTTCAGCTGTATCGCTGCCGGCTAATGATGGCACATCAATCGAGGCGGACGCCACGACTCGAAGCATTGGCAATCTGACCGACGGAGTGATCGAGAGGATCCAGGCGGAGCGACTTGAGGAGCAGAGAATAGAGCTCGAAAGGCGTAGAGCAGAAGTTAGAGCGAGGGCGCTGTTAGGAGGTAATAACTAATGACACGCGAAGAAATGATGAATCTCGGTTTCGAAGAGCTTGAGACAAGAGCCGCAGCAATCGCAGCGGAAACCGCTGAGGCTGACGCTGATCAGCTCGAGGCACTTGATTCTGAGCTCGACGCAATCGAAGAAAGAAAGAAGGCTCTCAAGGCAGAAGTCGAAGAGAGAAAGAAGAACGCCGAGGCCGTTGCTAAGGGCGCCGGCAAGAAAGTCGAAACAAGAAAGGAAGTCGAAAAGATGACTAACAAGGAAGTTAGAAACAGCCGCGAATATATCGAGGCATTTGCTAAGTATATCAAGACCGGCAAAGACGCAGAATGTAGAGCTCTCCTCACCGAGAACGCTACGGACGGAGTCGTTCCTGTTCCGGAGCTGGTTGAGAACAGAGTTCGCCAGGCATGGGAAAACGATGAGATTTTCAGCAGAGTAAGCAAGACATTTATCAGAGGAAACCTCAAAGTCGGATTTGAGATCTCCGCAACTGACGCCGCTGTTCATACTGAGGGAGCAGACGCACCGGCAGAGGAGGAGCTGGTTCTCGGTATCGTGAACATGGTTCCGGAGTATATCAAGAAATGGATCACTATCTCCGACAATGTGCTCGCTCTCGGAGCTGAGGAGTTCCTCGCTTACATTTATGACGAGCTTACATATAAGATCATCAAGAAAGCGGCGGATATCGTTGTCGCTGCTATCACAGGAGCACCGGCTCAGAGTACAGCTAACGCGGTCGGCGTTGCTCAGATCGAGGCGGTCGTCGACGCTGAGGCTATTATCGACGCGATCGCAGCACTCGGAGACGAGGCTCAGGACAACGTAATTATCGCGTCCGGATCTACACTCGCCAGCGTAAGGAAGGCAGCACTCACCGCGAATTATGCTTATGATCCGTTCCAGGGTCTGACCGTAATTCAGAAGGACGGCGTCACCGGCGCGATCGTCGGCGATCTGTCCGGCGTACAGGCTAACCTCCCGGAGGGTGACGCTGTCAGATTCGTATTTGACGAGCTGTCCCTCGCTGAGAGTGATCTCGTCAAGGTAGTCGGCAAGCTGCTCGCTGCTATCGCTGTCGTCGGTCCTAAGATGTTCGCATACATCACAGGAACATCGGAGGGATCGGGGGAATAGAAGCGGGAAGAAATAGCGTCGATTTGTCCTCAATGACAAAGAATCAGCTGCTTACCTACGCAGATGAGAATGGAATTGAGGGCGTTTCTTCTCGACAGACAAAATCGGCAATCATTGAGACTATAGAGGCGGCTCTTTAAGGGTCGCCTCGTTTGTGAGGTAGTAAACATGATCGAAGCGGAAACCATTCTTGAAAAAGTAAATAATGCGCTGAGACGCTCGGGGAATAACGCAGATCTGAACGATGAGCTCTCCGATCTTATCGAAGCGGCTCAGATGGATCTCGGAATTGCTGGGGTAATCGTTCCTGATTCGCTGGACAAACTTGTCCTCAAGGCGATTATCACATATTGCAAAATGTCCTCGGGTCTCCCGGAAGATTATGACCGACTCAAAAGATCATACGACGAGCAAAAGGCTCAGCTCTCGACCGCTTCGGGGTATACCAATTGGGAGGTGTCGGAAAATGTATGACGGAGTCGCAATCCTAAAAGCATACGGCGAGCCAACATACGACGGAGCGGGTAACGAAGTCCCATCGATCACGGAGACAGAGGTATTCGTTCAGCCTCGAGGCGTATATCAGAGCGAATTCTATAACGCAGCTCAGGCTGGATTACATCCGTCTGTTACTTTCGAGATCACTAATAAAGCGGACTATGCGGGCCAGCGCGTCATTAATTGGGAGGGTGAGGATTATAACGTCATCCGTACCGATTGGGACGGTCAGAGGGACGCGATCCGTCTTATATGCGAGAAGAGGGTTAACAATGGCTAATACAAAATCTATCGCGATCCAAATGAAGCAGATCCTCGATGAGTTCGATGACAAGGTTAACCGAGTGTTAGACGAGGCAGCGAATGAGACGGCAGACGAGGCGGCGGAAAAACTCCGCAACACGTCGCCCAGAAAATCGGGGGAGTATGCTGCGGGATGGACCGTGACAAAAGAAGGCGACGGCAACGTGATAGTGCATAACACGCACTACCAGCTGACGCACTTGCTCGAAAACGGTCATGTGATCCGAAATAAAAAAGGCACATACGGCAGAACATCCGGGAAGAAACATATTAAACCCGTCGAAACGTGGGCTAATAGAGAGTTTCAGAACAAGATCGAGAGAGGACTAAACAAATGACAATTTACGAAGTTTTGCAATCGACAGATCTGCCGTGTGCTTATTCGCACTTTAAGACGAAACAGGAACCGCCGTATATCGTTTACATCGGCAGCGGTCAAGATACTTTCGAGGCAGACAATACGCATTATTACCGAGAGAACAATTATCAGATCGAATACTACTACACAACAAAAGATGAATCACAAGAGGCCAGCATAGAGAACGCACTTCTCGGAGCTGGCTATTTATATGAGAAATCCGAGGACGTCTACATCGAAGATCAGGGCGTTTTCGTGATTTATTACCAAGTATGAAAGGGGCTAAATAATGGCTAACAAAGTAGAATTTGGTATCTCTCAGCTCCACGTTGCAACATACACCGTCGCAGCTGACGGAACCGCCACAATCGGCACTCCATACCATCAGGCGGGAGCGGTAAGTTTCAGCCCTGAGGAAAATTCAGAGCAGAACACTTTTTACGCCGACAATATTGCGTATTGGAGCGGTTATTCCGGCGGATCCATCGAGGGCGATCTTGAGGTCGCTATGTTCGATGATGAGTTTAAGACTCAGTTCCTCGGATACAGGGCACTCACAAACGGCGGACTCGCAAACGTAAAGAACGCAACAAAGCCTAACGTTGCGATCTTTTTCCAAGTTGAGGGAGACAGCGAATCCCGCAGAGTGGCACTATTCAACTGTTCACTCGGAGCAATCACAAGAGAATACGCAACAATCGAGGAAAGCAAAGAGCCAGCAACTGAGACTCTTGCAGTTACTTGCACAGGCGACAACTTGACAGGCGTAACTATGGCTGTTTTCAAACCAGCTGACGACGGTTATGACACTCTGTTCACCGCACCAACTGCACCAGCGATTGCACCGTAATGCTAAACGACGGGGCGGATCTGTATCGGTTCGTCCCGTTTTTTTTGTTATATCGAGGAGGGAATAAATGGAAAACACAATAAAGATTGGAGACAAGGACGTCCGAGTTAATAACCGGGCGGGCTGGACTATCACATATCGTGATCAGTTCGGTCATGACATAGTACCGACATTAATGCCGTTATTCGCTGGAGGACTCGACATAATTTCGAGCCTCATCAAAGAGACGGGCAAGACAGAGGATGTCGAATTCTCGGACATCCTCGCAATAACTGACGGGGACGCCTTTATTAATGCGTTCATCCATCTGAGCGGGTTCGAGTTTGTCGAGATCCTCAATATCACCTGGGCGATGGCAAAGGAGGCAGACGATTCGATTGCAGATCCTAAGACATGGATTCGCGAGTTCGAAGAGTTTCCGGTCGACGTTGTCGTTCCTGAGGTGATCAAACTCGCGTTTAAAGGAATGGTTTCCTCAAAAAACTTGGAGAGGCTGAGGGAGATAACGGCAAGTCTAAAGAAAAAACCTCAGCCGAAAAAGAAGAAAACAACATCACGCTCGACGACATAATCCTTGCCGGGTTAGAGCGAGGGCTGACAATGTCCGATATTCGTCGAATGCAACTCGGACAGGTCGTTGATTTCTGCATTGCTTATAACGAGCGACAGAAAGAGGCCGAGAAGATGGCAAAGAAGGCGGAGAAACGGGCACAGAAACGTCGAGCGACGCAAAACGATATAAATGCTTACTTCGGATAAGGTGAGAATATGGCCGGGAATGTAAAAGGCATAACAATACAATTTCGAGGCGAAACAAAAGAATTTGATGAGGCGTTAAGAAAAATAAACTCCGAAATCAAGAGTACGGACTCGGAATTAAAAAAAGTAAATAAGGCTTTAAAATTCAACCCATCGAGCGTTGAACTGTGGAGGCAAAAACAGGATTTGCTAAAACAGAAAATCAACGAAACAAAGGAAAAACTCGACACTCTCAAAGACACACAGAAAAAAGTCGACGGTGGCGAGATTGAAATGACGGCGGAGGAATACCGAAACCTACAGAGAGAAATAGTCGAGTCGGAGAGTAAACTCAAAACCTTTAACGGGCAACTCCGACAGATTGGAAATGCTAACCTCAAAGCGTTATCAATGCAGCTCAAGGATATCGGGGACAAAATGACGAAAGCCGGGCAAGCAATGACGACAAAGGTCACGGCGCCAATCGTTGCGGGCTATACGGCAGCAGCAAAATATGCGTCGGACTATGAGGAGAATCTCAATAAGCTCGATGTCGCTTTCGGTTCAAACTCTCAAGCTGTTAAGGATTGGGCGAATAACGCACGAGAGGCCTATGGCCTGTCAAAGGTCCAGGCGACAGACGCAGCGTCGGCATTTGGTGCTCTCGGAAAGGGCATCGGATTATCCGACGCAGAGGCAGCGTCAATGTCTACAACGTTAGCCGGATTGTCTGCGGATTTAGGTTCGTATTTCAATGTTGGCGTCGATGAGTCCGCGAAAGCCCTCGAGGGAATATTTACGGGCGAATCTGAGGCTCTGAAAAAATTCGGTGTTGTAATGACCGATACGAATCTTCAACAGTTTGCAGCGGATCAGGGGCTCGTTTGGAAAGAAATGAGTCAGGCCGAAAAGACAGCACTCCGTTATCAGTACGTGCTCGAAAAGACGAAAGACGCTCAGGGTGACTTCTCGAGAACTAGTGACGGAACGGCAAACAGTACGAAGATATTCCAGGCTTCTATTCAAGACCTTGCAACATCTATAGGAACGAACCTTTTGCCGATCATTACTCCGGTAATTCAAAAGATTACGGAATGGGTCAACAAGTTTAACGAGCTGTCTCCGGCAACGCAAAAAATTATAACGATTGTCGGACTAATTGTCGCAGCTATCGGCCCTGTGCTTGTAATTATCGGAACGCTGGCGTCGAGTATCGGATCCATTATCGGGCTTGTCGGAATGGTTGGCCCGGTTATTGCGGGCATCGCTGGACCTATTGCAATCGCGATAGGAGTGATCGCCTTGCTGGTTGCTGCCGGCGTTGCTCTCTATAAGAATTGGGACACAATCAAGGCGAAAGCAATCGAGATTAAGAACGCTGTCGTCGCGAGGTGGAACGAGCTCAAGACGAACGTCACAAACACGGTCAATGCCTTAAAAGCGACAATTACTAATATTTGGAACAGTATCAAGTTAGCCGTTTTCAATGTTGTGCGGAGCGTCGTTCAGAAGGTCGTCGGAGATTTCGGCGTTTTGAAAAATAACGTCTCTTCGATTTGGAACAGTATCAAGTCGGCAATCACGAACCCGATATCGACCGCATACAACACCGTCAAGGGTTGGATCAGTAAATTAAAGAATCTATTCCCGCTGCACGTCGGCAAAATCATGACGGGATTGAAGGTCCCTCATATCAAAGTAAGCGGAGGAAAGGCTCCGTTTGGTATCGGAGGCAAGGGATCCGCGCCGAGTATCAACGTCGATTGGTACGCACAGGGCGGAATCTTTACACGTCCGACGCTCTTGTCGAACGGAAACAGACTCGCCGGAGTAGGCGAAGCTGGTCCTGAGGCGGTTCTTCCTATTAGCAAGCTGCAAGAAATGGTCGATTTCGGAAACGCTCCGGGTAACGCCATTATGCAGCAGCAGACGAGGATCCTGTTGGCAATCTATGAAGAGCTTCAAAAAGAGAAGAATTTCAAGGTCGATGGAATTTGGGCGGGCCGTTACGTTAATAGCTTAGTGAGGTGATAAAGCATGAAAGACACAATTCGTTATTACGACAGAAACAACGTGCTGCGTCTCACTCTAAACGAATATCCGTACTACTCGGAGCCGTCAGATCTGAAAGATTGGATATGGGGCTTCAACGAACAGTTCGGAATAATCAACACGTTCTATCGTAATAAAACAGAGTACGAGTTAGTCGTCGGAATCGCGGGGGACTATCTCCCGCATCACGACGCGCTCTGTGACATATTCTCGGCGGACGTCATCGCAAACGAGCCGGGTTATCTTGAGCTGAGAGGCTGGAGGCTGCCGTGCTACATTGTCGAAGCATCCTATGAGTATGGGCTCTCGCTCGACAGACAAGCGAAATTCCGCGTCCGCTCCGTCAATTCGACGTGGATCCGCACAAACACGCGCTCATATAATGGCGTTCCAGGCGGAGGACTCGGAGGCGAAGATCTCGGAAGGGATTACACCTATACAGACGGGCTCCTCGGACGCGGTTACAACTACGGCTATTCACAGCCGGAGTCACACGCCGACGTTATCAATCTGCCGGGCACAGGTAACGGCTTCGAGGTCATGGTTTACGGACCGCAGACGAATCCGGTTATCTATCTCAATAACAAACCGATACAGGTCAACGTCGAACTGTCGGCACAGCAGAGACTCCACATCGTAAGCAACGGATCCGTTAAGACGATTGAGATCCTCAGCGCGAGCGGTCAGGCGACAGACGCATTCGTTTATAGAGACAAAGAAAACAGCCCATTCCTGACGCTGGGACAGCATACAGATCTCACATTCGGACAGATCCGGTTCGACTTCACAACGATCGAGAGGAGGTCAGAGCCGACATGGACCTAATTTATGTAAGAACAGACGGCGACGGAATAACGACGAGCGGGTTCCTGACAAACTACGAGGCGACGTTCGACGTATCGACCGACCTCGATTATGTGACAAATAAATTCGAAATCACAACGGCCCTCCCTACAAGTAAGGAGGGTTTATTGTGGGCCGAAAACGAGATTAGCACGATCATATACGTCGAGGGCACAGAGTACGGAGGCGAGATCTCAGGCTCGGAGATCAGCATCGCAGACAACACAATCAAATACACGGGCCGGACCTGGAGAGGCTGCCTCGATCAATGGATCATCGAGCCGCCAGCGGGTCAGGACTATTTGGTTGTTTCGGGGAATCTTGCAGACTCGCTCCGGTTGCTGCCGATGGGGGAATTCATAAGCGTCTCAGATACGCCATATGTGGGCGGAACTTATCAGTTCAACCGATACATTAAGACGTTCGAGGGAGCGACGAATCTACTCGCGGCAGCGCAATCAAATCTGAGGATGGCGTTCCGTTTCGTATCAGATGGAGAATCGGGGACCGCGTGGCTTGACGTCGTAGAGGCTCGAGACATGAGGAACACCGTCGAGGTATCACAGGACTACAACGACAAGATCCAGCTCACGATCACACGAGACGGGAACACACCGAGAGAGCTGATCTGTCTCGGATCAGGCGAGCTCAAAGACAGAGAAGTATTGAAGCTCTACGCCGATTCAGATTGGAATGTTTCGACAACACCGATAGCCGGCGCTTATCCTGTCGAGGTCTATGACTTCTCAAGCAGCGAAGATCTTGCAGCAGACGGACGAAAACACTTCCTCGAACTGATCCACAATCATGAGCAGATCGAGGTAACGATTTCTGATTTGGATATAAGGCTCTCCGACATTATCGGAGCTAAAGACATATTAACGGGTGAGACAGTATCAGCTGAAATAACCTCGATAATATGGCGCTGCACGAATTACGGCGACTACCAGGTCGAGAACTACGAATATAAAACACGGGTACTTATGTAGGAGGTTTATAAATGGGTGCAACAATAATAACCGGTTACACCGGAACGAGGCACATCACGCCGGCTATGGACGCTGCTGTTTATCGTTCGGCGTTCGGATCTGACAGCGTCATTCTTGCAGACGGGAACCAGCTCGAGGGATCCATGCCGTCGATCAATGAATTTACAATCATGGACGGGCTTGTTTCGATGCAAGGTCATCAGATACAGGTCACACAGGAGACGCTGCCGGTCGATACTTGCGCGAACGGATATAGCAGAATCGACCTCGTCGTTATGCGGTTCGAGCACGATAACAGCTCACAGATTGACTCCGTTTCGCTCCTGGTGCTCAAGGGTGCAGAGGTATCGAGTCCGAATACACCTGTCGCGCCGTCTTACAATACGGGCGTAATTGATTCGGGTGCGTCGGTCGTGGATATGCCGTTATATCAGATCAATCTGAGCGGTTCGACCGTCACGTTTTCACAGATAGCAACGCTGGTTGACAGAACTATCGACAACCTCGGAACGCTTGTCGTCGAGGCTGGTACGATCTCGAGTCTGCCGGTGACGATTACAAACGAAGAGATCCACGAGTCACACGTCGTTGTGAATTCTGTTCTCGGTACTCCGTCAGCTCAGACGAGCGATTGGACGGTTACAACAAACGAGGGATCTCTGACAATCTCAGGATCAATCAGCGGATCTACAACGTTAACGCTATATCTCAATATGTCACGATAGGAGGACGATAACAAATGGACAAGTTTTTTCTCGTGCAGATCAAACGCACAAACGGCGTAATTGAAAAGGGCGTGGTGGTCAAAGACGACTTTGACGCAGCAAAGCAGAGTTATCACGCATATCTCGGAGCATACGCTTTCGGAAACGACAAGGATAAGGACGGAAACATAAAAACAGATTATGTAATGGTTCAGATCCT
>JAZQGR010000089.1:0-48612 GCA_045540115.1 Eubacteriales bacterium
AAATACACTCTTTACGAGGGCGTTGGCCACAATTCCTGGGATTTAGCCTTCAGAGAAGAGCTGCTGAATTGGCTCTTTACACACAAAAAAGCGGAGTAAAATGCGTGTTATCCTTAACGGAGAACACGCGGGTGAATTGCAACCTCGCGCTTGCGTGAATTGAAAGACAAGCTTTCATGAATTGCCTGCGGCATGAATTGTGCCTTACGGCACATTGGTTGCAATTCAATTCATGTGAGCGACGAATTGCGTGGCAATTCCGCGAGCAAATCATGGCGGAGCCAATTCATGATGCGTCAGCATCAATTCATTCATAAAAACGAACAGAGCAAGAATATAAGGATTTTCTCCTTGTACTCTTGCTCTCTTTCTGTTGTATAAGGGTTTGGGCTTAGCCCATATTTGCGTTTGACTAGTCAAATGCAATGCTTGCACTTTGTTCAAAGTATAAATTCTCCGCTAAGAACATCACCTATTGTGTTCTCTGTCCTTTGCGCGTTCTGTCGGCGCTTGACACCGTCCGAATAATGTGATAAAATAAAAGTGTAAAGCCAACAGAATTATTGGAGGTAACTATGTTTTGCAGCAAATGCGGCGGCGAGATCCCGAAAAAGAATAATAGATTTTGTCCCTACTGCGGTAGACCGACAGATTTTGCTTATACCGAGCAGACTCAGCAGTCTCAGAATACTCAGCCGGGCGAGAACGCTGAAAGCGGGCAGAAACAGCAGACGTACCAAAATCAGCAGACCTATCAGAATTATCAGTATCAGCAAGCGAATTATCAGAATTATCAGAATTATCAGGCAAATCAGAGCGGCTATCAATACTATAATCCCTATCAGTATCCGCCGTATCCCTACACGTACCCCGTTCCCGGAAAGGGCTACGGTATTGCCTCGCTCATTCTCGGTATCTGCTCGATACTGTTGATTGAGCTTTCGCTTATAGGACTTATCATATCGATCATCGGACTCTGCCTTGGTATATCCTCTTCAAGAAGCGCGAAGAGTGTAGGAAGGACAAACGGAGTCGCGACCGCGGGAATCGTTTGCTCGTCCATCGGACTCGGAATCAACGGAGCAATAGTCCTGTTCGTTTTCTTAGTTGTTGTTCTCGCAATATTTGCCGTGATCTGATAAATATAAGAAAGCCAATGCCATTCGGCATTGGCTTTTTTGAAATGATTATACTTTTTGGAATATTCGAAAAAAATAAAAAACACAATTGACCGAAACAACCGTCAATGAATAAATCATAATCGGCTTTTTTCTTATAGCTTCGGATACTATTAGTAAAAAGACAGAAAGTAATGGTAACGCCATCGGATTATAATTAATATAACTACATATATCAAACCTTAAAAATGATACCAATGCGCGCGTCGTTCCGCAGGCTGGGCAAGGGAAGCCCGTAAATTTGTATATCGGGCAACCGAAATCAAGAATTATAAACAGACAAATAGCAAAGCACATTATTACAGAAGGAATAATGTGCTTTTTTGCCGTTAATGATAATTGTGATTTCAAATCAACGCCATTACCTGATTGAAATTGAGCTCTTTTGCTCTCTTCTGAATGGAGAACCAGTCGATGATAGTCAGAATGCCGCATAGTCCGCCCGTAAGTAGTTTGAGTACACCCATACCGGTGTCCTTTACCATGAAACGGTCTACGCCCCAACCTCCAAGAAAAAGAGAGATGAGAAGAATAGTAGTCGGATCCTTGAACTCGATGCTCGAAAGAAGAGCGAACTTTGATTCATCCATCGACATAAGCTTTTCTTTAAGGTATACTACCTTTTCTGCCGGAAAATACTTTTGATTTGACATGATATACATGTCGACTTTTTGCTGTTCCATAATTAGCTCCTAAATTTTATTTTGACATTCACTGAATGTCAATTATGAAACCATTATAAGGTATAATTTAAAAAATGTCAAGCACTGAATGTCAAAAAAGGTGAAAAAAGTGTTTATTAATAAGAATTTAGACGGAAAAAACAATATTTGCGGCAAAAATATCGCGAAATTCAGAATGGAAATGAAGATTTCGCAAAGAAAGCTCGCCGATCTTTTGCAAATAAATGGGCTAAATGTTGATAAGAACGCCGTGCAGAGAATGGAATCGGGTCAGAGATTTATTACGGATATTGAGCTTCTTTATATTTCAAAAGTGCTTAATAAAACGTTAAATGAGTTATACGGTAATTGAAAAAGCGTCGGCAAAGCCGACGCTTTTTGCGTCAATTTATAACCCCGATAAGAACAGAGTCGCAAGTATGAGCAGAGCGTCGACGGGGATATCCCCCTCGCGATCCTTGTCGGTGAAAATGAGGAACGCCAGACCGAGGAGCAGCAGGTCGTCGCTTCCGAGCTTGCTCAGATCAATAAGCGGCCTGCTTTCTCGCGATGCGGTCATAAGCGCGTCGGGAATAGGCTCGTTTACCTTCCTTTCTCCCTCTCCGTTCTGACCGAGGATGCCAAAAGGCGCCTCGTTTTTGTCGACAATATCGTCGCTCGGCTCGCGGTAATTCTCCTCGCTGTACTGCGGATAACGCGGTGTTATGTCGCGACCGAACGCTGTTCCTCTGCTGCTTGGACGCGTCAGCGCGGCGCGCGGCTGTGATTCGTCTGTCGGCGGTCGCAGCGTCAGAGCCGTGCCGCTGTAATCGGGCGGAAGCGGAGCTTCCGTATTTCTGCTTGCATAGCTTCTTGTGTACATTTTATCCCTCACTTTCAGAGGTTGCCGAGCACTTTGCTCAGATCGGTCAGCTTTATCATTTTCAGCATTTTTATCATATTGTCCGCACTTTTGCGCCGTTCGGGCGAAAGATACGGTCTGATCGCCGAAATGAGCGCGATTCGCTCCTCGTTTCCCTTTGTAAGAAAGCTCGGCTTTGCCTCTGGCACCTCGGTTTTAGTGACCTCGGGTGCCGGCGACGGATTTTCGCTTCCTCCCGTCAGACCTTGGGCGACGCTCATTAGCTTCGACATCGTTTCCGGGTCCGACATAACGCTTTTCAGCATTTCGGAAATATCGTCCATACCGTCTCCTTTCTCAAAGCCCGAGGTTTTTCTTCAGCTCTTCGGCTTTTTCGGGGGAAACCTTCGATAAAAATGTCTGCATTTCGTTCTTCGACATCGTGCCTATTTTGCGCTTGATGAAGCCCGAATTATTGACTGCCATGCGCTTTTGAGACTGTGATGCGCCGAGTGCATCCGCAATCTGTCCGATCGCCTTTTTCAGCTCCGCGTCATTCATCGCGGTAATTTTGTTTATCATATCTTGGCTGATTTCCATATCGTACCTTCCTTTATTTACAAAAAACTGTGGTAATCAATTTCATTCTATGCTATAATCAAGGTAACGTTACTTGGAGGACTTATGAAGATACTTGTTTTTTCGGACAGTCACGGCAAATACGAAAGGATGGCTGACGTTTTTTCGCGCGATAAATATGACGTTGTGCTTTTCCTTGGCGACGGGATATCCGATTTCGATAAGCTGCAAAAAAGCAATATGACAAGCGCGAGAATGATAGCGGTCAAGGGAAATTGCGACCTTTTCGACGGCACGCCCGAGGAGAGAATAATAGAGCTCGACGGTTTCCGCGTGCTGATGCTCCACGGGCACGGCAAAAACGTAAAGCACGGTACGACCGTTCTTGAGTATTACGCGAGGGAAAAGGAAGTTGACCTTGTTCTCTACGGTCATACGCATTCCCGCGATATAAGGCGTATCGAAAACGAAAAACCGTTTTATATCTTCAATCCCGGAAGCATCGGCGCATCGTCTTACCTTAACCCGTCGTTCGGATATATCGATACGGTAAACGGGCAGATCGTTCTGAACGTTGTTGATTACAGGAGTTAATATGAAATACGTTAGCATTAGCAAAAACAAAAACGCGGTACTGTTCGCAACGCTTTTCGGCGTGCTGACCGCTATTTTTCTTGTTATATCGGTGCTGGATTTTTTTATGCGCGGAATATTTGAGGTTTTGGCTCTGTCCTGCGCTGTGGTCGTTATTCAGATAGCGCAAAGATATCTGATGTCGTATTACGAATACATTCTTGATCCCACGGACGAGCTTATATCCTATAACCGACTAACGGTCATTCAGGTCGTCGGAAAAAGAAAGACCTCGCTTTATACCGCGCCGCTCTCTAACCTGAGCGAGGTGATCCCGTATAAAAAGATGAAAAAGGTCGAGAAGGAATACGGCAAGATCGGCAAAAAGCTGTCATTTTGCCCCGACATTTTTCCGAAGGAAAGCTGCCTTCTTATATTTGAGGACGGAAATGAGCTGACGATACTTCGGCTTCAGTGCGGAGCGGAATTTATGTCGGCAATAGGGGAGCGCAAGGGCGTTTGACAAAAATGTCGGTTTTTGTAAGAAAGGTATTGTAAATCGGCGTGTTTTTGTGTTATAATGTAAGTTAAGAAAATTTTGCTCGGAGGATATTATGGAGAGAGTTTCCAAAATAAACTATTACCTCGACATCGCGCAAACCGTTGCAAAGCGAAGCACTTGCCTTCGCAAGCACTATGGAGCTATAATTGTAAAGGACGACTGCATCGTTTCGACGGGCTACAACGGCTCGCCGAGAGGCAGAAAAAACTGTTCCGACCTTCAGTTCTGCATGCGAGATAAGCTGAATATCCCAAGAGGTGAAAGATACGAGATGTGCCGCTCGATCCACGCGGAGGCAAACGCGATCATCTCCGCGTCACGCGAGGAGATGATCGGCTCGACGCTCTATATGTCTTGTCTTGATGCAAAAACAGGCGAGCTTGTGCCGGGAACCTCGAGCTGTGCAATGTGTAAGCGTCAGGTCATAAACGCAGGTATCGAAAAGGTCGTTATCCGAGACACCGAGGACACCTACCGTATTATAGAGGTCTCGGATTGGATAACCGACGACGATAGCCTGAGCGGTCAGTTCGGCTATTAAGGGGCAGGAAATTGAGTAAGAAAAAAGCAAGAAACACGCTCAAAAAGGAAGCGGCAAAAAAAGCGAAGCTCGATAAAAAGAAACGGACGCAAAGGCTGTCCGTTATCATCGCTATCGCGGTTATTGCCGTTATCGCGATGATTGCGATATTTATGCCGAAGAGTAACGGCGTAATATTCAAATACAAAGAGGGAACCTATATCGATCCGACGACCGATAAGGTCTATTGCCCGACCGATACCTCGACATATCTTATCAAGACGGAGTTTTTTAAGAACAATTACTACGGCAAGATGGGTAAACACAAGGTATACACGATCCCCGGGGTGAAAAACAAGGATTGGCTTGTCAGACAACTGACGGACGATCTCTTTGAGCTTTACCACGAGGAGAGCGTTCACCTTCCCGAAATATCTGAATTTGAAGCGACCGAGCTTTATCTGTTCGTTGACGCGCCTGTTATCTTCTATCGCGAGGAGATAAAAAACGAGTCGGAGATCGATAATATCGTTTCGATCCTGACAAACGGTGAAAAGGTCAATGATGAGGATACGGGCGAATTTCTTGAGACATATTCGATCCGATTCGTGTCTGAAAAATACGACCACATGTATTATTGCGTCGAGTACGTTATAACCGAGAGCGGAAGTTACTTCTACGATCACCTTTCTTTTTCTTATATTAAGGCAAACGGGATCCTTGACGGTTACGTTGAGTCGCTTAAGGAGCAGCGCGGTGAATGAGCTTGAATTGAGAACGCTCGGCAAGAGTGATGCACATACGCTTTCGATCCTTGAAGAGGAATGCTTTTCATGCCCGTGGAGCGAGGAGAGCTTTTCCGAGTGCCTTGGTAACGACAGGTTTTACTTTGTCGGACTGTTTGAAGGCGATAGGCTTATAGGCTACGGCGGACTGACAACCGTCCTTGACGAGGGCGATATTACGAACGTTGCCGTATCAGCCGACTGCCGCGGGAACGGACTTGGCAGAAGGCTTATGACAGCTCTTTGCGACGAAGCAAAAAGGCGAGGTGTTATCTATTTTCACCTTGAGGTAAGAGAAAGCAACGCACCCGCGCGTCATCTGTATGAAAGCCTCGGCTTTAATATCGACGGAATAAGAAAGAATTACTATACGAAGCCGCAGGAAAATGCGGTGCTTATGACTAAAAAGCTATGAAGATTTTATCAATTGAAAGCTCCTGCGACGAGACCTCGGCGGCGGTCGTCGAGATGGGAGAGGAAAGAAAGATACTTTCGAATATCGTCGCTTCACAAATAGAAACGCACGCCTTATACGGCGGTGTAGTGCCCGAGATCGCAAGCCGAGCGCACAGCGAGGTGATATCGAAGATCACCTACGAAGCGCTTGAAAGCGCAGGTGTTACGCTTGATGATATCGACGCTATCGGTGTGACGAACCGCCCCGGACTTATCGGCGCCCTTCTCGTCGGCGTGAATTTTTCCAAATCGCTTGCGCTGTCAAGAAATATACCGCTTGTCCCCGTGCATCATATAAGAGGGCATATAGCGGCGAATTACCTCGTTCACCACGACCTCAAGCCGCCCTTTTTGGCGCTCGTCGTTTCGGGCGGACACACCTCGCTTATCGAGGTCACAGACTACACGCATTTTGAGACTGTCGGCAGAACGAAGGACGATGCGATGGGCGAATCCTTTGACAAGGTCGCGCGAGTTATGGGTATCCCTTATCCCGGCGGTGCGGAAATGGACCGTCTCGCCTCGCTCGGAGATAAAAAGGCGTTCAAGCTGCCGTCAGCGGCGCTTAACGATGGAAGCCTCGACTTCTCGTTCAGCGGTCTTAAAACACATATTATAAACATTCTTCACAATATGGAGCAAAAGGGGATCCCTTATCCGAAGGAGGATATTGCGGCGTCCTTTACCGAAACGGTGCTGGGGAGCGTTGAAAAGAAGCTGAAAATGGCGATCGAACGCTATCCGCATACCTCGCTCGTTCTTGCAGGCGGCGTGTCTGCAAACTCGCACCTGCGCTCCTTTATGGAAGAATTTGCGCTCAAAAACGGAATGAAGTTTTACGTTCCCCCGCGCTCGCTCTGCGGAGACAACGCCGCAATGATCGGCGCGCAGGCGTATTATGAATTTTTAGCAGGAAACACCGCCGACAGTTCGCTGAATGCATACGCGACGGGCGAATAATTTTAGGAGAAACTACCATGGCAAACTACGAAAATCAGATCAAAAGTGCAGTCGAAAAGTATGAAGCGTTGCTTCGTTCTCAGCTCCAGCGAGTTGAAAAGATAAATGCGGCAGGCGACGCTGTTGACTATTCCAAGATGGATAAGATAGTAATCGGTATCTGCGGCGGAGACGGTATCGGACCGATCATTACCGACGCGTCGAAAAAAGTTCTCGAATATTTGCTCGCCGACGATGTCAAGAGCGGAAAGATCGAGTTCAAGGTCATCGACGGACTCACCATCGAAAACCGCGTAAAGCACATGCAGGCGATCCCCGACGAGGTAATGGAGGAGCTTTATAAGTGCGACGTCATCCTCAAGGGCCCGACGACGACTCCCCGTGCGGGCGATCCGTGGCCGAACATCGAGAGCGCAAACGTCGCTATGAGAAAGAAACTCGACCTTTTTGCGAACGTTCGTCCCGTCAAGGTTCCCGATAAGGGCATCGACTGGACCTTCTTCCGCGAGAATACTGAGGGAAGCTATGCGGTTGGCTCGCAGGGCGTGAATGTAACTGACGATCTCGCGCTCGATTTCTGCGTAACGACCACCGAGGGCTGTAACAGAATCGCTCGCCTCGCTTACGAGTATGCGAGAAAGAACGGCAAAAACCGCGTTTCGATAGTTACGAAGGCAAATATCATCAAGACGACCGACGGCAAGTTCCTCCGTCTCTGCGAGGAGGTCGGCAAGGAATATCCCGAGATCGAGACCGATAACTGGTTCATCGACATTATGACGGCGAAGCTCGTCGATGAGAAGCGCCGTACTGCGTTCCAGGTATTTATTCTTCCTAACCTCTACGGCGATATCATTACCGATGAGGCGGCAGAATTTCAGGGCGGCGTAGGTACCGCGGGATCTGCGAACATCGGTAAGAAGTACGCTATGTTTGAAGCGATCCACGGCTCCGCGCCCAGAATGATTACCGAGGGCAGAGGAAAGTATGCAGATCCCTGCTCGATGCTCCGCGCGACCGTAATGCTCCTTTCGCATATCGGATATCAAGAGGAGAGCGACCGTCTTGCTCGCGCTCTTGACATCTGTATGTTTGAAGAGAAGAAGCTCGTTGTAACGGGACGCGACACGGGCGCTACCTGTGAAGAATTCACCGCGTACGTGAACGAAACGCTGAAGAAGATTTAAGGTTAGAATTTTAATGGCTCCCTTGTGTAAAGGGAGCATCCGCGAAGCGGTGAGAGGGATATGTGCAAGTTACCCTCTCCGCCGCCTGCGGCGGCACCTCTCCCGGAGGGCGAGGCAAACGGTGCCGCCGCAAACGACTCATACACCCGAAAGGAGATATAAAAATGAAAACTGCATATATCTCCGCGGGCGCGAAGCGTCTACCGCGTTATTTCAGAATGCTTCGCGAATGTCTGATGAACGGCGAGATAAAGATAAGCTCGTCGGTTCTTGCAAAGAAGCTCGATATAACACCCTCGCAGGTCCGCGCCGATCTCAACAGATATTCCGGTGCAGGGCTTCAGGGCTACGGATATAACGTAAAAACGCTTTATACCGAAATCAGCCGTGACCTCGGAGTCGGTGACGGAATGACTGCCGTGATAATCGGCGCCGAGCCGTCAAATGCGCCTCATCTTGCCGCTTGGCTTGAGGGCAGGGGAATATCGAATTTGAAGTATATCCTCTTTGATGAAAATGTCTATATCAAGGTGGGAAAGCTGGAGAGCGACATCGCGCTTGTCCTCTACTGCGACGATAAGGAAAAAATGCAGTCGGCGCTTCGCGTATCACGCGTAAAGGGCGTCTGGAATATGACGCAAAGCGACTTCGACCTCGATATACCGACGGTAAATCTGCCCGTCGGCGATGTGCTCTCGGCACTTATGTACGAGATAAAACAAAACGAGAAGGGAGAGAAATAATGAAATATAACGTTCTTTACAAGGACGGCGCAGTATGCCTTCCCGCAAGCGCGTTTCTTAATTGCGATACACTACTCGAAGTGCGCTTTCTGATGCTTCTCTCCTACGATAGAGCCCTCTGCGACGCTGATGATGCGGTGCTCGCAGAGCAGCTCGGATGCACGCTTTCCGAGCTTGAAAAGACCTCTTCGTCTCTGCGTTCAAAGGGACTTCTTGAGGGCGAAAAAAAGCTCGCTCCCTCTGCTGCAGGCAAAAACCTTACGGGTAAGGAGATCTCGGGAGCGATAGAAAACGACAGTACGCTCAAGCAGCTTATTGAGGAATGTGAGGCAATCTGCGGAAAGGTCTTTACGACCACTGATATATCCAAAATAGTATCGCTTAAAAACACCCTCGGGCTTGACAGCGAGACGGTTCTTCTCCTTTTCTATTATCACTTTGAGAAGCTTGACGCAGTCGGCAAAAAGCTGACGGTCAGCTACGTTGAAAAGAGCGCATACTCCCTTTATAATCAGGGAATACGCACGCTCGACGCTCTTCAGAGCTACATAAAGGAAAACGAGAGAAGAAACAGTAATAAATATAAGGTCGCGCGTCTTTTCGGTATCGGCGAGCGCGCATTTACCAAGAAGGAAGAAAAGTTCTTCGATAAGTGGTTCATCGAATGGGAAATGCCGTTTGAGCTTATTGAGGCGGCTTTTGAAATTGCCGTTGATAATACGGGCAAGGCAGGTCTTGAATATATGTCGAAGATCCTTTCCGACTGGCACGACAGCGGTATCCGTACCGTGGAGCAGGCGGAAAAGGCAAACGCAGACTTCAAGGCGGCAAACAAGAATAAGCAGAAATTTGTCGAAAAGCCGTCAAATAACGGCGCAAGCTTCGACACGGAAGAGTTTTTTGAAAAGGCGCGTAAGCGCTCTGAAGCAATGATGAACGCGATAGTTCTCGGAGAGGGGGATAAGTAATGGGCTTTAACAGAGAAAACTACAAAAAAATAAAGCACGAATACGAAGGCAAAGCCCTCCGCGCACAGGAAGCGGCGCTTATCCGCAAGAGAGAGCTCGGAATGAGATTCCCCGATATCAAGGAGCTTGACGACGCGCTTTCTCAGGCGGGGCTCCGCATCTTTGAAGCTACCGTCAGATACAAGGGCGAAAAGCTTGAAAGAGAGATCGCCAATATCAAGGCAGAAAACGCCGAGCTTCTGAAGGCGCGTGCAGAGCTGCTTGAAAAATACGGTATCCCGACTGATTATTCCGACGTAAAATACGAATGTGCCGAATGCTCCGACAGCGGCTTCGTCGGCATCAATATGTGCAAATGTATGAAATCGAAGCTCGTTATGGCAGGCTACGAAAGCTCGGGCATCGGCTCGCTCATTAAGACCAAGACTTTTGACAACTACGTTCCGACCTACCAAAAGGACAAGAACGCAGTCGAAAACGCCGAAATGATAGTCACATTCTGCCGTCACTACGCGGAGAACTTCGGCGATAAGTCGCAGAATCTGCTCTTTATCGGCGGCACGGGACTCGGTAAGACGCACCTTTCCGCCGCAATTACGGGCGGTGTTATTCGCCGCGGCTACGATGTCGTATGCGAAACGGCGCAGAACCTCTTTTCCGACTTTGAGTACGAAAGATTCGGTCGAGGTTATAACAGAGACGAAAATGAGGAAAAGCGCACCGATCGCTATTTTGATTGCGATCTTCTCATAATCGACGATCTCGGAACCGAAATGGGAAATACCTTCACCGTTTCCTGCCTCTACAATATCATAAATACGCGTCTTAACAAGGGAAAAGCGGTTATAATAAATACGAACCTTACGCGCGACGATCTCCGTAAGCGCTACGATGAGCGCATAACCTCGCGCCTTTTCGGTGAGTTTTTGCCGATTATGTTCCTCGGGCGAGATATGAGAGAGCTGAAGCTTGACTGAAAGGAAACGCGATATGAAAATAGCAGTTGTGACGGGCGCATCATCGGGACTCGGCGAGGAATTCGTCCGAGTAATCTCGGAAAAGTATGATGAGATAGAGGAGATTTGGGTGATCGCGCGCCGTACCGAGCGTCTAAATGCGCTGAAAACCCGTTTCCCGAACAAAAAGATATTTCCGATATCACTCGACTTAACAAAGAACGAAAGCTACGTAACGCTCTCCGAAATGCTCGATAGCGAAAAGCCCGAGATAAAGATACTCGTGAACAACGCCGGCTTCGGTACGCTCGGCGATTTCGATACGATGGATATGAATACGCAGACGAGAATGGTCGACCTTAATAACCGTGCATTGACGGCGGTCACATCGGTCTCGCTTCCTTATATGAAAAAGGGAAGCTTCGCCGTCAACGTCTGTTCGATCGCGTCGTTTGCACCAAACCCGAGAATGACGGTATATTGCTCGACAAAAGCGTACGTTCTTTCCTTCTCAAAGTCGCTCCGATTTGAGCTTAAAAAGAAGGGAATAAACGTGCTCGCGCTTTGCCCCGGACCTATGGATACGGAATTTCTCCCTGCCGCAGGAATCGAAAAGGGAAGCTCTCATACCTTTGATACGCTTCCTCGCGTTAATCCTTCGATGGCGGCGGAAAAGTCGCTTTATTACGCATCAAAGGGCAGAGGAATATACACTCCTCGCGCATTCTTCAAGTTTTACAGATTTCTTGCCAAAGTCCTTCCGCATGGGTTAGTGATGCACCTGTCGAAAACTTGATGCTCTCAAGTATTGACAAAACGGCAAAAATTGTATAGAATAATAACGGATATAAAAGTCTTTTCAAACGAAAGGAGCAAAGACAATGGCAGACGAACTTTTTAACGAAGAAGTGTTTACACTTACCGACGAGGACGGCAACGAAAAGCAGTTTGAGCTTCTCGGAAGTCAGGAGATCGACGGTGAAACATACCTTGCTCTCGTTCCGATCGAGGATAACGAGAACGAGGAATACGTTATTCTTAAGGTAGCGATCGATGAAGAAAGCGGCGAGGAGATACTCGTTACGATCGATGATGACGACGAGTTTGATCGAGTTGCGGATTTCTTTAACGACGAGCTTTTCGGCGAGATCGATTACGACGAGGAATAATTCATCTCCTGCTTAGTGCGTGATAGATCGGCTATTAAAACCTACAAGAGATAAATGGAGCCCCACCTTCGCTATCGGGGTATGCAGACCTCCCCGCCCGCCTGCTTATGTCACGCGGTCAACGGGATGCTGGGAGCACAAATGATGCGAGAGGGCACCAACCTGCACAGGCGGGTTTCTCAATGGCTGTCTACACGGCTCGGCGGGGTACATAAGAAAATAACTCAGAGGAAACTCCTCTGAGTTTGTTTTTTGTTGACAACTATTAGTGTATATGGTAAAATATTTACAGGGTATATCAGATCAATGACCTAAATCAAAAAACGGAGGAGTAAAAATGAACGAAATCAAAAAGGTCCCCGGCGTAAGGGCGAGAATACCGATAGCAATACTGATTTTATCTTATGTCGCGCTTCACTTGATTCTTTCCTTTGCATTTGCCAAAAACTTTGTGTTTGCGGTTCACGGTTACAAGATATTGGGAATTTTGCCGATTTTGTTGCTAGGTATATATTTACTTTCGATGTATAAGGTTCATTCGCCAACGCCGTATGTTGTATTTGCGATGTTGGGAATTGGCTTTGGTTCAACTTCTTTTGGCTTGGGTGTATCGTGGGTTACCGGCTCTTACAACTTCTGTTATCAGACCTTGAATGCACTTATTGAAGGTAAAATCTCGTTATTAAGTGTGCGTGAATGGTCTTATTTTATCGCGGGCATAGCGCATCCGCTACTGATTATTTCAATTTTCTTCCTGATCAAGGGCGGACGTGCAGGCAAGATCTTACTAACGGTAACCTCGGCACTTTGTTGTCTTGAAACTTTGCTCTATGCGGCAGGAATGGTGGAATACACTAACAGGATCGGATATAATTATAGAGCCGTTGAATATTTGAACGTGCTTGCCCCGATTCTTTTCTATACGGCACTGATCCTTTATGCGGCATTCAATATGTCTTCGGAACGTGAACCCGAAAGAGTAATGCAATAATCGGTAAACGATGATAAAAAGGAACGGATTTCTCCGTTCCTTTTTTATATAACGTAAAAATACACGCAAATAAATTGCAGCACGCTTCCGAGCAGGGCGAAAAGGTGGAAGATAAAGTGGAAGTAGCGGTGCTTTTTGCCGATGCCGTAGATGACCGCGCCGACTGTGTAGGCAACGCCGCCGAGAAGCAGATAAATGAACGCCTCGATCGGTAACGCCTTAAGAACAGTGTCTCCGGCAAGGAATATCGACCAGCCCATTCCTATGTAGCAAGCCATCGCGAATTTGCTGTAATTCTTCAGGTCTATCGACGTAAGAACTGCGGCTATGATTCCGAAGCCCCAGACGACTCCGAATATTATCCAAGCCCACATAGACGAAACGGGGCGGATCGCCGAGAGAAGTATCGGCGTGTATGTGCCTGCAATAAGGAGGTTTATCGTCGAGTGGTCGATTATACGCATGACCTGCTTGGCAATTCCCGGTCTTACTGCGTGATATATGCTTGACGCAGTGTAGAGCAGGATCATCGACGCGCCGTATATCGCCGCACCGACGACCGACCACGCGTCAACGCTTGACGCTTTTATAACGCACAGTATAAGAACGACAATTCCGAAAACAGCACCTATCGCGTGTGATAGTGAGTGCAGGAATTCCTCCGGCTTCGAGTAAGTCGGAAGCAGACGGTCGCGTAATTTAGTTCTCTTCATGTCTTGCCTCGCAGTAATGGAATAAATTAATTATATCATAACTTTGTGTATTTTTTGATAATACACTGTGTATTTTTCAAAAATTAAAACGCGGAATATGTCGAAACATCCCGCGTTCTATTCTTCAATATATATTAAAATATCTTCTACACGGCAGGTAAGGATCTTGCAAAGATCGTTAAGCGTTACTGTCGTGATCGGCTTGTTGTGTTTCAGTTGGTCAAGGAGACTTCTGCTGATCCCGTATTCGTTTATGAGCTTGTAGGTCGTTATTCCTTTTTTCTTCATCGTTTCATATAGCGGCTCGTATGAGATCATAAATTCACCTCCTGATATTTTAATTATATTTTATGCTCCATTACTTGACAATTGTCGATATATAGAGTATAATATGTGCAAATTAATATTTGGAGGTTTATTATGACCAAGAAAATCGGAAAAATAATAATGATTACTGCAATAGTAGTGTTCATTGTTGGCATCGTGGGAACATTGACATATAATATCGTTGAATTTACAAAGGGCGCAAAGAAAAACGAAAAATGGTATAAGGAAGAATCTTACTATTCTGACAATTCTCAATATTACGAATGTTATGACAGCTTCTGTGACAAATATATTGATTCTGATGATCTTCATGACGAGTATCAAAAGCATTATAAAAAACTGATATCCAAACACTTGACAGAGTTATTAATTGAGATAGTGGCTTCATATTTTAGCTATATTTTGCTCTGCGGTTACGGACGATTGGTTCAGGATAACTATGAGAAAACTCAAGCCGCAAAAGAACTTAATCAAATTCTACTTGATCGCAATAAACAAAAAACGGAAAATAATCAAGAAGCGACTGAGAAACAAACAATAAACGAAGCTGATTAAAAAAGAACCCATATGGGTTCTTTTTTTACCCTCTCCGTCTGCTTCGCAGACACCTCTCCCGAAGGGCGAGGCACGGACCGTCGAGGACGCCGGTCCCTACAATGACGCGGGAGCAACGATTTGACGTGGCGAATTTCCCTTAAACCGAAAGGGGTTTCCAAAGGGGAAAACGTGTGCAGAATTTTGCGAAGGCAAAATTCAAGCGGTTTGCCCCTTGGTGCATTTTCTTTTGGAACTTTTCTTTGTGCAAGCAAAGAAAAGTGGAAAGAACAGCACCTCATCCGTCTGTTCTTTCGTCGCAGCCACCTTCTCCCACCGGAGAAGGCGGATTCGCGTCGATATAATTCTAATAAACTTGAAATTACCTTGACAAATCAAAAGAAAAGAGTTACAATATTACCGTATGTAAAAATTACTCTAATGGAGGCAATTCAATGGATCAGAACAAAATCAAAGAACTGAAGCTCAAAAGTGCAGAGATAAAGCTCGGCGCACTTGAAGGAGTGTTCAGCGCATCGTCAGGACATCCGGGCGGATCGCTCTCGATCTCCGATATTCTCGCTTACCTCTACTTTGAGGCAATGAACGTAGACGTAAATAACCCCAAGTGGGACGACCGCGACCGTCTCGTTCTTTCAAAGGGTCATACCGCGCCCGGTCTCTATGCGGCGCTCGCTCTCAAGGGATTCATCCCGAGAGAAGACCTTAAAACTCTCCGCCAGGCAGACAGCTACCTTCAGGGTCACCCTGATATGAAGCACACCCCCGGTGTCGATATGACCTCAGGCTCGCTCGGACTCGGAATTTCCGCCGCTTGCGGAATGGCACTTTCTGCAAAGAT
This sequence comes from Eubacteriales bacterium, assembly GCA_045540115.1. Classification (GTDB taxonomy): domain Bacteria; phylum Bacillota; class Clostridia; order Oscillospirales; family CAG-272; genus Colimorpha_A. The sequence goes on from JAZQGR010000089.1 coordinate 15,588, forward strand.
CAGAAATAAGAACTACTACACCTACGCTATCCTCGGCGACGGCGAGTGCGAGGAAGGACAGGTTTGGGAAGCTGCAATGTTCGCTGCTCATAAGAAACTCGATAACCTCTGCATCTTCGTTGACTTCAACGGTCTCCAGATCGATGGACCCGTAACCGAGGTCGTTAACCCGACTCCTATCGATAAGAAGTTCGAGGCGTTCAATTGGAACGTTATAGTTATCGATGGTCATAACTTTGACGAGATCGACGCGGCAGTCAAGGCGGCTCACGCTTGCGAGGGCAAACCCACCGCGATCATCGCAAAGTGCGTCAAGGGCAAGGGCGTTTCCTTTATGGAAAACAACGTCAAGTGGCACGGCGCCGCTCCCAACGCAGAGCAGTACGAGCAGGCAGTGAATGAGATCAATGCCTACATCAAGGCTATTTGAGGAGGAAACGAAAATGGCAGATAAGATAGCAACAAGAGAATCCTACGGCAACGCGCTCGTAGAATTCGGAGCAAAATACGATAACCTCGTTGTCCTCGACGCTGACCTTGCTGAGGCAACGAAAACCATCAAGTTCAAAAAGGCGTTCCCCGAAAGATTTTTCGACTGCGGAATTGCCGAGGGCAACATGGTCGCAGTTGCGGCAGGACTTGCTACAACGGGAATGGTTCCCTTCGTCAGCACCTTCGCAATGTTTGCGGCAGGCAGAGCTTTCGAGCAGATCAGAAACGCCGTCGGTTATCCTCATCTTAACGTAAAGATCGGCGCAACTCACGCAGGTATCACCGTAGGTGAGGACGGCGCGACTCACCAGTGCCTTGAGGACATCGGAACTATGCGTACCATCCCCGGTATGACGATAATCAACCCCTGCGACGATATCGAGGCTCGCGCGGCAGTTGAGGCGGCTATCAACTTCGACGGTCCCTGTTACCTCCGCTTCGGACGTTACGCAGTTCCGGTAATAAACGGCGAGGACTATAAGTTCGAGCTTGGCAAGGGCGTAACGCTCGCTGACGGTAAGGACGTTACCATTATCGCAACCGGTATAACCGTTGCTATGGCTCTTGAAGCAAAAGAGCTTCTTAAGGCAGACGGAATTGATGCAAGAGTTATCAATATCCATACCATCAAGCCCCTCGATACCGAGCTTGTCGTTAAGGCAGCAAAGGAAACAGGCGCAATCGTTACAGCAGAGGAGCACAATATCATAGGCGGTCTCGGCTCGGCAGTTTGCGAGGCAGTATGCGGAAGCGCTCCTGTGCCGGTAGTACGAGTTGGTGTAAACGACACCTTCGGCCGTTCCGGTAAGGTTCCGCCACTCCTTGAAATGTACGGTCTTACCGCGCAGAATATCGCTGAAAACGCAAAGAAAGCAGTTGCTCTCAAATAATCACTCAAAAAGGAACTCCTCGGAGTTCCTTTTTTGCCGTTGATTTTTAAAGCACGATATGATAATATATAGAAAAGAAGATTTCTTCGGAGGGTAACTCTTATGTATATCGGAAACTGTAAAAACGTAAAGCTTTCATATACGAAATTCGGCGGAAAGGTACCGCTTGAGCCGGAGAAAACAGACGATGGCGCGATACTTTTCAGATGGCAGAGAATTTGTAATACGGGCTTTGAAATACAGGTCGAGCTTGATAAGGAATACTACGTCGGAGCGGTAACGGTGCCATTCCATCCGAAATCTCAGGTCTGCTCTGTAAGGCTGATTTCGAACGGCAAGACCGTTGGCGCGTTCAACGCCGGAAACGGAAATCTTAAGGGCGGCAGAATAGTGGTGAACGCAGGCGTTTTTACCGATAAGCTGACCGTCAGGATCGAGAGCGGAATATATGACGTATGGTTTAACAAGCCTGAAATATCGGTGTTCGATAACGGTACGCCTATCCTTTGGCCGATTCCAAAGAAAGCAAGTATCGAAAACGGCACCGTCGGTATTTCAAGCATAACGGGCGAGGGAGGCGACGCCGTTTTTGCGGCATCCTTCCTTGACGAGCTTCTTGAAGAACGCTTCGGTCAGGTAAAAAACGATGACGGCGTTCCCGTTAACATCGTGACCGATGAATCGTACGAGGGCGAAAGATATACCGTTTCGGTCACAAAGAAAGGCATAACTCTGACAGCATCGAAGAGAATATCGCTTCTTTATGCCGTATATACCCTCATTTCTCTCGGAGATGTAGGAGGGTTCAGACTCAGCGAGATCGAAAACTACCCGTCGAAGGAATTTCGCGGCTTCCATATCGGACTTCCGAAGGCTTCGAATATCGAATTTACAAAGCTGCTTTTCCGTGATATGCTTCTGCCGCTCGGATATAATACACTGTTCGTGCAGATATTCGGATCAATGGAATATGAGCGCCATCCCGAAATAACGGAGGCATGGAGAAAACAGCTTCAGGTCGACCCGAATTTCCCGCATCACGACCTTGGATGCGAGGGCGAAACGATCTCGAAAAAGGAAGTTGCGGAGCTGATGGATTTTGCGCGTGACCTCGGCTTTGAGATAATTCCCGAGGTGCAGTCGCTCGGTCACGTTCAATGGCTCACCTTCCCGCATCCCGAGATCGCCGAGGCGGTAAAGCACAACGTGACGGTCGAGGATACACGCAACGAGGATCGCCGTCCGTCGGAGGAATACTTCCATTGCTATTGCCCGTCGAACGATGACAGCTACAAGCTGCTCTTTGAGGTTATGGACGAGATAATCGAGGTCACAAAGCCGCAAAGGTACGTTCATATCGGTCACGACGAGGTCTATAATATGGGGCTTTGCGACAAGTGCAAGGACACCCCTCACGATATCCTCTTCGCAAGGGATGTTCAGCGAATTTACGATCATCTGAAGGCACTTGGCTACGGCACTATGATGTGGTCCGATATGCTTCAGCCATGTTCTGACTATCAGACGCCGCCCGCAAGAAAGGTGCTGCCGAGAGATATCGTAATGCTTGACTTTATATGGTATTTCCATCTTGATAAGGATATCGAGGAAAATCTTTATGAGGAAGGCTATAAGGTAATAGCAGGCAATCTATATTCTTCACACTATCCGCGTTATAATAAGCGCGCAAGGAACGAGAGCTTCATCGGCGGTGAGGTATCGACGTGGTGCGCGATTAATGAAGAAACGCTCGGCGCAAACGGAAAGCTCTGGGATCTTATGTATACCGCTCAGATGCTGTGGAACCCCGAAGACTACGACGATTCTCACCGCAAGGCGTTCAGCTTCGTGATATCGAAATATATTCAGCCCAAGATGCGCGACCTGTTAAGAGGAAAATACAGCGCCGCAGGATATAAGGAAACGGTGTTTGAGCTTCCGGAGGGAAGCACTGTCGAGGGAATTCCGATCCCGCTTCTCTGCGCTTGCCCGTTTGCGAAGATCGCGGACGGTATGTGCGTAACGGTTGACGGAAAATACGAAAGGTTTGCAATCGAGCATATCGCTCTTGAAAAGGAAATGCGTCCGCTCCGCGGCGGTCACGTGCTTTCGGGAGAATATACCGTTAAGTATTCCGACGGCAGCGAGTGGAAAATCAAGGTCGAATACGGAAAGAATGTTATGAAGTACGATACAAGCTACGGTCAGCCTTATCCCGAAGCGTTTTACCGTCACTTCGGATACGTGGGGACCTGGCTCTGCGATCCCGTATATAAGGGCAAGAGCGACGACGGCTCGGATCTTCTCATTATGAGCAATATCGTAGAAAATCCGTTCCCCGAAAAGACTGTCGAAAGCATCAGCTATAAGGCGGCTGAAAATGACGTAACAAACGTCGTTCTCTGCGGTATAAAGGGCATGGTTAAGAATAACTGACAAAATGAATCGGACGATGCTGCCGATTGTTCCAAATAGTATGAGAGACGTTTTAACAAACCCAAAGAAGGAGAAAAACAATGAAACTAATGCGTTTTCTACCGATATGTCTGTGCTGTCTTATGTTGATTTCCTGTAATCGAGGGGCGGGCAATACCGGAGCGTCATCGAGTGTACCTACCGTTATCGCAACAGATAAAACCGTGAAGAGAAAAGAGTCGGTGATCTTAGAAACCCGCGTCGTTTATACGAATGAGAAAACGCGAGCCGGTATCTTTGTCGGTATTCCGCGTGATTGGGCGGCATTCGGGTACGTTGGCTATGCAGTATTGGTGGAAGGGAAAACCGTTACCTTATACAGCGCAGGTGTTGAGATGCAAGCCTTAGCTTCTGCTTCCTTGACCTTGACCGAAAAGGCTTACGGATTACGTGTCACTCTTGAAAAAAATCTTTGCTGTGTTTATGTGGATGACGGAAGCGGATGGAAGGATATGCCCGAGATCATGCACATGTTAGAGGAAACCAATGGCTATACGGTAGGCACCGTCGAACTGTCGGGATATGCGTGCTCTATGGAGAAATTGACGGTGAAACAGAACGAAGAGGTGATCGGTGTCGATCAGATATATCAGAATCCGGTTTTGGACGACCATGCCGATCCTGATGTATTGCTATACAAAGGAACATATTATCTTTATGCTACCGAATCTTCACCGGGATATCGAGTGTACACTTCAAATGATCTGGTGGATTGGACGCTCGCGGGGACGGCAGTTGAGCCCAATTTATGGGGCGTTTCGACCAATTATTGGGCGCCCGATGTGGAATATATCAACGGTAAATTTTACATGGTGGTGTCCTGTAACGGAAATCTCGGTCTTGCCGTCAGTGATTCGCCTTTGGGACCGTTTCGCGAAGCTCATGACCGCTTGCTTTTTGATTGCACTATTGACGGACATTTATTTGTGGACGATGACGGTAGTGTGTATCTTTACTACGTTTCGTGGCGGAGCGGGCATACCTACGGCATATACGGTACGAAGCTGGACGGGAACATGATGCCGATCCCTGAAACTGAAAAGCTTCTGTTAGTGCCTAAGGACTGGTGGGAAAAGCAGCAGTCGGGAGTGGTTGAGGGACCGTATATTCTGAAGCGAAACGGTCTATACTATCTGACGTACTCGGGCAGTCATTATGAAAGTAAGGGCTACGCTGTCGGTTATGCCATTTCCGAATCGCCGCTCGGTGATTACGAGCGATATAAGAGAAACCCCATCCTAATCGGTAACGATAAGATCAGCGGTACAGGACACCATTGTGTTACCACCTCTCTGGACGGAAGCGAAATGTGGATCGTCTATCATCAACACGCAACCACTATGAGCATTCATCCGAGAAAGCTATGTATTGACCGCCTCTATTTCCGTGAAACGGATAAAGGACCCGACATCTTGGAGGTTATAGGACCGACAACAACACCGCAGATGAGGCAGTAATTTAATTGCTGAAAAAACTGCTGAAACAGTTGCCTGTAAAGCATCGGACATAGCGTAACGAATGTCGCCGTTTGAAGTATAAAGGGCATGGTTAAGAATAACTGATAAAATGCTCCGCGATAAATTCGCGGAGCATTTTATCGTTCAATTGCTGATTCACAAATTATTAACAGAAAATCTTAAATTCGTTCTTGACATACGGGAAGAATAGTGGTATATTATAACCGTGGTTAGCACTCGACGTGCTTGAGTGCTAAAATGCCAAAATTACGAAAAGGATGTGAAGAAAGGGTGCAAGGCGGCGGTTCCGAGCTTAACGAACGAAAAAAGCTGATTTTAAAGGCGATAATCGAAGCTCACGTCAAAGAAGGCGAGCCGGTCGGCTCAAAATATCTTACTCAAAATAAGCAGATCGCCCTTTCGTCTGCTACCATCCGTAACGAAATGGCAGAGCTTGAATCGCTCGGTTATCTCGAGCAGCCGTATACCTCGGCGGGCAGAGTTCCGTCGGAGAGCGGCTACCGCTTCTACGTTAATTCCCTTATGCAGAAGTACCGTATGTCGCAAAATGAGCTCGCGAGAATGAATGCTCTCGCAAAGAGCCGTCTGGCTGAAATAGACAGACTGCTCGAAAGCGCTACGCGGCTTGCTGCGGGACTTACGAACTATACCTCTATCGCGATCAAGCCGAAGCAAAGCGCGGCGGTCATAACGAAGTTTAAAACGGTTCTTCTCGATAAGCATCTCTTTATGCTCGTCATGATCGACGGTATGGGTAACATAAAGACTCGCCAGATAACCTCTGATGAGGAGATAAATGAAGAAACGCTTTCGCGTCTTGAAAACGAGCTGAACGCAAGGATCGCAAACAAACGGGTTGACGAAATTACCGTCTCGCTTGTCATGGAGATCGAAAGAAGCTTCGGCGAGGGCGAGGGGATCGTCTCCTCGGTAATCAAGACAGTCTGCGAAACTCTCGGTGAGCCCGAGGGCGGAGACCTGAAGATGGCAGGAGTTAACCACCTGCTCGAATATCCCGAGTTTAGCGATGCAAGAGAGTTCAAGGATCTCCTCGGCGTGCTCGAAGAAAAGCGCGATATTCTGAAGCTCGTTTCGGAAAGCGACCTCGACGAGGACGGACCGCAGGTGCTTATCGGTTCGGAAAACATCCTTGAAGAAATGAAGAACTCGACTATGGTATTCCAGAAGATAAAGTCGGGCGGAAAGGTCGTCGGCGCGATCGGAATAATCGGTCCGCGAAGAATGGATTATTCAAAGGTCATATCGACCGTCGAATATATAGCGCAAAACATTTCCCTTATGCTGAACAGCTCGCTTTCACTTCCCGAGGCGTTCGGCGAGGATGAGAATTAGCGAAAGGATAGATCAAAGTGGAAGAAAATCAGAACGAAATAAACGAAGAAACAGCGAACGGTACGGTTGAAAAGCCCGAGGAAAAGCCGAAAAAGGAAAGCAAAAAAGAGGTCAAAAAGCTGACGGAGGAAAACGAAAAGCTGAATGAATCCCTAAGTGAGCTTACCGACCGGTACACGAGAATGCTTGCAGAGTACGATAACTTCCGCAAGCGTGCACAGAAGGAAAGAGAAGGCGTTTATTTTGACGCAGTGTCCGACGTGATAAACGCGATACTGCCGATAAAGGACAGTCTTGAGATGGCGATGAAATTCGCAGACGAAAGTCAGCTGTCGCAGGGCGTTACGATGACGCTCAATAAATTCGGCGAGATTCTCAATAAGCTCGGCGTCGAGGAATTTGGTGCCGCGGGCGAGGAGTTCGATCCGAATCTTCATAACGGCGTCCTTCATTGTGAGGACGAGACCTTGGGAGAGCAAATTATCGCCGAAGTTCTCCAAAAAGGATATAAAAAAGGCGAAAAAATCATAAGATACGCTATGGTAAAGGTAGCGAACTAATTAAGTATTTTTCAGGAGGAAAATTATTATGGAAAAGATCATAGGCATTGACCTTGGTACAACAAATTCTTGCGTAGCAGTTTATGAGGGCGGCGAGCCCATCGTTATCCCGAATCCCGAAGGAGCGAGAACGACTCCTTCCGTTGTCGCAGTAACAAAGACCGGCGAAAGAGTAGTCGGACAGGTTGCAAAGCGTCAGTCCATCACTAACCCCGACAAGACCGTTGCTTCTATTAAGCGTCACATGGGTACCGATTATAAGGTATCTATCGACGGCAAGCAGTACACGCCTCAGGAGATATCTGCGATGATCCTTCAGAAGCTCAAGGCGGATGCTGAGGCATACCTCGGAATGAAGGTAAACAAGGCGGTAATTACCGTTCCCGCATACTTCTCCGATGCGCAGAGACAGGCGACCAAGGACGCAGGTAAGATCGCAGGTCTTGAAGTTATGAGAATCATCAACGAGCCGACGGCGGCTGCTCTTGCTTACGGTATGGATAAGGAAGAGGATCAGAAGATTATGGTATTCGACCTCGGCGGCGGTACCTTCGACGTTTCGATCCTTGAGATCTCCGACGGTGTATTCGAGGTTCTCGCAACAAACGGCGACACCCGTCTCGGCGGCGACGACTTCGACCAGAGAGTTATCGACTGGATGGCAGACAAGTTCCGTTCCGAAAACGGCGTAGATCTTCGCAACGATAAGACCGTTCTTCAGCGTCTTAAGGACGCGGCAGAAAAGGCGAAGATCGAACTTTCCGGTATGGCAAGTTCAAATATCAACCTCCCCTTCATCACCGCGACCGCAGAAGGACCTCTCCACTTCGACGCAACCCTTACGAGAGCTGAGTTTGACCGCATCACGGCTGACCTCGTTGAAAGATGTATGATTCCCACCAAGAAGGCGCTCTCCGACGCAGGAATCAGCGTTTCGCAGATCGACAAGGTGCTTCTCGTTGGCGGATCTACCCGTATTCCCGCAGTTCAGGAAGCGGTTAAGAAGTTTATCGGCAAGGATCCCTTCAAAGGTATCAACCCCGACGAATGCGTAGCAGTCGGCGCGGCTATTCAGGCAGGCGTCCTCGGCGGCGACGTTAAGGATCTCCTCCTTCTCGACGTTACTCCCCTTTCTCTCGGTATCGAGACTCTCGGTGGAGTTTGCACCAAAATAATCGACAGAAATACCACTATCCCCGTAAAGAAGAGTCAGGTATTCTCGACTGCGGCTGACGGTCAGACCTCCGTTGAGAACCACATTCTTCAGGGTGAAAGAGAAATGGCTGCAGGTAATACCACACTCGGTCGCTTCCATCTCGACGGTATCCCCTCTGCTCCCAGAGGAGTTCCGCAGATCGAAGTAACCTTCGATATCGACGCTAACGGTATCGTTAACGTATCCGCTCAGGATAAGGGAACCGGTAAGGAGCAGCATATCACCATCACCTCTTCCTCCAACATGAGCAAGGAAGATATCGACCGCGCAGTCCGCGAGGCAGAGCAGTTTGCCGATGAGGACAGAAAGCTCAAGGAAGCGGTTGAGATCAAAAACAAGGCAGATTCTCTGATATTCCAGAGCGAAAAGACGCTCGGAGAGATCGGCGATAAGCTCCCCGAAAGCGACAAGGAAGAGGTCAAGACCGCACTTGAAAAGCTCAAGGAGACCGTAAAGGGAACCGATACCGACGCTATCAAGGCAGATACCGAGGCTCTTGAGCAGGCGTTCTACCGCCTCTCCGAGAAGCTTTACAAGGCGCAGGGCGGAGATGCAGGCGCACAGGGCTTCGATCCCAACGCTGCACAGGGTGGCGCTCAGCAGGGTGATAACGGTCAGGGCTACTATAACGCTGACTACGAAGACAAGACCGGAAACTAAAATAACTTGAAACCCACAGCCGAGAGGGATATCCCTCTCGGCTGTAAACGAGGTTTATAATGGCAGATAAAAGAGACTATTACGAGGTGCTTGGCTTAAGCAAGAGCGCAAGCGACGATGAAATAAAAAAGGCGTATCGCAAGCTCGCAAAGAAGTATCACCCCGACATGAATCCGGGCGATAAGGCGGCGGAGGAGAGCTTCAAGGAAGTAAACGAGGCTTACGCTGTCCTTTCCGATCCCGATAAGAAGAGCAAGTACGATCAGTTCGGTCATTCCGCGTTCGATCCTTCGATGGGCGGAGGTGGATACGGCGGAGCGGGCTTCGGTGGTTTCGACTTCGGAGACATATTCAGCTCAATGTTCGGCGGCGGCTTCGGCGGTGGCGGCGGATCGAGCAGAAGAAACGGTCCGATGCGCGGTGACGACCTTCAGTACCGCTTGACGATCACCTTTGATGAGTCGTATTTCGGATGTAAGAAGGATATTTCCTACGGACGCGTAGAAAAATGCTCCGACTGCGGTGGAAGCGGCGCAAGCAAGGGTACAAGCCCCGAGACCTGTCCGAACTGCGGAGGCAGAGGTCAGGTGAACACGACGCAGAGAACTCCCTTTGGCGTTTTCCAGAGTACGACGACCTGCGATACCTGTCGCGGAACCGGTAAGATCGTAAAGAACCCCTGTAAAAACTGTAACGGCAAGGGCTATGTTAAGATACAGAAAAAGCTGACCGTAACGATCCCTGCGGGAATCGATAACGGCGAAACCCTCCGTGTAACGGGACAGGGTAACGACGGACGAAACGGCGGTACGTCGGGTGACCTTTACGTAACCGTTAACGTTCGCCCCCATCAGATATTCGAGCGCGACGGATCGACGCTGTTCTGCGAGATACCGATAACCTTCGTTGAAGCGGCACTTGGTGCCGAGATAGACGTTCCGACGATGACGGGAAGCGTAAAATTCAACATACCTGAGGGAACTCAGACGGGAACCCGATTTACCGTAAAGGGCGAAGGAGTCGTTTCCCCACGAAGCGGCAGAAAGGGCGATCTCGTATTCGAGACGACCATTGAGGTACCGAAAAACCTGAGCGAAAAGCAAAAGGATGCTCTCCGCAGTTTTGCTGAGGAAAGCGGACAAAAGAACTATCAGAAGAAGCAGTCCTTCTTCAAGAAATTCAAAAAATAAGCAGAGCCGAGCGGTATAAGCCTCTCGGCAATCTGTGTTGAAATGGGAATTATTATGAATAACTGGACACAAATAAGAGTCGCGTGCGGGATCAAGGACCTCGATACTGTCTGCGCGGTTATGAGCATGATCGATAACGGACTGATGATCGAGGACGCGAACGAGGTCGACACCCTCGACCATTGCTACGGCGAGCTCATCGACGAGTCGCTTATAAACGCCGACAGAACCGTCGGCGCTGTAAGCGTCTACGTTCCGGACGAAAGAAATCCCGCAGAGTGCGTTTCCTTCATCAAGGAGCATCTTTCGGGAGTCGAATATGACCTCACCCTTTCTGGAATGAAGGAGGAGGATTGGGCGGACTCCTGGAAGCAGTATTATAAGCCCGTCCGTATCGGAAACAAGCTCGTTGTCGTTCCGAGCTGGGAGGAGTACGATGCTGGCGAAAACGACATTGTTCTCAAAATGGATCCCGGAATGGCATTCGGCACGGGAACTCACGAGACGACGCGCCTCTGCTCATTGCTTATGGAGGAATACATCAAGCCGGGCGACCGTGTTCTCGATATCGGAACGGGAAGCGGAATACTCGCCATCGCAGCATCAAAGCTCGGCGCGGGCAAGGTTTTTGCTTACGACATCGATCCCGTCGCGATCAAGGTCGCGGAGGAAAACTGCCTGTTTAACGGCTGTGAAAATATCGTATGCGGAATTGCCGACCTGCTTCGCGGAGTCGACACCGAAGAAAAGTATGACTTCGTATCGGCGAACATCGTAGCGGACATTCTCGTCCGCCTTGCGCCCGACGTTGCAGGCTATATGAAGGACGGCGGACTTATCGCCGTATCGGGAATCATCGATTCTCAGGAGGAAAGGGTAAAGGATGCCTTGATAAAGGGAGGACTTACCTATATAAAGACCGTAGAGGAAAACGACTGGAATGCAATGATGTTCGTTAAGGACGGTAAAAACTGATGAATACACAACATTTTAAATATGCTCTTGAGGTTGAAAAGACAGGATCGATCACTCAGGCGGCTGAAAATCTTTTTATGGGACAGCCGAATCTTTCAAAATCGATAAAGGAGCTTGAGGATACGCTCGGTATAGAAATATTCAAGCGTACCTCGCGCGGTGTCGTTCCTACCGATAAGGGACAGGAGTTTCTTCGATATGCGAAGAATATCCTCTCGCAGATAGACGAAATGCAGTCCATCTGCCGTGACAAGGACCCGGATATGCAGAGCTTCAATGTCTGCGTACCGCGCGGAAGCTATGCGTCGGTTGCGGCAAGAGAGTTCGTTGCATCGCTCGACGACGGCAAGCCGATAGACGTGAACCTCGGCGAAACTACTTCGATCGACGGTGTGAATATGGTCTCTGACGGTATATTCAACCTTGGAGTGATCCGCTATCAGACGCAGTTTGAGCCGTATTTTGCCGATTTCTGCCGCGACAAGGGACTGAAATGTGAGACTGTCTGGGAATTTGAAAGCCTTGCGCTTATGTCTGAAAAGCATCCGCTCGCGGGCAGAAGCAAGCTATCGCTTTCAGATTTTGCGCCATACGTTGAAATTACTCACGGTGACTGTAACGTACCGTACATTAACGTAGCGCAGGCTGAAAATCTTTCGCTTAATCTCTCGAGCAAGAAGGTCGTAAATCTTTACAAGGGAACAAGCCCCTTCCTTATGCTCTCAACGATGACCTCATCGTTCATGTGGGTGTCGCCGATGCCTGAGAGCATACTTGCCCGCTACGGACTCGTTCAGAAGGAATGCGATGCTCCCGCGCACAAGTATAAGGACGTTATGATAACGAGAGAGGGAACAAAGCTCTCCGATCTTGACAGACGGTTTATTGACAAGCTTTATGAGCTTAAGAACATGGTTGCTTTCGGTAGATTATATAATTAATGCATTGAATTTTTGTGAAAAAAGCAGATACCTAACATTATTGGTATCTGCTTTTTTATATAGGAATATTCTCTTAACGAATGACTAAAATTGCCAAATCGATCGCCTTTTTGCCTTCAAAAATTCAAAATGACTTGTCACTTTGCCGTTCGGATCGCGAAATAACAAAAAATGTGTAAAATGCAATCAAAATTGCATAAAAATAATTCGATAAAAAAATATCGGTATTCCTGATTTGCTCTTGAACTAATATGCATAAAATGATATACTTAAAATGTATTATTGTTATTTGAAGGGAAAGAGAGATCAATGGGAAGAAAAGTTACGATAATCGGTGCCGGTTACGTCGGTGCAACAATTGCATACACCTTGGCGGTAAGCGGTAACGCGTCGGAGGTTGTGCTCATCGATATCAACGAGCAAAAGGCGTTCGGTGAAGCGATGGATATAAGACAGGGCGCGCCCTTTACTCCTCCGATAAATATTTATTCGGGAGACTATCTCGACGCGGTCGGATCGGATATCGTTATCATAACCTCGGGTATCGCGCGTCGACCGGGACAGTCGCGGCTTGATCTTGCGCAGACCAACGTTGATATAATCAAGAGCATTATTCCGAAGATCACGTTGGCAGCGCCGAAGGCGGTCTACATAATGGTCAGCAATCCCGTTGACGTTCTGACCTACGTTTTCTGCCGCTGCTCGGGGCTTCCCGAGAAGCAGATAATTGGCTCGGGTGCGCTTCTTGATACCGCGCGTCTGCGCTCACGGCTTGCCGAGACCTTCTCTATAAGTATGCAGAACGTTCACGCGAACGTTTTCGGCGAACACGGAGATTCCTCTTTTGTTCCGTGGTCGCTTGCGACGATATCGGGAACTCCGATTGACACATATGCCCGCTCTAAGGGACTTCAGGTCGACGGCTCGGGATTCAATCATGCCGAGATCGAGGAGTACGTAAGAAAGTCGGGTTCGACGATAATCACGGCGAAGGGCGCGACCTACTATGCGATCGCCCTTACCGTTAACCACATCTGCTCCTGCGTTAATCGCGGAATAGATACCGCGATTTCGGTTTCGACTATGATGAACGGCGAATACGGGATCAGCGACGTGTGTCTTTCTATCCTTTCGATAGTCGGACGCGGCGGCGTTAATGGCAAGCTTATAGCACCTCTTACCGATGATGAGGTTGCAAAGCTTCATAATAGCGCAGATAAGCTCAAGGAAGTAATCAGTCAGCTTAAGATATAAGGAGAAATCAAATGGAATACCGTATAGAACACGATTCGATGGGCGAGGTCAAGGTACCCGCCGATAAATATTGGGGCGCACAGACGCAAAGAAGCTCAGATAATTTCCGTATCGGTGTAGGTAACGAAATTATGCCGCGCGAGATAACTCACGCGTTCGGAATACTAAAAAAAGCGGCGGCGATCGCGAATGCCGCTCTCAAGCCCGAGAAGATGACATCCGAGAAGCTCGACGCGATAAAAAAGGCGTGTGACGAGGTTATATCAGGCTCGCTCAACGACCATTTTCCTCTTGTCGTATGGCAGACGGGAAGCGGAACGCAGTCGAATATGAATGCAAACGAGGTAATTGCTAATCGCGGCAACGAGCTTGCAGGCAAAAAGATTCTTCACCCGAATGACGATATCAATATGTCGCAGTCATCAAACGATACCTTCCCGACTGCGATGCATATCTCGGCGGTGCTTGAAATCGAAAACAAGCTTCTGCCGTCGCTCGATACGCTTATCAGTACCTTTGAGCGTCTTGAAAAGGAAAACGAGGATGCCGTAAAGTGCGGAAGAACCCATCTTCAGGACGCAACGCCCATCAAGTTCTCGCAGGAGATCAGCGGATGGAGAAGCAGTCTTGTCCGCGATAGAGAAATGATAATTATGTCGCTCAAGCCTCTTTATGAGCTTGCACTCGGAGGTACGGCGGTCGGAACGGGACTTAACGCTCCGAATGGCTTCTCCGAGGCTGTGGCAAAGGCGGTAGCGGACATCACGGGCAAGCCGTTTATCACGGCACAGAATAAATTCCATGCACTCACGTCAAAGGACGAGCTTGTATTCGCGCACGGTGCACTCAAGGCGCTCGCTTGCGATATGATGAAGATAGCAAACGACGTTCGTTGGCTCGCATCGGGCCCGCGTGACGGTCTTGGCGAGATATTCATTCCCGAAAACGAGCCGGGCTCCTCCATTATGCCCGGTAAGGTCAACCCCACGCAATGCGAGGCGGTAACGATGGTTGCCGTTCAGGTAATGGGCAATGACGTTGCAGTCGGTATGGCGGCATCGCAGGGCAACTTCGAGCTGAACGTATTTATGCCCGTTTGCATCTACAACTTCCTTCAGTCGGTAAGACTTCTTGCCGACAGTATACTTTCCTTCAATAACAACTGCGCAGTCGGCATCAAGGCAAACAGAGAAAAGATGGCGCATAACCTTCATAATTCTCTTATGCTCGTAACCGCGCTCAACCCCTATATCGGTTACGAAAACGCCGCAAAGACCGCGAAAAAGGCGTATAAGGACAACATTTCGCTTAAGGAAGCGTGTGTTGAGCTTGGATTCCTCACTCCCGAACGCTTCGACGAGGTCTTCCATCCCGAAAATATGGTTTAATTAAGCCTTCCCCTCAGGGGAAGGTGGCACGGCGCAGCCGTGACGGATGAGGTGTAGCCGTCGCAGACGGCGTGAAACGAGTAATATGTTTTGTTTGGGCAACGGATGCTTACGCATCCTACACCTCATCCGCTTCACTGCGTTCAGCACCTTCCCCTGAGGGGAAGGCAAATGAGATCTGCTACACGTTAAATAATGCACCTTACGAATATTAAAAAGGAAAAAATATGACATACAGTTATTATCCCGGCTGCACTCTTAAAACGAAAGCTAAGGAGCTTGACAGAACTGCGCGTCTGTGTGCTGAGGCACTCGGCGTTACTTTGCGCGAGCTCGATAATTGGCAGTGCTGCGGCGGCGCGTATACAGCGTCGAGCGACGAGATCGCAACGAAGCTTTCCTCCGTCCGCGCTCTTCTCGAAGCAGAGAGCAAGGGCGAGGATATAATCACGCTTTGCTCCGCTTGCCATAACGTTCTTAAAAGAGTAAGAAACGACCTGATAAACGACGCGAATTTCGCGTTCAAGGTCAATAATTACGTAAAGCCCGAAAAGCCGTTTGAGGGCAAAACGAAGGTTATACATTTTCTTGAATTTCTCCGCGACGAAATTGGCTTTGACAACCTGCGCGAAAAGGTCGTAAATCCCTTTACGGGCAAGAAGATCGCGGCTTATTACGGTTGCTTGCTCCTCCGCCCTTCCGGCGTTATGAAGATGGACGATCCTGAAAACCCGAAGATCCTTGAGGACTTCATCCGCGCGATCGGCGGCGAGCCGGTAATGTATCCGTACAGAAACGAATGCTGCGGCGGATACGTCACGCTTGAAGATAAATCGGCAACTGTCAAGAAAAGTGAAAAGATCGTCGCGTCGGCAGACGGCTTCGGCGCAGATATTATTATTACCGCGTGTCCGCTTTGTCTATATAACCTCGAAAGCGCAAATGGAGAGAGTGACGTAAAATACTTTACCGAGCTGTTAGCTCACGCGCTTGGCATCAAGGAGGCGTGAATATGGATCTCAAAGAACAAGTTCTTATAATGAGTGGCGTCGACGTCCGTAAGTGTATGGCTTGCGGAAAATGTTCCGGCGCGTGTCCGTCGTATAACGAGATGGAGTACCATCCTCATCAGTTCGTTTCGATGGTCAAAAAGGGAAACATCGAGCCGCTTATGAAGTCGGAATCGGTCTATAAATGTCTGACCTGCTACGCGTGTATCGAAAGATGTCCCCGCGGAGTCGAGCCCGCAAAGCTTATCGAGGCAATACGCCTGCTTGCTGTCCGTCCGCAGGGAAGCAACCATATCAAAGCCGACGATATTCCGTCGCTTCTTGATCCCGAGCTTCCACAGCAGGCGATCGTCACGGCATTCCGTAAGTATAGTAAATAATTGACCGCATTCACTCTATCCGCGGTAGGGGGTGGCGCCTTCGACGCCACGGCTCCCCCTCGCAGATGCCAAAGGCATCTGCTTGGAGCATCCGCGAAGCGGTGAGAGGGAATTGAAATAATTGCGACCACCCTCTCCGTCGGTCTTCGACCGACACCTCTCCCGAAGGGCGAGGCACGGCGGGGCAAGTCCCTGCCCACAGGATGTTACAATGGACTTATAATGTTCACCCACAAAATCAGTCCGAAAGGAATAAAACCATGCAGAGAATTGGAGTTTTTGTCTGTCATTGCGGTACAAACATAGCCGCAACAGTCGACGTTAAAGCCGTAGCTGAGGCGCTGAAATATGAGCCGGGCGTCGTAGTCTCGGAGGAGTATCAGTATATGTGCTCCGAGGCAGGACAGGAGCTTATAAAAAATGCGATAAATGAAAACGCGCTCACGGGCGTCGTTATCTGCTCTTGCTCACCCCGTATGCACGAGGCGACGTTCCGAAAGACCGTCGCGGCGGCAGGGCTTAACCCGTATATGCTCGAGATTGCAAACATAAGAGAGCAGGTATCGTGGATACATAAAAACATAGAGGAGGCAACCGAAAAGGCGATAATCCTCGGACGCGCGGCAATTGCAAAGGTGCATTTGAACGCCCCTCTTACCGCAGGCGAAAGCCCCGTAGTCAAGCGTGCGCTCGTTATCGGCGGCGGAATCGCAGGAATACAGACCGCCCTCGATATCGCAGAGGCGGGCTTCAAGGTCGACATCGTCGAAAAGGAACCGACGATCGGCGGAAAAATGACACAGCTCGATAAGACTTTTCCTACTCTTGACTGTGCCGCTTGTATTCTCACTCCTAAAATGGTCGACTGCGCACAGCATGAAAATATTACGATATATTCCTACTCCGAGATCGAAGCAGTCAATGGCTTCGTCGGTAACTTTGACGTGACCATCAAGCGCAAAGCGCGCTACGTTGACGAAAACAAGTGTACAGGCTGTGGTCTTTGCACCGAAAAGTGTCCTCAAAAAAAAGTCCCGAACGAGTTTAACCTCGGTCTTGACAACCGCCGCGCGATCTATATTCCGTTCGCTCAGGCAGTGCCGAAGATCGCAACGATCGATGCGGATTACTGCACGATGCTGAAAAGCGGCAAGTGCGGAGTTTGCTCAAAGGTTTGCACGGTCGGTGCTATTGATTATAAACAGCAGGATACTTACGTAAACGAAAAATACGGTGCTATCGTAGTCGCGACGGGCTTCAACCCGATCAAGCTCGATAAGTACGACGAGTTCGCGTACAGCCAGAGCGCCGACGTTATAACCTCGCTCGAGCTTGAGCGTCTTATGAACGCGGCAGGCCCGAATGGAGGAACGCTTCTTCGCCCGTCCGATAAAAAGCATCCGCATAGGATCGCATTTATACAGTGCGTCGGCTCGCGTTGTGACGACGGCAAGGGAAAGAGCTATTGCTCGAAGATCTGCTGTATGTATACGGCGAAGCACGCAATGCTGATAAGAGAAAAATATCCTGACACAGAGGTTTATGTATTCTACATTGACGTCCGTACACCCGGTAAGAACTTCGACGAGTTCTATCGCCGTGCGGTCGAGGAATACGGTGTCAACTACGTAAAGGGAATGGTCGGGAAGGTGCTTCCTGAGCCCGACGGTACACTTACCGTTCGTGCTTCCGACCTACTTAACGGCACCCAGCTTAATCTTTCCTGCGACCTCGTCGTTCTCGCCGCAGCCATCGAGCCCGATAAGAGCGCACGTCCCTTGGCGACAATGCTTACCGCAAGCATGGATACTAACGATTTCTTCACCGAAGCGCATCCGAAACTCCGTCCGGTTGAAAGCCCAACTGCGGGAATCTTCCTCTCGGGCGCTTGCCAGGGACCGAAGGATATTCCGGAGACCGTTTCTCAGGCATCTGCCTGTGCGGCAAAGGTGATCGGTCTGCTCTCGAAAAATACACTCAAAGGAAATCCATGTGTCGCACATAGCGACGAGCTTATGTGTAACGGCTGCTCCTCCTGTGAAAAGGTATGTCCTTACGGTGCGATCAGCTATCTCGATAAGGAATTTCGTATAAACGGTAAGATGGTAACACGCCGCGTGGCGAGTGTTAACCCTGCCGTATGTCAGGGCTGCGGTGCTTGTACTGTTGCCTGCCCGTCGGGCGCTATGGACCTGAACGGCTTCAGTAATTCTCAGATTATGGCGGAGGTAGACGCGATATGCAAATGGTAAATAACGAGTTCAAGCCGAAAATTGTCGCCTTCTGCTGTAATTGGTGCTCCTACGCGGGCGCCGACCTTGCGGGAACGAACCGACTTCAGTATCCCGCCGAGGTCAAGATCATTCGCGTGCCTTGCTCCTGCAGAGTCAACCCGATGTTTATTCTCCGCGCGTTCCAGAGAGGCGCTGACGGAGTTATAATCTGCGGCTGCCACCCCGGCGACTGCCACTATACTACGGGTAACTACTACGCGAGAAGAAGAATGACTCTCCTTTTCTCGATGCTCGACTTCCTCGGTATCGAGAAGGAACGCACGCGTCTTGAATGGGTATCTGCGGCTGAAGGTCAGAAATTCGCTTCAACGATGAACGATTTCGTCAAGACGGTGACCGAGCTTGGCGAAAACAAGCGCTTGGAGGATCTGAGATGCAAGAAATGATGAAAAAGAAGGCAATCGAGTTGCTGAGCAGCGGCGCTGTCGCCCGCGTTCTCGGCTGGAAAAAAGGCGAGTTTGATTATGATATCACCCCCGCCGTTTTTGAAAGCGCCGAGGAGATAGAAAACGGATTTATATATAATTCTCTCTGCTCACCGAACCTTTCGAAGTATCTTGTAAAGGAAAGTCGCAAGGAGGGAAAGACGCTCATTTTCCTTAAGCCCTGCGATTCTTACAGCCTGTCACAGCTGATTACTGAACACAGAGTGATAAGAGAAAACGTATACGCTATCGGTATCGAATGCTACGGCAAGACCGACGCCGATACGATAAAGGCGAAGGGCATCAAGGGGATCACTAAAATCACTGAGGGAAACGGCGTTCTCGATATCGAAACTCTTTACGGAAACGAAAAGCTTCCCGTATATGAGGTGTACCGCGAAAGATGTCTTAACTGCAAGAGCAAAAAGCATCCCGTTTACGACGAGCTTATCGGTGACGAGGGCGAAACGGTCGACGACTGCGAGCGCTTTAACGAGGTCGAGAAAATCGAGAGAATGACGCCCGAGGAGAGATTTGCATTCTTCCGTAACGAGCTTTCACGCTGCATAAGATGCAACGCCTGCCGTAACGTATGTCCTGCCTGCACCTGCGAAAAGTGTGTGTTTGATAACGACGCATCGGGTATCGCACAGAAGGCGGCGTCAGACAGCTTTGAGGAAAATATGTTCCACATCATCCGCGCCTTCCACGTCGCGGGAAGATGTACCGACTGCGGCGAATGCTCGCGCGTTTGTCCTCAGAATATACCGCTTCATCTGCTCAACCGTAAGTTTATAAAGGATATAAACGAGCTTTACGGTAACTATCAGGCGGGCGAAAGCATCGGCAACCGTTCTCCGCTTACCGATTATACGCAAGGTGACGCCGAGCCCGATATCGTCTATAAGAGAGGAGGAAAGGACAATGCTTAAAATGAAGCTTTCCGAGCTTCCTATACTCTTTGAGGCGATCTCAAAAACCAATAAGCTCTACATACCCACCGACACGAAGGGTGGGGCGCGTTTTCTTCCTTACGAAAACGGAATGAAGATGACAAAGGAGCTTAATACCGTCCGTTCCCCGAAGGATCTTTTCTTCCCGCAGACCGAGAATCTTATGGATTTTAAGCTCGAGGGGAAAAAGATCGAGGTCATTGATACGCGGGAGGAATGCGAGGATTTTGTTATCTTCGGCGTGCGCGCCTGCGACGTAAAAAGCTTCGAGGTGCTTGATAGAGTATTCCTCTCCGAGCCGATAGATACCTATTATAAAAACCGCCGCGAGCACGGTGTTATCGTCTCGCTCGCCTGCAACCGTCCCGAGGAGACCTGCTTCTGCGAGACCTTTGATATCGACTGTGCAAATCCCGTGGGCGATATTGCCTCCTATATCTGCCGCGACGAGATGTATTTCGAGCCGCTGACCGACAAGGGAAGCGAGCTGCTTCTGAATCTCTCTTTCCTCAGCGAGGGAAGTGAGGCACCCGTTTACGAATGTAAGAGAAACATTTACGAGATCAAGTCGAAGTTGCCCCTCTCTACTCTTTCTGCTGAGAAATTCGGTAAGAATATGATGGAATATTTTAATTCCGATAAGTGGGATGAGCTTTCGGAAGCTTGTCTCGGATGCGGAACCTGTACCTTCGTTTGTCCGACCTGCCAGTGCTACGATATCAAGGATTTTGACACGGGCAACGGCATCAAGCGGTTCAGATGCTGGGATTCCTGTATGTATTCCGATTTCACAAAGATGGCACACGGAAATCCCCGTGTAAGTCAGAAGGAGCGCTTCCGTCAGCGCTTCATGCACAAGCTCGTTTATTATCCGATGAATAACGACGGACTGTTCAGCTGTGTTGGATGCGGTAGATGCTTATCCAAATGTCCAATCTCGATGAACATAGTAAAGGTAATGAAAAAGCTCGGGGAGGGTAGTGATGAATAACGAAACGCTTATTCCAGTTATCGGTGTTGTGACCGATATCAGGATCGATACCCCCGACGTCAAGACCTTTCGAGTCGTGACTCCCGATGGAAACAAGCCATTTGACCACATGCCGGGTCAGTGTGCGATGCTCTCGATTCCGGGTGTAGGTGAAGCGATGTTCTCGATAACCTCCTCCCCTACGAACAATGAATATATGGAGTTCAGCATAAAGAAGTGCGGATGCCTTACCGATTGGCTTCATAAAATGGAGGTCGGTCAGTATGTGACCGTGCGCGGCCCGTACGGAAACTATTTTCCCGTAGAAACCGAGCTGAGAGGCAAAAATCTCCTCTTTATCGCGGGCGGAATAGGTCTGGCGCCGCTTCGCTCGGTGATAAACTATTGCCGCGCAAACCGTGAGAATTATGGCACGATAGACGTAGTCTACGGCTCGCGCTCAAAGGACGACCTCGTCGACTATTCGGAGATAATAAACGAATGGATGACGGAAGCGGGTGTCAGAGTACACCTGACGATCGACCGCGAGCAGGAGGGCTGGGACGGGCACGTCGGGTTTGTACCGAATTACGTCAAGGAGCTTAACCCCGATATAGATAAGACCGTTCTCGTCTGCGGACCTCCCATCATGATAAAGTTCACCCTTAACGCTCTTAAGGAGCTCGGCTTTACAGAGGAGCAGGTCTATACGACGATGGAGCTTCGTATGAAGTGCGGAGTAGGCAAGTGCGGAAGATGCAATATCGGAAGCAAATACGTCTGCAAAGACGGCCCCGTTTTCCGCTACGATGAGCTTGGCGCACTTCCTGAAGAATATTGATGAGGAAATTACTATGGAAAATATGGTAAACATATATCTTTACGGAAAAAAATATGAGGTTCCGTCAAGCCTTACGATAATGAGCGCAATGGAGTACGCGGGCTATCAGCTTGTGCGCGGCGTCGGGTGCCGTTGCGGCTTCTGCGGTGCCTGCGCTACCATCTACCGTATCAAGGGAGATCGTGAGCTCAAGACCTGTCTTGCCTGCCAGACGAAGGTAGAGGACAATATGTATATTGCAACTCTTCCTTTCTTCCCGCTCGTGAAGCAACCCTACGATATTGAAAAGATCAAGCCGACAGAGCAGATAATGATGCAGCTTTATCCCGAAATTTACGCTTGTATCGGCTGTAACGCCTGCACAAAGGCGTGTACACAGGGGCTCGACGTTATGCAGTATATTGCTTACGCACAGCGCGGCGAGTACGAAAAGTGCGCCGAAGCATCCTTCGACTGCGTAATGTGCGGAGTTTGCTCATCGCGTTGTCCCGCAGGAATTACACACGGTCAGGTCGGACTTCTTTCCCGACGCCTGACAGGTAAGTATCTTTCACCCGAAACGCAGCATCTCCTTGAGCGCGTATCAGAGATCGAAAACGGCAACTGCGAGGAAGCTCTCCGCGATATTATGAATAAGACCGCGGAAGAGCTTAAGGAAATGTATAACAACCGCGATTTTGAGAAGTAAGGAGGCGAGGATATGTACAGTAAAGAAATGCTTGAATCGATCAAAAAGGTCGAAGCGACGCGTGAAAAACGCGTAAAAGCCGTTCTTAACGGAAATCATCCGCGCCGAATGACGGCTGAAGAGAAGGAACAGGTGCTTCTTGAAAACCACCCCGATCATATAAAGGAGCAGTTCAAAGAGCTTGTTATCGGTCCCAACAAGGGCGAAAAGGTTCCGCTTGAGCTTGCAGAGATTCTTCAGGCGAATCCGAGGATCAAGCCCTCGGAGATCGATCTGACGAAGATTGATTACGACGTCGACGTGCTTATAATCGGCGGCGGCGGAGCAGGCTCCGCGGCGGCAATTATGGCAAATGAAAACGGCGCTGACGTTATGATCGTAACAAAGCTTCGCCACGGCGACGCCAACACGATGATGGCGGAGGGCGGTATTCAGGCGGCTGATAAGCCAAACGACAGCCCAGCACAGCATTATCTTGACGTTATGGGCGGCGGACATTTTAAGAATATTCCCGAGCTTGTCTATAAGCTCGTTAACGACGCGCCGATCTGCATCAAGTGGCTGAACGACCTCGGTGTTATGTTCGATAAAGAGCCGGACGGCACGATGGTAACGACACACGGCGGCGGAACGTCCCGCAAGCGTATGCACGCCTGCAAGGACTATTCAGGCGCCGAGATAATGAGAGTTCTGCGCGACGAGGTGCAGAACAGAAGGATCCCCGTCGTTGACTTCACGTCGGCGATCGAGATAATCAAGGATAAGGACGGAAAAGCTGCAGGCGCAGTCCTTATGAATATGGAGACGAACGAGATACTGATCGCACGCGCAAAGACCGTTGTTATCGCAACGGGCGGAGCGGGAAGAATGCACTATCAGGGATTCCCGACATCGAACCACTACGGCGCGACGGCGGACGGACTCGTTCTCGCATACAGAGCGGGAGCACCGCTCCTTTATGCACATACACTGCAGTACCACCCGACGGGCGCCGCTTATCCCTCTCAGATATTCGGTGCGCTCGTGACCGAAAAGGTTCGTTCTATCGGCGCACAACTCGTAAACTGCGACGGCGAGCCCTTTATGTACTCGCTTGAGACTCGCGACGTCTGCGCTTCGGGAGTTATCCGCGAATGCAGACGAGGAAAGGGCGTCGATACCTTTGACGGCGGAAAGGGAATATGGCTCGACTCTCCGATGATCGAAATGCTTCACGGAGAGGGAACGATCGAAAAGCGTATTCCTGCGATGATGCGAATGTATCTTAAGTACGGCATCGATATGCGCAAGCAGCCGATACTGATCTACCCGACGCTCCACTATCAGAACGGTGGTATCAAGATAAGCGAAAACGGTATGTCCGACGTGCCTAATCTCTTTGTAGCGGGTGAAGCAGTCGGAGGTATCCACGGTGAAAACCGACTTATGGGAAATTCGCTCCTCGATATTATCGTGTTCGGACGCAACGCGGGAATCAACGCCGCGGCTGAGGCAAAGAGCATAAATGTCCCCGAGGGACTGACTCTCAGCCACGTTGATTCCTTTATGAAGGAAATGTCGGAAAAGGGCATTGTCACCGATAAGGTATCTCCGAAGCTTCTTCCGAGATATACTCACGGAAATCCCGTCTACGATGAACCCAATGCAAAACTGATGAAATAAAAGGATAATGGTGAAAAAATGATAACCGATCTTCTTGAAGCCTTGACAATATTCTGCTTCGGTCTTTCATGGCCGATCTCGATCCGCAAGTCGTACATAGCCCGTACCGCAAAGGGAAAGAGTCTCTTTTTTGAGGTCTTTCTTCTCCTCGGATATATCTGCGGAATAATCCGCAAGACTATTCAGACGCTTGATCCGAGTGTTTCGCACGACTTCCTCTTCGTTCTCAGCTTCTTCTTCTACGTTCTTAACTTCGTTATGATATCGATAGATATCTGCCTCTATTTCCGCAACAGCCGTCTCGATAAGCTCCACGAAAAGGAAGGGGCATAAAAAGAAGTGCAAATTTTTCTCTCCCCATTGACAAAAAGCGAACTATTGTATATAATATTAAAAATGCAAGAAACGAAGAACAAACTTGCATTTTGAACGGAGGACAAAATGACAAAGGTCAGGCAGGTCTCCCTCAATACGCTTCAGCGCTTGCCGCGTTATCTTAATTATCTTAAATCTCTTGATCCCTGCGATAACGTTTCTTCGACCGAAATCGCGAGGGCTCTCGGTCTTAACGACGTTCAGGTCCGTAAGGATCTTTCGGCAGTAAGCTCGGGCGGACGCCCGAAGGTGGGATATAACGTAAGTGCGCTTGCAGGCGATTTGAAGGAATTTCTCGGATATAATGCAATTAAAGGCGCGATCATCGTCGGAGCGGGAAATCTCGGAAGGGCGCTTATGTCCTATCGCGGATTTACCGAATACGGTCTTAAGATAATCGCAGGCTTCGACAGTAATCCGGCTCTCGTTGGCTGTTCGGTCGACGGTAAGGAGATAATGTCTCTTGAATCGCTTCCTGCGTTTTGCCGCGAAAACGGAGTGAGAATTGGCGTTATTACTACCCCTGCCGCTCACGCTCAGAACGTGAGCGATCTGCTCGTTTCTGCGGGAATAAAGGCGATTTGGAATTTTGCTCCGGCTCATATATACGTACCTGACGGAGTCCTTGTTCAGAATGAAAATATGGCTTGTTCTCTGTCACTTCTATCAAAGCATCTGAATGAGATGCTCGGCGAATAAAGGGGAAATTACTATGCAGTATCAGAATATGACGAAAGAAGAGCTGGCAGCCCTTCTTTCTCAGCTTGAAGCGGAATACCGCATCTTCAAGGCAAAGGAGCTTACTCTCAATATGGCGCGAGGAAAGCCGTCGGTCGATCAGCTTGATCTTTCGATGGGAATGATGGATATTCTCTCCTCCGACTCCGATCTTACCTGTGAAGATGGAACAGACTGCCGTAACTACGGCGTCCTTGACGGTCTCCCTGAGGCAAAGCAGCTTCTCGGCGACATGATGGAGGTTCCCTCGGACAACATAATCATATACGGAAACTCGTCGCTGAATGTAATGTACGATACCGTTTCGCGTTCGATGACACACGGTGTCCTCGGCTCAACGCCTTGGTGCAAGCTCGATAAGGTAAAATTCCTTTGCCCTGTGCCGGGCTATGACAGACACTTCGCGATCACGCAGTATTTCGGAATTGAAATGATATCCGTCCCGATGACGAAGGATGGCCCCGATATGGATATGGTCGAAAAGCTCGTATCGGAGGACGATTTAATAAAGGGTATCTGGTGCGTTCCAAAATACTCAAACCCGCAGGGATATTCCTATTCCGACGAAACAGTCCGCCGCTTTGCGCACCTGAAGCCTAAGGCGAAGGACTTCCGTATCTATTGGGATAACGCATATACGATACATCACCTCTACGATGACGATCAGGACTATCTTCTTGAGATCCTCGACGAATGCCGCAAGGCGGGCAATCCCGACCTCGTTTATAAATTCGCATCGACCTCGAAGATATCCTTCCCGGGCTCGGGAATTGCCGCTATCGCCGCGTCGCATAATAACCTTGACGACATCCGCCGTCAGCTCGGCATACAGACAATAGGACACGACAAGGTAAACCAGCTCCGTCACGTTCGCTTCTTCAAGAATATTGAGGGAATGAACGAGCACATGCGTGCTCACGCAGACATTCTTCGCCCGAAGTTCGAAAAGGTTCTTGAGATCCTTGAAAACGAGCTCGGCGGTCTCGGCGTCGGTGAGTGGACTAAGCCGAAGGGCGGATATTTCATCTCCTTCGACTCGCTTCCCGGATGCGCGAAGGCAATCGTCGCACGCGCAAAAAAAGCCGGAGTCATTATGACGGGCGCAGGCGCGACCTACCCTTACGGAATTGATCCTCAGGACAGGAATATCCGTATTGCTCCGTCTTATCCGTCGCTTAGCGACCTTGAAATTGCAACGAAGCTTTTCGCTCTGTGCGTAAAGATCGAAAGCGCAAATAAGATCCTTTCCGAAAAGTAAAAGCAGCACCTCAGAAAATCGCTTCTGAGGTGCATTTTTCTTTAATATGTTTGTGAAAAAATATTGCTTTTTTCATTAAGGTTTGATATAATAAGCATAATGGGACAGAATTTTAGAAATTTGAGTTTTGAACCGTTCTTTGAAAGGAGTTACATAATGAAATATATTGTAAATGGACTTATAGTTATGCCCGACAGAGTAGTCAAAGGCAAGGCGCTTGCTTATGACGAAAAGATCTCGGGCGTGGTCAAGACCGAGGATATTCCCGCAGGCGCCGAGGTGATTGACGCGAAGGGTAATTACGTTTGCCCCGGACTTGTTGATATTCATATTCACGGCTATCTTAACGAGGATACCTCCGACGGTAAGCCCGAGGGAATCAAGAAGATGGCTTATGGCGTTGCTGAAAACGGCGTAACCTCCTTCCTCCCGACGACGATGACCGTTTCGGAAGAAGAAATAGTAGCTGCGCTCAATGCAGTAAGATCCCTCAAAGAGGAATCCAAGACCTGGGGCGGCGCCGAGATCCTCGGCGTTCACGCTGAAGGTCCCTTCATAAACCCCTCGAAGAAGGGCGCACAGAAGGAAGAAAACATCCAGAAGCCAAACGCAAAGTTCCTCATCGATAATCAGGATATCATCCGTCTTGTTACCATCGCTCCCGAAATGGACGAAGGACACGAGGCGATAAAGGAAGTAGTCGCAAATACCGATATTCTTATCTCAATGGGACATACGGGTGCAGGCTTTGAGGAAGCTGTTTCCGCAGTAAACGACGGTGTCGGACATGCTACTCACCTCTTCAACGCTATGACGGCTCTCGCACACCGCGATCCCGGCGTTGTCGGCGCGGCGCTTGCTACTGACGTAACGGTTGAGCTTATTTGCGACACCTTCCATATCCATCCGGGTGTATTCTCGATAATCGCGAAGCAGAAGCCCGGAAAGCTTTGCCTTATCACCGACTGTACGAGAGCAGGCGGTATGCCCGACGGCGAGTATGACCTTGGCGGTCAGCCGATCTACCTTAAGGGTATCGAGTGCCGTCTTGCCGATGGAACCATCGCGGGCTCGGTTCTCAAGCTTAACGTTGCAGTACGCAACGTGCTCGAAAACACTACGCTCTCCGTTCCTGAGGTCGTTGCAGCGGCAAGCTACAATCCCGCACGCGCTATAAAGGCAAAGGGCAAGGGCGCGCTCAAGAGTGGATATGATGCTGATATCATCATCGCTGATGAAAAATTCAATATAAAGAAAACCATAAAGAGAGGTAACGTGATTTATGAAGCTTAAGACTACAGCCCCCCTTGACCTCGGCTATATGCCGATGGCGCTCGTACTCAAGGATTTTGAAGAGAGAGCAAAAAATGAAGGCGGAAAGAAGATCGTAATCGGAATCGAAAGAAACAAGGGTTATCTTTCCACCTATGAAATGACCGTTTTTGCGGACGGAACGGGACACGACGAGGAAAACTTCGACGTCGTTGAGCGTATCGTCAAGTCGCTCCTTTGGGTGCGTGGCGGATATAAGGTTATAATCGCAGGCTCCGACGCTATCGGAAACAAGATCAAGGAAGCTTATGACTTCGGTGGACTTCGTGAGTTTGACCGCGGATTTATGGCAAGAGTTTACGAGCGTCCGTTTGAGGTCGAGGTAGTTTCTCTTGAAAACGCTCCCAAGGAAAACGAGGCGGCTGAGCCCGTCGGACGTCACCTTGCGGGCTGTCGTATCGGCTTTGACGCAGGCGGAAGTGACCGTAAGGTCAGCGCCGTTATCGACGGTGAGCCGGTATACTCCGAGGAGGTCGTTTGGTTCCCCAAGACCAATTCCGATCCTAAATATCACTACGAGGGAATCCTCGACGCAATGAAGACCGCGGCTTCCCATATGCCCCGTGTCGACGGTATCGGCGTTTCCTCCGCAGGCGTTTATATCGACAATAAGATCATGATCGCATCTCTTTTCCTCAAGGTAAGTGACGAGGACTTCGAGAAGCACGTTAAGAATATGTACCTCGACTGTGCCGCTGAGCTCGGACGAGAGCTCGGCTACGAGATCCCCGTTGAGGTCGCAAACGACGGCGACGTTACCGCGCTTGCAGGCGCTATGTCGCTTGACGACAACGGAATCCTCGGTATCGCAATGGGTACCTCCGAGGCGGGCGGATACGTTGATATGGCAGGTAACATCACCGGTTGGCTCAACGAGCTTGCATTCGTTCCAGTTGACTTCAATAAGGACGCTATGGTCGACGAGTGGTCCGGCGACTACGGATGCGGCGTTAAGTATTTCTCGCAGGACAGCGTTATCAAGCTCGCTCCCGCCGCTGGAATCGAGCTCGATCCCGAGCTCAGCCCCGCTGAAAAGCTCAAGGTCGTTCAGGGACTTATGCTCGAAGGTCACGAGGGCGCAAGAAAGATCTACGAAACGATCGGTGTTTACTTCGGATATGCAGTTGCATATTACGCAATGTTCTACGATATCAAGCACGTTCTTCTTCTCGGACGCGTTTCCTCCGGTAAGGGCGGAGATATCGTTCTCGAGTTCGCAAAGAAGGCACTCGCAAACGAGTTCCCCGAGCTTGCAGAGAAGATCAGCATCTCCCTTCCCGATGAAAAGAGCCGCCGCGTAGGTCAGTCCGTCGCAGCAGCAAGCTTGCCTAACTGATAATAAAAACAAAAAACCGCAGATCAGATCTGCGGTTTTTATTTATGACGTAAAACCCTTTTAATGCGGGCGACCGATGGTCGCCCCTACAAGAGCGTTCGAAGGTTTGTTTGTAGGGGCGAGCATTGCTCGCCCGTTTGATCGTAAAGTAACATCGTTATTGTAGGGCTGAAATTCCTTGCCCGGAATAGAAATGCGTTTTTTGCTACCTTTATTTATTCGGCGCAAACAGTCTTTTCAGTAGCTCAAGCTCATCCTCCGACGGCTTATAATTCGTCTCATACGGCAAATTCAATCGCCTTCTTTTACACGCGGTGACCGACGCGGAAAAATAATTCATCATCGCATCAGGCGTTATCGGTTCTCCCTCGAGCCGATCAAGATAACGTATGACCGACTCGGGCATCAGAAGCTCGGCGGCAAAGGCATCAGCCTCGCGCTCGGTCAATTTGTTAAGCTCCGTGTGTCCAAGAAGCACGTGACCAAGCTCGTGCGCAATCGTCCAGTTGCGCCTTCCTTCGTTTGTTATGCTGTCATCATAAAGAACGAGATTCATACCGGAAAGCTTGACTGTGATCCCCTCGGCATCGTCAGGCAGGGAAGCGCCTGTTTTTCTTTCATAAGAAGAAAAAGTGTCAATAACTGCCGCGCCGCCCGTCGTTATCCTCCGCAGGTCGAGAAACGAAAGAGCAAATTCGCCGCTTATACGTTGCGAAAGAAGAATCGACAGCGCCTTTTCTTTAATCAGCTTCTTTCTTGCTTCTGTCATTACTGCGCAGATAAATATTCAGATTTGACTTAAAGCTGTTGACGAGTGCGTCGTGATCCTCGACCGAAATATCACGCGCGGCACGAAGAAGCACGAGAAGCTCCTTTTCAATATCGGTCTCCTCATCCTCGCGTCCCGTCAGGTACTCGAGGGAAACACCGAAATAGTCAGCGACGCGGAGCATATTTTCAAGGCTCGGATCGCGCACGCCCGAACGCCACTCGTAAACGATAGATTTCGGCACGCCGATCTCCCTTGCGAGCGTTACCGCATTGATCCCTCTGCTTTTCAGTAGCTCGTTAAAACGTTCTGTAAACATGATTTCTCCAAAAAAGTTCCAAAATATCGGAAAAGCACTTGACAAATCCGAAAAAATGGAATATAATATTGATATACAAGTAAATTATAAACCAATTTCGGAAATTTGTCAACTACTTTTTCCGAAAAAATATACTCGGAGGTAGTTATGAATAAAACGAACGCGATCAACTTTTTGAATCAATACGATACACTTCAGAGATCTTGCAAAATTATAGACGAACAAATGTTCGATATTATGCCGATTTTGCGCGATCTGAAAAGGGAAGAGAACGATGGGGGCGCGTTGAAGGACAACGTTTCCCGTCGTGTAAACAAGTATCTAAGCGAATTGGACGAGCGATACAAAGAACTTTCGCTGAGGAAACGAATGCTTACCTATCGGATTAAGCTTATTGAAAGCGTGGTGAACTCTCTGCCGAAAAACGAGAGAAAGGTGATCGAGCGTTTTTTTCTCGATCCGAATAAGCACTATGCCGCTGAGGATCTTATGGAGGACCTCGAATTTGAAAAAACGCAGATATACAGAATAAGAACACGTGCGCTCGGAATGATATCGATAATCATAGAAAATATTCCGTTATGGGAAGAATCGTACGAGGACACATGAAAGCAGAATGCCGAATATCATAACTGCAATCGCGCAGGGAAGCGTGTAACGAGACTTTG
This sequence comes from Eubacteriales bacterium, assembly GCA_045540115.1. Classification (GTDB taxonomy): domain Bacteria; phylum Bacillota; class Clostridia; order Oscillospirales; family CAG-272; genus Colimorpha_A. Next base: position 46,478 of record JAZQGR010000089.1, read on the forward strand.
TCGCACCGCCACCCGACATATAGAGGGCTGTAACGTAGAAAACGGTATCGGATGAGCCGCTGATAACCGAGGCACAGATGCCGATAAAGCTGTCAGGCCCGTACTTTTCGAAAACGTCGGTAAGAAGTGCCGTTGCACCGCTGCCCGATAGCGGACGAACGATGAGCAGTGGTGCAAGCTCGCTCGGAACGCCGACCTTATTTAGTATCGGAGAAAGGAGCTTTGAGAGCAATTCGGCGGCACCGCTTGCTGAAAACATAGAAACGGCTGTAAGAAGCAAAACAAGCGTCGGAATGAGCGAAAAAGCGCCGTTTAAGCCCTCTTTAGCGCCCGAAATGAAGCTGTTTTGCGTGTCTTTTTTGGAAAAAATACAATAAAGTGAAAATGCCAAAAGGATGATCGGAAGAATCAGTGCCGATAAATTCATTGTTTGCCGCCCGCCAAAATTCTTGATAGAACTATGCTGATAACGCAAAGCGTGAAGGAGCATAGAATGACGAGCGGCACGACCGACGTCGGATCATTGCTTCCCGACGCGGCACGAAGCGCGACGACGGTCGTCGGGAACAGGCAGGGCGGAGCGCAACCGATAAGCGTGAACGTTATCAGATCGTTACTTGCCCGTCCGTCCTTATCTGCACCGAGTTTTTTTGTTGCCGCGAGGGCAAGCGGAGTTGCGGCGTTTCCGATTCCGAGAATATTCGCCGCAAGTGAGGTCGAAATTTCGTCTACACCTTCACCGCTTTTTGCGGTTTTCGGGAATACAATCCGCAATATAGGCGACAAAAGGCGTGAAAATGCCTTGAGTATCCCGCCCTGCTCAGCTACCTTCATTATTCCGCACCAAAGGCACATCATAGGCAGAAGCGAAAGCTCGACAGTAACTGCACGCGCACTACCCGAGATTGCCGCTTCTGTAAGAGCCGATGCGTTGCCGGAAAAGAATGCGCAGACGACGGATATGATGATTATTACACCCGATATTTTAATTGCCATAGCTATGCCCCTATTGACATTTTTGGTACATTATGGTAGAATTAGAAAAATAATGCCGAAAAACAGCGGAGGAAATTATGAAATCAACAGGAATCGTAAGACCGATTGACGAGCTCGGAAGAATCGTACTTCCCAAGGAGCTTCGCAAGAATATGGATCTTGAAGCAAAGGGAGCCTCGGTTGAAATATTCGTTGACGACGATAAGATCGTCCTCAAAAAGTATAATCCGTCCTGCGTTTTCTGCGGAAATGCATCCGACGTCGTTTACCTCAAGGGTAAGCTCGTTTGCCGCGATTGCATTAAAGACCTTTCCTCGCTTTAATTGTATTTGAATAAGTCAATAAATATGAAAAGAGCAACGGTAAAGGCTCCTTCTCATAAGGAAGTTTGATTTCTCCTTGTAGGGACCGGCGTCCTCGACGGTCCAAAAAGATATAATTGCGACGCAGTATACAAATAATTAACCCCGATAGACTTTCAAAAATCTGTCGGGGTTTGTTGTTATTTTTCTGCTATAAAAGTCCAATGTTCAGAAATGTTTTTAGGCATCATTCGTGCCAGGGCGTCAGCATCTTTAATAAGATTTTTGTTTCCAAAGTGGAAGAAAAAGAATTCTCCTTTTCCTTCATTATATCCCAATTGGAATTCAAGTTCTTTCTTACAATAGGGGAACACCGGCTTTAACCGTTCGTCAATTGCCCAAACAAAAGCTGAATCGTGATTAGAAAGACAATTGATGATCCATGACTCTTGTTCTTCAAACCAAGCCCAGAAAGCTCTTGCTGCTTCCTCATTCATAACTTTTTTAGAAAATAGTGAAAACATACCTTTTCTCCTTTTAAGTAAACTATTATTTTTCGTTTTATCGCCAGTTTCGCCTTTGTATTACAAACACAAAGGCATCGGGCAAAGCCCATACCCCTATTCATTATATAAAAAATCAGCAGAGAAAGCAAGAGTTATATTCCGACTTCGTCGGAGTGATATGATCGCGTAAGCGATCGTGATATTGAAGCCTTACGGCTTCAGTGATATTTTATTCGCCTCCAAACTCGCGTAGCGAATACCACTCGGCGATAGCCGAATATCACTGCGAAGCAATAGAACTCGCCGCAGGCGAATAAAACTGCCCAACTTC
>JAZQGR010000090.1:0-4342 GCA_045540115.1 Eubacteriales bacterium
CAAAAACCTTCGACGAGGACGAACAGCTCGCCTATATTTCGGGCTACAATTGCATCCCGGAGCTGGCGAACGAGTCCTTCCTTGCCACGCAAAAGATATTTGGTCACGAGCCTGACGGCGTTCGATTTTATCATTTCGTTCAGTCCTTCAAGATCGGTGAAGATATCTCACCGCAAGAGGCAAACGAAATCGGAATGGAGCTTGCAAAAATCTTTGAAAATCGTGAGGTCATTGTGGCAACCCATATTGACAAAGACCACCTCCACAACCACATTGTCGCGTGCAGTTATGACCTCGAAAGCGGTTTGAAATTGCATTATAATAAATTTTTTCTCTCGGACTTACGGCAAAAGAGTGACGAGAAATGTCAGGCTCACGGGCTGAACGTTCTCAAAAAATACAATCCGAATGTCAAATCTCAACGCCTCGGACCAAAGGAATATCGCGCGGCTTTGAACGGCAACAGCTGGAAGATGGCTCTGCGCTCGACCATTGATTTCTGCATGACACGTGCCGGAAGCAAGGACGAGTTCCAGAGTCTGATGAAAAAATACGGCTACGATATGGTGTGGACTCCCGAACGAAAATATATCACGTACATCTGTCAGACCGCTGACGGCAAGGAACGCAAGGTACGTGATATCAAGCTCAACGATGAAAAATATCTAAAGGAGAATATGGAAAATGAATTCAGGATTAGGACAGAGTTATATGGACAAGCTCAAGGCGAAGAATATGCCGCTGGCAATTCAGCAAGAGCTACAGGAAGAACAGACGGAACAGGAGATTCCGATGGTACAGATCAGCGCAGAGGAATGGATGCGGATAACAGAAACGATACGCAGAATGGAGGCTCTGTCAGCGGATCTGTTGGCACAGAGAGCCGATTTGAAGGCATCAGCGGAGAGTTACGCTATCGTGATGAAGAAGGCGGCAGAAGCGCAGAAAGAGGTCACGGAGAAGGCTCTTCACAAGGTGACGAAAGAAGCGACCGAACAGGTTGGGAAAGCGAGCGCGAGAGCTTCAGAGGTTATCGACAGAAGAATACGTCGGGACGAGGCACTGTGGTGGCTCCGTCTCGCTCTCACGGCAGTTCCGATGCTGTTAGTACTGCTTTTATGGCTGCACGTGGGCTTGGGAATCTGACGAGTCTATTTGAAGACGGCGAGGACTCCGAGGAAGAAAAACGGCAAAGAGAAGCGAGAAATGCAGGCTCTGTGCTCGGTGCTCTCTCAGGTCTTGCCGCAGGTGCTGTGATTGGTTTGACAGAGCAGCATTCAACCCCTGCCGAAAACATTGACGATGACGAGGACGAAGGATTCGATATTACGATGTGAGAAAGGATGATGATATGACTTGGAAAAAATTTTGGAAGCGTGTTAACGCACTGCTTCACGATAATCGCACGGTTCTTCGCGAGGGCGAGGACATAGAGGATTGGGAAGAAGTTCAGCGAAAGCAGCGTGAGAAAGAAGCAGAACAGCATAAAAAGGAACAAGAAATTCTCGCCACATGGTTTCTGCGCGAGGAATATATAAACGCAGGTTGGTTCAAACGCCTCCTTCTGCGGATAGAGTTCGTTTTCCGTGATACGCGCGGCGAAAGCCATATACCTCAAATACCAAAGCATATCCGTATGGAAATTGCACGTTGTCTTCTGCCGGATATCATTGCTTATTTTGAATCCGAGGAAGGGCAGCGGGAGTTTGAAGAGTGGAAAATGAATAATCTTATCAATAAACCGCAAAATGAGACAAAAAATTCAAGAAAAGCCTGATAAAATAATGTGAGCCTATTGACAAAAACCAATTTCTATGTTAAAATAAATTACCAAAAAGGTAATTTATTTTAGGAGGACTTGGCTGCATTAATGTTAATTAAATATGGGAATGCATCTGTTGAAAAACTTTGCACTACCGAAAAAGCTGCGAAAAAGTTCTTCAATGATATGCGTTATTTCAAGGATCTGCAAGGTCTTATTAACCTTATTGACCAGTCCACAGTCTTGTCAGATCTTATTGCTTTTCCTCAGTTGCATTTTCACCCAACTGATTTTCATATAAAAAACAGTTTCGGACTTGATATATCCGGAAGAAAAAGTATGTATAGATTAATCGTTGTTCCACTCGACGATTCCGAAAATGTTGTTGTTAAAGACGATGAATTTTTTAGTAAGTGTAAGCAAATACGAATTTTAAGAATAGAAGAGGTTAGTAAGCATTATGAATAGTAAAAATTACAAAGATTTATATGCTTTTCACCCAGGCTATTATGTGAATCAATTAATTGATGAGTTGGAGATTACCCAAGAAGAGTTTGCGCTTCGGATGGGAGTGTCAGCGAAAACAATAAGCTTGCTTGTTCGTGGAGAAACTGATTTGTCGGAAGACATGGCATTAAAACTTTCCAATATGTTTGGAATGAGTATTGACGTTTGGCTGAACCTACAACAAGAATACTCCAAAAAAGTTTTGGAAATTGAAAAAGAGCAGGTTCTTGATCAACAAAAAGAAATTGCATCTCTTATTGATTATTCATTTTTCACCAAACTTGGTATACTTCCCCCAATCTCAAATATCCTGGAAAAAATCCAAAACTTGTGTTCATACTTCAAGGTGTCTAATCTGACGACTTTGAAGGAACCGGATTTGTTAGCTAATTTTAGAACTGGAATAAAAACAGTAGAAGAAAAGAACATAATAAACGCAAATGCATGGCTGCAAACTGCTGTCAACATCGGACGCGATATGGATTGCGGTGATTTCAATGAACAGAAACTGAAAGCATACATACCTGAAATTAGATCGATGACATTGCAATCTCCACGAGAGTTTTATCCAAGATTGGTTGAGATGTTTAAGGATTGTGGAATATGCTTTGTGTTATTGCCACAGTTAAAGAATTGTGGGATTAATGGTGCTGTTAAGTGGATTAATAAGCAAAAAGTAGTACTGGCTATTAATGACAGAATGCATTATGCAGATGTGTTCTGGTTCTCGTTATTCCATGAAATCAAACACGTTCTCCAAAAGAAGATTACAAAAACAATCATAAGTGGGATTTATCAAACAGATATTGATACAGCTTTAGAAGACGAAGCTAATTTGTTTTCAAGAAACACATTGATACCGGCTGATAATTTTAATAAGTACATACAAACAAATAGAATTACAACATCAAGTATCGTTTCGTTTGCAAGATCAATAGATATTCATCCCGGCATCGTAGTTGGACGATTAATAAACGAAAAAATGATTCATCCTTCTTACTATCATGATTTAAGGGCTAAATACCAAATTAAGACCTATTAATGATTAATATTAAGCCGCAAACGCCGAGCGTAACAGTTTAGTTGCTCTCGGCGTTTGATATAGACAAATTCATATTTTTATGCTATAATAAATGTGTTCGATAATAAGTTTCGTCTCGGTCGCTCTTGTCCAAGAAAGGTTATACATATGAAACTAAAAATTGCTATCTGCGATGATGAGCAGAATCAAATAGAATATTTATCGGGTGTAGTATCTACTTGGGCGAACAAGAACCGCCACGTTGCAGAGCTAAAGACCTATTCCTCGGCAAAATCATTTCTTTTCGATTACTCAGAGGAAAAAGACTTTGATATATTGTTGCTCGACATAGAAATGCCCGGAATGACCGGTGTTGAATTGGCGAAAACAGTTCGCAAAGAGAATTCTACTGTTCAGATCATTTTCATTACGGGGTATTATGAGTATTTCAGCGACGGGTTTGACGTGTCTGCGCTCCATTATCTAATCAAACCTGCGGACGAAAGAAAGCTATTGCCCGTCCTTGACCGCGCGGTAAGCAATCTTAATTACCGACAGAGAGCGGTGCTTTTAACTTCTCCCGAGGGTGATGTGAAAGTTTCGCTTGCGGATATTTGTTACGTGGAGTCCGAAAACGTTCACGTTGCGGTGCATACTGTATCGGGCGTTTACCGTTCCCGAATTTCCTTGGCGAAGTTTGCGGAGCAGCTTGATGAGACCTTTATCAAGGTGCATCGCTCCTATATTGTTGGATTGAAATATGTAAAAAAGATCAGTCGCACCGATATTACGATGTTGAACGGGGATCTTGTTCCCATCAGCAGAGGAATGTACGATGAGGTACACGCTGCCTTGATCAAATATCTGTAAGGAAAAAGAATTATGCTGTTTGATAAATTGATTGCAAAAAGAATTGCTGCTGCGGAAAGTGAAATATTAAAAAAGCACTATGCAGAAGTGGAAAATATGTATAATAAGATGCGTGGTTGGCGGCACGATTACAGAAGCCATATTCAAACTATGAAGGTTCACGCTAAAAACGGAGAATATGA
>JAZQGR010000091.1:0-4847 GCA_045540115.1 Eubacteriales bacterium
TATCGGAAATGCGGATTAGATAAGACCAAAGATTAATGATAATCTTGGAGGAATACTATGGTAATTGGAATTGAGTCTGTATATGGAGATAAGCGACTTGTTGGAAAGACAATGTCGCTTGATGAGTTAAAAAACGCAGTGAAAGAAATACTTGAAAAACATGAAGAAACAAACTTTGCTTCCGCGTTTTGCTCAAGATTTGGATATAAAGAAATGCCGTATAATGATGGTTATGCAGCTTATATAGTGGATCTTGACACCAGTATGGTATTTGTAACCTCATATACATTCCCCAAAGAGCTTGATGGTGCAAAGGTTCTATATTTCACTGAAAGAGGTGTTTTTGAACCTGTATATTATCCCGGCGGTGAAGTGGCTCATAATGTTGCTTATCTTGCTATTTGTAAGTATGATAATGACGAGGCATACTATATTTTCTATTGCGATGAAAGTTTAGAGGTCGTTGCTGACGGTTGCTGGGATAATATCGAATTGTGCAAGAAATATATGATCGAATACGATGTAAAATGGCTCGAACACAAAGATTGACAGGACATATGGAGAAACAATATGACCAACCAAGAAATTTTGAGAATCGCCATGGCGCAATCCGCTATTGACCTTTGCGCCGCGCCTGCGGATTTTGAAAAGAGCGAGAACGTGGTCGTCACGTCGCGTGAGAGCGAGGGTGCAAGGCGGTATTTGAAGCTGCCGTTTTCCTGTCAGCTGGTGTCGTATGGCAACAACGTGGTGGCATCGGTGTTACCCGAGTTTCGCGAGATCACCGAAAACTACATAAACAAATATCCCGTGGAGCATCTGTTTGAAACACCGCATTTGCACGTGCTCAACGATGCATTGATGGAAAAAGGGCAGAAGATCTGCTTTATGGCGGAGTATTTTTTGCCGGACGTGAATGTGCTTCGTCCGCTTGATTGCTCCTACGATCTTCGTATCTTGGAGCAGAAAGACTTTGCCGACCTATACCTTCCGGAGTGGAGCAACGCACTATGCGAGCAGCGAAAGCATCTTGACGTGCTTGGTGTAGGCGCGTATGATAACGGGCGGCTCGTCGGCCTTGCAGGTTGCAGTGCCGACTGTGATACTATGTGGCAGATCGGGATTGACGTGCTTCCAATGTATCGCAGGCAGGGAATTGCTTCTGCGCTAACAAGCACTCTTGCCATCGAGATCTTGAATCGCGGAAAGGTCCCCTTTTACTGCGCCGCTTGGTGTAATATAAAATCGGTTCGCAACGCAATAAAAAGCGGTTTCCGTCCCGCGTGGGTGGAAATGACGGCGAAGCCCTGCGAGACGGTAGACGGGATGAATCAATAAAAATTTGAAGGTGTACGATTAATCGATAAAAAGGAGTATAATTATGGCATATCTTTTTCCTTTCGGACAGAAATTGCATCCGCTGGTGCAGGAAGACAGATCTTCTAAAAAGGTTTTTGTTTTAGGAGTTTATGCTAGTGCCGTTCATGCAAGATGGAAGAAGGACGGAAAAATTATTTGTCAGGCTCTCGCCGTGGCAAGTGAGCCTCGCATCTTTTGGGATGGAGACATTGATGAAGCAAAGCGTATAATTGGAAAAGTAAATATGCCATCAGAACTTGGCTATCTTGAACCTGCAGGAAAGCAGCTTAACGGCCCCTCTGCAAAGGTGCTTGACGATAATATTCTTGCTCCCTTGGGTTATACTCGTGCGGATGCATGGCTTTGTGATTGCCTTCCCGAAACACGCATAAATTCAAGTCAGGCTAAGGTTATAAAGGAAAGATACAATCCATTGATTGAAAAATACGGATTAAATCCCGTAACGATTCCAAACCGTCCATCCGCCTTTTGCAATCAAAAGAGGGCTGAGGAAATTTCTGCGGAGCTTATGGAATCGGAAGCCGGACTTATGATACTTTTAGGCGATATTCCGATTGCACAATATCTCAAAAAGGTCGCCGGCGTTCCTTATTCAACACTTGGCGAGTATGTAGATTTGTACGGTTACGGAAAAGCCACCGATGTTGTTATTTGCGGCAAAACGATAAAAGTTCTGCCGCTTGCTCATCCAAGACAAATAGGAGCTCTCGGTGCTCATAGTGAAAAGTGGTTTAAGGCTCATCATGAATGGGAAAAGAGAGTGAAGACTAAATAACTGAGTGACAGACAAATAAGAATTTGACGAGGACTGTAGATGAAAACCAAAAGAGTTGTAGTTGTTCCTTATGATGAATCGTGGAAAAATGCTTTTGAAGAAATCAAGACCGAGATTGAAGCTGAAATCGGAGATTTGATTCTCGGTATTGAACATATTGGAAGCACATCTGTCGAAGGAATGTCTGCGAAGCCTTGCATTGATATCGATGTAATTATCAAGGATTATTCGGTGTTTGACGAGATCGTCAGAAGGCTTGGCGCGATTGGATATATCCACGAGGGCGACCTCGGTATCAAGGATAGAGAAGCGTTCAAATACGCCGACAAGCCACATTTGATGACACACCATTTGTATGTATGTCCGCAGTATTCGGAGGAATTACGCCGCCATATTGTGTTCAGAGATTTTCTGCGTAAAAATCCCGAGGCGGTCAAAAAGTACAGTCAAGTAAAGGAAACGGCGGCAAAGCTCTTTCCCGACAGCATAGATCAGTATATCGAATACAAATCGCCGTGCATTGAGGAACTGTATAGGGAATGCGGGTTGAAATAGATAGGTTGCAGAGGAACAAAAATGATTGATTACTTAGAAACAAAACGCCTCACCCTTCGCCCGTGGTGCGAGGATGACGCAGAGGATTTATACATATACGCAAGCGACCCCGAGGTAGGCCTACCTGCCGGATGGCCGCCCCACACGAGCGTGGAGAACAGCCGTGAGATCATTCGCACGGTGTTATCCGCGCCCGACACCTTTGCCGTGTGCCTCAAGGAAAATGGCAAACCCATCGGCAGTATTGGCTTTCACCGAAATGACCTTGCCGAGGATGACGACGAATATGAGCTTGGCTACTGGATCGGTAAGCCGTATTGGGGGCAGGGACTCATTCCCGAAGCCTCGCGCGAGATGCTCCGCTATGCGTTTGAGGATCTCGGTATGAACCGCATCTGGTGTGGTTATTACGACGGCAACGAAAAAAGCCGCCGCGTTCAGGAAAAGCTGGGATTTGTTTATCAGCAGAGGACCGAGGGCATTGAAGTGAGACAGATGAACGAGATCCGCATAGGGCATTCTAACCTTATGACAAAAGAACGCTGGCATAAGGTCGAGCTCTTCCGTCAGCAGAGAAAAACGCTCGATACCTTCCGTGAGAACGGTGCGATCTCTCAGGCACAGTATGACAAGAGCTTCGGCGACCTGCGCAATCTGATGGAGATGCAGGGAGTAGAATAAAGATAGGGAAAATAATTTATGAAAATTGAATTACTGAAGGAACCGGATATAATAAGAAAGCGTTTTACAGATCGCTTTTTAGAGGATCGTGAGAGCTTTAGAATTAACCATGCAGATTTCGTTGAACAGCTGAGTCATTTTGATAATTGGTTTGATCAGGCGTATATGTGGGATAGGCTTCCCGATCACGTTCCCGTTGTGACGATCTCGCAAGCGCTTGAACTTTTGAAATCACGCGATGAAAACGTTTTATTTATGTCGGAGTGCGAAGGATTTCACGCAACCTGTCATTTGCCGATCAACAGAGAAAATGTAGAAGGGTTTGTTGCGAAAGCCGATCCGAAAGAACTCGCCGAGCGTATCGCATACGAATGGTATGAAGGCTGGAAGCTTTCAAAGGGAAACAAATATATACAAGAAGCATTACCGGAAGATCTTTATATTTTCGATGAAACCTATGATTGGATGATCGTTTTTACTCACGAAACCGATTGGGATTCAGACGATACGGAAGAAGGGCTTGAAACCCGTTTTTGCAGAGCATACGGATTGAATATATAAGTAAATTGATGTGAGAAGAACACCCATAATATAATTACAAAAATAAACGCACCGAGGTGAAAAATAATGGAAAAACGATTTGGAAAAAAGGAATGGCTGACTCTCGTTATCTTCGGACTTGTCGGACAGATCGCATGGTCGGTCGAAAATATGTATTTCAATCTGTTTGTCTTTGAGACGGTTGCACCGTCGCTTACTACCGTGACTCTGATGGTTCAGCTTAGCGGTATTGTGGCAACACTTACAACCCTTGTGGCAGGAACACTGTCCGATAAGATCGGAAACCGCAGAAGCTTTATCTCGTGGGGATATACGATATGGGGAATTACGGTGGCACTGTTCGGCTTTTTGTCGCCCGAGCTTGCAGAAAAGCTTCTCGGATGCGGGTTTGATAAGGCCGTTATGATCACCTTGGTGGCTGTTGTGGTCGGCGACTGCGTGATGACCCTTTTCGGATCAACCGCGAACGATGCCTCTTTTAACGCTTGGGTGACGGATAATACGGAAAGCTCGTTCCGCGGTAAGGTAGAAGGGATCCTCTCGATTTTACCGCTTGCGGCGATGCTAATCGTAGCGGGAGGCTTCGGAATCATCGTAGAGATGATCGGATATTCAATGATGTTCCTCTGCCTTGGTATCGTTATTTCAATATGCGGAGTGTTCGGCATTTTCAGGCTGAAGGACAGCCCGGCGCTTCAGAGGAGCGGTGACTTCGGAGATATCCTTTACGGCTTTAAATGGGGCGTAATAAAAGAAAATCTGCCGCTTTATCTTACACTTTGTCTGGTACTGATATACGGAATTGCCTGTCAGATATTTATGCCCTATCTCATCATATATATGAAGACCTTCCTCGGATTCTCCGTACTTGAATACAGCATAGTATTTGGTGCGG
>JAZQGR010000092.1:0-12013 GCA_045540115.1 Eubacteriales bacterium
CCCCTCAGGGGAAGGGGGACCGCAGACGCTGCGCCTGCGGTGGATGAGGTGTTACAAAGGGATGTAACTTTGTTTTGTAACGGCGGGAGCAAGCCCCCGCCCTACAGACAACATAGCGAAGTGTCGAGACGTTGTCTTGCCTTCCCCTTGGGGAAGGGGGACCGCAGACGCTGCGTCTGCGGTGGATGAGGTGTTACAAAGGGATGTAACTTTGTTTTGTAACGGCGGGAGCAAGCCCCCGCCCTACGGGAATAGAGTGAACGCCCTCTTGCCTTCCCCTCAAAATATCTTCAACATTTTTCCAAAACCTATGGAAATTCTATTATATTTATGTTATAATATACTATGTATAACTATCCGAACCGAAAGGAGACGCCGAAACGATGAAAAAGACACAAAAAGCGCTGTCTGTTTTCCTCAGCCTGTTGATAACCGTGTCGGCGTTTTCAGCATCGCCGATCAAAACTCGCGCGGCGTCGCCGATGGGAGTCTACGGCGGCATTTCGCCGTCGGTAATAACCTCGGTTATCGACGATATGGAGGAAAGCTTCGAGGGGGAAAGTCTCCTCTGGACGGCAAGCGTCGGTTCCTGCTCTGCCGTGACTGAAATGACATCCGCTCCGTACTCGCCGTACGAGGGGAACGCCTCGCTTCTCTGGGACGCGGGCTACGTTTCGGCAAACAGCAAGGTCAAGCTTGTAAAGGGGATCGAAACGCTTACCGATACGTCATATTATAAATTCATCGCGGCAACCTTCTTCATCCCGTCAGAAGCTGAAGGAGCATCGGTAACAATGAAGCTCTACGGCACACGCGGAACGATAACCGACACGAAGGTCATCGACGCAGGCAAATGGCAAACGGTATTCTTCGACACGAAGGAGCTGAAGGAGGGCAAGGCGCTCCGCATCGAATTTATCTTCGAGACCGAGCGTGCCTGTGACCTCTACGTTCTTGCCGACTGCATCGGCGGCTGTTGGAGCTCCTTTGACCTGCGCGCCGCACGTTATATGACGCAAGGCTTCGAGCCATTCGGCTGCACGGTAGAGTACGACAGAAGCCTTACGGTCTCGCTCAGCGGCGAAGGGCAGTATCTTGAAGCCAAGACCGCGGTAAACGCCGAGCTTGGCGACGGAATCGGGCTTCGGATAAATATGATAAATCATACCTCCTGCCGTTCGCTTACGTTCAGATATAAAACCGAGGATTCGGTCGATTACGACAAGGAGATGACTCTCGATATCCCCGATTCCGACAGAGAAATAACACTTTTGTTCAAAATCCCCGAGGAGAGGATAAAAGCATTCATCCTCTGCTTTAACGGTGCGCCGACAGGCGATATTGAAATCCTGTCGATCGGGCCGTCTCCCTGCTTTGAAGCGTCGGCTTCGCTTGGGACAATTACCGAATGCCGTATCGCAAGAGACCTCAAAAACATATCGGTAAAGGGAAGCCTTTCCCCGATGGACGAAACGTGGGACGGTAAGATAATGCTCTACGCCCTTTCCCCGAACGAGGATAATTCGAGCATCGCGCTTCTCCGTGAGCCGCTTGCCGAGGTCAGAGCACAAAACGGTGAGTTTTCCTTCGCTGTTCCGCTTGATCGTGACGGCGACGGAATTTTCAAAAAGTATATAGTTGCGGCAGAGATAAACGGCGCGCTTACCGTTCTCTGCGAGCCGGGCTATATAAACAACCCCGAGCTTCTCGCAACCGAGAGAACCTCGCTTCCCGAATCGAAAAAGGGAATAAGACCGCTCCCTGATAATTACGTTCTTTACGGTATCTCGCAGACGGCGGTCGATATCGATTTGGTCAGACTCATCTCTACGGCTGATAATGACGCAGTTTCTCATACCGTCGGAAGCATTACGCATCTCTTTTCAAAGGAGTATCTTGCCTCCCTTGACGATATGATGGAGGAATACAGCCGCGAGGGAGTGAAGGTTCACTTCGTATACAAGCTCGTATCGGGCGGCACGGTGATCGCGCATCCCGATTCGACGGGCGGGAGCGCCGCGCTCAACACGAAAACAGCTGAAGGAATCAACGCGCTCCGCGCGGTGACCGATCTTCTCGTCAGACGCTATGGCTCGTCGGAAGGAAAGACGGACAACCTTGTCGGCATCGTCCTCGGCGCGTCGGTCAATGATTCTTATAATAATTACAACCTCGGAGCCGTGACTCTGAACGAGCTCACACGTGAGCTTTCGATAGCGCTCCGAACGGTATATAACGCGTCACTCAGCGTGACCTCGGGCTTTGAGATCAGCATTCCGATTGGCGGAGTCTGGAGCGGCGAAAATACGGTCGGTCAGAAGGGAAGCTTCGATGCGCGAAGCCTGCTTGAAGCGATCTCGGACTGCATAACGGCGGGCGGAGACATAAACTGGAAGCTCGCATACGACATAACCCCCGATAAAGGAGAATACGCGTTTGAGACGCTCTTGCCTGACCTTGGAGTCGGCGCAGAGAGGATAACTGCTGCAAACCTTGAGGTGCTGACAGACTACTTCTCGATTCAGCCATTCCTTTATAACGGTGCGTCAAGAGGCATATTGCTTCTTGGAGACGGAGTGAGAAGCGCGTCGTCGGTAAGCGAGGAAAGATCCCTTACGGCAGATTATATCTATACTTTCCTACGCATATCGGGAAGATCAATGAAGAATATATCGGGCTATATCCCGAGTCACGAGGCTGACTATTCGGAGGCACTTAAGTACCTTGGAACCGATATCTTTGCCTCAAAATCCGATTTCGCATCAGCTCTTATCGGTAAGGACCGCTTCGAAGCGCTAATGCTTGGCAGCACGGCGTCCGACCGAAGCTATACCGAGTCAAGGGCGGGAAACGTTCTTCCCGATGGAATTAAGGGCGAGAGCGTGATCTATAACCTGAAAAAGAAAAATGCGCCGATCCCGTCGCTTAATTGCATATCGGCGGAAAGCGGAGTTTCCTACGGCGACCGCTCCGATTGGGGCAGAATAAGCTTCGGCAAGGCCGGTAATGAGGCACTTCGGGGCTTCGTCCTTTCTTCGGGTTATCCGCTTGATCTTTCGGTCGCGCCCTATATAAGCTTCGATCTCATAGTCTCATCACTCCCCGAGGGAGTCGATACGGTCAAGGTTACGGTCGCGCTTTACTCGAAAAACAATATCGCGGTCGCAAGCACCTCGGTGCCTGTCGGCGGCATACAACCCGTCGTCTGCGATATGACGGACTTCTCGCATCTTTCCTCCTGCGACAGGATCGGAATATACATAACGGGCGAGAGTGGCGAGGACATCGGCGAGCCGATGATACTCGTGAGCTCGGTGAAGGCACATTCGAAGACGCTTTCGGACAAGGATCTGAAGGACGCGATAAACGTTCTTGCGGGCGAAAGCGACACGGTATCGGTCTACAAGGTGATAAACCTCATGATCGTGGCGGTATGCTCGATCGCGGTGCTGGTGCTCAGACTCGTATTAAGAAACAAACGATCGGACAAAAGCTCCGACGATAATCAATAAAAAACAAGAAATTTATTTTTGGAGGCTACTATGAGCGGCTACAATAACGAAAAAGAAAAGACAATAACCTTCTCAATAAGAGATGAAAAGGACATGGAGATCAAGCGCGTTCTCCAGACCGTCTACTCGGCACTCAGCGAAAAGGGCTATAACCCGATCAACCAGATCGTCGGATATATCCTTTCCGAGGACCCGACCTACATCACAAACCATAAGAACGCAAGAGCGCTTATCGTCAAGGTCGACAGAGACGATATTCTTAATTCCCTCGTTCGTAACTACCTTGGCATCTGATCGTGAACGGCGGAAGAACGGTTCTGCTCGGTAACTTTGACGGCGTTCACGTCGGTCATCGCGCACTCATTGAAAGAGCCTGCGCGGATGCGGAAAAAAGGGATAACTGTGTTACCGTCTGGACCTTTGATACCCTGTTTGCCCCTGCGCTGACAGCGCCTGACGACAGGGCTGCCCTTTTGCGCGGTTGCGGCGTTGACGAGATAATAACCGAGCGCTTTGAGAGGGTAAAGGATATGCTCCCCATGGAGTTTGTCCGCGAGATCCTGATCGGTCGACTGAAAGCTGATGTTTGCGTTTGCGGCTATAATTATACCTTCGGACACGGCGGAAGGGGCGACTCGCACCTTTTGACAGAGCTGTGCTCAAGGTTCGGGATCGAGGTGCTGACGGTTGGAAAAGTGACCGTTGACGGCGAGGACGTTTCCTCGTCGGCGATTCGCAAGAAGCTTACGGAGGGCGATATCGAGGGGGCGAACAAGCTCCTCGGCAGACGCTACTTCATCCGCGACACGGTAAAAAAAGGCGCGCAAAAGGGACGGAGTGTCGGTATGCCGACGGCGAATTTCTATCCCGAAGGGCTATGTATACCGAAAAACGGCGTCTATGCGACGGCGACCTGCCTGCCTGACGGCAGATGGCTTCCGTCGGTGACGAATATCGGGCTTCGCCCGACCATGAACGACGGCAGAGGCATTTCCGTCGAGACGTATATTATAGGTTTTGACGGGGATCTGTACGGCGAAAATATAGCAGTGCAGTTTCTCGGCTTCCTTCGCGACGAGCGCAAATTCGATTCGCTCGACAAGGTCTATGAGGCGGTCAAGCTCGATATCGAAAAGGCAAAAGCAATATTTGAAAAAAGAAACGGATAAGATATGAAAATCACAAGGACGGCAAAAAGAATAGTATCGGTCATCATGGCACTTGCTATGATGCTTGCCGTCATGCCATTCTGCGCCTATGCGGGCAGCGAGCCTGAAATTCTCGCCTCGCAGAGCGCGGTGCTCTACTGTATGGAATCGGACACGGTTCTTTATCAGTATAATAGTGACGAGCGGGTAAGACCGGGCGTGCTGATAAAGCTGATGGTCGCACTTGTTGCGATAGAGGAGGCGGAGAATAAGGGCTTGACTCTCGACAGCGGAATTACCGCGTCGAGCAAGGCGATCCGCGACACAAGAGGTAAGCATATCTCAATGAAGAGCGGCGAGATCTTCCGCCTGCGCGACCTTATTGCCGCAATGCTCCACGCAGATGCAGACGATGCCGCGCACGTTATCGCAGAGGAGTTTGCCGATACCTATTCAAATTTTGTCGAGCTTATGAATCATAAGGCGGCAGACCTCGGAATGACGGGTACGGAATACTTTTCGGTCACGGGAACAGAGGACGAGGAAAGCTATACGACAGCATCCGATCAGCTGCTTCTCGCGTCATACGCGATAAAGATACCGTCGCTTGCCGAGATAGGCGATCAGATAAGAGCAGTGATCCCCGCGACGAACAAATCGTCGGCACGCTATTACGGTACGACGAACTATCTCCTCTCCTCGCGTGTAAATCCCGACTATTACCTTTCGACCGCAACGGGACTTATCGCAGGCAACCATACGCTTTCGGGTTACTGCGCGATCCTTACCTCGCGTAAGGACGGGCTTAACTATATTGCGGTCATTACAGGCGCGCATAACTCTCGCGTGCTCGTAAAGGATGAATACGAAACCACCGACGAGGAGGGTAATATAATAACCGTCCCCGCCGAATATAAGACGGTATATCACGGTCTGAATGAGGGCAGAAGCCTCCTTACTTGGGGCGAGAGCCGATTCAGATACGTAAAAGCAATAACCTCGGCAACGCCGATCACGGATATTCCCGTCAAGCTCGCGTCGGGCAGCGACAGAGTCGCGCTTATGCCGCAGCGCGACCTTGAGATATTCGTCTCAGACGACGTTGACGCGAAAAAGGACGTAAGCTACCATTACGTTCTGAACGTTAAGTCGCTGACCGCGCCCGTCAAGGCGGGACAGGTCGTCGGAACGCTTTACGTCACATATAAGGGAGAAAAGATCGGCGAGGTGCCGCTCGTCACGAGAAACAATATCGAGCGTGACGGCTGGCTGACGCTCGGAACAAGAATAAAGGAGCTTGCCTCGACACCCTTCTTCATAGTCCTTATGCTGCTTATCGCCTTTGCTGTCGTGTTCTATATAATAACGACGGCGGTAACGAGACAGAAGAAGGAAAACGAGAGAAGATTGCTCGCGTCCCGCGAGCGCAGATATCTCGGCCGGGGTAACAAAAAATGAAGGACGGAGTAGTGCTTATCGACAAGGGAGAGGGAATGACCTCCTTCGACGTTGTCGGAAAGATAAGAAGAATATACGGAACGAAGCAGGTCGGACATACGGGAACCCTTGATCCGATGGCAACCGGACTGCTTACAGTTCTTGTCGGACGTGCGGTCAAGGCATCGGAATACCTGACCGAGCACGATAAGACCTATTGGGCGACTCTCAAGCTCGGTATCACGACCGATACCGAGGATATAAGTGGAAAAATTTTGACGGAGTGCAGCGATATACCAAATTCCGAAAGCGTCAAGGAAGTATGTAAAAGCTTTGTCGGAAATATCAAGCAGATCCCGCCGATGTACTCGGCGCTCAAAAGGGACGGCAAAAAGCTCTGCGACCTTGCCCGCGAGGGAATAGAGATAGAGCGCGAGGCAAGGGATATTATGGTTTATTCCCTGACCTGCTCTGAAACCGATAAAAAAGACGAATACACCCTTGAGGTCGCTTGCTCAAAGGGTACTTATATAAGAACGCTCTGCGCCGATATTGGTAAAGCCCTCGGTTGCGGAGGAGTAATGGCGACGCTTCGCCGCACCTCGGTCGGAGATTTCTTGCTTGAAAATGCAGTAACCATTACTGAGCTTGAAAATATGACCGAAGGCGAGCGAGAGGCGCTCCTTTTAGACACCGAATCGCTCTTTTTCGGGCATAAAAAGGTCGTTCTTCCCGAATTTTTTGCACGCCTCTGTAATTCCGGCTGCGAAATCTACCTCAAAAAGCTCGGCATTGACCTGCCGATCGGCGAAAGGGTTCGCCTGTACGATAAGGACGGCTTCTTCTCGCTCGGCGAGGTAAGAGAATTTGAAAAGGGTAAAGCGATAAAGCCGATAAAGAAATTCAGAATAGAATAAGGCTGATTACAAGTGGATGATAATATAGTAAATAAGGACGGTCTTTCGGAGATCGAAGGAACCGTCGAGCATATAGTTTTCCAGAACGAGGAAAACGGCTACACGGTCTGCGAGCTGGTGCTCAGTGACGACGATCTCATCACAGCCGTCGGGCAAATGCCGTTTCTGACTGTCGGCGAGAGCATAAAGGCGCTCGGTCAATGGACGAACCACCCATCCTTTGGGCGTCAGTTCAAGGTCGAATACTTTGAAAAACAGCTTCCCGCGAACGAAAACGCGATAAGAAAATACCTCTCCTCGGGCGCAATAAAGGGAATCGGCGTCGTGCTTGCCGACAGGATCGTCGACAAATTCGGCTCCGACGCCTTCGACGTGATCGAGAATCATCCCGAATGGCTGACCGACATAAGCGGCATCACGAAAAAGAAGGCGGAAAAGATCTCCGAGCGCTTCAAGGAAGCCTTCGGCGTGCGCTCGGTAATGATGTTCTGCCGCGACTTTTTCGGGCCGGCAACGGCGGTCAAGGTCTATAAAAAATGGGGCGGAAGCGCCGTCGACGTCATAAAGGCAAACCCGTATAAGCTCTGCGAGTGTATACACGGCATCGGCTTCGAAACGGCAGACAGAATAGCGGCGTCCCTCGGCTCGCCGAAAAACAGCCCCGACCGTCTGCGCGCGGGGATCATATATTTCCTTTCCTTCAGCGCGAACCAGAACGGTCATACCTTTATCCCCCGCGATAAGCTGATCCCCGCCGCCTGCAGTATGCTGGACGGGGAGGAGAGCGGAATCGAAGTTGCACTTGAAGCGCTCCTTTCCGACGGCACGGCGGTAAGCGTCAAATTCGGCGGACGCGAGGTCATATATCTTAAGGACTATTTTGAAGCCGAGCGATATATAGCGGCGAAGCTCGATCAGCTCGATAAGCTGTGCGAAAAAGTTTCACTCCGCGATGCCGACAGATTCGTCGATATGCTGGAGATCGAGCTCGACATAACCTACGCGTCAATGCAGAGAAAAGCGATCCTCGACGCGATGGAAAGCGGCGTAATGGTGCTGACGGGAGGTCCCGGAACCGGTAAAACGACGGTAATCCGCGCGCTGATAACCGTCTTTGAAAAGATGGGAATGAGAATAGCGCTCTCAGCCCCGACGGGCAGAGCGGCAAAGAGAATGTCGGAGGCGACCTCGCGTGACGCCAAAACGATACACCGTCTGCTCGAAACCGAGTTTTCGGGAGACGATAAGCCCTCCTTCCGACGCGATGAGCACGATCAGCTCGACGAGGAGGTCATAATAGTCGACGAGGCGTCGATGGTCGATACGCTCCTTTTCTCGTCGCTCCTTAAGGCGATAAAGCCGGGCGCGAGATTGATACTTGTCGGCGATGCCGATCAGCTTCCGTCGGTCGGCGCGGGAACGGTGCTGTTCGACATCATCGAGAGCGAAAGATACCCCTCGGTCGCTCTTACCGAAATTTTCCGACAGGCGGCAAGTAGTCTTATAGTCCGAAATGCACACGCGATAAACCGCGGCGAAATGATAGATATCAAGACGACGGATAGCGACTTCTTCTTTATGCGCAGAAGCGGAAGCAACGAGATCGCCGAAACCGTCGCATCTCTTGTAACAGAGCGCCTGCCGAAGAAATACGGAGACGAAATACTTAGTAGTCTGCAGGTAATAACCCCGACGCACAAGGGTGCATCGGGAACCGATAACCTGAATATACTTCTTCAGGCTCGCCTTAATCCTCCGAGCAAGAACAAGACGGAAAAGAAATTCCGCGAAAGGATCTTCCGCGTCGGCGATAAGGTGATGCAAACGAAGAACAATTACGATGCCGTCTGGGAGAAGAACGGCGTCGAGGGCGTCGGAGTATTCAACGGCGATATCGGAGTGATCGAGGATATCGACCTGAAGGAAGAAACGATGACCGTCATAAGCGACGACAGAAGGATTGTCTACGATTTTTCGCAGACAGATGAGCTTGAGCTCGCCTATGCGATAACGATCCATAAAAGTCAGGGCAGCGAGTACGGTACCGTTGTGCTGGCGCTCTCTGACTTCTCCCCACGCCTTCTCACAAGAAATCTTCTCTACACGGCGGTAACGAGAGCAAAGGATATGGCGATAACGGTAGGAAACGAAAATACGGTCTATAATATGATAAATAACGACCGACAGATTCGCAGATATACAGGTCTTTGCTTTTTGATAAAGACGTATTGATGAAACGATCACTCTGTTGGGCGCAATTCGCATTATTGCTACGCCGTAGGGCGGGGGCTTGCTCCCGCCGCGGAAAAACGATGTTACTGTTTCTGCAGGTCTGACGACCTGCGGACGGCGGGAGCAAGCCCCCGCCCTACAAACCTCTCTAAAATATTATTGCGTTAAGGAAAAAATTGACTTGCTGAACAAACTTCTTTCCCTGATTTTTCCGACCGCCTGCATCCGCTGTAAAAGAATAGCCGATCACGGCTTCCTTTGCCGCGACTGTCGGGAGGAATACGAAAAAGAGATTTCGGACGGCTGTCTTTCCTGCGGTAATCCGCACGAAAAATGCCGATGCGATTCAAGATATCTCTTGAACGACAAAATGATCTATGCTCTCCCATATAAATCCGACGGTGTCAGCCGCGCGCTGCTTCTCAGAATGAAAACGAGAAACGACAGGGCACTCGTCTCTCACCTGACGGACAAAATGGCGTCGGCGCTGAAGGCAAACGGGATAGAGGACGGCTGGATGATAACCTACGTCCCGCGCTCGCCGATCAGGATCCGCATCGAGGGCGTCGATCAGGCAAAAATGCTTGCATATTCCCTTGCGGACAAAATGAGCCTCGATATAGAAAATCTCTTTCTCTGCCGAGGTATGAAAGAACAGAAATCGCTCGAATACGTAGAAAGAGACCTCTACGCAAAATCGCGGTATTCCCTTATCATTGGCGCGGAGGAAAAGATAAAGGACAAAAGGATCGTCCTCGTTGACGATATTATAACAAGCGGAGCAACCCTCAAGATCTGCTCCGAGCTCCTCACGGAAGCGGGAGCGCAAGAGGTCAAATGCCTCGGCGCAGGCAGATCGGTTAAATATTAAGGAGAAAACAATGGCTAAAAAAATAGGAGTCGACATCGGCTACAATAAGGTAAGAATAATTCTCGAAGGAAGCGATACCGTCTATTCCGAGGCGGCAGTCGTTGCCGTCAGCGTGTCGGACGGAAGCGTCGTCGCTTGCGGCGACGGTGCCATAGACGCAAACGAAAGAGTACCGGGAAGCGTCAGGCTTGTCCGTCCCTTTTCGGGCGAAATGACTCCCGAGGCGCAGTACGTAACAGCGTATTTTTCCTATGTTATCAAGCGCCTCAGAATGAGAGGCGCATCGCTTCTTATTTCCTTCTCGGGCGCGCACGATGACGAGACCGAAAGCGTCTATGTCAAGGCGCTCGGCAAGGCGGGCGCAGGCAGGGTGTCGGTGATCGATCCCGCATACGCGGCGGCACAGGGCTGCGGCGTTATCGGCGTTTCGGATTCCGCCATCGTGAATATCGGAGCATCTGTTACCGATATGGCTTGCTATCACAGAAACGAGCTCGTCGCCTCGAAGAGCAACGCCTTCGCGGGCAACGCCTTCGACCGCGCGATAATATCCGATTTTGTAAAGAACCGCCGCTACCGTCCGTCGCAGAACGAGGCGGAAAAAATGAAGCTCGAGCTTGCATCTCTCTCGGGCGTCGGAGATAAGACGCTCGAATGTGATGTTATACGCCCCGGAATGGGACTGCCGAAGAAGCTGACAGTCACGGAGGCGGAGGTTTCGGCGTCCTGTGAAAGTGTCTTTGAAAATCTCGCAGACAGCATATCCGATATGATACATCCGCTCGAGCATCAGCCTGAAAAGATCATTCTGTCAGGCGGAAGCGCCGTTCTGAAGGGACTTCCGAATGCCCTTGCGCCCCTTATGCTGATACCGATAGAGATCGCTCCCGAGCCCGAAAACGCGGTCATACGCGGCATCGGAATGATGCTTGCACAGATATGAAAACGGTAATTGGAAACAGCCTCCTTTCGGAGATAAAGGAGGGCTACGGTATCCTTTGGCCTATAAGCATCGAGCAGAAGGACGGAGCTCTTACCGTAACGGCGAGCGAGGAAATTTCAGATAAGCTCGGCTTCCTTGACGGTATGACGCAAAAGGAGCTTTCGAGCGAGGAAACGATCGACCGACTGATCGCACTCATCGACGGCATCTGCGAAAGCAACGGCTACGAAATAAACTACGGCAAGAACTGTATTTATAAGCTCACGCGCCGCGAGGATCTGAACAAGTCGCTCATTCTCGACTCCTCCGAGCCGCTTCTTCCCGACGGCGAATACGATTGCCTGATCGACGTGGACGTCGAAGCGCTTGAGGCGGGATGCCTCGCGTTTGCGACGGTAATTGACGGAACGATCGTTTCGATCGCGTCGGAAAACCCCTACCGAGAGGATGAAAACGTCGTCAATATCGGCGTCGAGACCTCGGCAGAGTATAAGGGTAACGGCTACGGCGCATCGAACGTCGCCGCGCTGACCTATTATCTGCTCGATACGGGAATGACGGTCGAGTATACGGTCGACGAGGGAAACGAGATCTCGATCCGTCTCGCCGAAAAGGTCGGCTTCACCCTCGATCGCTTCGTGCTTAATATTTTCGCACATAAACAGGAGTAAAGTAACGTTGTTTGTGCGCGGCAGAATGCAAGGAAACGTCTGAATTTTCTTGTAGGGGCGACCACTGGTCGCCAGTGTTCGCGGTACATTTTTGCGGGCGAGCAATGCTCGCCCCTACAAACAACGTGGCAAATCTTCGCCACGTTGTTAGCCTTCCCTTTGGGTAGCGAAGCGGCGACGCGGTAGTGAATGACTGCCGGTGGCAGTCAGAGCCGCGGCGTGACCGAGCCGCAGCGAGACAGGGGGACCGCAGACGCTGCGTCTGCGGTGGATGAGGTGTAG
>JAZQGR010000093.1:0-27927 GCA_045540115.1 Eubacteriales bacterium
CCCGGAAAAAATAAAAAAAGAACAACCCCGCGAGGGCATCTCCGCTCTTGTTTTTTTGCACGTAGGGCGGGGGTTCGTTCTTGCCTTCCCCTCAGGGGAAGGCAAGAACGCGATTCTCATTAAATTGCAAAACAAAAAGCGACCGAATCGGTCGCTTTTCTGTTATTCAATTCCGTTTATTACGAAGCAATAGCCGTCGTTCCACGGTCTTTTTCTCCAAGCGCCCCAAATTGTGTCTTCCTTAAAGAATGACGCGGGAGCGACCTCATAAGATTCTCCGTCGCTGTTATGATGAGGCCCGAGGAGGTTTCGGAGCGAGGTGATGATCGAAAGCTCGATCTCGTTCTCGCCGTTGACGATATAAGGTGAAATATCTATCGAGTACGGGCGGAAGAGAATGTCGCCTGCGTCGGTGCCGTTTACTTTTACTGATACCGATGATGCGAGCATTTTGTTAAACTCGAGCTTATAACTACCTTTTTTGAGATCAAAGGATTTTTTGACTGTCAACTTGCCGTTAAAGAACGGGAAGCTCTGACGCTCGATTGACGAGAGTTTTATCTTATCTTTCGGCGCGGAAATGACGAACTCGCCGTTGTATCTTACTGCGTCCTTATCAAGAAGCTCAAATTCGCCTTCCGTCTTTACAGAGAAATTACCGATAAGGTAAATGCTTTCGATTTCCATATCGTAGGTGAGTTTGTTTTTCTCGGTCTCGAAAATCCGCGATTTTTCAATGTTTTCATAAACCGCTTTGCTCTGCTCAAAATCACAGGTTACGAGAATTTCATTTTCGCCGGTCTTAAAATACTTTGCAATATCGAGCTTGCGGAAAACTCTGTCGCGGTAGTATCCGCAGTCCTTTTTTTCTATTTCCTTGCCGTTTACGAAAATTCCGAATATATCCGGCGTTTCGGTCACGAGATAAAGCTCGCTCGGAAGGTAGTCTGCCTTTACCGAATACTTCATATCGATCCTTACTTTACGCTCAAGCGCGCATGCCTTTTCCTGAATCGAAATGACGGGAGCATTTTTCTCGATCAGCTCGCCGTCGAAATAATATGTGCATTTATCGAGAGTAATTGCGTTCGGATCGCCGCCGACGATCTCCCACTCGCCGCTGAGATCGAGAGCTTTGCTCTCCGTCTTTACTTCCTTCTTGCCTATGGGCTTTCTGTAATCGAGGACTACGGCACTTCCCGACGGCTCAAAAGCTATCTCGCCGTCAAACGGTATTGTCTCGCCGTTTATTGCGTTAAGTATATGCGTTCCCTTTGCGATCTTCGCGGTAAGCTTTTCGTCTGCCGTGTTTACGAAATAGTACATATCAAACTCGTCAAAGGAGCGCTTCGTATATATGATCTCCTTGCGGTCGACGATGTTGTCGGGCTCGATCTCGTCTGTGCCGCAATATATCTTGCCGCCCTGCTTTTTAAGCTCGGAAAGGAGCTTTTTAGTCGAATCGTACAGGACTGTGTCGGGAAGAACAACTATCGAGGTATATTTCTGCTCGCCGATTATCAGCGAGCCGTTTTCAACGTGTGCGTATTCCTCCATCAGCGTTTCGTCACCGAGATTGAAAAGCACGTGCTTGCTTTCAAGAGCGTCGATCGCTTCCTCGAATCTGTCGTCAAGCTCGTTTATAAGCTCATTGCCGCCACCGCAGGAAAGGGTCCAAACGGTAGTTTGAGGGTGAATCAGCAGGGTATCGAATTCCTTTTTGCCCTCGGAGAGAAGCATGCCGATTCGGCTTACGTAATCGACAAATACGTTGTATTTTTCCCACCACGGCTCCTGGTATGAGAACGCACAAGGATAATCTCTTTTCCTGATCCCGCGCAGACTGTATGCGGCAAGATGAGTGCAGAGCAGGTTTATTCCCCGCACCATCTGCCATTCAAACATCTGCTTTTGCTCTTCAAAGCTGACGTTCCAGCCAGTGAGTGCAAAGGTTTCTGAAAGAATCTGATTTTTACCGAATTGAGCCGCTACCGATGCGACCTGATGCATCGTCGTTTTGCGGTTTTTGATGCGACCGAGGCAGTCCATTCCGGGAATGTGAAAATTCTTGTAGCTTGGCATTACGGCGCCGTTAGATCTTAACTGACCGCCCAGCATCTCCTCCATTACCATGTGCCCTGTGAATTTCAGTCCGCGAATATCACACCACTTATATATTTGTCCTGTGAAGCTTGCCGAAAAGAGCTTCGTGATTAGACGCCAGAATTTGATTCGCGTGTTTTTGTAGTCGCCGTATTCGAAATAGAGGGCAGGGAGAACCGAGATAAGATCCTCGCCGTATTCCTTTTCATATTCTTCGGGAAGAATCAAGCTCCACGGAATACCGTCCTGTGAAAGCTGGGGCTCGTCGGTGAAGAATCCGTAAAGATCCTTTCCAAATTTTTCGTAATAGGGAAGATATATTTCGTCAAGAAATGCCTTCGTTACTTCCTTGTCGAGCAGATCGACGTAAAATGGGTTTACCTTATAATAGAAATGGTAGCCGTCGATATTCGCTATCGTCGTTTCGGTTTCCTTTTCGCCCTTTTCGCAAAAAAGAGTTTTCTGCTGATATTTTACGCCCTTACCGTTTATGATACCGTTTCCAAAGCCGCTGGGCCAACCGTTTTCATCGTACGCCCATGCGCCCATGCCGAGCTTTTTGCCCATTTCGACGCCCGTTTCAATATTGTCGAACCATTCCTTGCCCATATATTCGGTCTGAAGACCGCCGCGCGCGTGCATAAAGTAGCCGCCGATGCCGACACCGTGCATCAGCTCAATCTGTTTTGCGGTTTCGACCGTGTCCAGCTTTTCGTTCCAGGACCAGAAGGGAATAGGTCTGTACTTATTCGGAATGTTCTTGAAATCCATGTGCGCATTCTCCTTTGTTTATTACATTTATGATACATTAAAAGGAAGTTATTGTCAACAAAATTCTATCATAAAAAAATGTTATGCAAATATTAAAAACATTTGCTTGACTTATGGAAAATGTTGTACTATAATGAGTGCATCACAAATTCCAAAGGACGGTTTAAAACCATGAAAAAACTGATTGCATTTATCATAACGGCGGCAATGCTCTTCGCACTTGCCTCCTGTACTACCCCGACGGATGACGCAAAGGTCACCGTTAACTCCGACGGCGAATATACCGTTGGTATTTGTCAGCTCGTAGAGCATCCTGCTCTCGATGCGGCAACCAAGGGCTTTATCGATACTCTTAAAGCAAAGTACGGCGATAAGGTAACGATCATCGAAAATAACGCGCAGAACGATACCACGGTCTGCTCGACGATCATCTCTAACCTCGTAAACAAGAAGGTCGACCTTATTATGGCAAACGCTACTCCCGCGCTTCAGGCGGCAGTCGGCGGAACAAGAAAGATCCCGATCCTCGGTACCTCGATCACTGAGTACGGCGTTGCTCTTGGGATCAAGAACTTCAAGGGTACCGTCGGTAAGAACATTTCCGGTACTTCCGACCTTGCTCCTCTCGATCAGCAGGCTAAGATGGTAAGAGACCTCTTCCCCGAAGCAAAGACCGTTGCTCTTCTTTACTGCTCTGCAGAGGCAAACTCCAAGTATCAGGTCAAGGTTATTAAGGACGAGCTGGTTAAGCTCGGAATCAATAAGTCGGACATTAAGGAGTATCCCTTCGCCGATTCTAACGACGTAGCGTCCGTATCGGCAGCTGCCGCAAAGTGCGACGTAATCTACGCTCCGACCGATAATACGGTTGCAAACTGCGCAGGCGCTATCAACGGTGCTATCGGAAACACTCCCCTTATCGCGGGCGAATCCGGAATCTGCTCCGGCTGTGGAGTTGCCACTCTCTCGATCGATTACTATGATCTCGGTGTTGCAACCGGTAACATGGCAATCAAGATCCTCGACGGCGAGATCTCGGTCACCGATATGCCTATCGAGTACGCCGGCGAGTTCACCAAGATGTACAACCCCGTAAAGTGTGCTCAGCTCGGTATCGACACTGCTGCTCTTGAAGCGGCTGGATATGTTGCTATTGACATGGGCGACGAGAACTAATATAATAAGCATAATAATATGAGAAACGGAGCCGCATTTTACGCGGCTCCGCACTCTGTGTTTTTAAGAGGAAAATCAAAATGGACTTTTTTAAGGAATTTTTCAGTTATCTTGGAGGAACCGCGCCGAGTATTGTCGCTCAGGGTATGATATGGGGCATTATGGCGATAGGTGTGTTTATTACCTTCAGAATACTTGATATCGCCGATCTTACTGTCGACGGCTCGATAGTAACCGGAGCGGCGGTCTGTATTGTTGCTTTCCAGAGCGGGATGAACATCTGGCTCGCGATACTACTCGCTACCCTTGCGGGAATGCTCTGCGGTCTCGTTACGGGACTTCTGCACACGGCTCTCGGTATTCCGCCGATCCTTGCGGGAATACTTACTCAGCAGTCGCTGTGGACCGTCAACCTTATGCTCGCAGGCTCGAGCTTGTCCTTCACCTTCTTTGAGCAGGATCTCCTTCCCGTTGTTCCGCTCGAGGAACGTATCGGAAATACCGACCTTATCCTTCTCGGCTTCGTTGCAGTTGTCATTGCGATACTTTATTGGTTCTTCGGAACAGAGCTCGGCGCTTCACTCCGTGCTACGGGTAACAATCCGAACATGAGCCGCGCTCAGGGCATAAACACTAATTTTGCAAAGGTTCTCGGTCTTGTTATAAGTAACGGTATCGTTGCTCTTTCGGGCGCGCTTCTCGTTCAGTACAGTAACGGCTATAACATCAATATGGGACGCGGCGCTATCGTTATCGGTCTTGCGGCAGTCGTTGTCGGTGAGGCGATCGTTTCGAAGATATCCTCCGGATTTATCCCCCGTCTTATCGGTGTTATTCTCGGCGGTATAATCTACTTTCTCGTTTATCAGCTCGTCCTCTTCTTCGACATCAAGGCTGAGCTTCTTAAAATGCTCTCTGCGGCGATCATAGCCATATTCCTCGGTGTTCCTTACCTCAAAAGAAAATACGGCAAGAAGAAGGCACACAAGGAGGTAAAGACCCATGCTTGAAATTAAGAACGTAACGAAAATATTCAACGGTGGTACTGTTAACGAAAAGAAAGCTCTTTCCGACGTTACCCTTACCCTTGAGGACGGCGATTTCGTAACCGTCATCGGCGGTAACGGCGCAGGTAAGTCGACTATACTCAACATGGTAGCGGGTGTATATCCCGTTGATGAAGGAAGTATTGTAATCGACGGTGTTGACGTTACCCGTCTGCCCGAGCACAAGAGAGCTAAATATATCGGACGTGTTTTTCAGGATCCCATGATGGGAACAGCTGCCGATATGTGGGTCGAAGAAAACCTTGCGATCGCTGACAGACGCGGCAAAACGCGCGGTTTCAAGTGGGCGATCACCAAGAAGGATAAAGCAAAGTACCGCGAGCAGCTCAAGGAGCTCGATCTCGGTCTTGACACCAGAATGACGACTAAGATGGGACTTCTTTCGGGAGGTCAGCGTCAGGCGATAACGCTTCTGATGGCGACGCTCAAGCGCCCGAAGCTCCTACTTCTTGACGAGCATACTGCGGCTCTTGACCCCAAGACCGCGGCGAAGGTTCTTGAAATAACCGACCGTCTTGTCAAGGAAAACTCCCTTACCGCACTTATGGTAACTCATAATATGAAGGACGCTATCGCGTACGGAAACCGACTTATTATGATGAATGCGGGAAAGGTCATCCTTGACGTAAAGGGTGAGGAAAAGAAAAATCTTACAATTGAAGCGCTCCTTGAAATGTTCACCAAGGCGTCGGGTGCGGAATTTGCCTCCGACAGAGCACTTCTCAGCTAAAAACCGAGCCCCGTGGCATTCACGGGGCTTGTTTGACATTATGAAAAGGAAACGGTATGAAAAAAGCTGTAACTGTGTTAATCACGATTGCGTTAGCTCTTGCTCTCTGCTCCTGCGGAGCGGAAAAGGAAAGTGTCGCATCGGTCGTCAAGCCGCTTGAGCAGGAAAGTGACGCGGCGGCGCTTGCGCCTCCGACCGATCCCGAAATAATTTCCGAGCTTGCATTAAAGGATCTTATGGATACCGAGGAGTATTCGTCGGTCAGAGAATATCCGGTTGAATACGTTATGGTACATTTCTGCTCGGAGGTCGTGAACGATAAAAACGATCCCTTCAACGTGGGGAACATCAAAAAGACCTTTGAGAAAAACAAAGTCAGCATAAACTATATAATTTTGCGTGACGGATCGGTTCGGTGCTGGATACCCGAGCAGCTCGTCGCGTGGCACGCGGGCAAGGGAGAATGGAACGGAGACGAGAAATATACGAACAATATGAACAAGTACAGCATCGGCATCGAGCTTACCGCGATAGGATCGAAAACCGATATGAAGCAGTACGTTTCGTCATCGTATTATAGCTCAATTCCGAAGGAATATTTAGGCTTTACCGACGATCAGTACGAGTCGCTTATTTTGCTGATAAAGGACATTTGCGACCGTTGGTCGATCCCGCTTGACCGTCAGCATATAATCGGTCATTCGGAATACAGCTCGCTCAAAACGGATCCCGGGGAGCTTTTTGACTGGGAGCGAGTGATGGGCGGTGTTAAAAACAGCAATAATTAACACAATAATCGCAAGATTTTTTCTTGACATAAATTATATTGTATTATATAATTCGATTAGAAAAACGTGTTGCCATCGGCTTCACAATAAATAAGGAGAATAAAAATGAGCGAAAGAATCATCAAGGTAGGAATCATCGGATGCGGCGGAATTGCAAACGGAAAGCATATGCCCGCCCTAAAAACCCTGAACGACGTTCAGATGGTCGCATTTTGCGATATCGTTCCCGAAAGAGCCGAAAAGGCTGCAAAGGAATACGGTACTCCCGATGCAAAGACATATACCGATTACAAGGAGCTTCTTCTTGATCCCGAGATCGAGGCGGTACACGTTTGCACACCCAACCGTTCTCATTCCTTTATCACGGTTGACGCCCTTCATGCAGGCAAGCACGTAATGTGCGAAAAGCCTATGGCGATCAATTCTGTGGAAGCAAAGAAGATGGTGGATGCCGCAAAGGAGACCGGTAAGGTGCTTACCATTGGTTATCAGAGCCGTCAGAGAGCAGATTCCCAGTTTATGAAGAGACAGGCGCTTGAAGGAACCTTCGGCGATATCTATTATGCCGAGGCAACTGCGCTCCGTCGCAGAGCCGTTCCGACCTGGGGCGTTTTCCTCGATGAATATGAGCAGGGCGGCGGTCCCCTTATCGATATCGGAACCCACGCTCTCGACCTCACTCTCTGGATAATGGATAACTATAAGCCGAAGTACTGTGTCGGTACCACCTATCACAAGCTCAATAATGATACTCATACCGGTAACGCGTGGGGCGACTGGGATCCCGAAAAATTCACCGTTGAGGACTCCGCATTCGGATTTGTCGTAATGGAAAACGGTGCAACTATCGTTCTCCGCTCCTCTTGGGCGCTTAACACCCTTGACGTGAGAGAGGCAGTTACCTCTGTTTGCGGAACAAAGGCAGGTGGAGATATGGTTGCAGATAAGCTCGTTCGCATCAACTCGATCGTCGGTGGATGCCAGAGTGTTACCGAATCGAAGATGGCTGCAGGCGGCGTTGCGTTCTACGACGGCAACGGCGGTGCTACTCCCTCCGCTCGCGAGGCTCGTCTCTTTATTGATGCAGTTAAAAACGGAACCGAGCCCTCCACTCTCCCTGAGCAGGCTTACTGCGTAACAAGAATACTCGAGGGAATTTACGAATCGGCAAAGACCGGCGATATCTACAAATTTTGATTTAAGGAAGGTAATTAGTTATGAAGCTGAGCGTTCTTGCAAATCTTTACGGCGCGAAAACCCTTGACGAAACTCTCTCTATAATGAACGAGCTGGGCGTCGATACCGTCGAGATAGGTGCCGGCGGTTATCCCGGAAAAAGCCACTGCGATCCCGCAGCACTGCTCACCGATAAAAATGAATTTTACAAGTTCCGTGAGACCTTCAATAAGCACGCGATCAACATCTGCGCGTTAGCATGTCACGGAAACCCCGTGCATCCCGACAAGGATATAGCCAAGAGCTTTGACGCTGATTTCAAAAATGCTGTTCTGCTTGCAGAACAGCTGGAAATTGACACCGTTATTACCTTCTCGGGTTGCCCCGGCGACCACGAGGGCGCAAAGTATCCGAACTGGGTGACCTGCCCCTGGCCGGACGATTACCTTAAGATCCTTGATTGGCAGTGGAACGAGGTTCTTCTCCCCTATTGGAGCGAGACTGCCGCATTTGCACGTGAGCACGGTGTTACGAGAATCGCATTCGAGATGCACCCCGGCTTCTGTGTATACAATCCCGAAACAATGCTCCGCGTAAGACGCGAGGTCGGTGATACGCTCGGCGCTAACTTTGATCCGTCGCATCTTATCTGGCAGGGAATAGATCCTGTTGCGGCTATCCGTGAGCTTGCGGGCGCTATTTACCACGTTCACGCAAAGGATACCAAGATAGACAAGTACAATACCGCGAAGAACGGCGTTCTTGACACCAAGCACTACGGTGAGGAGCTTAACCGCTCGTGGATCTTCCGCGCGGTCGGCTTCGGTAACGATGCAAGCTACTGGAGAGATATGATCTCAGCACTTCAGCTTAGCGGCTACGACAGAGTTATGTCGATCGAGCACGAGGACAGCCTGATGTCTATCGACGAGGGGCTTAAGAAGGCAATCGACTTCCTCCGTCCCCTTATAATTAATGATCCCAAGCCGGGAACCATGAGCTGGGCATAAGCAACTATTGCGAGGAAAAAACTATGGCAGATAAAAAGAAGTTAGTAGTCGTCGGTTACGGCGGAATGGGCGGCTGGCACGTCGGATTTGCGCAAAAGAGCGACGTTGTTGAGCTTGCGGGAATTTATGATATCAAGGAAGAGCGCCGCGCGCTCGCACGCGAGAACGGCATCCGCGCCTATGATTCACTCGACGAGGTGCTTCGTGATCCAGCGGTAGATATCATTACGATCGCTACTCCGAACGATCATCATAAGGAGATAGCTATTGCGGCTCTTGAGGCGGGCAAGAACGTTATTTCCGAAAAGCCTGTATGTATGAACTCCGAGGAGCTTGAAGCTGTAATTGCAGTTGCAAACAAGGTCGGAAAGCTCTTTACGGTTCATCAGAACCGCCGTTGGGACACCGATAAGATGCGTATTGCCGACCTCTATAAAAAGGGAACCATCGGCAAGATGCTCAATATCGAAAGCCGAATCCACGGCTCACGCGGTATTCCCGGTGACTGGAGAAAGGTCAAGAGCGAGGGCGGCGGAATGGTTCTCGACTGGGGCGTGCATCTTATCGACCAAGCGATAATGATTCTTGAGGACGTTAAGATAAATAGCGTTTACGCGCGTCTCGACCACATTACGAATACCGAGGTCGACGACGGCTGTCATATCGTTCTCGGCTTTGAAAACGGCGTAGATTACACGATCGAGGTCGGAACGAGCAACTACATCAATATGCCTCGCTTCTACGCAAGAGGCGATAAGGGTACAGCGATAATCGTAAACTGGAACGAGCCGATGAAAGTCGTCGTCAAGAAAAACGGCGAGGAAAAGGACGCTACTCCGATCAAGGCAGAGTCGGGACTTACAAAAACCATGGCACCGCGTGACGAGGATACCGTCTATACATTTGAAGTGCCGATGCCCCCTTCCGACGTTCACGATTTCTACCGCAATTTCTGTCGCGCTATTGACGGCAAGGAAGATCAGATCGTAACCCACGATCAGATGCGACGCGTTATGAAGGTCATGGAATGTGCCTTCGAGAGCGCGGAAAAGAATCAGGTCATAAAGATCGATATTTAAATTGTGAACCCGCAGTTAACCTGCGGGTTCAGTTTTTTGTTAAGTTTACATTTTTGACATGTAAAATCCTGACTTTGGTGTTGACTTTTCACAAGAAAAATGCTAAAATTGTCTTACTATAAATAAAGGAGATATTTATGAGTATTTTCAAGAAGCTTCTCACAGCGTTGATTGCTACCGTGCTCGTAGTCGGAATGATTCCGATGGGCGCAATGGCAGAAACGTTCACTGAGACACACG
Source organism: Eubacteriales bacterium (assembly GCA_045540115.1). GTDB lineage: Bacteria > Bacillota > Clostridia > Oscillospirales > CAG-272 > Colimorpha_A. The sequence goes on from JAZQGR010000093.1 coordinate 10,141, forward strand.
TATTTACGATCCCGACAGCGTCGGCAGGCGGTTCCGATGAGCCGCTTATCAAGATCGGAACGATTTCCGACTCACATACCGACTACGGTCTTCAGAATAAGGCGCCGTATATTCGTCCGGCTTACATAACGGCAATAAACGCGCTTAAGGCAGAAGGCATCGATATTCTTCTTCACGGCGGTGATATCACCTCCGATAACGAAGATAACGGCGGTAATCTCCGCTGGGAAAAATCCGTATATGACAGAACAGTCGCTGCATATAAGGAATATTCCTCCGCAGTTTCCAAGACGGGTATTACCCTTTGGGCATGCGGAAACCATGACCACGAGGTCGGACGCCTTACAAACGGCGTAAGCGAAGGAGACTATGACTCCTATGCAGGCTTCATGCAGATGATGATCGACACTGCAGGTCAGCCCAAGAGCCTTCTCGTTCAGGAGAGCACCGATGCTCTTGCAAACGGACATTGGCTCGGTGCACATTACGTAGTAAAGGGCTTTGATTTCATTATCATTAACCCTCCCTATACCGCAGCTACCTACTACGATACCAAAACACTTTCCTGGCTCGATACTACTCTTGCAGGTATCGGCGCGGATAAGCACGTGTTCATCATCGGTCACTATCCTCTCTATGATAGCCGTAACATGACCAGAAACGATGACTACGGCATTAAGGGTACTAACTATACCAATTTTATGAACGTAATGAAGAAGTATGATAAGGCTGTTTACTTCTACGGTCATAACCACGGCGACGGAGATTCCACCTTCATTTCCGCAGACTCCTTCGAGCGTATTACTCATTACTCGGAAAACGGAAAGACTATTGATAACAGAAAGGTAACTCCTACCTCCTTCATCACCTCCTTCATGGGTTCCGCTTCCTTCTATAAGAACTCCATCGATACCAACTGGCTTGGCGCGGCTGACCCGTCCATCATTCAGTCGCAGGTCGTAACAGTTTACAAGGACCGCATCGAGTTTAAGGTAATCAACTGCGGTAAGAGAACAGGTTCGCTTGCTGAGCCCCTCGTTTGGGCAACAAACGGCGGCGAGGTATACGTTGAGCCCGTTGAGCCGCTTGAAAAGTGGGATGTCCCTGATGATCTTACAACTACCACCGGCTGGTCAAAGGACAATTTCGCTCTTTACTATATGAATATGACCGATAGCATTCTCAAAAATGATTGGGATCAAAGCGGTAGCTCATACGTTAACTTAACGGATGGACATAAGAGAGGCACCTTTGACAAGCGTTCAAATAGTGCCATCAGAGTTTTCCCTGAGGTCGGAAAATCTGCCGTAATTCAGTTCACCGCTCCGAAGGACGGCATATATCAGTACGACGCGTCGGTTTACTCCTATGCAAAGACGGGCGGCGGCGGTAACAAGCAGGTTAGATTCTCCGTTATGAAAAACGGCGTCATACTTGACATTACTCAGCCAAACAACACCGAAGACTATTCCGATGATCTTGTTGGAACTGTATCCTTGAAAAAGGGCGAAACGCTTCTCTTCGTTTCCGATTTTTACGTACAGTACTATAATTCTACCCTGCTAAATCCTGCTGACAGAGGCTCGGACGGCGGTTGGATGGCTGCTTATTATTCCAAACTCAGTGTAGGCCTTATCAACGAAACGGCTGACAGCACGAGCTATTCGTCCTATAAGCTTGACGGCAGCGGCTTCAAGTTTACCTCGAACGGATACTCTGTTAAGAACGGAAACTTCTCTATCGTTGCCCTCAACTATGCAAATAAGAGTATCCTTACGACAGCACACGGTACGACGGGCGGTCTTGATGCTGCAGTTTACAACGGTAACGTAACGATTGCATACCGCACCGCAGATTCCAAATTGATGGTTGGACCCTTCGGAAGCGGCAATTCAAGCAAGAATATTGCTTCCGCTATTGCATTCACAGCTCCTTCAAATGGAACGTACAATCTTACCGCACTTCTGCTTCATGAGAAGGATTATGTGGGCGGCAAGAACTCTTCTATTAATTATGAAATTCTTGACAGCGGTTTCAACGTACTGTTCTCCGGCAGCACAACTAACCTTTATACCGCAGGAAACGTTGAAAATACCTACGCGAGAGCAGCGGCAAATGCTTATCTTAACAAGGGCGAAACCGTGTATCTCGTGTTCAAGCCTGCATCCTCGGCAACTGAACTTACCTCAGATGCGATGGCTACTCAGATCGTTTCCCTCAATGCTACAGTGATTTCACTCGGATGCGCACACAAGTGGGAACATACTACAGACAAGTGTACTATTTGTGGTGAAACCTGCAATCACACCTTCGCAAACGGTGTGTGCTCTACTTGCGGAAAGGTCTGCACTCACACCTGGAAGAACGGTGTTTGTACCGTTTGTAAGAAGACTTGTGAGCACGCAACCTATACCAATGGTAAGTGTACCGTATGTAAGGCTGATTGTCAGCACGATTGGATGGCAGGAAGCTGTCTCAATTGCCACGTAGCTTGCACACACAGCTGGAAGGACGGCAAGTGCTCCGTTTGTGGCATCAAGTGCTCGCATACCTACGGAGACGATAACACTTGCGATACCTGTGGCTACGTAAATACCGGCGCGGCAACCACGGATCCTTCCAATACTACAAAGCCTGGCGACACCAATCCTACTGATACTACCGATCCCGATAACACTACAAAGCCTAGCGACACCAATCCTACTGATACTACCGATCCCGATAACACGACTAAGCCTTCCGATACTACTGCTCCCGATAACGGTGCGCAGAACAAGGGCGGAGACAAGAACGATTCTTCCGTTCTTATCGCGGTTCTCATCGTTGTTGGCGCTATCGCTGTTGCGGCAGTGGTCATTATAGTGTTCGCGCCCAAGAAGGCTAAAAAGTAATCCAATAAAATAATCCGCAAATAGGTATTGTAAAGCTTTTTACAATACCTATTTGGGTATAAAACAGGAGATATTTATGAAAAGCTTCAAAAAAATTCTTGCTGCTCTGCTTATAGCTTTGCTCGTTGTCGGAATGATTCCTATGGGCGCGCTTGCAGAGACTATCAACGTAACGATTCCGACTGCCGAGGCAGGGGATGACGGCGATGAGCTTCTTATCAGAATAGGTACTATCTCCGATTCACACGTTGACTATAACATTCAGAACAAAGAGCCTTATATCCGAAACGCGTTTATCGAGGCGGTCAACGTACTGAAGGGAGAGGACATCGACCTTTTCCTTGTCGGCGGCGATATGACCTCCGATAATCAGGACAAGGGCGAAGACTACCGTTGGGAATACGACGTTTACAGTCGCACTATCGCTAAGTATCTGGAATATTCCTCTCAGGCATCAAAAAGCGGTATAACCCTTTGGGCGTGCGGAAACCATGATCAGGAGGTCGGCTACTATTCCAGCCTTCTCAGCGCAGGTGACTACAATTCCTACGAGGGCTTTATGAAATTGATGCTCGCAACTGCGGGATATCCTATTTCTCTTTATACCTTGGAGGATGACGGAAATGCATCGCTCTTCTCAGATCATTGGCTTGGCGCTCACTACAACATAAAGGGCTTTGACTTTATTGTTATTAACGCAACGGGCTGGCAGAGCTATTCCGACGGCACTCTTAATTGGCTTGACACCACTCTTGCGGGAATCGGTGCAGACAAGACCGTATTCGTTATGGGACATTATCCGCTACAGGATAACCGCGGTGTAACAAACCCCGATTCGTACGGTATTGCAGGCGCAGCTCAGGATGCCTTCAAGAACGTAATGAATAAGTACAGCAACGCTATCTACGTTTACGGGCATAATCACGGTACCGCAAACGGTAACGTTCCGTGGATCATGTCTGACGTTTTTGAAAGAATTACTCATTACGATTCCACAGGTGCAGTAATTAACGACAGAAACGTTGTTCCAACATCCTTTATTACCGCGTTTATGGGCTCGGCAGGATATTATGACGGCTCTCTCGGTGAAGCTGATCCTCAAATAATTCAGGCGATGACTATCTCTGTTTACAAAAACAGGATCGAGTTCAAAATGATAAACTGCGGCGCGCAGAGCGGCACACTGAAGGAGCCTGCAGTCTGGACGATCTCCCGTGACGTCAAGAGCTCAGGTCCTCGTGAAGAAAGTGGCTCTATCCTCGTTACCGAGGATGTAAACGCTGACGTATATTACGGAAGCGCGCTTGGTATAAACAAGTTCGAAATGCCTGCTAATACCACTTCGCTTTCCTATGACGGTATCGTTGTCGAGGCAGAAGGACTTGAAGGACTTACCCTGACAGCAAAGAGACTCGGCTCGGGAGCCAAGTTCGACAGCTATATGACTAAGCTCTCGGGCGTGGTGAATACCGCCGTACTCTTCGATTGCAGCGCGAAGAAGATAAACAGACCGAGAGATATCGAAACTCCCGTAAAGGTTACGATGCCCGCGCTTATAGGCGAGTTTGGAAGCAAGACCTCTGAAATCGATATCGCGGCTTACTACTGGAATAACGAAGGAAAGCTTTGCATGACCGACGTTAAGAAAAATGATGACGGTACGATCAGCTTCATTATGACAAATCTCTCGTCGTTCGCTCTTTCCGCGCGCGCAAACGTAAACGATCAGCTTTCCGAGATCAAGGCAGATAAGAAAGATAACGGCGACACTACCGATATGAGCGGAGTAATTATTGCGATCGTTGCCGTCGTCGCCGTTGCGGTTATCGCTGTCGTTGTAATCATCGTTCTGAAGAAGGCGAAGAAGCCCGCAAAGCAGGACGCGGATAAGGAAAGTGAAAACAAAGAGGAATAATTATGCTCACAAAAGCATTTTTGACAAATGAGGCATTCCGCCTCGAATATAACTACAAGGACATCAGCACAAAGGAGATCAGCTCTCTTGTAATGGCGAAAAACGATCGCGCAGCTTGTCAGCTCGTTCTTCAGGCAGATAAGCATTATAGCGTGTCGCTTTCGCGTGGCGATTGGTATTCAGACTTTGAAAAGGTTGCCGCAGGTAAGGCGCTCAGCGGTCACGATAGATTCCGTGTTGCCGTCAATTCCGAGCTCAAAGTCAATGCTTACCATATCGGAATGTTCTTCGACGACGATGAGACGAAAAAAGCTGACGTTCTCCTCAATCAGGACGTTGTCGAGACTTATGCGAATATGCCTGTCTCTATATGGGTTGAGCTTGAAAGCGCAAAGGACACTCCCGCAGGAGAGTACGATGCTGAAATAAAGGTTTTTCATTCCGTTTACGGCGAGGACGAAAAGGAGGTCGCCTCTTTCAAGCTGAAGGCAAAGGTCTACGACGTGCTTCTTGAGGACAGCCGAAATTGGAAATTCCATCTCGACCTCTGGCAGCATCATTGTAATCTCGCACGCCACTGCGACGTGCGTCTCTGGTCCGACGAGCATTTCGAGCTTATGAAGCCTTATGCAAAGAGCATGGCTGACCTCGGACAAAAGGTCGTTTCGGTATGCGTGAGCGAAATCCCGTGGGGTGGTCAGCTTTGCGAGCTTGACCACCGCTACGGCGGAAATATGTTCGAATATTCTTCCGTCTTGGTTAAGAGAAAGCGTGACGGAAGCTTTGAATACGATTTTTCGAAGATGCAGAGAATTATTGACACTTATGCCGAGGCGGGTGTTGACCGCGGCATTGAGGTGTTCGGACTTGTAAATCTTTGGGGAATCAAGGGATATCCGAGTGGAAAGATGACAGACGAATACCCCGAAAACATTAAGATTCATTATCTCGACGAGAGTGACGGAGCTCAGAAATATCTCCGTCGCGGCGAGGATATAATCGCTTACGTAAAGGCGCTTGAAAAGTACTTTATCGACACAAAGCAGATCGATAAGGTGCGAATTGCCGCCGATGAGCCGGGTGATTCCGAGCATTACCGCAAGAGTCTCGATATGCTGAAGAGCATTGCGCCCTCCTTCCGCGGCTCCTGCGCGATCAATCACGCCGAGTTTATCGGTCAGTTCCACGACCGCATCGACGATTTCGTTCCGTACCTCGGCTGCACTGTTCAGGAGTATGACCGTCTTCAGGAATACAAGTCGACTTATCCCGAAAAGAGGTTTTTGTGGTACGTTTGCTGTAACCGTGAAATGAAGCCCAATACCTTCATTTCCTCTCATCCTATAGAGTCGAGAGTCATCGGGTATATGACCTCGTTCTTCGGCTTCGACGGATTTGCTCGCTGGGCGTACACAATATGGCCCGAGGATCCGAGAAAGGACGTGCGCCATTCGGCGTTTGAGGCGGGAGATACCTGCTTCGTTTATCCCGGATATAACGGAAAGCCGCTCCTCTCTCTGCGCTATAAAAATCTTCAGCGCGGAATTTCGGACTTCGAGCTCATATCCCGTTACCGCGAAAAGTACGGCGATGAAAAAGCTGAGGCGCTTCTTAGGAGGGTTCTCATTTTCGACGATATCCGCACCTACGTTAATAATGGCGAATGCCGTCACGAAAGCGAGCTTTTCTCGGTCGATTTTGACGATTACAACGCTATAAAAGAAGAGGTCCTTAAGGGTCTTGAATAACGTACGAAATGATCCGTTGCTATGCGACGGATCATTTTTACTGTTATGCGGTAAAATGGTACGAATACTCACCAAATTGAAAGCCGTTATTGACATTTTTGACGATATATATTATAATATCTGTATAAATATGGTCTTGTTGTACAAGTACCATTTATAAAAGGAGATTTTTATGATAAAAAGACTATTTGCAGCGCTTTTCTCGATCGTGCTTGTAATCGGTATGATACCGTTCTGCACGTTTGCGGAAAGCACTTCGGAACACACCTATACCGTTCCGACGGCAGGCGCATCGGGCTCATCCGATAAGCCACTTATTACCGTCGGTACGATAGCTGACGGTCACGTTGACTACGGCCTTCAGAACAACGATCCTTATATACGTTCGTCGTACATTAAGGCGATGAACGCGCTTAAGGCTGAAGGTGTTGACATTATTCTCGACGGCGGAGATATGGTCTCCGACAACGAGGATAAGCAGCAGGTCGACTTCCGTTGGACTACCGAGGTATATAACAGAGTAATTGCACAGTACAAGAAGTACTCATCAGCTGCTTCCTCTACGGGAATTACGCTCTTTGCCTGCGGAAATCACGACTATGAGGTCGGCAGGCTCAAGGAGGGCGTCTTCTCTACGGGAGACTATAACTCTTATAAGGGCTTCCAGGATATGATGGTGCAGACCGCAGGTCAGCCCAAGAGCCTTTATACCGAGAAGGATGATACCCCTACGACCGTAAACTCCGTTAATGAGGATAACTGGCTCGGTGCACATTTTAACGTAAAGGGCTTTGACTTTATTATTCTCAATCCCCCTTATGCAAAGTGCGACTATTATACGGCAGGAACGCTTAATTGGCTTAACGAGACTCTTTCCGGCATAGGTGCGGGCAAGACCGTATTTATCGTCGGACACTATCCGCTTCAGGACAGCCGCGGACCTTCCTCGACAAGCCTTATCAAGGGCACAAACTACAATAACTTCATGTACGTAATGAAGAAGTATCCTAACGCTATCTATCTCTTCGGTCATATTCATGACAGCGACTCCGGATACATCTCCAGCGATACTTTTGAGAGAATTACCCATTACGACAAGAACGGAAGCGTCATTTCTTTCAGAAGCATACAGCCTACTTCGTTTATTTCCTCGTTTATGGGATCTGCTTCCTTCTATAAGTACTCTCTCGATCCCGATTGGCTTACTGCGGCTGAGCCCAAGATCGTTCAGGCAATGACGATAACCGTTTACGCCGACCGTATTGAGTTCAAGACGATCAACTGCGGCGTAAAGGAAGGCGCATCCCGCGAGCCGCTCGTATATACCGTTCAGCGTGACGTTCTTAACGGCGGCGTAAGCGGAGACGGTGACGTCGGCGTTGAGGATATCTGGAATCTCCCCGCCGACATACTTGAAGCGCCTAACGCCAAGGGTGACCATTTCGGCCTTTACTATATGGATCCCAAGACCGGCGAGCTTTCAAATGATTGGAACGGCGCTTGCGCAGCAACCTACTTGAACATCGCGGGCGGACACGGCAGAGGAACCTTCGCGTCTGCAAGCGGCGGCGGAATCAAAGTATTCCCCGAGTTTGACAAGTCCGCGGTAGTTCAGTTTACAGCTCCCAAGGACGGCGAGTACCTGTATGAGGTTCCCGTTTCCTCTATTGCAACGACTGCAAACGGCGTCGGCAATAAGCACGTTGTATTTACAGTTATGAAGGACGGGGTAATATACGATATTACTCAGCCGACCAAGGATAAGAATTTTTCCGGTGTGCTTTCTGGTACCATTTACCTCAAGAAGGGCGAAAAGCTCCTTTTCACGGCGGATTGGTACGTAAAATTCTTCAATTCCACAATGACTGCCGCCGACCATCTTGGCTACTGGTCTGCAGGAAGCTTTGACAGCATCAATGTTGCACTCATTGACGGAAGTGCTGCTCCCGCACCTGCTGTGAAGAAGTATTCCTTCGACGGCTCGGGACTTAAGTTCACCGAGAACGGCTATTCGATCAAGTCGAACGAGTATTTCTCACTTGCCGCGATAGATAAGTCGGGCAAGAAGGTTCTTTCGCTTGAGCGCGGCGAGACTGTGATCTACGGCGGAACTGCCGGTGCGGCTCTTTACAAGGGAAGTGCGGGAGACGTAACCATCGCTTATCACTATTCTAACGGCAACCTTATGTTCGGACCATACGGTGCGGGCAACGCGAACAAAAATATTGCATCTGCTATTGCATTTACAGCTCCTCAGAAGGGACAGTATAACCTCAGCGCGCTTCTTCTTCACGATTGGGATTACAACTCCTCGACTCAGAAGAATTACGCGATGATCTATGAGATCCTTGACAGCGATCTCAACGTGATCTTCTCGGGAAGTACCGCTAACGTATATACGGGCGGAAACGTTCAGGGAACCACGTCAAGAGCCGCAGGCAGCGTATATCTTGAGAAGGGTGAGAAGGTTTATCTCTCCTTCAGGGCCGCTCCCGAAGCAACGGTAACCGATGCTGATACCATCTCTATGAGAGTTCTCTCGCTTGACGCGGCACTTGTTTCCTCCGAATGTGAGCACAAGTGGACAAACGGTACCTGTTCGGTCTGCGGAACGACCTGCAAGCACAGCTACGGAAATGATAATGTTTGCGATATCTGCGGTTTCAAGAAGGCGGAAACGACAACCAAGCCGACAGAGACAACTAAACCTGATTCGACCACTCCCGGTCAGTCCGACCCTGCCGACACGACGGATCCCGATTCGACAACCGATCCCGATTCGACAACCGATCCCGACGAATCCACGACAACAGATGGCACCACCCCCGGTGAGACCACAAAGCCCTCCGATACCTCCGATCCCGATACTGACGGACCGAAGGATAAGGGCAAGGCTGAAAAGGATAACGGCGCAGTCATCTGGATAGTGATTGCAGTTGTTGCATTTATTGCCATCGCAGGCGTAGTTGTTACGGTTATAATCAAAAATAAAAAGGCATAAATAAAAAAGTTCGCTCATCCGAGCGAACTTTTTTATTCAAAGAATTTCATTATTACCTTGACTGACTGTTCCGACGCGAGCCTTGCAAAGGTCGGATAATCGAGCGTTGCGCTGTCGTCACCGCCGTCCGAAATAGCGCGCATAACGCAGACGGGAGTCTTGTTGACGTAGCAAACTTGTGCGATCGCGCCGCCCTCCATTTCGCAGGCAATGGCGGAGAAGTTATCGACGATAGACTTTTTGTCGCTGTCAGACGCGATGAACTTATCGCCCGTTGCGATGACGCCGTTAATTACGTTGATACCGCAGCTTTGAGCGGCGGATGTTAAGCGCGCCGATGCTTCCTCATCGGTCGGTATATTGATTATGTTTATGCCCGAAATCAGTCCCTTGGGATCGCCTATCGCCGAGGTATCCATGTCGTGCTGAACGAGCGAGGTTGCAACGGTTATATCGCAGACCTTAAGCGACGGATGAAGTCCGCCCGCAACGCCGCTGTTTATTATCAGCGACGGGGAATAGCGAAGGATCATCGTCTGCGCGCAGAGCGCGGCAAACACCTTTCCGATACCGCAGACGGCAACGACGCAGTCCTTGCCGTTGATCTTACCCTTGTTGAAGGTCACTCCACTGATTTCCTCGGTCGTAACCTCGGTCATTCTTTCGATGATTCCGCGCGCTTCCTTGTTCATCGCGCAGATGATACCAATATTATTCTTCATACCTAAAATCGTTCTCCTTGCTTTCAAGTGCAGTCAGATAGCGCGCGCACTCCGTTTTTGCCGCGTCGAGCGAGAGATTCTTGTAATTACCGCATTCCTTTCGTTTTGCACCAAACATCTCGCCGTCGTGTTCAACTGTCATTATAAGGCACTTTTTGACTATTTCAAGCACCTTTTCGGGCAAAATGTCGCGCGTTAAGAGATAGAACCCTGTCTGACAGCCCATCGGTCCGAAGTATATTACGCTGTCCTTTATCTCTGAATTGCGCAAAAACGTCGCCATCATGTGCTCGACAGAGTGCATCGTAAGGTTGTCCATATAGTCGCCTGCGTTTGGAGTTCTTGTGCGCAGGTCGAAGGTCGTTATATCGCCGTCGATTCGGGAAATATATATTCCGGGTGTGATTTTATCGTGGTCGACTGTAAAGCTTGTTATCTTGTTCATTTTCTCTCCTATTGCATCGCCTTTTCGTCTGCCGACATCAGCTGTCGGGTAAGAAAAGCCGCGTAAAGATTTTCTTCATTTTCAAGGTTTGGATCAGCGGCAAGCACCGATTCCGCCGCTGTCATCGCTTCCTTTAAGGTCAGCATATCGGCGTTCACCATAGTGCCGAAGCTTCCGCTCTGACGGGCATTGCCGTTCCCCCTCGGGAAGTAGTCACCCGGACCACGGAATTTGAGGTCGTATTCGGCGATCTTGTAGCCGTCGTAGGTCGTTTTCATAACGTCGAGGCGCTTTTTGGCGTTTTCCCCCGCGTTATCCGAAACGAGAATGCAGTATGCCTTTTTATTTCCGCGTCCGACGCGTCCGCGAAGCTGATGAAGCTGTGAAAGCCCAAATCGGTCAGCGTTTTCGACTATCATTAAAGACGCGTTCGGGACGTTAACGCCGACCTCGATCACCGTCGTTGAAACGAGAACGTCGGTCTTGCCAGAGGCAAAATCCTTCATCACCGCGTCCTTTTCGGCGCCCTTCATCTTTCCGTGGATGAGGGAAATATTCAGGTCGGGAAGCTCGTCGCTCAAATACTCTCTATGATCTGTGGCGTTCTTCATTTTCGGCTTATCGAGCGCCAATTCTGCAATACCGTCGGGGGAGAAGGAGAGCAGATCTCCACCCTCGTCGTCGGTCTTGCCTTCAACTGCGGGACATACGATATAAACCTGTCCGCCGCCTTTCACTTGCTTGTCGATAAAAGCATTGAGTCGCGCGCGGTAGCTTTCGTCAACTACGAAGGTGTCAACTCTTTGCCTTCCGGGCGGAAGCTCGTCGAGGGTCGAAAGGGCAAGGTCACCGTATAGAATGAGCGCCATTGTACGCGGAATCGGAGTAGCGGTCATTACGAGCATGTGAGGATCAAGTCCAGACAGATTGTTTTTTCCGAGCTGCGCGCGCTGGTTTACGCCGAAGCGGTGTTGCTCGTCGGTTATTACGATTCCGAGATCGGAAAAGACCGTGTCTGATGTTATCAGCGCATGAGTACCGATCAGAAGGTCAAGCGAGCCGTCTTTGATCTTTTCCTTAAGCTCGCGCTTATGCTTTGCGCCCGTCGATCCGAGAAGGAGTCCGACGGAGTAGCCGAGCGACTCAAAGATCGGAGCCAAGCTTTCTGCGTGCTGTGATGCGAGAATTTCGGTCGGTGCCATCAGAGCCGCCTGATGACCGTTTATGAGTGACAGATATATTGCCGCCGCCGCGACTGCAGTCTTTCCGCTTCCGACGTCGCCCGAGAGCAGGCGCATCATCGGTATGTCAGCATTCAGCATATCAGAGGATATTTCGCTGACCGAACGGCTTTGCGCGTTTGTGAGTGGGAAGCCGAGCTTGTTAAGAAGTGGCGTGACGTCGCTTACTGACATTCGGGGCGGAGTACCGCTTCGTTTCTTGCTGTTCGTCATCGACATTCCAAGCGAGAAGAGATAAAGTTCTCGGACAGAGAAGTATCTGCGCGCCGCCTCAATTTCTTCCATATTTCTTGGACGATGAATGAATCTGTACGCCGCCGATGCTGTCGGGAGCATAAGACGGGAACGAAGCTCCTTCGGTATTACCTCGCAAGCGCCGTTTTCGGACATCTTAATGAGTACCGAGGTTATGACCTCTTGTATGAAGCCCTGAGTAAGACCCGATCCGACCGAATAAACCGGCGTAAAATCGGGAAGCTCGTTTTCGCTTACGCAAAATTCGTGAATAGGGGCGGACATAATAAGGCGTTTGCCTACTCGGTTTACCTTACCCCAGAAGCGGTGCGTTTCGCCGACTCGGAATGCGTTTTCAAGATAACGGCTGTTGAAGTAGGTTATCTCGACGGTTCCGCTTTCGTCGAACGCGCGGAATTTGGTCAGCACCTTGCGGTTTTTGAGCGTGGCAGAGCGTGGCTCAGAGCCGACTGTTAGCAGATAAGAGCAGTTTTCACCGATTATTGCATCGGATAGCTTTCTTATATTACCGCGGTTCTGGTAGGCGCGAGGAAAGTGGTCGATCAGATCACCGACGGTGTAAATACCCATGCGCGAAAAGGTCTCGGCGCGTTTAACGCCGACACCGCGCAGGGAAGATATTTCGCTGTTCATAAGCTTCAGAAACAGCTCGATGTTCGTATCTGACATCTTTTCACCGCCTTTCAGTAGTATTGTAACATAAAAGAACGCGCCTTGCAAGTTTTTTGCTCTTGATTCACGCGAAAAAGTGTGATAGAATAGTATAAATCTATTGAAAGGACGAAAGTTATGACAGGAAAAGAAAGAGCGGCTCTTCGCGCTCAGGCAAATTCGCTTCAGGCGATACAGCAGGTCGGACATAACGGAATAGGCGATGAGCTGATTAAAAATATAGACGCGGCGCTGACTGCCCGCGAGCTTATAAAGCTCCGCGTGCTTGAAACGTGTCCGCTGACGGCACGCGAGGCGGCAAATGAGCTTGCCGAAAAGACGGGAGCTGAGGTCATTCAGGTTATCGGTTACCGCTTCGTGCTTTACCGCTTCAATCCCGAAAAGCATAAGGGCGAGAAGAAGTAATGCACGTTCCGCTTTGTGAGACCGAGAAAATAGAAATTCTTTCCTTTGACGATGCGCGTCAGCATCATAAGGAAAGCGCGGAATACGACCGCGAAAGGTGGCTTTATATTCCCGATTTTTATTCGGAATACCGTTATATTCTCGGAACGGTAGGGAATAAGCCGCTTATTACAATCGGTATAAATCCGTCGACTGCCGCGCCCGACGATCTTGACAACACGCTCAAAAGCGTTGAACGCATCGCGCTCGGCAACGGTTACGACAGCTTTATAATGTTCAACGTATACGCGCAACGCGCAACGAATCCCGATATGATGGATAAGAGCTTCAACGAGCAGCTTCACCGCGAGAATATGAAGGCGTTTCGCTTCGTCCTCGAAAGAAGCGGCGAAAATCCGTCGGTCTGGGCGGCGTGGGGAACGATCGTCGAGAAGCGCGACTATCTTAAAGAGTGCCTGCGCGATATGACTGCCATCGGTAACGAGTTTGGCGCAAAATGGTTTATGACGGGCAAGCCGTCAGTTAAAGGACACCCGCATCACCCTTTATATCTTAAAAAGGATTCGATCCTTGAAGCGTTCGATATGACAGGGTACCTTGAAAAGCTATAAAGAGAAAAGGCAGACGAACGTCTGCCTTTTTCAATGTATTAGTCAAGCGTTATAAGCTCGGTTGCGCCGTTTATCGCGTCTTTGCTTACCGCTATGTGGAAGGTCTGTTCTAAAACAGTCGGAGTGACCACCCCGCCGGTTTTTCCGCCGGCATAGATTGAGCGAACTACTACATAGATTTTGTTATTCGAAAGATAAACGCTATCAATCGTTAGCCCGGATTGCAAATTACCGCGAGCGATCTGCTTTGTTACAAGCAGGGCGTTAGTTTCGAAAAATTCCTCGTTGTATTTATCCTTCATACTATTATTTAATGTTTCGAGGAGTTCCGGGGGTTCTTCGGACTTGCGAGATGCAATGAGCATATCGATGTAGGTGTCGTAATCCTCTTTTGTTAAAAGTATCCGATCAACGTTGATAAATTCATCGTCATACAGAATGTACTTTCGCAGAGCGTTTTCGTCAAGAACCGTGTATTCAAGCTCTGTCGGATTTTTTGCGTGTTGAGAAATATCCGGCTTATACGTTATGTATGATGCACTGTAAACAGAAGCGGAACCTATCTCAACAGAGGACTTCTTCGAAAGCTTGTTAAGGGCATTGTGAACGGCATTTGTGTAATCGTTTCTTTTGAATTCGAGCGTTACTACACCGTAACCGGTTTTAATCTTTGCGTCAGGGAAACGCCGCTTCAAATTGTGTTGCTTTACGAAATTTTCGGCTTTGCCTTCGCCTGTGCTACGGAGCAAGAAGAGGTACGTTACACTTCCCGCACGATTATCAGCATCAATAATATAGCCGGGCTTTTTTTCTTTGAACGAGGCGATCTCTTTAGCTCTCTCTTTTTCAAATTTGGTGACGACCGGCGCGACTTGATTTGCGACAATGCCGAAGATCACACCTGCGATGGTGGCAAGCACAACTATGCAGCTTATGACGATTAAAACGATCTTTTTTGATTTTTTCATAGTGGCCTCCTTATCTGTAAATAGATTGAGATGCTGTATCAGTCAAGCGTAATAAGCTCGGTTGCGCCCTTGATCGCGTCTTTGCTTACAGTTATGTAGAATGTCTTTTCGAGTAACGCCGTAGGAGCCATCCCCTCAGAGTTAGATGTACGTATTACTACGTAGATCTTGTTATCTGAAAGATAAACGTTATCAACGGATAATCCGTATCCTAAATCGCTGCGAGTTATTTCCTTCGTTACGAGCAGGGCGTTGGTTTCGAAAAATTCTTCGCCGTATTTGTCCTTGATGTGTTGATTTGCATCCGGTGGGAGCTCGAAGTCATATTCTGCTGCAAACATGTCTATGAAAGCATCATAGTCCGCCTTTGTTGTCAGAATGCGATTGACATCGGTGATATTACTGTCATTCGAGGTTGGCATGTCTGAGGTGCCAAAGTTTTGCGCGACCTTTACCGTGTATTCAAGCTTTGTCGGATTTTTTGCGTGTAGAGAAATATCGGGTTTATATTTTATGCTTGAAGCGCTGTAAACGTAAGGGCTACCGCTTTGGACGGGGTACTTCTTAGCTAGCTTTGTAAGCGCATCGTGAACGGCTTTTGTGTAGTCGTTACGCTTGAATTGGAGCCTTATTGTACTGTATCCTGTTTCGATCTTTGCCTTAGGGAAACGCTTCTTAAGGTTGTGCTCATTTACGAACTTCTCCATGCCGGTCTCGGCGTATCTGGGAACTACAAGCAGGAACTCCACACGGCTCGCCCGATTATCGGCATCGACAATATATCCCGGCATTTTTTCTTTGAATGAGGCGATCTCTTTTGCTCGTTCTTTTTCAAATTTGATAACGGGCGGCGCGACTTGATTCATGATAACGGCAAAGATCACGCCTGCGATAGTGGCAAGCACAACTATGCAGCTTATGACTATTAAAACGATCTTTTTGGATTTTTTCATAGTGGCCTCCTTTTTCTACAACGGGTTCAATGTTCGTACAATCAAGGCATCTTGCACAATTACATTGTAGCATAAAAGGATTTTATTGTCAAATATCATTGTTACACTACTATTACTATTTTGTAAATGATTTATAAAAAGCACTTCCGAGGAAGTGCTTGGGTGTTATATGAGGATTAAAATTGCGGGCCAAGAATAAAAGAGGTGCGATGCACCTCTTTTGTTTTTGTGAGTAATCTAAAATTTTGATACCATTTTAGTTCGACAAATTGGAAGTTGTCATTATAACTCGTAAGCGAAAAATTGATTCACTAATTCGGTATAATAACTTAATGAGCTAAAAGAGCCCCAAAAAGACGAAACCGTTCCATCTGAAGAGTATTTGCCTATGTACCCTGCATGGCTGTTTTCTGCATAATTTGCCCAAATAATTAAGAAATCACCGCTTTCATAATTCAGTCTTATGCAAATATCTTTAGGAGAATCATACGCATAGTATGTGTCGAGTATAACGGTCGTTGAAAATGCATCTAAAAACCCCGAGATTTTTTCTTCTGGTAAAGTTTCGAGTATTGTTGCGTTAGCAAGATTAAAAGGAACGAGTTTATCAGATTGATCCGGCACCCAAGTGGTAAAATGCTTTTGATCGGAGTTTGCATATTCAATAAGCTCAACGCTAATAACATTATCCAATGAATCTCTGCTAACAACGAATGAGCCCGGATCACAAGAACAGATAGAAAAGCATGTTATCACAGCAATCATAATTGCAAATATCTTTTTCATTCTAAAACCTCCATTCATCAAATCCTTATTGCTACTTTATTATACCACAAAATTTAAACAAAATCAAGTCGTTTATTCAGCAAATCAAAAAATGAACGATACCCCATAAATTGAACGAAAGGGGTATAAAGTGAACGATTTATATTTTACGGCTAAAAACAAAAAGGGCGTGCAAGGGCGAAAACTATCCCTGCAAGCCTTCATTTTTGCTGAAAATCTATAAAAAACAGCAAAATGAAGTGAACCCCATTTAGTACACAAAAAAGAAAAAACACACACGAAAAGCAGGGAGAGGAAATCACCTCTTCCTGTTTTTCAATCTGGAAGAATTATAAAAAACCAACCAATCTTCGACGAGTAGTAGATATTCCTCGAAAGATGTGATATAATTGTTATACAAAGTTTCTTTTTTTAGTATGCTATGGAAGCTCTCAATGGGAGAATCGTCGATCGGGGTGCCTTTCCGACTCATTGATATTTGAATCCCATTGGATTCGCATACGGCTTTGTACTCGAAGGATGTATATTGAAAACCTTGATCACTGTGAATGATAAGGTTTGATACATCCTTCGTTTTAGCAATAGCTTGATTAAGGGTGTCGATCACCAACTTAATGTCGTTGCGCTTGGAAATTTGATGTGCAACGATTTTTCTATCATAAAGGTCAAGAATAGTAGATAGATAAGCTCTCTTGTTTTCAAAGATCAGGTAAGTAATGTCGGTGACCCAAACACAGTTCGGCTCATCCACATTGAAATTTCTGTTTAACAGGTTTGGTTTTACATTCTTTTCGATCCTTTGGTAAGAAACGTTCGGTCTGATCCTTTTGATATATTCAGGTTTCAAACCGTATTTTTTCATAATTCTCGCTACCTTTTTGTGGTTAAATATTACACCATACTTAACCAATAAGCCTTCACAAATCCTACGATATCCGTAAGTCCCCTTTGATTCATCGAATATTTCTTTGATCAAAAGGTAATCGTAGTAATCTTTATCCTCAGCTGCACGGTATTTGTAGTATGTTCTCTTCGAAATGTCCAATACTTCACACATGTTTTCGAGAGAATATTCTTCAATGTGCATATTGATAAATATTACTTTCTCTCTCGTTGTGCCTTGAGGAAGGCTTGGTATTTTTTTAGGATTTCATAACGTTCCTTGTAGTCAATA
>JAZQGR010000094.1:0-11201 GCA_045540115.1 Eubacteriales bacterium
GCCTACAGTTGTAGTATAATGTGGTGACTACAAGTGTAGGAGGGTTATCTATGAATTTATCTGAAAGAGAATGGACGGTACTCAATGCGCTTTGGAAAACTAACGGTGCAGAGCTTGGAGTACTCGTCAATGAATTGTATAAAGAGACCGGGTGGAACAGAAACACGGTACACACCTATTTGACCCGTATGGAGGCAAAGGGATTGGTGCGTATCAATAAAGACGTTACTCCGTATATCTATTGCGCTATGATAGATCGTGAGAGCTGTCAGCAGAAGGAGCGCCACAGCTTTTTGAACCGCGTTTATAGCGGCTCAACCGGAGATCTGATCGCGGCATTTTTGAAAGAGGAACCGATCTCGCAGGAGGAACGGGAGAAGCTTCGTAAGATCCTCGACGATATGGAGGTATAACGATGGTTGATATATGGGGTTTTCTTCTTCAAACACTCACCGTATCGGGAGTAGCAGCGTTGATATTAGTTATCAAGGCGTTGTTCAAGGACAAACTATCTCCAAAGTGGCAATTCGCCGTATGGAGTGTTCTTGGTATCATTATGCTTTTTCCTGCAGGTATGTTTGGAAGATATACATTATTTCGTTGGCAGCTCATCGTAGAGCTTGTCAAGTCGTGGTTTGGCGTTTATTCCTTTACAAAAGTATTATTCCCAATCCCGATTATTCGGTCTATTCCACAAACTATCGCAGAATGGATATTTACGGTTTATGTGCTTGGAATACTTGTGTTTGTTATCAAGTACCTTGTCTCGTATTTCAAACTCAGACGTCTGCTGAAGCTTGGTGATGCTCTTTGTGACGAAAAACTTGCTCGGATTGGAGAGATTGCATCTGAGCGTGGAGTAAAGATTGGTAAGGTCATAGAGGTATCGGGACTTCCGAGCGCCTTTGTATGCGGAGTATTTCGCCCTATCTTGGTTATCCCTGCGGAGAATGAGTTGAATGAGAAAATCATACTTCACGAGCTGTTCCATTTGAAATACAAGGATACCTTGTGGAGTGTGCTTATCTGTGCTTTGAGATGCTTGCATTGGTGTAATCCTCTTATCGTTTATTGCGCCAATCGTGCTATAAACGATATGGAGTCCCGTTGCGATCAGTACGTGCTTGAACATCTTGAAGGCGAGGAACGCAGAGAGTACGGACACATTCTTCTCTCTATGGCGAATGATCGTTTTTCGAAAACGCCTGGCAGCACTTGTATCAATAATGGTGGTAAAAATATCAGAGCACGTATAGAAAACATAGCGAGGTTCAAAAAATATCCTCAAGGAATGGGTCTCGTCTCTGTTTGTGTAATAATTCTTATCGCATTTCCTCTTGTAATCGGTGCTCAAGCAACAACAATCAGAGAGTTTAACGATTCGGTCAGACTTACGTTGGCATCAGCGCGAAGCGTACCGTGTACCACTCCCGCAGGAGCTTTCGATGCTTATGGTAAATCTGTCCTTGAGCGGAACGGTTATTACCGCGCGATGTGTGCTCCCGAAAGTATGCAAGCCGATATTCTGAAAGAAATGCTTGAAAAGGATAGAAAAGAGTACCCGATATATGATCCCGGTCTTGATGAGTGGGCAAACGGGCAAAGCGGATATTTCATTTATAACCTTGTAGAAGTTGATAATAATGCTTATGAAGCTTTATTAGTTGTGGAACTGAACTACCCTCCCGATGGCAAAGCTGAAGAAATTAATATGATGTATCTCGCTGTTCAAAATTTGCGCGTTGAAAAAGAAAACGGAAGATGGGTAGCGATTCCTCTTGAACCATTTAGATACGTAGAAACTCGAAGTCAAACGATAAAATGGGGATGTCTTGGGCTCCCTGGCATTACGTACTCGGGTGAAGCAAATGATATGATTATTTCAGTGTCATATCAAACTATTCACACGGTTGATAGTACGGTAACGCAAAATAACAACTTCTTGTTTGGTTCGAGTTCGTATTATGATACTACCCCCGACCCTAATGCAGAGTTCAATTGGGCAAATCGAAGTCACTCTGTTACATGCACATATCTTGGTAGTGAATCGGAAATGAATACGATTTCATATATAGGTCTTTCTATTTCGCCAGTTTTTGAAGGGGATAAACGTCCTAATGATTTGATGGTTCCAAGTGGAGATTATAAAGTAACAAGTTCTAATACGGGTGAGCAGTGTGTGAGCAGAAAGCTTAATCCGGGGTGGGGACCAACTCTTACTATGGATGGCGGCGGTGGAAGTATCGATCCAACAAAAGAAGTTGAACATCCCGAATATTTTGTCGCTGATCTTTATCTCAATAACGAAAAAGTTGCAAATCTTGATTTGATGTTGCAGAAAGGAGAAGCGGAATGACTGATTATCAAAAACTATACACGGGAATCGGTAGAACTGCGTGGGGATATTTCTTCATCTATTTTGATTTTAATATCAATACCATAAGTATTCTCCCGTCATTTATTGGCTATCTGCTTTTTCTCTCAGCTATCAATTATCTATGCGATGAGGAACGAGAGCTTAATCTGTTGAGAACGTTGGTGACGATCTTGACGATGTGGCATATTGCATCTTGGCTTGCAAGTTGGGCATCTATTGACCTTGACGGAATGTTGCAAGTCGTAGATATAATCATTGGTGTGGTTAATATCTACTTCCATTTTCAGCTTCTCACCAACTTGGCGTCGATTGCTACCAAGTATCAATCCGCCAATGATGAGTTGGATGCCAAGCTGCTCAGATACCGCACCTTGCAGACGGTTATGCTGACCGCAGTTATCATTGTTGGTTATTTGGCAAAATGGTTGCCCGCGCTTGTCACGGTGGTATCTATCGGTATGATTATCATTTATTTGATTGCCGGCATACTTTTGATGAAAGCACTCTTCGACCTGAGACGCAGCATATCATCAGAGGTCGGTGATACAAATGTGAATTCAGGAGAAACATGAATTGAAAGGCGTCGCAGAAATGCGGCGCCTTTGTTACTTTTCTGCGAAGTACCTTGACAAAACCAGACTATTGTGATAGTATAGACTATAGAAATAGTCTGCGGAGGGATTCGTTATGCAGGAAAAGTTGTTTGAAAGTGAAGCCAAGGTGATGGAGATTATATGGGCTAAAAGCCCCATATCTGCAAAAGAGATCAGTTTGATTGCCGCAGAAACAATTGGTTGGAATAAGAATACCACTTATACGGTAATCAAAAAGCTGGAGGCAAAAGGATTTATTCGTCGTGAAGATCCGGGATTTATTTGTACACCTCTCATCTCTCAAAATCAAATGCAAAAGGTAGAAGCTGCCTCTCTTGTAAAGAAAGTGTTTGGCGGATCTCGCAAAGCTTTATTTTCTGCTTTGCTTGAGGATGAGCCTTTATCCTACGAAGAAATCAAAGAGCTGCGTAAACTTATTGATAATAGGTGACGATTATGCTACAGGAAGTTTTTTATTGGATATTCAATATGAGTATAACAGCAGCTTTAACCGGCATTCTTGTTATGCTCGTCAGGATGATAAAAAAGATACCGAGAAGAATAATGGTTTTTCTTTGGTTGGTTCCTTTTCTGCGAATGACGGTTCCTTTGGGGCTGAACAGCCCTTACAGTCTGATGACTTTGATCTCCAAAATCACCACCAAAACCATTGTTGTGTTTCAGCCTACTGAAGATATATCCTTTTCAATGATGAATAGTGTTATGGCTGCAAACACTTATTTCCCAATAACGTACAAAGTCAATATTCTTGATGACATATTCGGTGTGGCCTCGGTTATTTGGATCATTGTCTCGTTGGCCATTCTTTTGATGCTAATAATTATATACTTTACAACGATACACGAAATCAAGGATTCAACCCATCTGAAAGATAACGTTTATCTCTCAGAGAAAGTTACGTCTCCTGCGGTGTACGGTATTATAAGGCCAAGAATTATCCTGCCGTTATCATATAAGGATAAGGATATCGAACTTATCATTCAACATGAAAAGACACACATACGCGGTCTTGATAATCTGTGGAGAATGATAGCCTTTATGGTTGTTGCGGTGCATTGGTTTAATCCGTTAGCGTGGATGTTTTTAAGAGCGCTCCTTGCAGATCTTGAATTGTCTTGTGATGAGCGTGTTCTTGTAAAACTTGGCGTTGACCGTTCAAAAGAGTACGCAACTGCATTGTTGGAATGTCGTCAGGGACCAACGGTTTTTGCATCTGCATTTGGCGGCGCGAGAATTCGTACTCGAATCGAAAATGTACTGTCTTTTAGAAAGTTAACATGGATTTCCCTCGTGGCATTTGTAGCCCTAATTGGAATCATCTTCTATGTCCTGCTTACTAACGCAGGATGAAAGGAGTGTAAAGATGAAAAACAAATCATTTAACAGATATTATCTGTTTTCGTGTCTCGGCGTGCTGATGGCTTCGTATTATCCCTTATCCATGGGAGTACGTGTAATTAGCGATATGATTACAAACGGTGCTGTTTTGAAAGAAAACTACCCCAAATATATCATTCCGTACACGCCAATAAGCGTCGCTATTATTGTCGGTGTGCTCTTAATGCCCTTGTTAATTAGGTTCTTTAAGAGATTTGCATTTGTTGGCGGAGCTTCAATTGCCACAGGCATATTCTTTGCGTTAGAATTCTTATTAGAGCAAAAGGTCGTGGTATCAACTGCAGAAACTGTCACCAAACTTGAGGACTGGCAGATGTTTATGTGTTACGTGCCTCCGGAAGGATGGGGCGAAACCGTAACTACATACAAGACGCAGACAGCAGTCGATATTTTGATGGGAGATTACAACCCTGCCTTCAAACTGCATTTTTACATTATCTCCGTTGTATTGATTATTACCATTTTGAACTGCTTATATGGTTTTGGACAAATGATCAAGAGTGGCGATAAGAAACGCTGTAAATCTTTGGTTCTGCAGTCGATTTGCTCCGCGATTTTCCTTGGCCTGTGTATACTCGCCTGTTTTACCGCTTTCTGGAGAGACGGTAGCATTAAAGTGTCGCTTTTATCTGCAGCGTTAATGACCATATTCTTCGTCTTCCTTGGAATTGCTGCTGGTGTGTTTACTGGTTCGTTCCTTTTGGGAAAACGCAAGCTTGTTTCCGTTTGGATCCCAGCAGTGATTGCTTCGATAATGACGCTCATGATGTACGTTGGCGAGATGATCTTGCTCAACGGTCATCTGTACAGTTTGGGTTCGGGCTTTATTTTCAATGGTTTGCCCGGCATCGTTTTTGCGCCGATAGATTTGTTGGTGATTCTATCGTCCGGGTGTATAACTGCATTGATATTTACGCTACTTAATAAAGAACAAGACTGTTCCAAGACAACGCAGAAAAGTTTAATTGTTGCTCTTTCTGTCGTCGTTGCCGTTATTACTCTTGTAATTGCTCTTGCGTTATGCCTTGGTGGGGCAAGTGATAATGATTCATCCATATCCAATATAGGTGGTGTGGATGGTCCCAAAACCGTTTATAGTGCCGTAATGGTGAATAAGACTTCATCAGACGATCAAGAATCCTCATATGAGGTAAGTGCTTATTTACCCAGCTCCGATTTCTCGTCCTTGGGTCAGACCCTTGCGGATAAGATTGAACAAGAATGGAAGACATACGACGGTATGACACAAGAACAAAGACTTACATCGAGTAAGTTGTGGGGCTTGGTAGGCATCCAGGTGGACTCGTGGGATGAATGTGAGGAAACACTCGGATTTTCCGTTCTTAATCCCATTGAGTCTATTGGTTGGCTGAATACAACAGGTCATTTTGGAATGGAGAGTGTTGATCCTAACACAGAGGTAAAGCACATTCTGATCAATGCCAACACAATGCAATCAGTAACCAACTTCGATAGAGAATTGAGTGAAATCACTATTTCATCGGGGTACAACTCAGGAAAGGTTAAGATTACGTTGTCCGCAACACTTTGTGCCACTCCCGGTTCGCATACTACCGGAAGCGTTACCAATGGTTATGCTACTTATGATCAGAAAACGGTAAGCAGCGGTTCCGGCATCCCGGTGCTGATTGTGACTACAAACGAGTCGAACAACACCGGATACTACAACGGCGATTATTACGATCCTACAGCCTATTGGGTGAAAGACAACGTCTTTTATACTCTCCGGGTTTTTGGAGATGAA
Organism: Eubacteriales bacterium; assembly: GCA_045540115.1. Lineage (GTDB taxonomy): Bacteria > Bacillota > Clostridia > Oscillospirales > CAG-272 > Colimorpha_A. The sequence continues at coordinate 6,155 of JAZQGR010000094.1, forward strand.
GTAGATAAGGACGAGATCCAGGCGGTGTTAGAGCATATTCTTCAAGTGATTTGAATCAATAGAATTATATCGAAAGGCGTCGCAGAAATGCGGTGCCTTTTGCTTATTCATCTGCTTTTGATATACCGGAAAGGATTCTTTGAAACTCATCTGACTGAACGTAACTTGCGATGTCTCCGTCAAAGTCATTGACTCGGAGTGCAAAGAGTAAACTACCGTCTTCACATTCACCGAGGTCAAAATGGATCTCATAGTATTGTGTGGTCGGCTCGTCCGGCGAGTCGCTCCCCTTATAAAGCACGTGATGTCCGAGTAGCCCGTTGAATATGATCGGGGTGATTGCTGTGAGCCTTTTAAAATTGATGTATCCAAGAAAGTCTCTATCGAAAAGATGATCAAGAGAGTTACATGACTTATAGCGGCAGATGAGAAAATCAAAATTCAGGGTCTTCGACCCGTCCTCGCTTACAAAAACGATACCATCCTCATGGATTGTTTCCGGATTGCTCTCATAGTAGTATCCTTCCGGCGGGGAGAAGGATAGCCCATGCTTTTGAAATTTTCCATTTACGATCTTTATCATTTTGCATTTGTCCTTTCGTGACGAAAATTCTGATATCTATATTGTACCGCAAAAATAAGAACTTTTCGATGAGGTACACCTCATGTTTTCTGACAAAAATCGTACAACTGAAGGGAATCAAATGTCATTTTGGCAAAATGCATTGATTTTGCCAATCTGTCATGAGTGTTATGGAGATGTTCGGGAAGAATATTGGTGTGAAACTTTTGTGAAAAGTCCCGTAACTTTTAAGTGAGAGTATTGCATTCCAGGCAAAGATGTGCTATAATACACTTGAAAGTTCGGGGACAACACACTCAACTTTTTAGTAAACGGAGGATTATAATGGACACTGTAATTAAAAGAGACTTTTACCTTAACCAACTGATTGATAAAAAAGAGAACGGGCTTATTAAGGTGATTACCGGCATAAGACGATGCGGAAAGAGCTATTTGCTCTTCAATCTGTTCTACGACTACTTACTTGCCAGCGGTGTCAAGGAGGAGCAGATTATTACGGTCGCTCTTGATGATGACACTTTTGTGCAGTATCGCGATCCTGACATGCTATCTCAATATCTCAGATCAAAGATTGTTAATAAGGAGCAATATTACATTCTGATAGATGAGGTTCAGTATGCCATTGCCAAGGATGAGCTTAAAAACCCGGAGAACATTCGGTTGTACAATGTACTGAATGGACTTATGCGTCTTCGCAATGTGGACATCTACGTTACCGGAAGTAATTCTAAGATGCTCACCAAGGATGTTATGACTGCTTTTCGCGGTAGAGGAGACGAATTGAAGGTGTTCCCGCTGTCTTTCAAGGAATATTATGACTTTGTCGGCGGAGATAAGTCCGAGGCGTATGAAGATTATGCTCTGTATGGCGGTATGCCTCTTGTGTTGTCCAAGAAGAGCGACGCGGAAAAGGCAAATTATCTGCGTGGCTTGTTTAGCGAAGTTTATTTTAAGGATATTGTAGAGCGATATGATATTACTCTACCGGATGTACTTGAAGAATTGGCAGATGATCTGTGTTCCTCCATTGGATCTCTTACCAATGCAAATAAGATTGCTAACACCTTGCAGACCGTTAAGGGAATCAAGGTGTCAAGCACCACCATTGCAAACTATCTTAATTATCTGATTGAATCGTTCCTTTTCAGTAACGCCAAACGCTTTGATGTAAAGGGAAAGAAGTATTTTGAGTACCCCTCTAAGTATTACTGTACCGATGTTGGCCTTAGGAACGCGCAATTGAATTTCAGGCAGCAAGAAGAGACTCATATCATGGAGAATGTTATTTACAATGAGCTGCTGCGACGTGGTTACTCCGTCGATGTTGGTGTTGTTGAGATCGTAGAGCGCAAGGAAGGAAAAAAGGTCAAAAAACAGTGTGAGATCGATTTTGTTGTAAATGTTGGCTCTAAGAAATACTATGTCCAGTCTGCGCTGAACGTTAGCGATCCAACCAAGATGGATACTGAACTCAGACCTCTCAAGAATACCAATGATTTTTTCAAGAAGATCATTGTAAGCAAGACCTCTCAAAAACCGTGGAACGACGAAGACGGAATTTTACATCTTGGTTTGTATGAGTTCCTGCTGAATGAAAACGCACTTGATTTATAAGGTTACAGAACCGTGTGTCTAAGAAAGAGGAATATAATTTGTTTGGCAAAAAGAAAAAGGCAGTAGCCTTTGTGGACTATGAATATTGGTTTTACTCCTACAAGACGAGATTTGGATTGACGCCGGATCCGGTTAAGTGGCTTGAGGATGTAAAGCTGGATTATGAGCTAACCGATATTTGGGTATTCGGTGATTTCTCCAATCCTTCCTTAACAGAAGAAGTGGGGAAGATCCGGTGCATTACCAACAACATCATTGAAACCGGTAACACTTTCCGCAATAAGAAAAAGGATATGACGGACTTTGTTATGCTCGATTATATCTATCGGGCTGCTGACGAGAACCGCAAGGTTCGTACATATCTGATTTTCACCGGCGACGGTCATTTTCAGTCTGTGGTGAAGTATCTGACAGAGAAGAAGAAAAAGAAGGTTGTTCTATGCGGAATCCGTGATTCCATGAGCCGACAGCTGGAGGCTGTGGCAACGGACCTGCGGCTTTATCCGAAGGAGGAAACGAAGTTTAGGGAATATGCCAAGATGATCGTTTCTAATATGGCCCACGTGTCGACTATAGATAGCATTATCCCAACTTTCTGGGGAACGGTGGAAGCTGTTGCAAGGTATAATAGCGTTCCGCAAGAGCCTATCATTGATACGCTTCGGAAAATGATTGATATAGGATATATTGTCCGTAAAGAACGACGGATAAAATTTCAGAAGACGGTTACCGTGTTGACTGCTAATTGGGAACTTTTGATTAAGGACGGACTCTGGAAACCGTAAAAAATTGAAGTGGCTTAGGAGAGGTAACATGAAGAGAAATATAGCGTTGGTTGTAATCGCGATTGTTGTATGCCTGATAATGGGTGCCTGCAGTAAGAATAATGGCGATTCTAACACCAACAGCGAGTTCGTTGGTGAGTGGAAGGCTAACCAGGTGTCCTCGGTAATGGACGGAGAAACAGCATATAAAACCGTAGTTGTTCAGCTGAACAAGGACGGTACCGGCTCCTACAAGGATAAGCAGGGAACGTGGGAAGTCAAGGATAACACAACAATAGTACTCACGTTGACAAATGAGAACATCGGTATGGTATTTGAAATTGGTGACGAAGAAGGAAAAACAGTGCTGAAGTACTATCAAGACGTTTTCTATAGAGCGTCGGAGTTTGTTGAGAAATAATAGCGAAGAGGTAGAGATGATGAGCAGAAAATTAGTGGCATACTTCTCTGCAAGCGGTGTGACCGCAAAGGTAGCAGAGTCGCTTTCCGAGGCTATCGGAGCAGATATTTACGCAATTGAGCCTAAGGTCCCATATACGAAGGCAGACCTGAATTGGATGAACAAGAATTCACGCAGCTCTGTTGAAATGAGGGACCCCAATTCCCGTCCGGAAATTGCTGAGCTCCGTGATAATATGGATGAATATGACGTGATCTTTGTCGGTTTTCCCATCTGGTGGTACGTGGCGCCCACGATCATCAACACCTTTTTGGAAAGCTACGACCTTAGCGGCAAGACAATTGTTCCATTTGCTACGTCGGGCGGCAGCGGAATGGGTAAAACCAATGAAAAGTTGAAGCCCAGCTGTCCGAACTCCACTTTGCTTGAAGGAAGGGTCTTTAAGGCCAGGGTGACTAAAGCAGAGCTTGCTGCCTGGGAGGATGGCATAGTATTTTAAGGGATTGGATTCGGAACAATGCATAGGAGGTGTATCCATGAAACTTACATATAAGAGTCAATTATTACTGTCGTGCGGAATAATCCTTGTGTTTAACATTCTGAATACAATATTCCATCATTGGATTCTTTCGAGTATTGGATGGTGGCTTTGCGGCTTGTTGTGGATCATCCATCCTGTCGGTACGAAGAACATGGAACCTACAAAGAAAAACTTACTGGCTATTAGACTTGCTGGAGTGTTTCTTGTTATCGTCGGCTTAGTGGTACATTTCAATTTCTGAGGATAAGGAAGATACAGAAAAATGAGAACTACAATTGCATATAAGAAACATAGCGCAGGGATACTCTACATCATACTGACCTTTGTGGGCGTTATGATGCTGATATCCGCTATTACAGAAAAGATTCTGCCGTTGGGAATTATGGGTGCGCTACTGACGATTATTAGTACGGTACTGTCCATCCGATTCCTTTCACTTCCTTCGGACATAGTCGTTCTTTCTGAGGATGGTACGCTTATACTTCCAAAAGGTGTTACTGTTTCTTTAGAGTCTATCAGCGATGTTTCATACAGACGAGCATCCGCAAAAGGAATTCAATACCGTTGGGGATCAATCACTTTGTCAACTTATTATGGCAGTTATAAATACGGATTTGTATCAGATTGCGAGGATGTGGCAAAGCAAATAACTCAAATGGTCTTTGAAGCAAAACAAAAGGCAAAGGAGGGGTCAAAATGATCTGTCCTTATTGCAACAATGAAATGGAAAAAGGACTCATTCAAAGTCCGCAAGAAATAAGTTGGTTAAAAGGTGAAAAGCGAAAGCTTTTTGGCCGAGCAGAATTTCATAAGGATTCCGTCGTTCTGTCAGAATTATCATTTATGAAAGGCTCGGCTTGCATCGCCTATAACTGTCCGAACTGCAAGAAGATAGTCATTGACTACGCTGATGGCAGCAATGATTTGAACGGAGGTTAAGAATGAAAAAAGTTTGTGTATGGTCAGCGATTATTTCCGCAATTGTCCTCTTTATAACTTGGGGTATTGTGGGAGTAAAACTGCTTGACAATAATTATGAATTTATGGTTGAAGTATATATCACGGGCGCTTTCACTCTAATCTTACTCGGTAGTATTGTGTGCTACAAGTTTATTGTCAACCGT
>JAZQGR010000095.1:0-11203 GCA_045540115.1 Eubacteriales bacterium
CGAAGTCCAACAACTTCTATGCACTGACGTAGCATACACGGGAAACGCCTACTGGGTGTTTATGCCTTTGGGGCTTCCGGCTCAGAAGGGATGGGAAGTCTATAGTCCTTTACCGGGATCGCACCATCCCCGGCTCTCTGAGAAATTCGTTATAGGTTCCGTCTTCATCGACGCCTTTAATTTAATCGAAGTCCAACAACTTCTATGCACTGACGTAGCATACACGGGGTTCCCTACACACTTTTAGCTTCAGGTTCCCGGCTCGGAAGTGAGAGGACGGGGATATATAACACGCTGATTCGCACCCACCATCAGCTCTCTTTGCCGTTTTTCTCCGCGACCATTCTTCGTCATAGCCTTTGTCACTATTAAATTTGTCTAATATTTTAGCACTTTAACGCAACGATGTCAAGAGCTTTTTTGAAGTTTTTCAAACTTTTTTGTGACGGATTTTTAACTTTTTACTTTAACTCTACATATTCCATTGCTAACTTCTCTTGTAAGCACGGTATCGGGCATCTTACTAAGCCACTTTTTACTAAAGTTTGTATTTCCGTAATAGCAATCGAAGCTGGCAACGGGAAGCACCACCCAATCGGTAGTGTCATTCTTGTTTGCTTCGCAGTATGCCACTACGTCACAGACCACTTCAAGGGGAACACCGCTTAGATCAATACCCTTGTCTTGCGGCATCCATTTGTGTTGTATAATTTCTCATTGTTTTTGGTTCCTTTCAAGCACATTTTATTTAGAAAACTTACCGGTCAGATCAAAAGCTTGGTTCATAGGTCCGGATCCTTGCCCCAGATCGAGCATATCGGCAAGCGCAAGAGATATATATTCTTTTGCTCTCTGTACAGACGCTCCAAGATCATAGCCCTTTGCAAGGTTTGCGGCAATGGCACTTGACAGTGTGCATCCCGTACCGTGGGTGTTGGGGTTGTTGATGCGTTTCCCCTTAAACCAGCGGTAGGTACCATCTTGATACAAAAGGTCGTTGGCATCGTTAATACTATGACCGCCCTTGAGCAAAACAGCACAGCGATAGGTATCGCCGATCTTCTTTGCCGCTTCGACCATATTCTTTTCATCTCGGATGGACATAGCCGCCAGGACCTCTGCCTCGGGAATGTTGGGTGTCACAACGGTGGCAAGGGGTATCAGGTATTCCTTGAGGGTATCGATTGCATCCTCGCTGATGAGTCTTGCTCCGCTGGTTGCCACCATAACGGTATCAACAATGATATTCTCTGCCTTATGATATTTGAGTCTGTCAGCAATGGCTTGAATAAGCTCGCTTGAAGATACCATACCGATCTTGACAGCATCGGGACGAATGTCCTCAAATACCGCGTCGATCTGCTGTGCTAAAAATTCGGGAGTCGCTTCCTGTATTCCTCTTACACCGGTCGTGTTCTGTGCGGTGAGTGCTGTGATCGCACTCATGGCATAAACACCATTCATCGTCATTGTTTTCAAATCTGCTTGAATACCGGCGCCTCCACTGCAGTCACTTCCTGCAATGGTCAATGCTGTTTTCATTTTCATAGAAATCTCCTTTCATCACTCAGCATCGTTTTGTATAGCGGCATAAGGTGGTGCCCCCAATTTGCCGCTTGTTTGTTATATGGTTTTCAATATAGAATCTGCAAAATCACGGATATAATAATCAGCAAGACTTTGCAGTTCATTCTGTCGGTTTTCGTGCCTGTCATAAACGCCAACAGTTGTAAATCCATCTGCCTTTGCCGTTTTGAGTGCAAATAAAGCATCCTCAAAAATGCAGGTTTCTTCTTTAGTTGTACCAAGGTGCTTCAATGCCTTTCGATAGATGATCGGCTTGTCCTTGCCGAAACCAACCTCAGCGCAGGTGAATATCTCGGAGAAATAATGACGGATACCAAGTCGTTCCAACGTTTCTTCCACAAGATATCTGTCTGTCACCGTGGCAACGCACATCTTAACGCCGTTCTCCTTAAGCCAACGAAGATACTCCGCAATGCCAGGTTTGAGAGTGACCTTTGTTCTGTAGATTCCCTCAACCATAGCGTTGACGCCGTCCACAATTTCTTTGACAGAAAGTGTGACGCCGTAGTGCTCACGGTAATATTCGGCTGCCTCCTCCAAGGTAAGCGTCATAAATGTCTCTTTCAGATCCTCATGCGGTTCTTTACCGAGTGTTCGCAGATAATCCTCGCCGATGGTTTCCCAGATAAACATGGAATCAAGAAGCGTTCCATCAAGGTCAAAGATGGCTCCCTTTAGCATAAGCCAAGCTCCTGCGCTCTTGCTTTCAATTCTTCTGCTGCCGTTTTAGGATCATCCGCTTTCATAATGGCAGATACAACGCAAATGCCTGCAATAGGGATGCCTGCAAGAACGTCAATATTATCCTTGTTCAGACCGCCGATGGCGTTTGCAGGAATCGGAACGGCGTTGCAAATATCCCGAAGCGTATGGGTAGAAGTCAAAACAGTCTTTACTTTTGTTGTAGTGGGATAGATGGCACCCACACCAAGATAGTCAGCGCCTTGCTCGTAGGCTTCCTTTGCCCAGGGAACCGTTTTTGCCGTTGCTCCTACGATCTTATCGTCGCCCATCAGTTTTCTTGCCGTTGCAATGGGCATATCTTCAGCTCCCACGTGAACACCTTCTGCATCAATGGCAAGTGCAACATCCACACGGTCGTCGATGATCAACGGCACATTATAACGCTTTGCGATAGCGTGTACCTTCTCAGCAAGCTGTATATACTCTCGTGTGCTCTTGTTCTTCTCACGAAGCTGAAGAAGAGTTGCACCGCCAATGAGTGCCTGTTCAACACGATAAAGAAATTCTTCCTCGGTATAGTTCGTGCTGTCGGTTATAAAATATAAACTCGGATCAAACTTTTTCATTCTCTTTACCTCACACATACAAATAATCATTCAAAACCGGTTGCAGACCTTCCTCTGCAATGTCCTTGTACATCTTATCAAGACTGCGGTTATCGTCTATTTCAAACTGCTCATCGCCTTGTACTTCATCGGATTCTTTGCCCGTGTATTTGCTTTCGTGATCGCCGATGCCGGTGGAAACACCTGCCGAAACCTTTGTAGCGGCAATTTTTACAATACCGTTTCTGAACTCGGCACTCTCACGGGAAGATACCGTAATACCAACGTAAGGCAAGAAAATACGGTAGGCGCAAAGCACTTGGCAAAGCTGTTTTTCGTGAACATCTAAGGGGTTAATTTTATCGTTATTAATGATCGGTCTGAGTCTCGGACAAGAAAGTGACATTTCAGCGTGAGGATACTTTCTCTGCAAGTAATAGGCGTGCAATGCACTTGCCAAAGCATCTTTTCTAAAGTCCGAGAGTCCAAGGAGAGCTGAAAACGCAACGCCACGCATACAGCCACGAAGTGCTCTTTCCTGTGCATCAAAGCGATACGGCCATACACGCTTGTGACCGAGCAAGTGAAGCTGTTCGTATCTATCAGTGTCGTAGGTTTCTTGGAATACGGTCACATAGTCCGCACCGCATTCGTGAAGGTACTTGTATTCATCGGTATTCACGGGATAGATCTCAAGACCAACCATGCGGAAGTACTTGCGTGCTAACTTACAAGCCTCACCGATATACTCCACGTTGCTTTGAACGCGGCTCTCACCGGTCAGTATTAAGATTTCCTCCATACCGCTGTCGGCAATGACCTTCATCTCTTTTTCAATCTGCTCCATACTTAGTTTCATACGCTTAATATGGTTGTAGCAGTTGAACCCACAATACACACAGTAATTCTCGCAGTAATTGGCTATGTAAAGAGGCGTGAACAGATAAACGGTGTTGCCGAAGTGCTTACTTGTTTCAAGTCGTGCTCTCTGCGCCATCTGTTCAAGGAATGTCTCTGCCGCAGGCGATAGGAGCGCCTTGAAATCCTCAATGGTGCAATTATCGTGCTCCAAAGCCGCCTTTACATCAGCGGCGGTGTATTTTGAATAATCATAGGAGTTCATCTGTGCCATCACATTTGCACACACATCCGATTCGATCACTTCCATCCCCGGCAGATATTCCATATGATTCTTTCGGGAGGATGGATCGGTTTCAAGACGATGCTTCTTCGCAAGTGCTTCCGGCGATAAATGCTCCGAATCTACAAAAAATTGATTTTCCATAGTTTTCACCTTAATCTCTGAGGAAGCCTGTCAGCGGATCGGAAGCAGATGCGCCTCTCGTCAGCACTCTGCCAAGACCGGCAAGGTATGCCTTACGACCGGCTTCGATGGCATTCTTAAATGCAGAAGCCATCATAGGAAGATCGCCTGCCGTTGCAAGGGCGGTATTCGCCATAATTGCCGCGGCACCCATTTCCATTGCTTCACAAGCCTGGGAGGGTCTGCCGATACCTGCATCAACAATGATAGGCAGGTCGATTTCATCGATAAGTATCTGAATAAACTCCTTAGTGGCAAGTCCTTTGTTGGAGCCGATTGGAGAAGCAAGAGGCATAACCGAAGCCGCACCTGCATTTACAAGGTCACGGGCAACATTCAGATCGGGATACATATACGGCATAACCACGAAGCCTTCTTTGGCAAGGATCTCGGTTGCCTTAATGGTTTCCCCGTTGTCGGGAAGCAGATACTTGGAGTCACGCATAATCTCAATTTTCACGAAATTACCGCAGCCAAGCTCACGGGCAAGACGAGCGATACGAACCGCTTCTTCTGCATTTCTTGCGCCGCTGGTGTTGGGAAGCAAGGTGATCCCTTCGGGAATATAGTCAAGAATGCTTTCCTGTTCCTTGGTGTTTACACGGCGAACAGCAAGGGTGATGATCTCTGCCCCCGCATCCTTTACAGCGGCTTCAATCAGCTTCATAGAGTACTTACCGGAGCCAAGAATAAAACGAGAGTTAAATTCGTGTCCGCCAATAATCAGTTTATCGTTGTTCATTTATATTTCCTTCTTTCTTTAAGTTTCAAATTGTTCCACCAAAATACGCAGGACTGTGTGCGCCTGATGTGCAGCACAGATCATAACACGGGAAGAAACAAGGCTTCCTTCCGATTGCACGTCGCTTCGCTCGTCTCCGCATAGATAAAACTTGCTTGTGACTTTTCTCGTTTGAATAGAATTAGCACTACTGAAACCTGCCATACCGGAAGCGGCAACAAGGTATTTGTCGGGCATTGTTTCAAGCACAAGGTTTGTCAGCATTGCTTTACATTCTGCATTATCAAAAGCTTCACAAACGATGTCCGCATCTTTAAGAAGCTCTGTGGCATTTTTCTCGGTGATGCAAACGGTATGGCTTTCAAGTTCAACATACGGTGCAATCTCTTTTAGGTTTTCAGAAAGTGCATCAGTTTTATTCATACCGATCTGATTCGCTTTATATTGCTGACGGTGAAGATTTGTTATATCCACACGGTCAAAGTCAATGAGTATCAGTTTCCCGATACCTGCTCTTGCAAGAGATATGGCGATATTAGAGCCGAGACCGCCAAGACCGCAGATAGCAACCGTAGCCGCGGAAAACTTCTTTTGTACATCTTCACCGTGTCGCTCGCACAAAGCCTTGTTCCATTCATCTTTCGTTGGAATCAACTCAACCACCTCCCACAAAACTGACGACTTCTACGCTATCGCCGTCCTGCAGCACAGTATCAGCATACTGTACTTTCGGGACAATATCTCCGTTGCGCTCCACCGCGATCCGCTTGGGATCATATTTCGTGGTTGCAAGATACTCCGCAACTGTCTTTCCTGCAATATTCAGTTCCTCGCCGTTGATCTTTACCATAAAAACACCTCCAAAAACAACAAAAAAGGAAGCTACCGATTTGGTAACTTCCTTAATGTACTTTGTTATTCCTAATATCTTATATATCAGGCGTCCCTACGTTGGCATTATCCAAATCAGGTTCTCGGTCGAAGGTCACACCTTCCTCTCAGCCTGTATACAAGCTCCCGTTTGTTTAATTGTCGAGATTATTATACACCTATTTACGATAATTTGCAAGAGGTTTCTGCAAAATGACACAGAATATTAACAAGCGACGGAGAAAAAACTCCGTCGCTTGTTTTAGTATTCCTTTTCCAGCTTAATATCTCTAAGCTTCATAAAGTCCACGACAAGCTCGGATTCGCCTCTTGAAGCAAAGACTGCAAGGACGTCTTCCTTGTGTACCGTTGCTGAATAGACCTTACCGTTCTTATCCCAACGCTTAGCAAACCATTCGGCTTGTTCGATGTCGGTTGTCCAGGACAGCGCTTCAAGTCTCCCGCGCCCCCTGATGCCTCTGTAGACCGTTATCTCCTTCGGTAAAGCAGAATATTGCTTCTGCTCATCTTCGTCCATCAGAAGCGCTTTGTCAGCTCTACGGAAGATTTTGACGAACTCAGGTGCGGTTATGTTGTCGTCTACGTTTGGAAACTCAACGATCGTCCATATGGATCCCAAAAAGGTTGAGTAATCGTAAGCGCTTAAAAGATGTTGCGTGAACTTGAAGAATGCCGGTAAATAAGGCGGACGGATAATGTGGATGAACTGCAAATAGCTTGATACAGCCTCAATGGTATTGAGGATATTCTTCCGGATATCCTCAAGATCTTTTTCATTGCGAATATCCTTCAGCTTAAGTGTTCCGTTTTCGTTAACCACCGTTGCGATCTGCCCGATATACGGATGATTACAGATAAAGCCCACCTTTTCATTAATGTGAACATCAAGGTAAACAAAGCTTCTGGCAACTTTCTTCACTGCTTCAAGATCGGTTTCTTTTCTCATAAAGCCACCTCACGCTACGTCAAGAATCAGTCCTTTTTCCTCGGACCAATTCTTCAAGAAACTACGGATATCCGGGATAGCTCTACCTTCGCGGTTATTCCATCCACGCACCTGCACGATCGTTTTGTCTCTTACCTCCACCGTACAATACGGCACGTCAAGATTATTGTTTCTTCGCAGGAACACGATAACTGAGCTGCCATCGATCACACTGCGGGCATAACTTCCAACACAGTGCGAAAGCTTTCGTCCTTCTTCATACAGATCGGTAAGCTGATGCGGAACAACTGCTGAAAGCTGTCTGCCCTTAAACTCCAACCACTCATTGTCGCTTGCCTTTTGTTCAAAGGCGGCGATGAGCTTCTCGTCATTGATTTGCGTCATCTTCCTCGCCACCTTATCGTGCTCGCGTTTAAGTGAATGGGTATAGACCAGCTTGGTATCTGTCAGATCGCACTCGGAATCTCTGAGCATTCGCAAGTAGTCAGCCCAGAGCTGCATGCTGTCTTTCGGTGCACAGCACTGCATATCGTCCACACGCTGAATATACTCGCAGATTTTCTTAACAGTAAGCCCGGGGACCCCGACACGAAGGATGTCAAGCACGTGGCGCTCGTGAGACGTTGTGCTGAGACTCATAAAATCCTCATAAAGAGCTGTCGGATCTTTGCCAAGGCACTGCAGATAGGCATCCAAATGCTTGAGCGTTACGAACTGATTACGCAGTGATTCAAGCTGAGGCTTAGTTAGGTTCTTCAAGCTCTTCTGCTTGCTTGTACCGCGTATGAAAGCAGGAAGATCCGAGATATTCTTCTGCATAATGTCATTGATGAGAATAAACATCTGACTCTTTGCAAAGATCTCCATGCTGGGGATCTCCTTCAAATACTCAAAGTACTTGGGTGTCGTATACGTGTTTAAAAGCAGGTCATAACCGGTCCGCTTGATGCATTTGTTTGTCTTCAAGAGCTCCAGGGACTTTTCTTCAAAGATAAATCTTCTGTGCCGATCGGTATGATAGGTATAGATCTGGATCTGCAGCTTGGTGATTTCCTTTCGGTTGTCATCATAAAAACGCACTTTTCCCTCCTTGTTCACGTGGATATAATTCGTGAACTGAGGTACATCCTTCGTTTCTACTACAGGATTCTCGCCTTCCACAACCTGCTTTGCAAAGACTCTGTCGCGGATCATTGCCTGCACTCGAATGACAATGCCGTCATCATCAGTTTCAACTGCATCGATGAGATGGAAAATATACTCCTTATCCCTTTGGTGATAGCTGTTTCGTTTACCGCAGTACTTGCAGCCTTCGCTTCCGTATGAACGTTCATTCTCAGAAAGACGCGTGCCGAACTTACCGCAGTTGGTGCACCATGAAAGGATACGGACGTAGCTATCGGAATTCTCCACTTCCTGCGTGCGTACTTCGACGTCCCATCGCTCTTGAACACCGGTGATAGCAGACGTCTCCCAAGGTGCAAAGGTAACCTCCGGCATACTTCCCTTTTCATCTGCCATGCCAACAGCAGCAAGCTTAACTCTATCTGTGAGCTCATCAATGTTGCGCGTCAGAGCGTCGGCAAGCTTGGTCATTAGGAAATTGTCATAGACGCATGGAGCTTCTACCACAAGATTGATAGGACGGTTGCGGTTATCAAAAATCTCTCTTGTGGAGGCCCATACCTTTTGGCTCCCTTCCCCTTTGACGTAGCGATGTGTCTGTCCGTACAATCCGTAATCGGATTCAGACAGAACGATACGGAAACATTCGTTAGCCTCTGTCGTTATACCGGTTTCGGCTGATTCCTTGGGAAAACAATCAAATTCACGGATGACAACGTACTCCTCAATCTGCTGTACGTAACGAACGTTTCTGCAGCTATCCGTGTATCTACCGTCATTGATCGGCGGACGAAAGGCGGTGTTGCCGCAGTTGGCACAAACAGGGAATTCCTCCGCTGTCTCCCCTTTGGTTCCGCATCTGGTACAGAAGTACGTTGCCTTTTCCTTTCGAAACCTCTCAGGCGGACTGAAGATGATCATCCCGTCGCTTTCCTTATGTCCATAGTGCTCGACGATCTCTTTAGGTAAGTCCATAAGTTTCGGAAACACTCTCGTCGTGATTTTTCTTGCGTTTAACATTTCTAATCTCTCCTTCTTAAAATTTCTATACAAATGCCAAATGGCAAAGTATCAAAAAACAGAAGAAGATTCGATTCCGATCGCGGACATAATGGCTTTTGTGAGTTCCTCGATATCTTCCTTCTCGGTTATCTCCGCTACCTTTCGAACAAGCTGTGACATATGTATCGTCTGGATCTGCTCGCATAAGGCAACGGACTCTTTTTCAATGCCGGTGTGAGTTCCGATGATTGCATGAGTCGGCATCCAGTGTTTAACCTTACTGGTGAGCGGAATAATAATCACCGTTGATGAGCTCTCGTTTCCCTTATCGTTTTGTATAACGATAACAGGACGATACCCGCATTGAATGGAGCCGCCTCGCCTCGGCAGATCTGCCATGTAGATATCGAGACGTCTTGGGGTATTCTCACTCATCAAACGTTTCTCTTCCTCCTTTCCTCCGGAATTATGTATTGCCGCAGATGCGGCTTAAGTGATGTATCCTGTGTCAGCCTGCAAAAGCAGACTGACACATTGTTTTACTCTTCCTCATTCAGTTCATAAAACAGAACCGGATTCGTTACCGTTTCATAGTATTTTGAAAGGCCGTGTGTCGTCATTGCCTGAATAAACAATTCGACGCGGCGGAGCATGGGCAAAAGGCTTTTTTCGTCAAGACAGATGTTTACCGTGTCCACAAAACGTGCACTGCCTTCCTTGATTACGACGCCCTTCATCTTAGTAATCAACGGGATGCCCCAGCCGTTTGCGATCGTAAAAGCATAGGGATAGTTCATCCTCGGATGATAGACCAGCTTCATCATCGTAACCCTGCGCTCCTCCTCGTTTTCGGGGTTTGCATAGCTTGGATAGTTCAAGATCTTCAGCTCCGAAAAGATTTCTCTTGAGGCAGACAGCTCCTCCACTTCCTTCTCTGCATCCGAAATAAGTCTTGCCAGCTTGGTTTCATCAGGTGATGAAGCAACGGAAGCGGCCAAAGCCACCTTTAAGCGTTCTCCGGCTTCTCGGAAAATCTCATTGGAACTGTTCGTAAACTGATTGATAATATCCTCGATCTCCGATGAATTACAGGACGGACTTTCTGCTTTCTTTTCTACCCTCAAGGAGCAGAGCCGGTCGTAATATCTTTTGGCTCTTGTGTATTCGCTTCCCATCGTGGTTCGCACCTTCAGGATCGAATTGTGAAGACGGTAGAATTCGTCGGCAGAAAGATTGTAGAAAGCATCGGTTGCAAGTTCTCCAACACCCTCGCTGTAATCCTTTGCGTGAACGCGGATTCTGGAGGAACCGGCATAGGGCCAAGCCATTGCATCCTTTTCAAACTTGGATTCATCCATAAACTCCAGCAAAGCCTTTGAGGTCTTGAATACTGCGATCTGTTTGGAGTGGGTTTTTCCTGCCATGGCATTCCCTCCTTAACAAGCAAAATCAAGGAGGGAGACTTGCTTCGTACATGAGCCGCGATAGTAATTAAGCGACAAATTCCCGTAAGCCGTCAGTTCTGTCGGCAAACAGTTTTCTATGTACTTTTCGGCAAGGGAAAAGCCCACCATAACATAGCGGTCGCAAAACAGCTTCAAGTGCTGGCCTTCAGCTCCCATAAAGGAGTGTCCCTTATCCTCATTAACCGCAACTTGTATTTTAACCACAGGTCTCGGAGCACCGGCGCCAAAGGGCTCCAGGCTTTCCATCTGTGCATACAATTCATCGGTTATTTCTTCGGAGGTGAGTTCCACATCCCACAAAGCCATCGGGTTCAACATTTCTTCTGTCAGATATGCAGCTTCCTTGTTGATCGCTTCTCGGAAATGCTCGAGCATACCCTTATCCGCTTTGATCGTAAGACCCGCCGCAAGCTTATGTCCGCCGTAAGTGATGAGGTGTTCTTTGCAAGCGTCGATTGCATCCAGAATGTGAAATGCATCCACCGAGCGTGCGCTGCCTGTCCATACCGTCTCCCCTTCGATATTCTTCTTAGGGCAAAAAACGATAGACGGACGACCGAACTCTTCCCTCAGGTTACCTGCGAGCAGTCCTGCAATCCCACTGGGTGCATTTTCAGCAAGAATCACAAGGACCTTTTCCCCCAAAACAATTCTCTCCGCTGCTTCCTCTCGGATCGATTGATAGCAATCCCTCTGAAGCTCCTTACGGTGTTCGTTTTCAGCGTGCACACGTGCTGCAAGCTCTGTTGCCGTACCGGGATCGTCCTCAATCAAAAGAATCAACGGAAGGGATGCACCTCCGGAGGTAAGTCTGCCCGGGGCATTGAGACA